>JARKNV010000082.1 GCA_029976065.1 Selenomonadales bacterium
TCCTCGGTTGTTTGATTTCATTATAGCCAAACGATATGGAGATCTTATGAAGGGATTATGGAAAAGCCGTGTAATTTTGGCCGCCCCGGTATCCTACCCGTTTGGCTCCGTAGTAGCGGGCCGCGAAGTAGGCGTCGTTCAGGTCGCCGATCGCGACCGCTCCCTGGGAGAAGGCGGTTCCGATACGTTTAGTGGTTGTGCGACCCGGCCTGGAGGTTTTTCATCGCCTGGGCCCTCGCCTCCTGCATCGCTTTCATTTTGCCCTCGACCACCGTCTGGTCGACCTTGGCGCCGCCGACCGAATCCCTGAGCTCGCCGGCGGCCTTCTTCAGCCCCGCCTGCGCAGCGGCGTCGTTCATATGGGGCATGACCTTGTCGGCCAGGCTCGCCAGCTGGCCGGCGGACTTCTGGGCATCCATCATCTGGCCGGCCTTCACCTGCTTCGTCATATCCTGGAGGCCTTTCTCCATATCCTTCATCAGCGGCAGCGGGTCGCCGGCCGGCATCACATGGCCCGCGTGGGCGTCCTGCTGCTTCTGCGGCTGCTGGGCCTGCGCCTGGGGCTTGGGCTGCTCGTTCCCGCCGCAGCCGGCGACAAAGGCCAGGGCGAGGACAAGGGCCAGGGCGAGAACGGTGAGTTTTGTTTTCTTCATTGTACTTTCCTCCGTTTATTACGCTGATTCATGCTGGGCCTGATTCCGCTCGCGCCGCTCGTTCCACACGTAGTAAATGCTCGGCAGCACGACCAGGGTCAATATGGTGGCGGTCACTAGGCCGCCCACGACGACGGTGGCCATCGGCCGCTGCACCTCGGCGCCGGTGCCGGTGGAGAAGATCAGCGGGAAGAGGCCGATGCTGGCGACCAGGGCGGTGATCATGACCGGCCGCAGCCTCGTGACCGCGCCTTCGATGATCGCCTCCTCCAGCGGCTTGTGCTCGCGGAGGTGGTTGATATAGGTCACCATGATGACCCCGTTCTGCACGGCGATGCCGAACAAGGCGATGAAGCCGACCGCCGCCGCCACCGTCAGGTACATGCCGGACGCCCAGATGGCGACGATGCCGCCGATGAGCGAGAACGGCACGTTGAGGAGGATGAGCAGCGAATCTCTGGCGGAGTTGAAGGTCATATACAGGAGGAAGAAGGTGAGGATTACGGCCAGCGGTACGACCACCGCCAGGCGGCTCTTGGCCCGCTGCTGGTTCTCGTACTGGCCGGTCCACTGGATGGAGTAGCCCGGCGGCAGGTCGACCTTCTCCCTGATCAGTTTATTGGCCTCGTCCACGTAGCCCACGACGTCCCGGCCGCGGGTGTTGAGCTGGACGATGACCCGGTAGGTGCCGCTCTCGCTGCTGATCATCGACGGGCCGTCCGCCACCCGGAACTGGGCGACGTCGCCAAGGCGGATGTAGGCGCCGCCGGGCGCCGCGGCCGCCGGGGCCGGACCGCCGCCCATGCCGCCCATCCCTCCTCCCCCGTTGCCTGCGGCCTTGACTCCGCCGCTGGACACCGGGATGAGGATATTCTTCATGGCATCGATATTCTCGCGGTTGTCGCGGTTGTAGCGGACAAGCACGTCGAATCGCTTGCGGCCCTCGATGGTCGTCGTCGCCGCCCGGCCGCCGATGGCCAGTTCGAGGGCGTCCTGGACCTCGCTGATGTTGAGGCCGTAGCGGGCCACCTTATCGCGGTCGACCTGCACCTCCAGGTAGGGGGCGCCGAAAATTCGCTCCGCCAGCAGGTCGCCCGTGCCGGGCACGGTCGCCAGCAGTTTTTCGATTTCGAACGCCTTCTGCTGGAGGACGGCGAGGTCGTCGCCGTAGATTTTCAGGCCGAGCTCGGTGCGCACGCCGGTGGTCAGCATCGCGAGGCGGCCGGCGATCGGCTGGGTGTACGCCTGGTTTAGCCCGGGCAATGCGGCCAGCCTGGTGGCCATCTCATGCTCGATATCCGCCTTCGTCAGCCCCGGCCGCCACTCGTCCTTGGGCTTTAACGTGACGATCGTCTCGATCATGTTGATCGGCGCCGGGTCCATGGCCGACTCGGCCCGGCCGACCTTGCCGACCGACATCGCGACCTCCGGCACCTCCATGATGAGCTTATCCATCTTCTTGGCCGCCTCGGTGGCCTCGGTCAGCGACACGCTCGGCAGCATCGTCGGCATGACCAGGAAGGTGCCCTCGTCGAGGGCCGGCATAAATTCCGTGCCGATGAACGGCAGGAGGGCGAAGCCGGCGACCATGACGATCACCGCCACGATAATCGTGATCTTGCGGTGCCGGATGACGCTTTTGAGAACCGGCACGTACAACTGATGCAGCTTGCGGACCAGCCACGTCCCCTCCTCCTTGATCCTGCCGCGAAGGAGCAGGGTGCACAGCACCGGCACGAGGGTGAAGGCGAGGATGAGCGAGCCGGTCATGGCGAAGGTCTTCGTCCAGGCCATGGGGCTGAACATCTTGCCCTCGGTGCCGGTCATGGTGAACACCGGCAGGAAGGTGACGATGATGATCGTTATCGAGAAAAAGATCGGCACCGCCACCTCTTTGGCCGCCTCCAGCGTAACCTCGACGATGTTCCGCCGCCCGCCGTCCTCGGCCAGGTGGCGGTAAACGTTCTCCACCATGACGATGGCCGCGTCGGTCATGACGCCGATGCCGATGGCGATGCCGCCGAGGGACATCAGGTTGGCCGACAGGTGGATGCCCTTCATCCAGATGAGGGCGATGAGGATGCCGAGGGGGATGGCGCTCGTGACGATGAGGCTGGACTTGAAGTTGCCGAGGAACAGGAAGACGATCAGCGACACGAGGATGAATTCCTCGGCCAGCGCCCGGTTGAGGGTATTGACCGCCTTCTTCACCAGGTCGGTCTGGTCGTAGAACGGCTCGATCTTCATGCCCTCGGGCAGCGTCGGCTGAATCGCGGCGATTTTCGCCTTGACCGCGTCGATAACGTCGAGCGTGTTCTCGCCCATCCGCTGGATGACGATGCCGCCGGCCGCCTCCTGGCCGTCCTTGGTCAGCACCCCGCGCCGGAAATCCGGCCCCAGCGTCACCCGGGCCACATTCTTCACGTACACCGGCACGTTGTTGTTCTGGGTTATGACGATGTTGGCGATGTCGTCCGCCGACTGGATGAGGCCGAGGCCGCGGATGACGTATTCCTGGCCGTTCTGCTCCACCACCTTGGCGCCGATGTTGGCGTTGTTGGCGCCCACGGCGGCGAACACCTGGCCGACGCTCACCCGGTAAGCCTTCATCAGGTTGGGGTCGAGGTTGACCTGGTACTGGAGGACGTAGCCGCCGATGCTGGCGATTTCGCCCACGCCGGGCACGGCGCTCAGCTGCGGCTTGATGAGGAAATCCTGGATCGTCCTGAGCTCGGCCAGGTTGTGGCGGTCGGATTCGACCGTATACATGAACACCTGGCCCATCGGCGTGCTCACCGGCCCGAGGGCCGGCTGCACGCCCCGCGGCAGGCGCGGGATGGCCTGCTGCACCTTCTCGTTGACCACCTGGCGGGCGAAGTAGGGATCGACCCCGTCCTCGAAGATGACCGTCACCATCGAGAAGCCGAACGACGACGACGAGCGGACGTCCTTGACGTCGGGCAAGCCGCGGAGGGCCGTCTCCAGCGGATAGGTCACCTGGTCCTGCACCTCCTGCGGGCCGCGGCCCATCCAGTCGGCGTACACCAGCACCTGGTTCTCGCTCAGGTCGGGAAACGCGTCGATCGGCGTATCGCGGAGGACGAAGATGCCCCACATCACCGTCAGCATCGCCAGGACGACGATGATAACCCGGTTCTTGAGGGAGAATTCGATCAGCCTGTTAAGCATTATCCTCCCCCCCTTAATGGCCGCTGTGGCCGGAATGCTCATTAGCAGGTGCAGCCGGGGCGCTCTGCGGCGCGGCCGCCGGGGCTGTCGTCGGGACCGGCGCGCCGCCGGCCTTGCCGCCGCCGTGGCCGGCATGGCCGCCGAAGCTGCCGAGCTGGGTCTGCGAGTCGATCAGGAAGGCGGCGGCGGTCACGACCGTTTCGCCCGGCTGCAGGCCGGACAGCACCTGGATGTAGCCGTCGGCCTCCTGGCCGGTGGTTATATCGCGCTTCACGAAGGTATCCTCGTTCTGGGCCACGTACACCACCTTGCGCGTGCCGGTGTCGATCAGGCTGGAGACCGAAACGGCCAGGCTTTCGCCGAGCGGCACGCCCAGGGAGGCGTTCACGAACATGTTGGGTTTGAGCTTGCCGTCGGGGTTGGCCATCTCGACGCGGACCTTGACCGCCCGGGTGGCGTCGTCGAGCACCGGATTTACGAAGGTCACCACCCCGCCGAACGTCTCGCCCGGATAGGCGGCGGTCGTGGCCTGCACCTGCTGCCCGGCCTGCACGGCGGCGATGTCGTTCTCGTACACGTCGGCGTTCAGCCATACGCTGGACAGGTCGGATAGGGTGAAAAGCTTGTCGCCCGGCATGACGTACGCGCCGGGGAGCAGGTTTTTCTCCATCACCGTGCCGCCGAACTGGGCGCGGATAATCATGGCATTATTGGCCTGGCGGGTATGCGCCAGATGCTCGATATCCCCCGCGGGGATGCCGAGGAGGATGAGCTTGCGCCCGGCGGCCTCAAGCAGCCTGTTGTTGAGCTGAACCACCTCGCGGCTCGCGCCGCGCAGCTTCTCGACGCTGTCGAGGGCCAGCAGGTACTCCTCCTGGGCCGCGATATAGGTCGGGCTGTATATGGCGGCGATCGCCTGGCCGGGAGCGACGTACTGGCCCTCGGCGGTCACGTACAGCTCGTCGATCCGCCCTTCCACCCGCGAGGTGATGAAGGCGCGGCTGCTCTCGTTGAGGGCGATTTTGCCGGTCGTCCTGATATCCTTGGTTAACTGCCGCTTGGCCACCGTGGCCGTCTGCACGCCGGCCAGCTGGCGGCCCTTGGCGTCCAGCCTGACCACGTCGGCCGCCGCGCCGTGGCCGGCGTGGCCGCTCTCCGCTGCCTGCTGCGCAACCGGCGCCGCTTTCCGGGCGGCGAATTTGCCGTAGCCCCACCAGCCGCCGGCCGCCGCCAGGGCGACGATCACGCCCGCCACGACCCACTTGTTGGCCTTGATCCAATCCATCGTCATCTCGTCCTCTCCATTTCCGCTAATCTGTCTGCTTACTGACCGGCGCTGGCGAACAGGGGCTTGCCGACCGCCTTCTCCACGTTGGCGGCCGCTTTCTCGTAGTCGATCCGGGCTTTGTAGTAGCCGAGCTTGGCGTTCTTCAGCGTGGTGACGGCGTCGAGCACCGCCATGAAATCCGCTTTGCCGTTCGTATAGGCCACGACCGCCGCCTCGTAGGACTGCTCGGCCTGGGGCACGATGGTGTTCTTGTACAGATCGATCTGGCTCCAGGCCGTCCGGGCGTCGGTGAGGGCCATCTGCACATCCAGCCCGGCCATGTTCTTCATGCTGTCGAGCGACGCCTTGCTGGCCGCCAGGCCGGCGTCGGCCGCGCGGATATCGGCCTGGTTCCTGCCGCCCCAAAGCGGCAGCATGAACATCACGCCCACCTTCCAGGTATCCTCAGTCATATCGCCCCGGTAATCCTTATAACCGAGCGACAGCTGGAGATCGGGCAGGCTGGCCTGCTTCTTCGCCAACTTCACCCCGCTCTCGGCCATCGCCACCTGCGCGGCCATCCCCTGCAGCGCCGGCCGTTCGCTCAGCGCCTGAGCCTGCAGCGCCGCCGGGTCGAAGTTGGGCGGCGGGGCGCTGAACTCTTCCTTCACCGCCAGCTCGCCGTCGGCCGGCCGGCCCATGGCCACGTTGAGCTTCGCCCGGGCCACCGCCTCCATGCCCGCCATATTGATAAGGTCGGTGGTCATCTTGGAGTACTCGGTCTGGGCCCTGAGGGTGTCCTGCAGCGGCACCATGCCGGTCGAGTAGTTCACCTGGGCGAGCTTGGCCAGCTGACCCATCAGCTGCTGGTTCTCCCGGCCGATCGCCAGCGCCTGGGAGGCGTACAGCAGGTCGTAGTACGCCTGCTTGGCGTCGATGTACGCCTGCAGCTTCTTATCGAGATAATTGCCCTTGGCCATGGCGGCGTCGCTCTCCGCCATCCTGCCCATCAGCCTCAGCTTGGCCGGGTTCATGACCTCCTGGGTTATGCTGTACTCCGTCATCATCGCCTGGCCGGGGCCGAGCGTTCCCCGGGGGATATCGTCCTTCATCACCCCAAGCTGCGGATTGGCCAGCGACCGGGCGGACAGTATCCTGTTGTCCTTTTCCTCCCAGCGCTTCTGGGCCTCGGTGACCGACGGGTTCCTGTTCATCGCCGCGTCCACCACCTCGCCGAGCGACAGCGCGTCGGCCGCGAACGCGGGGGCGACGCTGGCCGCCATAACCAGGGCCGCCAGCAGCCCCGTAAAAGCGCGACATCTTTGCAAATTCATCTGCCTTCCTCCTTTATCCCCTCGTCCTGCCGCCGTGTCCGCCCCGCATCATGAACAGGTGCATAAGCGGACAGAGCAGCAGCAGCAGGTACCCGGCCGCCCCGTCGTAGCCCAGCCTGTTGAGTGCGAAAACCGCCGCCAGCGGCGCCAGGCAGCAGAGCGCCATCATCAGCAGGTGGCCGATGCCCGCGTGCTTGCGGCAAGGGTGGCTTTGGTTGGTCGTTTCGTCCGTGCTCCGCTTTTCCATGTTCTTCCCTCCGTCACTTATGTAGCTCCATCCTGCTCAGCCGTTTGACCACATAGGCGAGAAACAGCACGTTTATCGCCAGAAGAATAAGCATCACCGCATATCACCCCGTTTGTACGGCATCCGGTTTTTTGCGGACGCGTTGCTAGTTACTATCTTACCGGCACCTTGTGAAGAACTTATGAAGAAATCCTGCAGACTTTGTGCTCTTTTGCGGGCATGAAAAAGCAGCCGGTCTTGCCGGCTGCCTGTAATACGGTATCGCTTATTTTTGACCGCCAAGCGGCAGATAAACGTAAAAAGTGCTGCCCTTCCCGGGGGCGCTCTCCACATCCACCCAGCCGTCATGGGCCTCGACCAGCTGCCTGACGACCGCCAGGCCGATGCCCGAGCCGCCGCTCCTCCTGGCCCGCGACTTGTCGGCCCGGTAGAAATGCTCGAAGATGAACGGCAAATCCTCGGCGGCAATGCCCTGGCCGGTGTCGCTGACGCTCAGCTTGAGCCAGCCGGCCTTGCCGCCCTCGACCTGGCCGGCGGCCACGACGATCCGTCCCCCGGCAGGCGTGTAGCGGATAGCATTGGTCAGAAGGTTGTAGATCACCTGGTTTATCCGGCTGGCGTCGACCTCCGCCGGCGGCACGTCGGTCAGGGCGCTCTCCGCGACGACCCCCTTTTCGTCCGCCAGCGGCTTTATCATGCTCAGCGCCCGCGCCACCAGCTGGCCGATGTCGGTCGGCTGCTTATCGAGAACGAGCTGCCCGGCCTCGGCCAGCGACAGGTCGCGCAGCTCGCCGATCAGGCGGTTGAGCTGGACGGTTTCCTCGTAAAGGGAATTGACCTGCTCCCTGTCCATCGCCACCACCCCGTCCAGCATCCCCTCCAGGTTGCCCTGGATAACGGCCAGCGGGGTTCTCAGCTCGTGGGCGATGTCGGCCAACAGCCGTTTGCGCAGCTGATTGTTCGTCTCCAGCGACTCGGCCATGCCGTTGAAGGCCCTGGCCACCTGCTCCACCTCGTCCCCGGAATCGATCACGACCCGCTGGCGGTAATTGCCGCGGGCAATCTCCTGCACCGCCCCGCTCAGCGTCCTCAGCGGCACGGTGATGCTGCGGGCCAGGGCGTAGCTCGTCGCCAGCCCGACGATCATAATCCCGGCCCCCACCCAGATCAGCGCCTGGTGGACGGACGCCAGGAACTCGCGCTCCTGCTGCCCCATGCCCATATGCATCATATGGCCGGTCTGACCCACATAGTCCTGGAAAAGGTCGGTCATCTGCTGGTTCGCCAGGTACACGAGCAGGAAGACCGTCAGGGCGATGAGCAGAAACATCAGCCCGGTGATCCGGTAGGTGATGCTCGTTCTCACTCGCCCTCACCGGACAGCCGGTAGCCCACCCCGTACACCGTCTGGATGTAGCGGGGCTCCTTGGGGTTGTCCTCGAGCTTGCGGCGCAGATTCTTCATATGCGCGTCCACCGTCCGCTCATAGCCGTCGAAAGCATACCCCTGCACCCGTTCCACGATCTGCAGCCTGGTGAAGACCCGGTTGACGCTGCCGGCCAGCAGATCGAGAATCTTGAACTCCGTCGGCGTCAATTCGAGCGTCGTCGTCCCCTTCTTCACCAGATGGCGCTCGCTGTCGATGGCGAGTTCGCCCACCCTGACGATCTCCGCCTGGGCGGCCGCCTTGCGCGTCCGGCGCAGGATGGCCTTCGTCCTCGCCACAACCTCGCGCGGGCTGAAAGGCTTGGTCACGTAATCGTCGGCGCCCATCTCCAGGCCGATCAGCCGGTCGGTCTCCTCGTCCCTCGCGGTTAGCATCAGGATGGGAACCTCGCTGTCGCGCCTGAGCCTGCGCGTCACCTCGTACCCGTCCATCCCCGGCAGCATGAGGTCGAGGACGATGATATCCGGCTCCTTCTCCCTGACCAGCGCAGCCACGCCCGTCCCCTCATGGGCCAGATATGTCACGAACCCTTCCTTGTCGAAATAACTTTTCAGGAGCTTCGTTATCTTGATGTCGTCGTCAACGATCAGCACCTTGAACTGCCCCATCGCGTTATCCCTCCGCCCTGCAAGCTTCTAGTGGTGGCCCAGATGGCCGCCGCCACCGCCCTGGTTTTCCTTATCCTTCGGCTGCTCCGCCTCGCCGCCGGCCTCCTGCGCGGCGGCATAGGCCGCGGCCGGTCCGTGCCAGGCGGCATCCACGGCGAAGATGCCGATAAACAATACGGTCACGAGCAGTATGATGCTTTTCTTCATCGTCCATTCCCCATTTTCCGCTTTTTTCTTTACTTTACCAGCAAAGTATGAAGAAGTTGTGAAGAAAGGATGAAAAGATTGTGCTTTCGCAGGAACCTCACACTTCCTTCACGGGTTCTTCATACCCGGGAGCTACAATGAAGCCAACAAGAGGAGGTGGTTCCCCATGATGATGATGTACGGCTGGAACGGCCCGTTGAGCTGGTTGCCAATCGCGCTGGGCGTCGTTGTCCACGTCGCCTTCGCGGCGATGATGATCCTGGCGGTGATCTGGCTGTTCCGCTCCCTGTTCTCGGGGGCGACGCAGTACACCGGCGAACGGAAAGCCGAGCTCATCCTGAAGCAGCGGTACGCCAAAGGCGAACTGTCGGTCGAAGAATATCAGCGCATGAAAAAAGAATTGGCCTCGCTGTAAAAGCTCCTTGAGCGGCCGGTGGCGCTTTTCGCCGCCTTCGTCCGCCCGGTCGCCTGCCGCATACCTATACGCAAAGGAAGCCTCGTCCATGTTCCGGCGGACGAGGCTTCCTTTATAATTATCGTCACGCCACGCGACCTTTCCGGCACCCTTCAAGTCACAGCCCCGCCCCCGATCGCCTCCTCCCGCGCGCAGTGGCCTTTGCCGGTGAGGGCAAACCAGTTTTGGACCGCCTTCAGCTTCGTGCTCTTCCGGTTGAGAACGAGATAGCTTTGCGCTTGGGGGAGCGGCGCATCCAGCACGCTGATCTCCACCAGCGAACCGCTGGCCAGTTCCTTCCGCACGGCGCTGCGCGGCAGCAAACAGTAGCCCCGCCCGTCCTCGAGGAAGGGAATCAGCTTGCTGCCGACATCTATCTCCAGCGGGAAAGTGTAATATTTCGGGAACACCGCCGAAAACCAGCTCTGCGGCACGATCGTGATAAGATCGGAAAATAGCATGGTAAGGTTTTTCAATTCGCTGCTTTCTATCCCCTGCGGATAGGTATCATTATTGCCGCCGGTGACCAGGATGAATTCATCCAGCTCAAACGGCAGGCAGAGGAACTGGGAAGAGGTTACGGCCCGATAGCAGAAACAGATATCGATGATATCGTCATGGAGATGTTGGAGCAGCTTTCCGGCATGATCGAGAACGACCTTCACCGCAACGTCTTTATGGCGGTCCATGTAGGCGGAAATATAATTATGCAGGTGACAGTCGTACAGGGTGTGAACCGAGCCGATGCGGAGGATCGCCGCATAGGCGCCGAGCATGCTTAGTTCCGCCGCAGCGGTTTCCTTCAAAGCGACTATCTTCTGGGCGTACTGCAGCAAATGCTGGCCGGCGTTCGTCAGCGTCACGCTCTTCCGGTCGCGGAGGAATAACGGTTTCCCCACCTCGTTCTCCAGCTCTTTGATCCTGTTTGTTACCGTTGACTGAACCACCCGGTGCTGTTCGGCGGTTTTCGAGAAATTGGCCAGATTGGCCAAAGTAATGAACGTTTTTAACGTCTCGATATCCAAATCTCCCACCTCCTTGTTATCGAAAAATCGCATCGATATCACGATTTAGTTTCATTATACAAAACATCACTCCTCATGTATACTGAAACCATACTGCCAGAATCAGCCTGACGGTGCTAAGGAGATGCTTTGATGACCGTAATGAACAGCAGAGTCGCATCGATGTACTGCCTCAAATGCAATAGCGATCTCGCCATTGGCGATTATTTTTTCGGCTGCCCCCATTGCTTGGCGAAGGGGGAAAACGCGAGCGTCTCCTTGCGCTACGCCGGCAAGGCCGCGGTGAACGGCGCCCAAAAAGGCCTGCTGCGCTACAGCGAATTCTTGCCCTACGAGCAGTTCCCGACCCTGGGCGAAGGTGATACCCCGCTCGTATCCGTGCCCCGCCTCGCCGCGGAATTGGGCCTGCAAAACGTCGGTATCAAAAATGAATTCCAGAACCCCACCGGCTCTCACAAGGACAGGATGAACCCCTTCATTGTCGCCAGGGCGTTGCAGACAGGCAGAACAACCGTTGCCGCCGCCTCGAGCGGCAACGAGGGCGTATCCCTGGCGGTTTACGCGGCCGCCGCCGGGCTGGCATGCAAGATCGTTTCGACACCGGCCGTCACCCCCATCTGGAAAGCCTCCATCCTGGCTGCGGGGGCGGATCTTGTCATTATGGAAACACCTCAGGCCCGCTGGGACTATCTGCGCGCCAAAGTGGAAACAGAAGGCTGGTATCCGGCCACCAATATGATCGCCCCCCCCGTCGGCAGCTCTTGCTACGGCATTCAGGGCTACAAGACGATTTCCTACGAGATCTACGAGGAATGCAAAGACAACCTGCCGGATTTCATTTTCGTCCCCGTTGCCCGCGGCGATCTGCTGTGGGGAATCTACGAAGGCTTCGCCGACCTGCGCAAGCTGGGGAACATCGCGAAGCTGCCGAGACTGGTGGCGGTCGAACCCTTGCCGCGGCTCGAAAAGGTCCTGGCCGGCGAAGACTACCGGACCCACTACGAAGGGGACACCCCCCTGACCGCATCCATCGGCGGCGGCACCGTGACCTACCAATCCAAGCTGGCCCTCGAAAAGACCGACGGCTTCGCCGTAAGCATACCGCAGGACGAAGCGGTGCAAAACGTGCGGCGGCTCGCCAAATACGGCTTCTATCTCGAACTGTCGTCGGCGCTGATTCTCGGCGGCCTCATCAAGTCGGTCAAAGAAAAAAAGCTCGCCCCGGAAGCCAACGTCCTGCTCATCGCAACCTCGCACGGCTTCAAGAACAATCCGGAGTTATTCATATAAGCAAGGCACCCGCTATTCCCCGCCAATTAATTTGCCTGGAGGTGAAAAAAGCAAAAGGTCGGTATATACCGACAACAAATTATTGCGGGAGTTGATTACCGTGGAAAAAACAGAACAGCAGGCGGAAAAGAAAAAGCTCGCCCTTAAATTGCCCGATACCCTCATCATCTTGTTCTTTCTGATTGTTTTGGCGACACTATGCACATATATCATTCCTGCCGGCGCCTTCGACAAAGTAAAGGATGCGGCCGGAAGAATGGTGGTAAATCCGGCCTCCTTTCATTATGTAAAACAAACGCCGGTCAATCTGTTCAACATGTTGATGGCGGTGCCCCGCGGCCTTATCGAAGCGGCGTCCCTCACCACCTTTATGCTGATTTTCGGGGCCGCCATCCACCTGGTTAACGTCACAGGAGCCATCAACGCCGGGTTGGGTTCGGCAATCAGAACCTTCTCCGGCAGCAGGGCGTACATCGTCGTGTTCGGCATCATGATCGTCAGCTCCGTTCTCGGCCTCAAAGGCAGCTCGGAAAGCCTGATACCCTTCGTGCCGATCGCCGTCACCGCCGCGTTGGCGATGGGATTCGACTCGATAGTGGGCACGGCCATCGTCATGGTCGGCGGCGCCGCCGGCTTTATGAACGCTTTCATGAACGCCGCCTTTATCATCGCCCAGGGCATCGCGGGCCTGCCGGCCTTTTCCGGCATACCCTTCCGGGTCTTTTCCTATACTGTTTTTATGTTAACCAGCATGGTCTACATCTACCTCTACTGCCGGAAACTCAAGCGCAATCCCGCCGACAGCAGCATGTACGAATCCGACAAAAACCTGTCCCTGTCCATGTCGATAGACGAACAGGCAATACCGGCGTTCACCGCCCGTCGCAAATTAATACTGGCCGTCTTCGCCGCAGCGATCGTCATCCTCATTTTAGGCGTGACGAAATGGAACTTCGGCTTAAACCATTACTCGGCCCTTTTCCTGGGAATGGCGATCGTCGTCGGCTTGATCGGCGGGTTTTCCCTCAACGGCTTCGCCAAGGAGTTCGTCGACGGCACCAAAAGCATGCTGTACGTAACGCTGATAGTCGGCATCGCGCGGGCAATCTCCGTCGTCATGGCCGACGGCAACATTCTCGACACCATCACCTACTTCGCCGCCGGGACCATCGAGAACTTCCCGCCCGCCGTCGTCGCCTCGGGCATGATGGTTGTGCAAGCCTTTCTGAGTATCGTTATTCCCTCCGGTTCGGGACAGGCGGCGGTGACCATGCCCCTCATGGCGCCCCTGTCGGACCTGCTCGGGGTTACGCGGCAAACCGCCGTGCTGGCCTTCCAGCTCGGCGACGGCATCGTAAACCTGCTCACACCCACCTCGGGGTACTTCATGGCCGCCATCGCGATCAGCAACATCCCGTGGACGAAGTGGGTAAAATGGTATATGCCGCTATGCGTCATCTGGACCGTGCTGGCGATGATTATCCTCTATATCGCGACAGCGACAGGCTACGGGCCGTTTTAGTCAAACTGCCCAAGTAAATCATCGAGAGGACAAGCGCATGGACATAAAAAGACTGGCGAAAAAGTATCAGGACTACAACGTGGAACTGCGCCGCGAATTCCATTCGTATCCGGAAATTAGCGGCAATGAGGTTACGACGACAGCCAGGATTATTCGCGAACTGGAAACGCTGGGCATCCCGTACCAGCGGCCGCTGAAAACGGGCGTCATCGGCATCATCGCAGGCAAGCTGCCCGGCAAAACCGTCGCCCTGCGGGCGGACATCGACGCTTTGCCGCTGCAGGAACAAACCGGTTGCGACTTCCGGTCGAGAACGGACGGCGTCATGCACGCCTGCGCCCATGACGGCCACACCTCCAGCCTGCTCACCGCGGCCAAAATCCTCACGGAAACGAAATCGCACTGGAACGGCACAATCAAGCTGATCTTCCAGCCCTCCGAGGAAAAGGGGCCGAGCGGCGCGGAAGCATTGATCGCCGCAGGGGTCATGGACGATGTCGACGGCATCCTGGGGATACACATCTGGAACGATATCGACCTCGGCAGGATATCGGTCGAAGCCGGCGTCAGAATGGCCGCCTCCGCCAGGGTCAAGATCCGCGTGACCGGCAAGGGCGGACACGGCGCCCTGCCCCACCTGGGCGTAGACTCCCTCGTCGCCGCCTCAGCCATTGTGATGAACCTCCAGACCATTGCCAGCAGGGAACTGAACGCCCTCGACCCGGCGATCATAACCATCGGGATTTTGCGGTCCGGAACCGAATTCAACGTCCTGGCGCAGGAAGCCTACATGGAAGGAACGATAAAATTCTTCAATGCCGAGCTTAGCGAGGTGCTTAGGGCCAAAATCACCCGGATCGTTGAAAATACCGCCAGGGCCTACGGCGCGGAAGCAAGCGTGGAATACATTGCCGGCGGCGGCATGCCGCTGGTAAACAACGCGGCGATGTCCTCGCTTGCCAGGCGCTCCGTCGAAAAGCTTTACGGCCCGGAGGCCCTCGTTCTCTTTGAAAAAGTGCCGACAAGCGACGACTTCAGCAGATATACGCGCCAGGCGCCGGCGGTATACGCCTTCGTAGGCTCCCGCAATACCGCGGCGCTCGCCTACTACCCCCACCACCATCCCCGGTTTGCCATCGACGAAGACGCCCTCGGCATCGCCGCCGGTTTGTACGCGCAATTTGCCCTCGACTTTCTCGCGGGCGAATAATAACTGCAAGGAAAGAGGAACCTCCCATGAAAAAATGCGTTGCTACCCGCTTGGCACCCGCGGCAATCGGACCGTACTCCCAGGCAGTCCTGGCCGGAAACTTCATGTACGTGTCCGGGCAGCTGCCGATCGATCCGGCCACCGGTGCATTTGCAGCCGACGAAATCGCCGGACAAACCCGGCAGTCACTGACGAATATCAAGGCCATTCTCCACGAATGCGGCTACGATTTAAGCGATGTTGTAAAGGTGAACGTTTTCCTCAAAAACATCGACGACTTTGCCACCGTTAACGCCGTCTACGCCGATTTTTTCCGCAGTGACTGTCCCGCCCGCGCCGCGGTCGAAGTGTCGAACCTTCCCAAGGGGGCCCTGATCGAGATAGAAGCTGTCGCCTACAAAGACTGACCTCTATCCGCGGACGGCAATCGCCGCCCTGCCCTCACCGTTTTCGAATCAGCAGCGAAACCGGCCGGAGCACCATGCTCCGGCCGGTTTCGTCTGCCGCCCACTTCAGCAACAACCTTAAATCTACGCTGCCGGCCACCGTGTCCCGAGTGCCTTTGGCCGGTTGGGCCCATTTGCCCTGATCAGATAATGTTTACTGAAATACATAGAGGGAGTTAGCAGGATTTCTATTTCTGCATAGAAAAGATAATAAAAGCAGTGCTAATAAAGAGATAATAAAGGGGAAGAAAAAATGAAGCCTATGGCCGCACGGGCGGCAGCAATGCCTCCCTTCGAAATCCGCGACATTATGGAACTAGCCTGGCAGACGCCGGGCTGTATACACTTGGAGGTGGGTCAACCCAACTTTTCGACTCCCGAATATATAAACCAAGCAGGGATTGAAGCTATCCAAGGAGGTTTTACCGGCTACACCTCCGCCCGCGGTATTCCGGAATTACAGGAAGCGATTTGCCATAAACTCTTACAACGAAACGGCATTAAGGCTACTGCAAATAATATTACCGTTTGCCCCGGTGCCGTAACTGCCCTCGACTCGACAGTCATGGCGCTGGTGGAGCAGGGTGATGAGGTTCTTATTCCTGATCCCGCCTGGCACAACCCGAAAGCAATAATCGGTTTTCTTGGTGCAACTCCGGTACCGTATACTCTAAAGCCCGAGACAGGTTTCTTGCCTGACATGCAGGAGCTAAAAAAGTTAGTAAGCACCAGGACGAAAGCCATTGTTATCAATACGCCGGCCAATCCTACCGGGGGAGTATTTCCGCGCGAACTGCTTGAGGGTATTTATACCCTGGCCCGCAAGCACGACTTATACGTTCTAAGCGACGAAATTTACGAGGAGTTTGTTTTCGACGGTAATCATTTCAGTATAAAAAGCATTGATGACGACGAAAGGGTAATATCAATTTTCGGTTTATCCAAGAGTCACGCCATGACAGGCTGGCGCTTGGGTTATGCCATCGCCCCCGCACCGATTTCGGAGGTCGTTACAAAGCTGCAGGAGGCCCTGGTATCCTGTGCGAGCTCTATTAGTCAAAAGGCGGCTGTGGCAGCTCTGTGCGGTCCTTATGACGAAGTGGAGAAAATGTGTCAGGCCTATAAGCGGAGACGAGATATTGCCCTGGATGTTCTAAGAGGGTATGGCCTTTACGAGTATACGCCCGGCGGAGCTTTCTACCTGATGGTTAATGTTAGCCGCTTAGGTAATGACTCCAGCCAAATAGCAAAACAATTGCTGCGCGAGACTAAAGTTGCAACCGCTCCGGGCACTGCTTTTGGCAGCAGCATGAAACAGCACGTGCGCATCAGTCTGGCGGCCAAGGAAGACGATATTCAGACCGGCCTGGAACGGATATGCCGGACTATTACGAGCCGGGCCTAAAGGCACCTCTATCTTGCCAATGCCGTACAAGCTGTGCGGCGAAGAAGAGGTCAGGAATTGAAAAAGAAACGGTAAAAAAGAAGGTTCTGTGGCAGAACCTTCTTTGGCTGATAAGGGCAGGTTGTGTGAACCCGCTCGGCTACATCATAACCCTTTTTAGTTGCTCCATGTCATCGTCGATAACAGGAACTTCCCGCTGCGATATAGCCGCCATATCCTTTAAACCGTGACCGGTCAGCATGACAACGCTCGTTGCATCTGGCGCTATTTGCCCGTTTTTCAGGCTTTGTATCAGCCCGGCAAGAGCGACCGCCCCTGACGGCTCGACGAACAACCCTTCCTCCCTCGCGATCAACCGCATTGCCTCGTTAATATCCTCGTCAGCCACTGCCAAAGCATAACCGTCCGACCGGCGGATGGTAGCCAGCGTATAATCGCCGTCCTGGCTGTAACCGTATAAACCGTCGCAGATCCCGCCAGCGATCGTGGCGGGATTTTTCACCGCCTTGACAGTCGTCATTCCGTCGCTGAAAGCCTGGGCAATTGGCTTGCATCCCGTCGCCTGGACGCCGACCATCTGCGGAACGGCGGCAGCCATCCCCAGCAGTTCGCACTCTTTGAACCCTTTATGCAAACCCACCAGCAAAGGACCGGCCCCGACCGGCACGAAAACTTGGGCGGGAGCTTCGCCCGCCTGCCGGACGATTTCGTGGGCGATGATTTTGTCCCCTTCCACGGTGTAAGGGTTGATAAAAGTTGTCGTGAGGTTGAAATAATCCAACTCCGTCGCGGCCTGCTTGGCCAGCGAAAAACAATTGCTGTACGGTCCCCTGACCTTGACCACTGTCGCGCCGTAGAACGCCGTTTGACGGATCTTTTCCGGCGGCGTGGCCTCGGGAACGAGCACCAGCCCCGTCAGTCCGCCGCGGCCGGCATACGCGGCCGCGGCCGCCGCGGCATTGCCGCTCGACGCGATTATGACCCGCCCCAGGCCGAACTCCTTCGCTTTGGCGACGGCGACGGCGATCGGCCGGTCTTTGAACGAACCGGTCGGGTTGAGAAATTCGCATTTGAACAGAAGCTTTTTGACGCCCAACCGCGCGGCCAGGCGGCCGGCCCTAATCAGCGGGGTCGGCGGCGGCGCGACGGAAACGCCGGCCTGCTCATCAAGCGGCAGGAAGGGCCCGAAGTCGCCGGCGCTAATGCGTCCGGCCTCATAATCGCCCTTCAGCCGCGGATAATCGTAAGCGACGTCGAGAATATTGCCGCATTCCGGGCAATTATAGAGCGCCTCCAGCCGGTAATGCCGGCCGCAGCCGATGCAGGCCAGCTCCGTGGCGTACATCAGCCCGCCCCCAGCAGGCGGAGGGCGAGGGTGGCGTAAATCCGCGCCGCCGCGCTTACTTGTCCGAGTTCGACGAATTCGTCGGCGGTGTGGGCCTGTTGAATGCCGCCTGGCCCGAAGATGACGGTGGGTATGCCAAGGTTCTTCGACAGGAACGGCGCCTCGCACGTCGCCCGGAAAGGCTTGATCGGGATTTCCCGCGCCAGGATGCCGGCGGCCACCGTCCGCAGCTCGGTAACCAAAGAATGCCGTTCGTCGATCAGCGACGCCGGCAGATGGGTGTACTTCTCCAGCTTATAGCGCAGTCCTTCGCCGGCGGCCACCGCGGCGACGTACTCCTGGAGCTCGGCGGCGATCGCCGCCTCCTCCTCGCCGGGCAGCGAGCGACGGTCAACCTCGACCACGCACTCGTCAGGGACGATATTGGGGGCCGTCCCTCCCTGGATCTGCGTCACCGTAAGCGAAGCGTTGGTGATGACGGGGTGCACCCGTCGCCGGATCTGTTCGCCCAGCTTTTCCAGGCTGGCGATGAACCTCATCATGTTATAGATGGCATTGTCCTGTTCGTCGACGAAGCCGGTATGCCCGGCTTTGCCGGAAGTGCTCAGCCTGAACCGCGTGACTCCCTTATGGCCGACGCAGATATCAAGGTCGGTCGGTTCGCCGACGATGGCGAAGTCGGCGGTCACCGGCCGCTGGAGAAACTTCTTCATCCCCAAGTTGACAGCTTCTTCGTCGACGCAGAAAAACAGGACAATTTCGCCGCGGGCCGGCAGTCCGAGCCGTTTCAGCACAATGGCCGCGTAGATCATCGCCGCCACGCCGGCCTTCATGTCCGCCGTGCCGCGGCCGTACATCCTCCCGTCCCTGATGAGCGCCCCGTACGGGTCGACCGTCCAGCCGCGACCGGCCGGCACGGTATCGAGGTGGCCGTTCATGAGCAGCCTGGGGCCGGCGGCCGCGCCGGTCAGGCGGGCGATGACGTTGGGCCGGCCGGGGGCCGCCCAGTCCAGTTCAGCCTCAATGCCGTTGCGGTGCAGCAGGTCGTGGGCGAACCGCGCAACCTGCTCCTCCGTCGTCGCCGGCGAATTCTCGCTGTTTATCCGGACAAGCCCGGCCAGAATATCGACTAGTTCGTCTTCCCGGAAATGGCTGTCGGCAATCACCACAGCCGTCCCCCCCTTTTAGTCGTTCTTGTTGTGCATATCCTTAATCAGTTGGCCCACTCGCCGTACCGAAGCGTCGAACAGCAGCCGGCCCTTTTCCTTGGTTGCCACCAGGGGATTGCCGACCACTCCCAGCGGAGTGTCCTTGTGAACAAGCCAGGGAAGACCGATGGACCCGCCCTGCACCAGATCGAGGCTATCGCCCGGCAGGCGGGGGGCGGGAATGGAGCAGACCATTTTGTCCGTCTGTACCAGCTGAGGCCGGAGATAAAGCGACAGCGAGGTCTCGAATTCGCAGGCGTGCCCCATGCCGCCCGGGCCGGTTTCGCGGATGGCTTTCACCTCGTCGGCGATCAGCGTCCAGTAATTGGCGGTAACGACCAGCGGGAGGATGCTTTTGACCATCAGCTTGTTGGCGGCTATTGTCAGCCCGGCGGAGTTGCCGCCATGGCCGTTGAGCAGCAGCAGCTTCCTGAAGCCGTGGCGGGCCAGGCTGACGGCAATCTCGTGCACGGCGGCGATAAACGTCTCGTACTCAAGGCTGAGGGTTCCTGCATAATCCATGTGGTGCAGCGAACACGCAATGGCAACAGGCGGCGCGACAACTGCCGGGACTCGGCCGCATACGGAAGCGGCCGCTCCCTCGGCAACAGCGCCGACCAGGAAAGTATCGGTGTCCAGCGGCAAATGGGCGCCATGCTGCTCGGTGGAGCCTACCGGCAAAACGACGACGGCGCCGCCGGCCGCCCGTTCACCCGCCTCGCTGCTGGTCAGATGGGACAGGCAGACCTCCATATCAGTCCTCCACCTCGAAGATAGCCTCAATTTCGACCGGAATATTGCCCGGCAGCACGTTGGTGCCGATCGCCGAACGCGCGTGGCGGCCATTTTCGCCGAACACGTCGAGGAACAGTTTCGAGCCGCCGTTGATAACCTGCGGCTGATCGGAAAATTGGGGGGTACTAGCGACAAAAGCGAGCAACTTCACGACGTTAGTGACTTTATTCAAATCGCCCAGATACTTATCCATGATACTGAGAATATTTATCACGCACACGCGGGCCGCCTCCTGGCCTTGCTCGACCGTAATCTCGGCGCCGAGCTTGCCGATCATAACAGGGCTGCCGTCGACAATCGGCCCCTGGCCGGCCGTATAGACCAGATTGCCGACCCTTTTATACGGCGTATACAGACCGCCCAACGGCGGCGGCGGCGGAAGCGCGATCCCCAGTTCCTGCAAGCGTTTGTAAACAGACATAGCTATCACCCCGTCGATAAATGTTTAGTAATTCTTACCCCGCGCGTCAACGCTGATTTTGCCGGTGAACTTGCCGCCTCTGAAGCCGTAAATATGGTCGCACAAGTTGGGCAGCACGCAGCAGTGGTTGGGGATAACGTCGAGAATATCGCCTACCTTGAGCTGATACTTGGCCGGGTCGTAGCGTAAAAAGCCGTGCTCTTCGTTGAGCTTGACAAGCTCGACGCCCGGCATGCCGCACACCAGGCCGAAGCTCGCGTCGGTGATCGATCCGTCGCTGGTGAGCGTTTTCGAACCGGCATCGATGGTTGCGTAGCCGGGCTGAGGCGTGCTCACCACCATCGTCCGCACCTTCAAGGCGATGTCGGCCTCGGTGGCGATACCGAAACGAATCGCGTTGGCGTCGAAGAAAATGAAATTGCCGGCCCGCGACTCCGTCAAGCCGCGCAGTTCGTCCGCGTACGCCGACGAAGCCGTCGAGCCTCCGGACAGGACGCGGATATTAAAACCGTTGGCATTCAGCAAATCCCGCGTCTCCAGTAGCATTTTCGCTTCCTGGCCGGCGACCGCCCTGATGCCCGCCTCCGTTCTTTCCGCATAGATCTGGCCTACGTAGACCATCAAGCCGACAATGTCGATGCCGGGAAGATCGGCAATCGACTTCGCAAACTTCAGCGCCGGTTCCCCGGGCAGTACGCCGCCGCGATGGATACCGCCGTCGATCTCGATTAGCACCTCGACCTTGCGGCCAAGCTCCTGGCCTACGCGCGACAAGCCTTCGGCCACCGTCCGGCTATCGACGATCGTGCTGATCCGTGCCTGCGGCAGCAGGGCCTTCAAGCGCGCCAGCCGCTCCTCGCCCAGCAGGGGAAAGGCCACGAGGATGTCTTTGATGCCACCGGCGGCCATAACCTCCGCCTCGGACAGCTTGGCCGTCGTTATCCCGATTCCGCCCAGCTCGATCTCGCGTTTGGCCAACTCCACCGTCTTATGGGCCTTGATGTGCGGCCGGTGACCGATGCCGGCCTTGTTCAGCCGCGCCACCATCGCCGCAATGTTGTCCTCAACCTTATCGAGATCCACCCAGACAAATGGGGTGCTGATTTCCATGGTGACTCACCTCCCGTCGACTAGCCTACTTCGTGAATACCAGTCCCGGCAGCCACAGCGACAGTTGCGGGACAAAAGTGATCAGCAGAATGGAGATAACACCGGCAGCAAAGAACAGGACCAAATCTTTGCTCGTCTCTTCGATGGTCGCGTCGGCCAGCAGGCAGGAAAGAAAGAGTGTCGTGCCGACCGGGGGAGTGAACAGGCCCAGCGCCAGCGTGCAGAGCAGAACGATGGAGAAGTGGATCGGGTCGAAGCCGATTTGGGCGGCGATGGGGAAAAGGATGGGGATGAAAATGAAGAGGTTGGGGACGTTGTCCATGACCATGCCGGCAATGAGCAGGATGCCGATAATCATGAGCTTCATGCCCCAGATGGGCAGGCCGAGTCCCAGCAGCAGCTCACTGATCAACTGCGGAATACCCTCGGCGATCAACACCCAGGTAAAAATAGTCGACGTACAGACGATTATCATGACAACAGTCGTACTGTACACAGCTTCCCGAAGAGCAATCATCATCTTGGGGAAGTCCAGGGTGCGGTAAACAAAGACGCCGGCGGCGAAAGCGTACAGGGCCGACAGGGCCGCCGCTTCGGTGGCGGTGGCGATGCCGAATATGATCGAGCCGACGAGGAAAAACGGCAGGACGAGCGCCCACGACGCATCCCTGGCGCTCGCCAGGATCTCACCCAGCGTCGCCCGCGTCCCCTGGGGATAATCGCGTTTCTTGGCGACATACACGACCACCGCAAAGAAAGCGGCGCAGATGAGAATGCCGGGAATAGCGCCGGCTAGGAACATCTTGCCGACCGAGAGATTGGTGAGGTAAGCGATAATGATCATTGTGCTGCTGGGAGGGATGATGATGCCGACGACCGACGCGGACGCGTTGAGGGCGGAAGCGAAGGAGGCGTGGTAGCCGGTCCGCTTCATCTCGGGGATGATGACGCTGCCCACCGCCGCGCAGTCGGCAACCGATGACCCGGAGACGCCGGCCATGATCATGTTCGTAACGACCGACACGCACCCCAGGCCGCCTTTGAACTGGCGCACGAGCGTATCGGCGAACTTGATTATTTTTTCGGCGATGCTGGCGTGCACCATCAGCGAGCCGGTGAGGACGAAAAACGGCACCGCCAGAAAAGCGAACGATTCGGTGTTGGAAAAAAAGCGCTGGGCGATCAGAACCAGCGATATGTCGCTGGCCAAAACATACAATAAAGCCGACGCACCGATCGAAAAGGCGATCGGCACCCCCAGGGCGATGAACAGGAAAAAGCAAGCGACCATTAACCAAATCATGCTGCACCGTTCTCCCTTGTCAACGATTTATCCCGCCAAATCTTCACCATCTGCAGAAACAGCAGCAGAGAAATGAAACTGAAGGAAAATACGATGCCGCTGTAAACCTGAGCCTTGGTAAGGAAGCGGAGCACAGGCAGGGAAATGTTCGCCGTCTCCTGGCAGAGCAGAAAGCTCGACTGGACCATGAACAAGGAAAACATCAGCATTATCGCCTTAATCAGCAGTTTGTTGAACTTGCGGGCGCCACCGGTCAATTTATCGGAAAACATAGTAATCGCGATGTGTTCATCCCTGTTGGTGACGTCGATGGCCGTAAGGAAAACGATCCAGGGGAAGAAAATCCCCGTCAGTTCATCAGTGAAAGTGATCGGCAGATTGAAAAGGTAGCGGCTCGTTATCTCGAAGATAACCACTACCGTCAGCAGAAGCATCAGCAGGCAGGTAAACAGCGTCAGGACATTGACAATTTTCCCGATGATTCTGTCGAGAGCGTCCATAAAGCCTCCTTGGCAGGAGATGGCCGTGAGGACCGCCGGCGGCGATCCTCACGGCCTCCCTGGCTATAGTCCGTCTACTTTTTGGTTTTCCGGTAGTTTTCGACAAAAGCCTTTACTTCGTCTACGGCTGCCTTGGGCACGATGTCCTTGAACTCAGTGTCGTACAGTGGGTTCAGCTTATTGCGGAACGCCGCCAGGTCGGGATTGGTGATCTCTTTGAAATGGGGCTTGAGCTTGGTCAGCATCTCGGCGTCTTTTTCCTTGTAGAACTTGCGGGACACGTCCATGGCGGCGTTGGCCGCCTCCTGGACGATCTTTTGCAGCTCGGGATCGAGGCTGTCGTACACCTTTTTGCTCATCATGAATTCGTAATTATAGAAGAAATGATTGGTAATGGCGAGATGATCCTGCACCTCATAGAATTTAGTGTCGTAAATAGCGTCGAGCGGGTTGAACTGGCCGTCGACCACCTTCTGGGAGAGAGCCATGTACACTTCGCTGAACGGCATAGTGGAAACGGCGGCGCCCAGCGCCTTGAACGTGGCGATCGAGGACGGCTCCTTCGGGCTGCGGATCTTCAAGCCCGCCATATCTTCGGGGGTTTTTATCGGCCGCTTGTTGTTGGTTATCTGAGCAAAGCCGAGGTCGCAGAACGACAAAACCTTCAGGTTGTGCTGCTCGGCCATCTTCTTGAGACGATCGCCGATCTGGCTGTCGAGAACGGCATGAGCCTCGTCATAATTGCCGAACATGAACGGCAGCGTCAGCACCGCGTAGTCCTTGACGAGATTCTGCAAAGCGCCGCCGCCGGGCAGGGAGAACTCAAGCCCGCCGGCCTTGACCATTTCGATCATCTCTTGCTCGTTGCCCAGGCTCGAACCCGGGAACAGCTCGACTTTGACCCGGCCTTTCGACTTCTCCTCGACAACGCGCTTGAACTCTTTCGCCGACAGATCGCGCACCGATCCGGCCACCGTGTGATAGCCGATTCGCCACTTATAGGTTTTGCCCTCGTCCTTCTTCGCGGCATCCTTGCCGCCGCCGCAGCCGGCGAGAATCAGCGCGGCCACCATTACAAGGCTCACGACTGTCGCAACCCATTTCTTTTTACTCATCCTGTCCCCTCCTAAATTGAGAATTGACCCGGGAACCGAAAACCCTTAAGTAACCTTTTTTCTCAAGCCATCGCTCTCGCTCTCACCCCGCAGTTCATCCAGATAGTTGTAAAGTGTAAACTTGGATATATCATAATACTTTGCTATCCTGTCGCCGGCTTTCTTGATCAGAAATGCTCCTTTGGCATCCAGATACTTGAGGCCCATGAGTTTTTGCCCCTTGTCCATCATGGCGACCGGCACCCCGACGTGCTGGAGCGACGCCTGGATAAGGTCGTCCAGCAGCTCGTTCACGTCGCTGGCGAACACCTCTTTGACCTGCTGGTTCAAACTGTCGAAGTTGTTTACTTCCTGCAGGGTTTTTTCCGCCATGACCGTTGCCGTGATGTCCATATTGACACACAGACAGCCGATCCATTCGCCCTGCTCATCCTTGATGTACATCGAACTGGAACGAAGAATGCGGCCGTCTTTGGTCTGGGTGCAGTAATTATAACGGTCGCCGTGCGATTCGCTGCCACGCAGCAGCTCCAACCCGAGATTAGTGCCACAATCGCCCACAGCTCGGCCGGTGACATGGCCGTTCTCGATAGCTACGATCGTATGCTCGTACGGCTGCTCGTAGTCGTGCAGCACCACTTCGCAGTTCCGGCCGAACTGCGCCGCCAATCCGCGCATAAGCGATTGCAGCAGGGGAAGTTCGTCTTTAATTTTTTTCATGTACCTCTCCAAAACAATTTATTTTTGCCTCTCCTAATCATAATATAGAATATTTTGGTATATTACAATATTTTTTTTGTTATAAAAAAATTATTTTTATTCTCTTGGTCTTGAACTTGTCCCCCGATCCGCTACTAGAAAACTGCAAGGCAATCGCGCGTTCGGCATTTTTCTCTAATACCCCGCTCCCCTTCAACGCAAAGCGCTATGAAAAGGCTCGAGCATCTTTAGTTCCAACAAACCAATTCCCCGGGGAAGGAAATCTGCGCGGAAGTTACGGCTGCTTGCGCCATCCCCGCCCGGGTGCTGCATCATTGCACGGTTATTAACATCAAGGGTGACAGCTACAGCATAAAGAGCACAAGGAGTACATGAAGCAAAAACCACCGTTATCAGAATATCCTGTTTGATCAGAACCAACATTAACCTATCGCCACAAACATGCAAAATTCAAACACCATCTCGTGCAAAATTAAATCGGACTGACAATTCCAAACAAAAAAGACGGCTTCTGACGAGCCGCCGAGGGCAGTAATTACTCCAGCCTTTTATTACGCTGCTAGCTTTGTAGTAAGCCAGTCCCATACCAGTAATCCTTGGTCACCCGTTCTCAGTAATCGTAAGAGGCATAATAATGCATTAACTTAACCAAAATACTAACTCACCAGTTTCTAGAACGAGTCGAGCTGACCTGCCCCCGCTATCTGTACCACGGGAAATGAGAGAAAATCCGTTTATGAGGCGTTACGCGCATCGGCTGAAGCTGCTAAAGTCGCAGCATATTCAGCCGGTGTTTTGTTATCCAGAGAACTGTGGGGACGGATCG
>JARKNV010000003.1 GCA_029976065.1 Selenomonadales bacterium
CGATCCGTCCCCACAGTTCTCTGGATAACAAAACACCGGCTGAATATGCTGCGACTTTAGCAGCTTCAGCCGATGCGCGTAACGCCTCATAAACGGATTTTCTCTCATTTCCCGTGGTACAGATAGCGGGGGCAGGTCAGCGGTGCTCCTCAAAGCGCTGGCCAGCGTACATTCGAGTACGCGGCGCGGCGCATCTTGCGATGCGCCTTGCATCTGTGCCTTATCGCCGACCTTGGGACAATCACACAATCTTCGTCAGAAAATGTATAATATTTTCCTTCCCTGGCAATAATGAAGGAAAACACTCCAGGGAGGGTTTTTCATGTGGCCCTTTCCCCCCAAGGCGCGAAGGCGCATCCTGCTGGCGGCGGCCCTGCTCGCGACTGCAGCGGCGCTGGCGGCGGCCTACACCAGCGGCGTGCTGCCCTGGCCTGGCAAAGAAAGCCCGGCGCGGGACACCGAAGTAGCCAAACAGGACACAAAAATAAAAATCACTGCCGCCACCGACTTCACCCAGAAAATCACCTACCTTAAATGCGGCGACGAGGAAACCTTCCGCTCCAAGCCGGCCGACAACCTCGTCGGCCTGAACGCCGCCCAGGTCCAGAAAATTTACTCCGGCTGGGCCATCGACAAGTTCGACTCCAAAGAAGTGGCGATGTCCCTCAAGGTCGACAGCTACTGCCGCGAACACGCCAATAACACGTTTATTGGGGTCAAGGACGGCTATGTAGCCGTATTCGCCGGTCGGCCGGGGCCACGGGCCATCGTTAGGGAAATCACCAAAATCCCCGTCCAGCAGTTGAGCGCCGAAGATATAGCCGAGCTGCGTCAGGGCATGGTCGTCAAATCCCGCGAAGAACTGCTGCGCACCCTCGAAGGCATGCAATCCCAGTGAGATAGAAGCGTCGCCGAGCGTAAGCCTAGTGCTTGCGCTCTTTTTGTTGTCCTCATTAGGTACACAAAAACGGCGATTGTATTCAAAATACATTATTGCCATAGCAGGAAAATAAGGCATTATTAGCGAAACAATAATTCGTTCTCCGAACAAGAACGTCGTTCGGCGGATGGAAACAACATAGTCAAGGAGTGTATATCGATGCCCGGAAAACCTGTCCCCGTGGGGATCTCGGCCCGTCACGTCCATGTATGCCAGGAGCATATGGACGTGCTGTTCGGTGCCGGCCACAAACTAACACCCTTCAAAGATCTTTACCAGATTGGCTACTATGCGGCCGAAGAAACCGTCGACCTCGTAACCCCGAAAGGAACGATCAAAAAAGTACGTATTCTCGGGCCGGAACGCAAAACCTCCCAGGTGGAGATAGCGCGCACCGACGCCCTTAAATTGGGTATCTCCGTCCCCGTCCGCGACTCGGGCGACCTCGACGGCTCACCGCCGGTAACCTTGGTCGGGCCCTGTGGCTCAGTCACCTTGGAGAAGGGGGTCATAGCAGCCTGGCGGCATATCCATATGGACCCCGCGGATGCCGCCGCCTTCGGCGTCAAGGACCGGGACTTCGTGCGGGTCAAATGTCACGGCGAAACCCGGCCGCTCATCTTCGAGAACGTGTTGGTGAGAGTACTGGAAGGCTGGCTGCTGGAAATGCACCTCGACACCGACGAAGCCAATGCCGCCATGCTCAATAACGGCGACTGCGTGGAAATACTCAAGCCGTAGCGGCTTTGGGAGCCGCGAGATTTACAAAATAGAGGTGAAAAAAGCATGCCCGAAAAAATACTGGCAATCAACCCCGGTTCGACCTCCACGAAAATTGCCGTTTTCGCCGGCAGCCACGAAGTGCTTACCGAAAACATCAGTCACAGCGCCGAAGAATTGGCCGGGTTTGCCGATATCTTCGCCCAAATCCCTTTTCGGCTGGCCAAAATACGCGAAATCCTCAAGCATAACGGCTTAGCCCTGCGGGATTTCGCCGCCGTCGTCGGCCGTGGCGGACTGCTTAAGCCGATGCTCAGCGGCACGTATACCGTCAACGCCGCGATGCTGGACGATCTGAAAAACGCCCGCTACGGGGCGCACGCCTCCAATCTCGGCGCCATCCTGGCAGACCTTTTGGCCGCCGAAGCGTCGATTCCGGCCTACATCGTCGACCCGGTCGTCGTCGACGAGCTCGACGATGTCGCCCGGATAACAGGCCGGCCGGAAATAACCAAGCGGAGCATTTTCCACGCCCTCAACCAGAAAGCCACCGCCAAGCGTTTTGCCCACGGCATAAACCGCAAATATGAAGACCTCAACCTCATCGTCGCCCACCTCGGCGGCGGCATTTCAGTCGGCTGTCACCGTCAGGGCATGGTTGTCGAAGTCAACAACGCCCTTGACGGCGAAGGGCCGTTCACCCCCGAGCGGGCCGGCACCATCCAGGCGGGGCAATTCGTCGAACAGGTGCTGGACAGCGGTCTGAGCAAGGGCGAAGTGGCGAAGCTGCTTGCCGGCAAGGGCGGTCTGGTCGCCCTGCTCGGCACGAACGACGCCCGCGAAGTGGAGAAACGCATCAAGGCCGGGGACAAACAGGCCGAAACCGTCTACGACGCCATGATCTACCAGATCGCCCGCTCCATCGCCGCCGCCGCCGTGCCGGTATGCGGCCGGGTCGACCACATCATCCTCACCGGCGGCATCGCCTACTCGAACTACCTGACCGCGAGACTCAAGGAATACGTCTCCTTCATCGCACCGGTCACCGTCGTTCCGGGCGAGAACGAGCTCCAGGCGCTGGCCGAAGGCGCCCTCCGCGTCCTGAACGGCGAAGAGCAGCCGCGGGTATACAAGTAAACAGGTTGTGTACAGCCCACCCCTGCAGTCAAGCGGCGGGTGGGCTTTTTCCTGCTTGTCCTGCCGAATATATGGAAGGAATAAGGTTTTTATCCGTCGAATTACCGATTGACAAAGGAGGGCGCGAAATGCTCGTACTCGGCATCGACCCAGGCACCGCCATCTGCGGTTGGGGCGTGGTCCGCCAGGAAGGCAGCCGCATCAAGGCCGTCGCCTACGGCGCCGCGCAAACCAGCCCCGACCTCGACACGGCCGCCCGCCTCGCCATCGTCCATAGCGCCATCGACGCGCTCATCAAGGAACACCGGCCGGACGTCGTCGGCGTCGAACAGCTCTTCTTCAACAAGAACGTCACCACCGCCATGACCGTCGGCCAGGCCCGCGGCGTCATCCTTCTCGCCGCCGCCCAAAACGGCATCCCCGTCGCCGAATGCACCCCCCTGCAGGTCAAACAAGCCGTTGTCGGCTACGGCAAAGCCACCAAGGAACAGGTCATCTACATGACCACGAAACTTCTCTGCCTGCCGGCCAAACCCCATCCCGACGACGTGGCCGATGCCCTGGCTGTGGCGATCTGCACCGCCCACACCAGCACCTTGAGCAAAATGAGGGACAACAAGCGATGATCGGTTATCTCAAAGGCACCGTCAGCCATCTCTATAACGAACACTGCTTCCTCGACGTCCAGGGGGTCGGCTACCGCGTTTTCATCCCCGCCTCCACCCGTCAGAAGCTCACCGTCGGCGCAGGCGTCACCCTCTTCACCCACCTCAACGTCCGCGAAGACGCCCTGCTGCTGTATGGCTTCCTCGCCGCCGGCGAGTACGAACTCTTTCAGCACCTCATAACAATTACCGGCGTGGGGCCCAAGGTGGCCCTCGGCGTCCTGTCGGCCATCAATCCTGACGAGTTCCGCGCCGCCATCAGCCAGAAAAACGCCGCTCTGCTCACCCGCATTCCCGGCATCGGCAAGAAGACGGCCGAGCGCCTTATCCTCGAACTGAAAGACAAAATCGGCCTGCCGGACGATTTCACCCCGTCTGCCGTCAAAGCCGGCCTGGCGGCCGAAGTGCCGCAGGGCGCCCGCCAGGAAGCCATCCAGGCGCTGGTATCGCTGGGCTACAGTCAAAGCGAGGTCGGCGCCGTCCTCCAGAAAATCGCCGCCGACGGTCTGAGCGCCGAAGAAATGATCAAGCTAGCTCTCAAAGAGTTCGCCAGGAGGTAGTCCATGGAAGAAGACAGAATCGTCGCCGGCGGCGTTCAGGACGCCGACACGTGGCAATACAGCCTGCGGCCGCGGCGACTGAACGAATACATCGGCCAGGACCAGGTAAAACAAAACCTCACCGTGTTCATCCAGGCCGCCGCCGCCCGCGGCGAAGCCCTCGACCACGTTCTTCTCTACGGGCCGCCAGGCCTGGGGAAAACCACCCTCGCCGGCATCATCGCCAACGAACTCGGCGTAGGTTTCCGCGTCACCTCCGGCCCGGCCGTCGAGCGCCCCGGCGACCTTGCCGCCCTGCTCACCAACCTCGGCGACAAGGACGTCCTCTTCATCGACGAAATCCACCGCCTGCCCCGCGGCGTAGAGGAGATTCTCTACACCGCCATGGAAGACTATGCCCTCGACATCATCATCGGCAAAGGGCCCAGCGCCCGCTCCATCCGCCTCGACCTGCCCCGCTTCACCCTCGTAGGCGCCACCACCCGGGCCGGCGCCCTGAGCGCGCCGCTCCGCGACCGGTTCGGCGTCGTCTGCCGCCTTGAATACTACGAGCAGCAGCACCTCGAGTGTATTATAAACCGGGCCGCGGAAATACTGAACATTACCGTCGACGCCCGGGGCGCGCAGGAGATCGCCCGCCGCTCCCGCGGCACGCCGCGGGTGGCCAACCGTCTCCTCAAACGGGTCCGCGATTACGCCCAGGTCGCCGCCGACGGCGTCATCACCCAGACCGTTGCCGACCAGGCCCTCGCCATGCTCGAAGTAGATCACCGCGGCCTCGACAAAACCGACCGGCGGCTGCTCACAACCATCATCGCCATGTTCGGCGGCGGACCGGTCGGCGTCGAAACGCTCGCCGCCGCCATCAGTGAAGAAACCGCCACCATTGAGGACGTCTACGAGCCCTTCCTCATGCAGTTGGGCCTCTTAAGCCGCACCCCCCGCGGGCGTGTCGCCACCCCCGCCGCCTACGACCATGTCGGCATTCCCTATAAGACCGAGAACGGAGAAAAACAAGAAAAGCTCTGGTGAAAACGATGAAGATGCTGCTCCACCTTTGCTGCGGCCCCTGCGCCTGCTTCCCGGTCAAGCACCTGCGCGACGCGGGCCACGAAATCGTGGGCTACTTCTACAACCCCAACATTCACCCCTACAAGGAATTCACCCGCCGCCTCGACACCAGCAGGGAATTCGCCGCCAAGGTCGGCCTCGACCTCGTCGTCGATGCGGCTTACGACCTCGAAGGCTACTTGGCCAATGCCTTAGCCGCCGGCAGCGACCGTTGCCGGGCCTGCTACGGGCTTAGGCTGCGGCAGGCCGCCCGCTACGCCCGTGAAAACGGCTTCGACTGCTTCACGACCACGCTGCTCGTCAGTCCTTACCAGCGCCACGAGATCATCAAAGAAGTCGGTGAAAGCATCGCCGCTGCCGAAAACGTGCCGTTCTGCTATTTGGACTTCCGGCTCGGCTGGCAGGAAGGCGTCCAGATAAGCAAAGACCTGGAACTGTACCGTCAGCCCTACTGCGGCTGCATCTTCAGCGAACGGGACCGCTATTACAAACCTCGCAAGGAGGCTCGCCAATAATGCCCGGTTTTGACTCCTTCGGCAAAACCCTGATGATTTTCGGCGCCGTCCTTCTGCTCGTCGGGGCGGTCCTTCACTTCGGCGGAAAAATACCCTGGCTGGGCAAACTGCCCGGCGATATCCACGTGGAAAAGGAAAACTTCAGCTTCTACTTCCCGGTCGTGACCTGCATCGTCATCAGCGTGATCCTGACCGTAGTCTTCAATCTTTTCGGCCGCCGCTAGTCGGCCGTTTGAAAAGTCCATCTGCGGCGTACCCGCAAGGGGCAGGCCGTCGTTCTAAGGTGCTTCGCCCTGCGGGCATAAGCGATCGCATCGACGTTAAAGCGTCGTGTGTCTGCTTATCCGGTGCGCCTTGCATCCGGAGCTTTTCAAATCGGCTTTAAATACTTGGCCAAAAGGAGTACATATGCGCACGACACTTCTTGTATTGGGCTTTCTGCTTCTTGCCCTGCTGCCGGTTGCGGCCGAGGCCGGACCGTCCGGCCAGCCGCTTATCAAGGTCGGCCTATGGTCCAACCAGACGAGCGTAATCCTGTCGGCCGATGCTGGCTTTTCCATCGCCGATGCCGACAGCAAGGACATCCTGGGCAGCTACAAGGCCAAGGAGAAAGTCACCGTCAAGTTTGCCGCCGCCGGCCTGGTTGTGAACGGCCAACCGGTCGCCGCCCGGGAAATAACGGTCGTCCTGCCCGCCAAAGCCCCTGCCGGCATCGAAGTCAACCGACGCGAGTACAGGGGAACGGTAAGCGTCCGCCGCACAGTCGGCAAAAACGGTCTGACCGTAGTCAATACCCTGCCGCTCGAAGAATACATATACGGCATCATCGCCCGCGAAATCTCCCCCGCCTGGCCGCTGGAAGCCGTGAAGGCGCAGGCGGTGGCTGCCCGCACCTATGCGCTCTACAGCCTTGGCAAACACCGCGACGACGGCTACGACGTCTGCGCCACCACCGACTGCCAGGTCTACGGCGGCATGACCGCCGAGGACGCCCGCGCCACCAAGGCGGTGGACGACACCCGCGGACTGGTCGTCGCCTACAAAGGCAAACCGATTCCCGCATACTTCCACGGCAGCGGCGGCGGCTACACCGAAAACAGCGAGAATGTCTGGGGAGGCCATCATCCGGCGCTGCGCGCCGTGATCGATTACGATGAAGAATCGCCGCATTACAGCTGGGAGAAACAGTTCACCCAGAAAGAGATTGAAGCGGCCCTGGCAAGCGCCGGCATCAAGATCGGCGCCCTGCAGGCCATCGAACTGTCCCCGCTGACCAAGCCGCCGGTCAACGCTTCCGATCGCGGCGTATCCGGGCGGATAACCGAACTCCGCCTCATCGGCAGCGCCGGCAACACCGTGGTGAGCGGCACCAAGCTGCGCACCGTCCTCGGCCTCAACAGCACCCTCTTCGACATCAAGGTAGTCCTCCCGTCCGAGAAAGCGGTGAAGTTTGAGATCACCGACAGCTATGGCGACCGCGACACGAAAACCGTGCCGATCAACACCAAGCCGTTGCCCGAAAAAGGCTTCTCCGTCGACAAACCCGATATCCGGCGCGTAACCGGCAGAACCAATGAAACCATTATCTTCACCGGCTTCGGCTGGGGCCACGGCATCGGCCTCTCTCAGTGGGGCGCCAAGGCCATGGCCGAAAGGGCTCCGACCGGCAACACCGCATATTTCAAAGAGATATTGAAACACTACTACACAGGCGTAGAGATTCAGAAACTCTACTGAGGGAGTCTCCCATGCAGCTATCCGATTTCGACTACCATCTGCCGGAAGAGCTGATCGCCCAGCATCCCGCCGAAGTCCGCGACCAGTCGCGGCTCCTGGTGCTGGACAGAACGGCCGGCACCGTCGCCCACCGCCGCTTCTACGATCTGCCGTCATACCTCGTTCCCGGCGACACCCTCGTATTCAACGACACACGGGTAATCCCCGCCCGCCTCGTCGGCACCAAGGCCGACACCGACGCCAGGGTGGAGGTGTTCCTCTTGAACCGCCTGGCGGACGACCGCTGGGAAACGCTCGTCAAACCGGGCCGCAAGCTCCGCCCGGGGGCGGTTGTCAGCTTCGGCGACGACCTGAGCGGGGAAATACTTGACGTTACCGACTTTGGCGGACGTGTCGTCCGCTTTAGTTTTAACGGCATTTTCGAAGAAGTGCTCGACAGGCTCGGGGAAACGCCGCTGCCGCCGTACATCCACGAGCAGCTTAAGGACAGGGAGCGCTACCAGACCGTCTACTCGCGCGAGCGCGGCTCGGCGGCCGCCCCCACCGCGGGCTTGCATTTCACTGACAAACTTCTGTCATCTCTGGCCGAAAACTCTATCAACCTGGCCTTCCTAACCCTTCACGTCGGCCTGGGCACCTTCCGGCCGGTCAGTGTGGAAAATATCCTCGACCACAAGATGCACCGCGAATATTACTCCATTCCGCCGGCGGCGGCAGACATGGTCAACCGCGTCAAAGAACGCGGCGGGCGGATAATCGCCGTCGGCACGACCGCCGTCAGGACGCTGGAGACCGTCGCCCGGGACGACCGGATCGAAGCCGGCAGCGGCTGGACGGACATTTTCATCTATCCCGGCTACCGCTTCAAAATGGTCGATGCCCTGCTCACCAACTTCCACCTCCCGAAATCGACCCTGCTGATGCTGGTCAGCGCCCTGGCAGGCCGGGAGAACATTCTGGCCGCCTACCGCGAAGCCGTAGCCGAGCGCTACCGGTTCTTCAGCTTCGGCGACGCCATGCTGATTATTTGAATGCGAGGTTCTGAAATGGCGGTAACTTACGAACTCATAAAAAAATGTCCTAAAACCGGCGCGAGGGCGGGGCGCGTCTATACCCCCCACGGCGTTTTCGACACGCCGATCTTCATGCCGGTGGGGACCCAGGCCACCGTCAAGGCGATGGCGCCCCACGAACTGGCGGCGATGGGAGCCGGCATCATCCTCAGCAACACCTATCACCTTTTTCTGCGCCCTGGCCACGACTTGGTCGCCGAAGCCGGCGGCCTGCACACCTTCATGCGCTGGGACCGCGGCATCCTCACCGACAGCGGCGGTTTTCAGGTTTTCAGCCTCGGACCGCTACGCAAGATCAGTGAGGAAGGCGTAGCCTTCCGGTCCCACATCGACGGCTCGAAGCAATTCCTGTCGCCCGAGAAGGCGACCGAAGTGCAGACGGCGCTCGGGGCGGATATCATCATGGCCTTCGACGAGTGCGTGCCCTATCCGGCCGACCACGATTACGCCAAAGCCTCCACCGAACGGACCACCCGCTGGGCGGAGCGCTGCCTGAAGGCGCATACGCGCAAAGATCAGGCCCTGTTCGGCATCGTCCAGGGAGGGATGCATAAAGACCTCAGGACGATGAGCGTCCGCGACTTAGTGAGCCTCGGCTTTCCCGGCTACGGAATCGGCGGCCTGAGCGTCGGCGAACCCAAACCGCTCATGTACGAGATGCTGGAAGAAACCGTGCCCCTGCTGCCGGCGGACAAGCCGCGCTACCTGATGGGAGTGGGTACGCCCGACTGTCTGGTCGAAGGCGTTATGCGCGGCATCGACATGTTCGACTGCGTTTTTCCCACCCGCGTGGCCCGCAACGGCACGGTCATGACCAGCCGCGGCCGGCTGGTGCTTAAGAATGCCGAATACGCCCGCGACTTCCGGCCGATCGACCCGGACTGCGGCTGCTACACCTGCAACAACTTCTCGCGGGCCTATATCCGCCACCTCCTCAAAGCCGAGGAAATCTTCGGCCTGCGGCTCACCACCACCCATAACCTGCACTATTTGCTCCAGTTCATGCGCGATATGCGCCAAGCGATAATCGAAGACCGTTTCCCGGTCTTCCGGGAAGAGTTTTGGGACAAATACCCAAGCCCTTAGAGGATTTACGGCAAAGGCGCAGAATATATCGGGAGGACGAAACGGGAGGTGAGTGGTATGGAGTTTCTTTCGCCGGAAATAATGCAATGGGCACCGTTTGTAATCATGATCGTTATCTTCTACTTCCTGTTCTACAGGCCGCAGAAGAACGAGCAGAAAAAACGCGCCGACATGCTCGGCAACCTGAAGAAGGGCGACCGCGTCGTCACCATTGGCGGCCTTCACGGAACGATAATCGCGTTTAGCGACGACACCGTGACCATCAAAGTGGCGGAAAAAGTCGAACTTGATTTCAACCGTTCGGCAGTAGCGTCGGTCAAGACAAAGGCTGAATAATCATGCCCTCCGGAAAGGAAGCCAAACAGCGGCTGCGCCGGGAAATGCTCGCCAAACGGCGCAGCCTTTCTGCCGAGGAGATCAAAAAGGGGAGCGAGGCCATCGCTGCCTATTTTTGTGCATGGCCCCAATATCGGGATGCCAAAAGCGTCATGCTATACCTGTCCATGGCGGACGAGCCGCAGACGGCTCCGCTTATCGAGCACGCCTGGAGTTCGGGCAAGCAGGTCGCCGTGCCGCTGATGGGTGAAATCTACGGCGTGATGGAAGGCGCCGTTTTAGACAGTTGGGACGATCTCGTCACCGGACGCCTGGGGCTCAAAATGCCTGATCCGGCCAAAACCCGGCCCATCGACCCGGCAAGCATCGACCTTATCGTCGTGCCGGGGGTGGCCTTCGATCCCGCCGGCCGCCGCCTGGGAATGGGAGCAGGCTATTACGACCGGTTCCTTCCGCAGGCCGTGCGGGCCTGTAAAGTGGGACTCGCCTGGTCGGCCCAGATTGTTCCCGCGGTCCCGACCGACGCGCATGATGTTCGGATGGATTATCTGTTGACGGAAGCTGGCTTTCGGCCCTTGTCGGGCGGCTGACTTCGCCGCGGTGTCCGTCACGACGGGGGTGACACAATGGAGATTAGGATAGGCATTGCCAAAGCCAATAAATATGCCGTCGCGGAATGCGGCGACAGCGTCGAGGTGGCAGAACGACCACGGGGTGGTATTTCTGCCATTTTAGCTGACGGCCAGGGAAGCGGAAAGGCGGCCAAGCAGACCAGCAGCCTGGTGGTCAACCGGGCTGCGTCCCTCATCGCCGAGGGCGTGCGGGACGGCGCGGTGGCCCGGACGGTCCACGATTATCTGTACGCCATGAAAGACGGACGGGTTTCCTCCACCCTTACAATCCTCAGCGCCGACTACGACGCCCAGACGCTGCTGTTCTCCCGCAACGCCAACTGTCCGGTGCTGGTGAAAACGGAATTCGGCATCACCGTCTACGATGAAGACGTGCCCTCCATCGGCGTGCACAAATATATGAAGCCGTTGATGAATCAAGTCCCCCTGGAAATGGGCACAATTCTGGTATCCTACACCGACGGCATCCAGGCGGCCGGCCGCAAGCGCGGCAATACCATCGATAACGACAGAATTTTGAAACTGCTTGAAAATAACGGCCCGGACGATGTGGAATTTATCGCCGAGAGCATTTTGGAATACGCCCTGACGCTGGATGAATACCGTCCCGGCGACGATATGACCGTCGTGGTCATGGGGGTAGCCGATCGCGATTCGACCCACAGAATTCAGCGTTTTAGCGTCTCCTTCCCTTATTAGGCGGGTGAGAAACGATGCGGATTGTCGTGGTGGGACCGTGCGCCAGCGGTAAGACAACCTTGGTCAACCGCCTGCAGGAACTCGGCTTTGACGCTCGCAACGTCGCCCAGGAACACTCGGGAGTCAAGACCTTGTGGCGCAAGATGTGTCCCGATGTGGTGGTAATGCTTGACGCGTCCCTGCCGGTAATCCGCCAGCGGCGCAAAGTACCCTGGGGGGAAGAGCGGCTGATAGCGCAGCGGGAAAGGCTCCGGGACGCCCGGGAACACGCCAGTCTCTACATTCAGACCGATCCCCTTACCAGGGAAGAAGTGGCCGGGCGTGTTCTTGACTATATCGCGGGGAGTACAGACAATGGCGGCACTAACTGTAGCAAGTCTGAAGCAAGACCATGAAATTGGCGTCTATCTGGCCTGCAGCACGGAATACCTTGGCCGGCTCGGCTTTACCGAGCATGGCTGCCGCCACGCCACGCTTGTCGCCGCGCGGGCCCGCCGCGTGCTGGCCGATCTCGGCTACGGGGACCGTGACCAGGAACTCGCCGCCGTAGCCGGCTACCTCCACGACATCGCCAACCTCGTCAACCGTTACAACCACGGCGGCACGGGGGCGGTTATGGCCTACAATATTCTAAGCCGTTTCGGCATGGCGCCGGAAGAAATAGCTTTGGTGGTATCGGCGATCGGCAACCACGAGGAGGAGCGGGGCAACGCCATCAACCACGTGGCCTCGGCGCTCATCATCGCCGACAAATCGGACGTGCATCGTTCCCGGGTCACCAATACCGACTTCGCTAAGTTCGAAATTCACGACAGAGTTAACTATGCGGCCCAGAACAGCCGCCTGCTCATCGACCGCCCACAGGGCACCATAACCCTTGAACTGGAAATCGAAACATCCATCTGTCCGGTGATGGAATACTTCGAGATATTTCTCGACCGCATGGTCATGTGCCGGCGGGCGGCCGAATTTTTAAACTGCCGGTTCGGGCTTGTCATCAACGACAACAAGCTGCTTTAGAAGCTTTTGGCTTGTCCGGGATTCATTGACAGTTGGCAGGCTGTGCAGATATAATTTTACTTGTGCAATAAAACAAGATTGGGGGAAAAATCCTTGAGATGGAGTAATCTGACCACCTTCTCGGTGGTTGTTTTGGCCATTTTACTGGTTTTCGGCTTCTACATCTCGCCGCTGGTTATGTCCGTCAAACAGGGCCTCGACCTGCAGGGCGGAACGCACGTCGTCATGGAAGCGGTCGATACGCCGGACGCCCAGGTGAACGAAGACGCTATGCAACGGGTCGTAAAGGTAATGGAGCGCCGCGTCAACGAGCTCGGCCTTACCGAGCCGATTATCCAGCGCCAGGGTGAACGCCGCATCATCATCGAGCTGCCCGGGGTCAAGGACCCCGAGGGCGCCATCGCCCTGATCGGCAAAACGGCTCTGCTCGAGTTCAAGACCGAAGACGGCAAGACCATTCTCACCGGCAAGGACCTGAAGGATGCCAAAGCCCAGATTACCCAGAGCAACCGCAATGACGTGTCGATCGAGTTTACCGACGCCGGAGGCAAGGTTTTCGGCGAAATGACGGCCAAGAACGTCGGCAAGCATATCGCCATCACGCTGGACAACCAGGTGCTGACCAACCCGGTCGTGCAGGAAGCCATCCCCAGCGGCAAGGCGGTAATCACCGGCCAGCGCACCATCGAAGAGGCCCAAAACCTTGCCATTCTCCTCCGCTCCGGCGCCCTGCCGGTCAAGATGAACATTATGGAGACACGGACGGTCGGCCCGACCCTCGGACAGGATTCCAAGGACAAGAGCACACTCGCCTTTACTATCAGCATCGTCGCCATCGTGGTCTTCATGGTCGCCTTCTACCGCCTGTCCGGCGTGGTGGCCAACATAACCCTGGCGCTGTACGTCATGCTGCTGCTGGTGGCACTGAAGATGCTCAACGCCACGCTTACCCTCCCCGGCATCGCCGGCATAATCCTGTCGATGGGCATGGCGGTCGACGCCAACGTGCTGATTTTCGAGCGCTTCAAGGAAGAATACAGGGGCGGCAAGACGCTGCGCGCCGCTATGGACGCCGGCTTCAACCGCGCTTTTACCACCATCTTCGACTCCAACGTCACCACCCTGTTCGCCGCCGTGGTGCTGTTCTTCCTCGGCTCCGGGCCGATCAAAGGCTTTGCCATCACCCTTGGCCTGGGCATCATCCTCAGCATGTTCACGGCTATAACGGTCACAAAGTATCTGCTTAAGTCGCTGATGAACTCCAGCGTGTTCAAGAGCGGCAAAATATTCGGGGCGTAGGGGGTGGGAAGATGTCATTACTGAAGTTCGACTTTATCGGCAAACGCTATTGGTGGTTTGCGCTGTCAATTCTTATCATGATCCCGGGCATCATCTCCATCGCCGTCCAGGGCTTCCACCTCGGCATCGATTTCACCGGCGGCACACTCTTCGATCTGAAGTTCGCCCAACCGGTTACTGTCGCTCAGGTGCGCGACGCTCTCAAGGACCACCAGCTCGAAGGCAGCACCATCCAGCTGGCGACCGGCGCCCAGGCCGAAGCCTCGCAGAATGTATTTGTCCGCACCAGGGTGCTGGAGGAAAACGAGCGGATAGCAGTCATGGACGACTTGAAAAAGCATATTGGCGCCTTTGAAATTCTTCGCGTCGAGAAGGTCGGCGCCATCATCGGCTCCGAGCTCACCAAGCAGGCGATAATCGCCTTGGTTGTGTCCTGGCTGCTGATGATCGCCTATATATCCTTCCGGTTCGAGTTCAAGTTCGGCATTTCAGCCGTCATGGCCCTTATCCACGACGTAATCGTCGTGCTGGGGGTGTTCTCGATCTTCCGGCTGGAGGTCGACGCAGCCTTCGTGGCCGCCATCCTGACCATCGTCGGTTACTCGATCAACGACACGATCGTCATTTTCGATCGCATTCGCGAGAACCTCAAGACCCATCGCAAGACCGAGAGCTTCAAGGACCTGGTCAACCGCAGCATCTGGCAGACGATGACCCGTTCGATCTACACCGTCGTGACCGTGATGTTCTGCTCGCTGGCGCTGTATTTCTTCGGCGGCGAAACGACCAAAAACTTTGCTCTCGCCCTTACCATCGGCTTCGTCAGCGGCGCGTATTCCTCGATCTGCAACGCCAGCCCGATCTGGGTGACGCTGAAGGAGATGTCCGAGCGCAACCGCGTCGAGTCCAAGATAAAAGGCTCCAAATAAAGAAACCGATCGCAAAGCCCGGGATTATCCCGGGCTTTTTCTTTTTCCGCGCCGGCTGTGGCGGGCGGTCATCGGCACCAAGTGGGGGAGACGGCAATATCATATTAGAGCTAAAGGTGGTGAGTCTATGTGGATGCTTTTGCCGGCGCTGTCCCTGGCGATCGTCCATATCGCCGGCGATAACGCCGGCGTGGTGCCCGACGCGGCGACGCAGAAAGGCGCGGGGATTTTTCTTACGGTCATCCTGGCCTATATCGCCTTCGGCGCAGGCTTGACCGGGCTTGCCGCCTCGATCGGCGCCCGCACCGGTGTTGAACTGGCCGTCGTCGTTCGCCGGCTGTTTGGCGTCCGCGGCAAAAGGCTATTGGCCGTGATCACTCTCGGCATCTCCATACCGGCCAGCGCACTGACGGGCGGGTACTTTGCCGCCTGGCTGGTTCATGACCTCACCGGCCTGCCTCAGCCGGCGGCAGCGCCGCTGTGCCTGGCGCTGTTTACGCTGCTGGCTGTAGGTTATTTGCCGGAGCTGCTGATGATCGCCAATTATTGTTCCTTGCTGCTGGTGCCCGCGCTAGCGATACTTCTCGTTACAGTTGGGGGGGAGCATTTGTCCGGCAACTGGCCGGCTGGCGGCATAGACTGGCCGCTGGTCATGGCGTTGTTTGGCTACAACGCCGGCGGGATGCGTCCGGCGCTGGCGGCGGAAACGGCCGCCTGCCTGGCCCGCAGGGGCGGACGGGCAGTATGGCTGACGGTTGCGGCAAAACTGGTCGAGGGCGTACTGACCATCGCCATGGCTTATATCGTCCTTGCCGTCGGCGCGACCGGGCCGATGTCGCTGGCGGCGGTCGCCAAATACTCTTTCGGTCCGGTGGGGGGAGCGTTTTTCGCCGGCGTGCTCTTTTTCGCCTTTGCCACGACAATGGTGCCGGCGATGGTGGTCAACGGACGACACGTGGCTTGCTGTACCGGCCTGGGCTCCTGGAAAGGGGTGGCGGCGGCGGCGGTGGCCGTATACCTGGCGACCTTCGCAGCCTATGAGAGCCTGCTGCAGATAATGGGCTGGACGGCAGGCGCGACGGCCGTGTTTATCGGCTACACGGCGTACGTCGTACATAAAAACGGCGGTAATCAGCAATAATCTTGTTATAGACGCAGCCAAAAGGGGCTCTTTGTTTTGTTATTGTTGAAAGTCACCGTCATCCTTATTATGCTTGCCGGCCTGACCCTCACGCTGTTGCCGCGCATGCCCGGCACACTTGTCATCATGGGCGCCGCCGTCCTATACCTCGGGGCGACCGGCGCCCCTGCGCCGCCCTGGGTGATCGCGGCTCTTGTCGTGCTGGCCTTCGCGGCCGAGGTGGGAGGTCGGATGCTGCGGCTGTACCTGACCCGCCGTTACTCATTGTCGCGGGTCTTTTGCGTAAATAGTTCGGTCGGCAACATCGGCGGCATACTGGCGGCCGATGCCCTGCTCGGTCCGGTTTTCGGCCTGGTGGCGTGGGAGTTTTTTGCCGGGAAAACGCTGGCGCCGCGCTGGGATACGATAGCCCGCGTCCTTCTGCGGCTGGCGGCGGTGGCGGTCGTACGCTTCGCCTGCGGGTTGCTGATGATCGTGCTTGTGCTTGTATATATAATGGGCTGAGACGACGGCAAAGCCGGACAGGGCGTACGCCAGGGCAGAACGTAAAATGCTTCGGCGGTCCGAAATACGGGCCGCTTTTTTGCTGCTTGCTCCGGGTAGGGGCTTGGCCCTGTGGTTACACTAACGGTAAACAGGCGGGAGGGAGAAAAATGTATAGCAAATTGATCCGCCATAGCGGCAACAAAGACCTTTTCCGGGCAGTTTCGCTGTCGGTTGCGGCGCTGTCGAGCCGGCACCCCTTTCACCTTCACGCCGAAGGCCTGAGGGGAACGGGCAAAACGACCATTCTGCGGGCGGCCGCGCAGCTTTTGCCGCCTATCGTCCGCGTACGGGGCTGCATCTATAATTGCGACCCGGCAAGACCTCACTGCCCGGAGCACCGGGGGCTGGACGCGGCGGCGCTGGCCAAGATCGGTACAGAGGTTGTGCCCTGCCCCTTTTTAGAGATTTCTCAGTCGGCAAAAGTCGGTACCGTTCTCGGTAGCATTGATTTAAGCAGGCTCGTCGACAGCAGCAGGCCGGCGGCCGCCCTTTTGCCGGGTACCATCCTGCAGGCCCACCGCGGCGTCGTATTCATCGACGAAATAAACCGGTTGGCGGATACCGGCCCGGAACTGGCCGACGCTCTTCTTGACGTGATGGGCACCAAACCCGGGAGGGTGCAAGTGGAGGAAACGGGCCTGCCGGTAGTGGAAATGCCGGTGGAAGTTACGGTTTGGGCCGCTTCCAACCCCGACGAGGAGCCGGGAGCTCTCGCCCAGGTGCGCAAGCAGCTGGCCGACCGGTTTGATATGGTTGTGACAATGGGACGGCCGAGCGAATACCGGTCGGTGATGGCAATCCTCGCCCAACGGGAAGGGGAGGGGGCGCCGGCAGCCGAAGAGGCGGCTCCCAGACTGGGAGACTTCCGCAGCGTGGCGGTTGACGAAGGGTTGCGGGGCATACTGGCGGCAATCTTTATCGACTTTGGTCTGGAGAGCCTGCGAGCGGTCGAAGGCCTGGAGACGGCCGCCCGCCTGGCGGCGATGCAGGCCGGGCGGACGCAGGTTCTGTCTGAGGATGTGGCGCAGGTGGCGCCAATAGTTCTCGGCCATCGCACCGACAACGCCACTTTGTCGGGGATACTCAAGCATTTGCAGACAGCCGGCCGCAGCCCGGACACCTGGAACCAGACGGCGGATAGCGGCGACCGGCAGGATGGAAGCCGGGCAGAGGCAGCCGAAACGGGCCGGACGCGCTCGCGACTGGAGCGTTGGTGGTCCGAATTCAAGCGGCGGATGGGGTCGGGGCGGAACCGGCCGGAGGCATCGAAGGGGACGTCCGGCGGCGGTGGGTGGCCGTCAGGCGGCTCTTCCGGCGGTGGCGGCATTGCCGACCCGATGAATGTTGATATTGTTGCGCCGCCCCGCGCCGCTGTGCCCCTGGCCGAGTTACCGGTGGAGAAATATGTGGGCGGCGAGGACGGCAGCCGCCATGCCTGATTTAAAGCTGGATATTAGCACTAACTTGCTCGTCGAGCTGGCGAAGCCGTCCGTTCTTCTCGAAGGCATGCTGAACTGGCACAGGGGAGCGAGGATCGGACAGAGCACGGTGGCCAGCAGAAAGATGCATACCATCGAACCGCCGACACCGGAATCGGTAACCGTTCTGACGAATGTCGACGCCGGTCAGGCCTTTTACAACAGACAGAAAGAGGGTGAAATAGTACATCTTGATATTTTCCACCAGTGCGGGCAGGTCGATCATCGCCAGGTGGCAGTCAAGCTTCGGCAAGCTATCGAGATATACGACTTTCACCGCAGCATTTTTGCCAGTCACAATTTTGCTTTCCGCGCCGGCAAGGACGTCAGCGCCGATTACGTGGATGTGCAGACGGGGACGGGTGGCGGCAGGATAACAGGCAGCCTTAATTACGGGCAGAAGCTGTCGCTCAGGCGGGCCCACGAGAACCATGTCCATATAACCGCGATGATTCCCGGGGCGCACCTCGCGTGCCTTTTTTACCTTGTCCTGGCGGCGGAGGAAGCAATCGGCGCCTTGGGCCTTGAACTGAGGCGTAACGAGCGGATCGTCCATGGCCGCGGCGGTGGTTCCGGCGGCGACCTTTCCCCGTACTGCGACCAGACGGATTCGTTCCTGCGCCGGAAGGGAGCCGGGGCGACGGATCTGGCGAAAAGGCACCAGTATCTTCAGGATGTCACCGACCTTGCCGACGAATTCGACACGGTCCAGGATGTCAGGGAAACTCTCGGCACGGCGGATATGGGCGCCAGGGAGGAAACGATGCTGCAGACGCTGGCGCATCGCGGGAGCGGTGACCAGGCCCTCCGTCGGCTTGAGCGGCAGGGGATCGTTTCCATTGAGGGCGGAAAGGTTCGCCTCACCGAATACGGGCAGGAGTTCAAAGGGTACCTCGACAGGCACCTGCCGGATATCGAGGCGTATCTGCGGCGCGCCTTCAGGCTTTTCCGCCCCCCGGTCTGGCGCCCGGGACACAGCAAGCTACTGGCGGAAGGGCAGGGTGGCAACGGGCCGAAGAAGCTGAAACCATGGGAAAGCAATGGCCCGGGAGGGGAATTGGCTGTGGCCGAAACGGTTAACGCAGCTGCCCGGAGGACGGTTGAGACGGTGCGGGACAGGCTTGAAATAACTGCCGGCGACCTGCGGGAATTTGTCCGCAAACGCCGCCAGAAAGCGGAGATTTGCCTGTTGATCGACTCCAGCGCCAGCATGACCGGCCAGCGGCTCAGAGCAGCCAAATTCCTGGCTAGGCATCTACTGCTCTCAACCCCCGACCGGCTGGCGATCGTAACCTTTCAGGAGGATGCCGCCAAGCTTATCCTGCCGTTGACGCGCGACTGGCAACAAGCGGAAAGCAGCCTGCGGGAGATAAAATCATTCGGCTCAACTCCGCTGGCCAACGGCCTTACCACCTGTCTCGATTATTTACGCGGCGCCTGTGTGCGCAATCCGCTCATCCTCCTGATCACGGACGGAATTCCTACTGTGGCGGAATATTCCCGCGATCCGCTGGCCGACGCCCTTACGGCGGCGGCCGCGGTTAAACAGTCCGGCTACGGGTTCGCCTGCATCGGTCTTAAACCGCACCGTCATTATCTCCGGCAGTTATGCGAACAGGCGGGAGGCAGCCTGTATGTACTGGAGGAACTGGAAAAGCAGGCAATGGTAAAAGCAGCCTGGAGCGAACGGGAAAGCCGCTGAGGAGGGAAACGGTTTCTTCTCCAAAACCGGTGTACGACAGCAATAGCGCGGGAAGTGCTCGCGTTATTGTTTTTTGCGATAATGAAAGGTATTATCACCTATAGGCGAGAATAGTTAATACTTAAGCAAAATTTCCTGGGGTGGTGGAATAATGCTGTCTTTGTTGCTGGCGCTGGTTTTTTCCTTACTTGTAGCAGCGTTTGCCATCCAGAATTCGCTACCGGTTACCGTCTCCTTCGCGGTATGGAGTTTTCAGACCTCCCTCGTGCTCGTCATACTGGGTGCTGCGACCTTCGGGGCTCTGGCCGTCATTTCCCTGGCGGTGCCCATGCAGATTAAGGCCCGCTGGGATTTGAAGAAGGCTCACCACCGCCAGGGGGAACTGGAGGCCGAGGCCAAAACCCTTCAGGAACGGCTGGACAGAGAATTGGCCAAAGATGCGTCCCCCAATACGTCGCCCAATGCGTCCAACGATGCGGGCCAGAACGGTATCTAGAGCATTTCGCCGCCGCCCGCGGGGCGAGACGGCTGGAGGAAATATGGCAAAGCCAGGGAAACTTTGGCGCGTGGTGCATACCGGCGCTGAACTGGCCGCACGTCTAGCGCGGGTACTCGGCGTGTCGCCGGTGGTCGCCCAAGTAATGGTGAACCGCGGCATCAGCGACGAAGCCGAGGCCCGGCGCTTTCTGCACGGCGGCCCCGAATCGCTGCCCGACCCCAATCTGATGCTGGGCATGGCAAAAGCGGTCGAGCGGATTGTGACGGCGATCGGCGGCGGAGAGAAGATAACTGTTTACGGCGATTATGATGTGGACGGGGTTACGGCCACGGCGCTACTTCACCGCGTACTCGCGCGACTGGGCGGCGCGGTGGATTATTATATTCCCGAGCGCCTGAACGAGGGCTACGGACTGAACGCCGCGGCCCTGGAGTCGTTATGCCGGTCCGGCACCAAGCTCGTCGTCACCGTGGACTGCGGCATCAGCGCCGCGGATGAAGTGGCGGCCTTCGCCGGCCGGATGGACATCATCGTTACCGACCATCATCAACCGCCGGAGGCGCTGCCGCCGGCCCATGCCGTCCTCAACCCGAAACAAAACGGGTGTAACTATCCGGAAAAGAATCTGGCCGGGGTCGGGGTGGCCTTCAAGCTCTGCCAGGCCCTCTGGCGGCGCCTTGCTGGCGACGAAGAGCAGCTTAACGAACTACTCGACCTTGTGGCGGTGGGCACGATCGCCGATATCGTCCCGCTCACCGGCGAAAATCGACTGCTGGTTAAACTGGGCCTCGCGCGCCTGGTGGCGACCGGCAATATCGGGCTGCAGGCGATGATGAAAGTGGCCGGCCTGACTGCGGACAAGCTGGATGCGGGCAAGGTAGGATTTATTATCGCGCCGCGGCTCAACGCCGCCGGGCGCCTGAGCCACGCCGCCGCAGGGGTGGAGCTGCTGATAACCGGCGACAGCGCCCGGGCGGCCGAACTGGCAGCCGAGCTCGACGCCGAGAACAGCCGCCGCCAGGCGGTGGAAAAGGAACTGCTGGCAACAACCGAAGAACTGCTGGCCGGTACCGACCCCGCGGCGCAGAAGGTGCTCGTGCTCGCGGGCGAGGACTGGCATCCCGGCGTTATCGGCATTGTCGCCTCGCGGCTGCTGGACAGGTACTACCGGCCGGTCGTGATGATCAGCGTCCGCGACGGAATCGGCAAAGGCTCCTGCCGGAGTATTCCGGGCTTCGACATCTATAACGCCCTCGGACAATGCGCCGACCTGCTCATCCAGTTCGGCGGGCATCAATACGCGGCCGGCCTGACCATCGAGGCCGCGAACATCGACCGGCTGAGGGATCGGTTAAGCGCCATTGCCGCGGCAACGCTCACGGCTGAGGATTATCAGCCGGTGCTCAATATCGATACCCGCGTCGCCCTGTCCGAGATCGACGCCGCCCTCCTGCAGCAACTTGCCTGCCTCGCTCCTCACGGCACCGGCAACCCCAGCCCGGTATTCGTCTGCGAGCAGTTGGCCGTTACCGGTGTGCGACCCATTGGCCAGGAAGGCCGCCACCTGAAGCTGCGGGTCAGACGAGAGCGGGCCAGCGGCGACGTCATCGGCTGGGATATGGGCGGCTTGGCCGCCCGCCTGAACGGCGACGCCACGATCGACCTCGCGTTCGTGCCCGAATTTAACGAATGGCAGGGACAGCGGAGCATCCAACTCAAAGCCCACGACGTCCGCGTGCGGTCGGCGGCGCCCGAGCATGTCCGCCTGCTAGACGCCCGCGGCGAAAATAAAGAGGCTTACTTAGCGAAAATATTGCCTGCCAGTTCAAAGGCAGTAATTGTGGTCGCCAGCCGCCGCGAAGCGGTGCTGCTGGCCAGGAAACTCGGATCGTCGCCCGGAGAGGCGGGCTGGTGGTATCCGGCCATGAGCGCGGCGCGTGAGGAGCGGCTGCGCGACCGTTTCGCCGCCGGGCGTTTGCGCGTAGTGGCAGCCGCGGGAGACTATGGCGGCCGCGGCGACGATATCGCCGACATCATCTTCTGCGGCCTGCCGCTGACAAAAACGGTGCTCGCCGCGTACTGCCGCCTGGCTGCCGCCCAGAAAGGACCGGTGGCAATCCATTTCGCCTTTGGCGCCGCCGACGAACGGGCGGCTGGTTTGGCGCTCGAAGACCTGTTCCCGGACCGCAAGGCGGCGGGATGGCTGTATATCACCCTGCGGGAAGCAGCCGGCCCTGACGGCGGCGTCCGTCTGTCGCCCCGCCGGTTGGCTCGCGCCGTCGCCGCCAAACGCGGCCAAAGCGTGAGCCCGGCCGGACTGGCCGCCGGCATCACGGTCCTGACAGAAATCGGCCTGGTGCGCCGGGACGAAAACGCGATCAATCAACTCTGGCTGGCGCCTGTGCCGGACGAGAAACTGGCGCTGGAGCAGTCGGCTGCCTTCAGGGAAGGCGCCGTCGCCAGGCAGCGGTATAGCGCGCTCGCCTCACGACTGTTGCGCTCGCCACTGGGCGAAGTGTGGAAAATGGCGGTAGACGGGGAATAATCTATAGCAGCGGATGGGCGGGAGGAGGTGGATTCTTGAGCAGCGAACCGGCGATCGGCATCGACGATCTGATTAGCCAAATGAAGACATATCTGCCGGAGGAAGCAGCGGCGGCGGTCGATAAGGCATATCGCTTCGCTCAGACCGCCCACGAAGGACAGCTGCGGGTATCAGGGGCTGAGTACATCTCCCATCCCCTGGGAGTTGCCAAGATCCTCGCCGACCTCCAGCTCGACGCCGTAACAATCAGCGCCGCTCTCCTTCACGATGTGGTGGAAGACACCGCGGTCACCGGTGAGGATCTCGAAAAACAGTTCGGCAAAGAAGTGGCCATGCTGGTTGACGGGGTCACCAAACTGAGCCGGATAGAATACAAATCGAAAGAAGAACAACAGCTGGAAAACTACCGCAAGATGTTTCTGGCCATGGCCAAGGACATCCGCGTAGTGCTGATAAAACTTGCCGACCGTCTGCATAACATGCGGACCCTCAAGTTCATGCCCGCCGAGAAGCAACGGGAAACGGCGCGCGAGACGCTAGAAATCTTCGCTCCCCTGGCCCACCGGCTCGGTATCTTCCGCGTCAAGTGGGAGCTGGAAGACCTCGCCTTCCGCTACCTCGAACCGGACAGCTATTACAAACTGGTCGACGAGGTCAAACAGAAGCGGGCCGAACGTGAGGCGATGATCGGCGAGGCCGTCGTGCTGCTGCGCGAACGGCTGGACGCCATGGGCATCAAGGCCGAGATCCAGGGCCGGCCGAAAAACTTCTACAGCATCTTCAAAAAGATGCAGAAGGACCACAAGGATCTCGGCGAAATCTATGACCTCTCGGCGGTAAGGGTTGTAGTGGACAACGTCAAGGACTGCTACGGCGCCCTAGGCATCGTCCATACCCTGTGGAAACCGCTGCCTTACCGGTTCAAGGACTTCATCGCCATGCCCAAGTCCAACCTCTACCAGTCGCTCCACACCACCGTCATCGGACCCGAGGGCCAGCCGCTCGAAATCCAGATCCGGACCTGGGAAATGCACCGCATCTCCGAGTACGGCATCGCCGCCCACTGGCGCTACAAGGAAGGCGGCAAAAATGCCGACAAGGACTACGAAAAGAAACTGTCCTGGCTGCGGCAGCTGCTCGAATGGCAGCAGGACCTCAGGGACCCGCACGAATTCATGGAAACTGTCCGGCTCGACGTGCTCACCGACGAAGTCTTCGTCTTCACCCCCCGCGGCGATGTCATCGACCTGCCGGCCGGGTCCAACCCGATCGACTTCGCCTACCGCGTCCACACCGAGGTGGGCCATCGCTGCACCGGGGCGCGGGTCAACAATAAGATGGTGCCGCTGGAAACGAAGCTCAGCAACGGCGACATCGTCGAAATCATCACAAGCAAGCAGGCCGGCGGCCCCAGTCGCGACTGGCTGAACATCGTCGCCTCCACCGACACGAAAAACAAAATCCGCCAGTGGTTCAAAAAAGAGAAGCGCGAGGAGAACATCGCCAAAGGCCGCGAAATGCTCGAAAAAGAGAGCAAGCGGCTCGGCTTCGAACTATCCGACCTCACCAAAGGCGACCGGCTTGAGGAACTTGCCAGGAAGCTGAACTGGGGCAGTTCGGAAGACCTTGTGGCGGCCCTCGGCTACGGCGGACAATCGCTGCCGGGGGTAATGACCAAGCTGGTCGAAGCCTTCCGCAAGGCCCAAAAGGCCGCCGCCCCCGCCGACCTCGCCACCGTAATCGCCGAAGTCAAACCAAAAAAAACCAAGGGCAAATCGAGCCACGGCATCCTCGTCAAAGGCGAGGCCGGGGTCATGGTGCGGCTGGCTCGTTGCTGCAACCCGGTCCCCGGCGACGACATCGTCGGCTATATCACTCGCGGCCGCGGCGTATCCGTGCATCGCGCGGATTGTCCCAACGTTCTCGGCAGCCGTGAGGAATTCGAGCGGATGATCGAGGTCGAATGGGATATCACCCCCGACAGCCTCTACCGCGTGCCGGTGGAAATTTCCTGCATCGACCGGGCCGGCGTCCTGTCCGAGATTCTCATGCTGGCGTCCGAGGCCAAAATCAACGTCAGCTCGGTCAATGCCAAAACCCACAAGACGAAGATGGCCACTATCTACCTCAGCCTGGAAATCGCCAGCCTCAGCCAGTTGGAGAATATAATGAGCAAGATGAGAAAGGTCAAGGACGTTTACAGTGTCCAGCGCGCCGCCCCGACGGCGGGAGGGACGCTGTGAGGGCCGTGGTGCAGCGCACCGACGCCGCCGCAGTAACCGTCGAAGGCCGGGAGGTGGCCGCCGTCGGGCGGGGCCTGACCGTGTTGCTCGGCGTCGGCGAAGGCGACGGCGAGGCTGACGCCCGCTACCTGGCGGAAAAAATTGTCAACCTGCGCATTTTTCCCGACGGCCAGGGTAAAATGAACCTGTCGCTCCTGGATGTGGGCGGCGAACTGCTGGTTGTCTCGCAATTCACCCTGTACGGCGACTGCCGCAAAGGCCGCCGGCCAGGGTTTGACGCCGCCGCGCCGCCGGCCGTCGCCCAGGAACTGTACGAAAAATTCATCGCCTTGTGCGAGGCCGCCGGCGTAAAAACGGCCAACGGCCGGTTCCAGGCCGAAATGATCGTAAAGCTGGAAAATCACGGGCCGGTAACGATGCTGCTCGACAGCAGCCGCCTGTTTTGAGGAGGAAGGACAACATGAAGATTATCAGTCGGGAAGTCGGCAGCCTAGGAACGAACTGTTACATCGTCTTCGACGAGGAGACAAGAGAGGCGGCGGTCATCGACCCCGGCGGCAGCGCCGCGGAGATTCTCGCCGTCATCGGCGCGGAGAAGCTGACCGTCAAGTACATCATCAACACCCACGGCCATGCCGACCACGTGATGGCTAACCTCCGCGTCAAAGAAGCCACCGGCGCTCCCCTCCTCATCCACGCCGCCGATGCCGGCATGCTGACGAGCGGCCAGCTGAACCTGTCGGCCTGGATCGGCGGCAGCGTATCCTGCGGCCCGGCCGACACCCTTTTGAACGAAGGGGACGTCGTCAAAATATCCGCCAACCTTGCTTTGACCGTCATCCACACCCCCGGTCACACTCCGGGCGGCATATGCCTCAAGACCGACGGCGTCCTGTTCAGCGGCGACACGCTGTTCGCGGAGTCGATCGGCCGCACCGATTTTCCCGGCGGCTCATACAGCCAGCTCATCAACAACATCAAAGAAAAGCTCCTCATCCTCGACGACGGCGTCAAGGTCTATCCCGGCCACGGCCCGGCAACGAGCATCGGCTGGGAAAAGAAGATGAATCCCTTCATTCAATAAGCAAATCCGAAACCTACGCGGCTTGGAGTTGATTCCTTAATGCCCAAACCGTACGTCTGGATGAAAATTGCCGTCGTACTGGCGGCCTTCTATCTGCTCAGCAAGGTTACGCCCATCTACCTGCCGATAATCCTGGCCATCGTATTCGCCTTCATCATCAATCCGCTCGCCAACAATCTCGTCCGTCTGCGCGTCGGGCGCCGTTACCTCGTGCCGCACGGACTGGCGGTGGTTTTGTCGATCGTGGCGGCTATCGTCCTGCTGGCGGCTACGGCGGGCTTCATCTTTTCCCCGTTCGTAAGTGAATTCAACCGCTTCGTCATCAACCTGCCCAACCTCATTCAGAAGATCCAGCAGCTTACCGGTCAGCTCGAAGAACACGCCCACTCCATCAATCTGCCGGCCAACATCCGCATGATGATCGACCAACTTCTCTCCAGCGCGGCCTCCTATGCCGTCACTCTGGGAAGAAGGGTTCTCGGCGCCACCGTGGGGTTTGCCTCCCAGATTGTGGAGTTGGTGGTCGTCCCCGTGCTGACCTACTATTTCCTCAAGGACTGGCGCGAATTGAAGGCTTCGGCCCTCGAAGCGCTGCCGCCCGACTGGCGGGGCAAAGGCCGCGTAATCATCGAGGAAATGGGAACGACGGTCAGCGGTTACATCCGCGGCCAGGTGGCCGTCAGCATCCTGATGGGCTGTCTCGTCTTCGCCGGCATGTACTTCCTGCGGGTCGACTATCCGCTCGTTCTCGGCCTGCTGGCGGCACTCACAGAAACCATTCCCATCATCGGCCCGATCATCGGCGCGGCCCCGGCAGTATTCCTGGCCTACCTCGCCGCCCCCGAGCTGGCGGTGAAGGTAATCGCCTTTTTCCTGGTCATCCATCAGCTCGAAAACCATATCATTGTGCCGAAAATAATGGGCCGGTCCATCGATCTCCATCCGGTTACGGTCATCATCAGCCTGCTTATCGGCGGCCAGCTTATGGGCATAGTGGGCATGATCCTGGCGGTGCCGGTCGCTGCTTTGCTGAAAGTGCTGTACCGTCACCTGTGGCGTTACGAATAAGCATAGGGAAGGGGTTGGGCAAATGAGCATCACCATGAACGATCTACGGCAGAAATTCCGCGACCGCCAATACAAGCTTACCTCGCAGAGGCAAACAATTCTTCAGGCCTTCCTCGATCATCCCGACAGGCACCTTTCCGCCGAGGACGTACATACCATCGTCCGCCAGCAGGCGCCGGAAATCGGCCTGGCCACCGTCTACCGCACCCTGGAACTGTTCATCGAGCTCGATATCGTCCAGCGGCTCGATTTCGGCGACGGGCGGCAGCGCTACGAGATCAACGAAACCAGCACCCCGCATCACCACCACCACCTTATCTGCCTGCGCTGCGGCAAGGTGAAGGAGTTCGGCGACGACCTGCTGGAAACGCTGGAAACAGCCATCGCCAAGCGGAGCAAATTCGCCATCGTCGACCATCAGCTTAAATTTTACGGCTATTGTCAGGAGTGTCAGAAGCGCCGTGGAAATTAACGGATATTATCTGCCGGCAGCCGCCGAAGGCATGGCCGGCGCGGTGGCCGACGCCGCCGCGCTGTTCGACCTTCCCGCCGCCGGCATTTTATCCGGCGCCGATATTGCCGCCCAACTCCCCGCCGATGCCGTCTTCATCCGCAACACCGTAATCGGCAGCGCGGGAACTACGGTCATTAGCGAGGTTTTCTTCTGGCGGGAAGAGGGATTCCTCGGCTGCTACACCAGGCGGGCGCGTGCCGGCGGGGAAGAGGGCGCCGATGCGGCTATCCAGCGGCTGGTCCGCCTCAACCTGCTCGCCATCCTCGAACGCGTCACCGGACACAACCCCGGCCCGTGGGGAATCCTGCGCGGCGTGCGGCCGATTAAAATCATCCACCGCCTGCTCGACAACGGGCTCTCGCCCCGGGAAGCAGCCGCGCGGCTCACGGCGAACTACGCCGTCGCTGCGGAGAAAGCCGAGCTTCTTGCCGCGGTCGCCCTCCGGCAGCGGCCTTTTCTTCATACCGGGTTACAAGCGCGCCGGTTGGTGAGCGTATACGTCGGCGTTCCCTATTGCCCCTCGCGCTGCCTGTACTGCTCGTTCCCCGCCAACGTGCTGCCCGCGGATCACACCAAAGTGGCGGACTTTTTGCATGCCCTGGAGGCCGATATCGCTGCCGCCGCCGCCCTTTTAGCCCGCTACGGCCTGACGGCCGAGACGGTCTACATCGGCGGCGGCACCCCCACCAGCCTGGGCGACGGCGACTTCGCCCGGCTGCTGGCCAAGGTCCGCGAAGCCTTTGTCAGCGGCGCGACCCGCGAATTCACCGTAGAGGCCGGCCGGCCGGACTGCATCACCGACGGAAAAATCGCCGCCATGGCGGCGGCGGGCGTCACGCGGGTAAGCGTCAACCCGCAGACCATGCAAGAGAAAACCCTAAAACTTATTGGACGAAATCATACCGTCTGCGATATAATAGTAATGTTTAGGAAAATACGCGCTAGCGGCATCCCCGTCATCAACATGGACATCATCGCCGGCCTGCCTGCCGAGACCGAACAGGACATGGCCGACACCCTGGCGCAGATCGCCGCGCTGGACCCCGACAACCTCACCGTCCACACCCTGGCGATCAAGCGCGGCTCGCGCCTCGCCGACAGCCGCGAGGAAGTTGCCCTGCCGGACGACCGCACCACTGCCGGCATGCTGGCGCTCGCCGCCGACGCGGCCCGCAGCCTGGGGCTGGAGCCGTATTACCTCTACCGCCAGAAGCATATGACCGGCAACTTGGAGAATATCGGCTACGCCCGCCCCGGCGCCGAGTGCATCTACAACATCCAGATAATCGAAGAACGGCAGACGGTCATCGGCGTGGGACCGGCGGCCGCCACCAAGGCGGTTGCCGCCGACCACCGCCTCGACAGCAGCTACAACCCCAAGGACGTCGCCACCTACATAGGCAACATCGACCACTACATCAGGCGGCGGGAGGAACTGATCGCCGCGCTGTTCAGCACCTAAGGAGGATAGAAGCGCATGGAGATTTCCGCTCCCCGGGGCACCAAAGATATAATGCCGGACAGCAGCAGCCACTGGCAGTACGTGGAAAGAACGGCCCGGGAAGTCTGCCGGGCCTACGGCTACTACGAAATCCGCACCCCAGTATTCGAACACACCGAACTCTTCCTGCGGGGCATCGGCGAAACGACCGATATCGTGCAGAAGGAAATGTACACCTTCACCGATAAAGGCGGCCGGAGCATCACCCTGCGGCCGGAGAACACCGCCGGCACCGTCCGCGCCTACTTGGAGCACAAACTTTACGGCGAAAGCCAGCCGGCCAAGATGTTCTACATCGGCCCGATGTTCCGCTACGACAAGCCGCAGGCCGGCCGGTTCCGCCAGTTCCACCAGTTCGGCATCGAAGCCATCGGCTCCGCAGGACCGACCGTCGACGTCGAAATCATCCTGGCGGCGGTCGAATTTTTCACCCGCCTGGGCCTCAAAAACCTCGACCTGTTCGTCAATTCGGTCGGCTGTCCCAAATGCCGGCCGGTATACCGCGCCAAAATCCAGGACGCCCTGCGGGACAAACTCGGCGAATTCTGCGAGGACTGCCGTTCTCGCTTCGACCGCAACCCGATGCGCATCCTCGACTGCAAGAACGAAAAATGCAACCAGTTGTCCAAGGACGCCCCGCAGCTCGGCGACTGCCTGTGCGACGAGTGCCGCGACCATTTCGCCGGCCTGCAGGCCCTGCTGACCGCCACCGGCGCCCGGTACAAGGTCAATCCGCGGCTGGTGCGGGGCCTCGACTATTACACCAAGACGGCCTTCGAAATCCAGTACCCGCCGCTGGGCGCCCAAAGCGCCATCTGCGGCGGCGGCCGCTACGACGGGCTGATCGAGGAGATCGGCGGCGACCCGACTCCGGCCATCGGCTATGCCATCGGCCTGGAACGGGTTCTCCTGGCGCTGGAAAAACAGGGGCTGCTGCCGCCCATCGACCGGGGGATCGCCGTATTCGTGGCGGCCTTCGACGACAAAACGCGGGTGATGGCGTTCAAGCTGGCCACCGAGCTCCGGCGGGCCGGCCTCGCCTGCGAAATGGACTACCTGGGCCGCGGCCTCAAGGCGCAGCTCAAGCAGGCCAACCGCTACCCGGCGCGCTTCGTGGCCATCATCGGCGAGGACGAAGCCGCCCAGAACAAAGTCGCGCTAAAGAACATGCAGACCGGCGAACAGCAGTTGGTGGACGCCGGTGACGTGGAGCAGAAGATACGAGCGGAGATGGAGGATTAACACATGGATTCGCTGCTTGGTTTGAAACGCACCCACAAATGCGGGGAACTGGCAAAACAAAACGCCGGCCAGGAGGTCGTGCTGTGCGGCTGGATGGCCCGCCGCCGCGACCACGGCGGCCTGATATTCGTAGATCTCAGAGACAGGTCGGGGATGGTGCAACTGGTCTTCTCGCCCGACCTCGACCAGGCCGCCTTCCATAAGGCGGAATCCGTCCGCACCGAATACGTGCTGGCGGTCCGCGGCACGGTGCGCATGCGCGACGCCGACACCGTCAATCCCAACATGGACACCGGCGAAATCGAGGTCACCGGCAGCGAACTGCGCATCCTCAACGCCGCCAAGACGCCGCCCTTCTATATCCAGGACGACGTCGACGTGGACGAGGTCGTCAAGCTCAAATACCGCTACCTCGACCTGCGCCGGCCGGAGATGCAACGCAACCTCATCCTCCGCCACCGGGTCACAAAACTGATGCGCGATTTTCTCGACCGCCAGGGCTTCATCGAAGTCGAAACGCCGATGCTGACCAAAAGCACCCCGGAGGGGGCGCGCGACTATCTTGTGCCCAGCCGCGTCAACCCCGGCAAATTCTACGCCCTGCCCCAATCGCCGCAAATCTTCAAACAACTTCTGATGGTGGCCGGCTTCGAGCGCTATTTCCAGATCGCCCGCTGCTTCCGCGACGAGGACCTGCGCGCCGACCGGCAGCCTGAATTCACCCAGCTCGATATCGAAATGTCCTTCATCGACCGCGAGGAAGTGCTGACCATGATGGAAAACATGGTCGCCTACCTCTTCAAGGAAGCCATCGGCGCCGACGTGCCTACCCCCTTCGCGCGGCTGAGCTACGACGAGGCTATGGACAAATACGGCTCGGACAAGCCCGATCTTCGCTTCGGCATGGAAATGCTCGACCTATCCGACGCCGTCCGCGGCTCGGACTTCAAGGTGTTCGAGAACGTCCTCGCCGCCGGCGGCCGGGTCAAGGCCATCAACGTCAAAGGCTATGCCGCCATCCCGCGCCGCGAACTGGACGGCCTTGTCGAATACGTCGGCCAGTACGGCGGCAAAGGCCTGGCCTGGATGTGCTACACCCCCGAAGGCATAAAATCGCCGATCACCAAATTCTTCAGCGACGACATCATCGCCAAAGTGACCGCCGCTGCCGGCGCCGCGGAAGGCGACCTGCTGCTCATCATGGCCGACGCCCCCGCGGCGCTCAACCCCGCCCTCGGCCAGCTCCGCCTCGAGATGGGCCGCCGCCAAAACCTCATCGACGCCGATAAACTGGCTTTTGCCTGGGTCATCGACTTCCCGATGTTCGAATTCGACCCCGAAGAAAAGCGCTGGGTCGCCATGCACCACCCCTTCACCTCGCCGCGTGACGAGGACGTGGCCTATCTCGGCACCGACCCCGGCCGCATCAGGGCCAAAGCCTACGATATGGTCCTGAACGGCACCGAACTGGGCGGCGGCAGCATCCGTATCTTCCAGCGCGAGCTGCAGGAAAAGGTCTTCAAGGCGATCGGCTTCACCGATGAAGAGGCAGGCGAACAGTTCGGCTTCCTGCTCGAAGCGTTCGAGTACGGCACGCCGCCCCACGGCGGCATCGCCTTCGGCCTTGACCGTATGGTGATGCTGATGGCCGGCCGGCCCTCGATCCGCGACGTCATCGCCTTCCCCAAGACGCAAAGCGCCACCGACCTGATGTCCCAGGCCCCTTCGGCCGTCTCGCCCCGCCAGCTAAAAGAGCTGTCCATCAAGCTCGACATGGTAGTGAAAAAATAAGTAAAACTGCGGCCGGATAAGCGCCCGGAGCCTTGTGCAGCAAGGCCTCCCTGGGAAAATATCCCGGCCGCTTTTTCCTTGCTTTTCACCGCCAAGTTTGCTAATATAAAGACGGAATAAAGCTAGACGGAAAAGTCAAATAATTTCCGGTGTAATAACCCCTGCTGTGTGCGTGAGAAGCCGATGTTTTGAGCCAACACATTTACTGCGGGAGCCCGGACTCTGTCTGTGGCGTGTATGCCCCTGATCGCCTGGGGACACACAAATCAGTCAGGAGGGCACCCACCTGCCGAGGCAGGTTCAAAACAAGGGCGATACGGCATGGTGGGGATTATTATGCTTAGCCGGCACGGTGGTGCGGGCTTTTTGTTTTCGGCAGGGATTCTGCCGGTGCGCAAAGAATCTTTCTGTGGATAACGGAAAGGGAGGGGAGACGGTGAAAGACTTTCTGCGCGGCCTGTGCCGGCCCTGAATATTGATATGGGTGCTGGTGGCGCTCATTGTGCTCGTCCCGTTACTGCTTAAATAGCGCCTTTGCTTAAGACTCGCCGCCCCGGAAGCGGCGTTTTTTGTTGTTCCCTCATAGGAATTTTTCTTTTCGACCAGAATTAATACATAAATAACATAACTGGGAGTGATCACGTGCGAGTAGTCGATTTGCGCAGCGATACCGTGACGATGCCGACGCCGGAAATGCGGCAGGCCATGTTTCAGGCCGAGGTTGGCGACGACGTATACCGCGAGGATCCCACCGTCACCGCCCTCGAAGAACTCGGCGCGGCCATGCTGGGCAAGGAAGCCGGCCTATACCTTACGAGCGGGACAATGGGCAACCAGGTGGCGGCCATGGCCCACACCAAGAAAAGCGATGAGATAATCTGCGAAATGGAGTCGCATATTTACTACTACGAAGTAGCCGGTCTGGCCTGCCTCTCCGGCGCCCAGGTGCGGCCGGTCATCGGAGACCGTGGCATCATGACCGCCGCCGCCATCCGCGGCGCCATCCGCGCAGTTGACGTGCATGCACCGGACACCGGACTGATTTGCCTTGAGAATACCCACAACCGGGCCGGCGGCACCTGTTATCCCCTGGCCGAACTCGCCGCCATCCGCAAACTGGCCGACGAATTCAAGATCCCCGTGCACATGGACGGGGCCCGCATCTTCAACGCCGCCGTCGCTCAGGGCGTCGACGTGCGGGACATCGCCCGCCACGCCGACACCGTCCAGTTCTGCATATCCAAAGGACTGGCCGCGCCGGTGGGCTCGTTGCTCGTCGGATCACGCCCGTATATCGAAAAAGCCAGGCGGTTCCGCAAAATGCTCGGCGGCGGCATGCGCCAGGCCGGCATCATCGCCGCGGCCGGCATCGTCGCCCTCAAAACGATGGTCGGCCGGCTGGCCGACGACCACGCCAACGCCAAGGCGCTCGGCGAAGCTCTCGCCGCCGCCGGCTACGTAATCGACCTCGGCACCGTGCAGACCAATATCGTCATCTTCGCCACCGATGGCCTGCAGACCGACGCTCCCGCCTTCGTCGCCAGGCTCGCGGCCCATGGCGTCAAAGCAAACGCCTTCGGCGAGCGCCGGGTGAGGATGGTGACCCATTTCGGCATCGAGAAAGCCGACATCGATTACACCATCGGCCTCCTGGCCAAACTGAGGAAAGAGTGCTGCTAGACCGTTTGAAAGAGGTACTTTTCCGATGAGCCTTTTCGACGAACAGGAAAACGAAATCGCGCTGCCGGCGCCGCTGGCCGTCAGGATGCGCCCGCAGACGCTGGCCGAATTCGTCGGCCAGGCCGATCTCATCGCCCCGGGCCGCTTCCTCCGCCGCATGGTCGACGCCGATACCGTGCCGTCGATGATTCTGTTCGGGCCGCCGGGCACGGGCAAGACGACCCTTGCCCACATCATCGCCCGCGCGACTGACGCCCAGTTCGAGCAGCTCAACGCCGTCTCGGCCGGGGTGGCCGATATCCGCAAAATCATCGACGCCGCCCAGAAGCGCCTGCGGCTGCTGCGCCAGCGCACCATCCTGTTCATCGACGAAATCCACCGCTTCTCCAAATCGCAGCAGGATGTCCTGCTGCCGTTCGTCGAAAACGGCACCGTCACGCTCATCGGCGCCACCACCGAGAACCCTTATTTCGAAGTCAACTCGCCGCTGCTGTCGCGGGCCAGGGTTTTCCGCCTCCTGCCGCTCGACCGCGACGAAGTCGTTGCCATCATGGAGGCGGCGCTGGCCGACGGGGAACGCGGCCTGGGCCAAATGGGCCTCGTCTGCGCCCCGGCGGTGCTGGCGGCCATCGCCGACGTTACCTCGGGCGACGCCCGCGTTGCTCTCAACCTGCTCGAACAGGCCGCCGCCATGCTGCCGTCCGACGGACCGCGGGAAATAACCCTCGACCTCCTGAAATCGATCGCCGGCGAACGGGTCTTGGGCTACGACAAGAAAGGGGACACCCACTACGACGTAGCCTCGGCCTTCATCAAAAGCATGCGCGGCTCGGACCCCGATGCCGCCCTCCACTATCTGGCCCGGATGCTCGAAGCCGGCGAGGACGTCAAGTTCATCGCCAGGCGGATCGTCATCTGCGCCGCCGAGGATGTCGGCAACGCCGATCCCCAGGCGTTGGTCGTCGCCACCGCCGCCATGCACGCCGTGCAGTTCATCGGCCTGCCCGAGGCCCGCATCCCCCTGGCTCAGGCCGTCGTCTACATCGCCGCCGCTCCGAAGAGCAACGCCGCCTACCTGGGCATCAACCAGGCCATGGCCGACGTGCGGGAGAAAGGCGCCGGCCGTGTGCCTGTCCACCTGCGGGATGCGAGTTACAAGGGCGCCAAACAGTGGGGTTACGGCAAGGACTATAAGTACCCCCACTCGTTTCCCGGCGCCTATGTCCCCCAGCAGTACCTTCCCGACGAACTCACGGGCGCCGTCTACTACCGGCCGACCGACCGCGGCTTCGAGGCGGAAATCGGCCGCCGGCTGCGTGAACGCGGACCGAAAGGAACGGAAACTAAGGAATAAAGGCGTCCGCCGCCGGCAGGCGGCGGACGCTTTTATTGCGGGAATAATTCCGAGTCGCGGAGTCAAAAATAATAGCGCTCCTACCTTTACAACCCGCCCTATTTCTGGTATATTGAAATCTGAAGAAATCCTATCGCAATACTCGGAAAAGCGGGTGAACCCAAATGAAGCTATCCACCAAGGGGCGTTATGGCGTATCCGCCATGTACGACCTGGCTCTTCACCACGGGCAGGGGCCTATTTCCCTCAAAAGCGTCGCCCAGCGCCAGGGTATTTCCGAGCACTATCTCGAGCAACTTATGGGCACGCTGAGGAAGGCCGGCTACGTCAAGAGCGTACGGGGCGCCCAGGGGGGCTACACGCTCACCAAGGCCCCGGCGGAGATCACGGTGGGCGACGTCATCCGGATAATGGAAGGTCCGACCGCGCCGGTGGACTGCCTGCTGGCCGACGCCAAGGACAACAAGTACTGCGTTCGGGCCGGTCACTGCGTCACGCGGGGCGTGTGGGCCAAGGTCCGCGACAGCATCGACGCTGTGCTCGACTCGATAACCCTGGCCGACCTGGTAAACGAAGACAAATCATAGGAGTGATAGCATGAAACGCATTTACTTCGATCATTCCGCCACCACCCCGGTCGATAAGGAAGCGGCGGCAGCGGCGCTGGAATACATGACCGAGAAATTCGGCAACGCGTCGAGTATCCACAGCTTTGGCCGCGAAGCCCGCAAAGCAGTGGACGAGGCCCGGGAAAAAGTGGCCGCCCTCATCGGTGCGACCGCCAACGAGATATTTTTCACCAGCGGCGGCACGGAAAGCGACAACCTGGCCATCAAAGGCGTGGCCTTCGCCAACCGCAAGAAAGGCAATCATATCATCACATCGGCTATCGAGCACCACGCCGTGCTCCATACCTGCGAATACCTCGAAAAACGCGGCTTTGAAATTACTTACCTGCCGGTGGACGAATACGGCATGGTGCGTATTGAAGACCTCAAGAAAGCCATTACCGATAAAACCATCCTCATCTCGGTCATGCTGGCCAACAATGAAGTCGGCACCATCCAGCCGGTGAAGGAAATCGGTCGTCTGGCCCGCGAAAAGGGCATCTACTTCCACACCGACGCGGTGCAGGCGGTAGGCAACTATCCGATCGATGTCCAGGACATGAACATCGACCTGCTGTCGATGTCCGGGCATAAATTCCACGCCCCCAAAGGCATCGGCGCCCTCTACATCCGCCGCGGCGTGCGCATCGAAGCCGTCCAGCACGGCGGCAGCCACGAACGCAACATGCGCGCCGGCACAGAGAACGTTCCCGGCATCGTCGGCCTGGGCAAGGCGGCGGAAGTCGCCAAACGGGACATGGCCAAAAAAGTTACCTACCTGACCGGCCTCAGAGACAGGATAATCAAAGAGGTCATGGCGAATATTCCCCATGTCAAGCTCAACGGCCACCCGACCGAACGCCTGCCGGGCAACGCCAATTTCAGTTTCCTCTACGTAGAGGGCGAATCCCTGCTCCTCAACCTCGACCTCAAAGGCATCGCCGCCTCCAGCGGCTCGGCCTGCACCTCCGGTTCGCTCGATCCTTCCCACGTCCTGCTGGCGATGGGCCTCACCCACGAAGTGGCCCACGGTTCGCTGCGGGTAACCCTCGGCCGCGACAACACCCCCGAGGATGTGGAGTACTTCCTCGAAGTGCTGCCGGAAATACTCGAACGCCTGCGCGCCATGTCGCCGCTGTTCGGCGAAAGTGCCAACACCGTCGTCGCCAACCCGTGCAGCGAATGCCACCTGCATTAACGACAAGATAGGGGAGATACCATGTATACGGAAAAAGTAATGGACCATTTCACCAACCCGCGCAACGTCGGCGAGATCAAGGACGCCAACGGCATCGGCGAAGTCGGCAACGCCAAATGCGGCGACATCATGCGCATATATCTGAAAGTGGATGACAACGACGTAATCACCGACGTTAAATTCAAGACCTTCGGCTGCGGGGCGGCCATCGCCACCAGCAGCATGGTCACCGAAATGGTGAAAGGCAAAAAGCTTTCCGAGGCCCTGGAGATTTCCAACCAGGCGGTTGCCGAGGCCCTTGGCGGTCTGCCGCCGGTCAAGATGCACTGTTCGAATCTGGCGGCCGACGCTTTGCACCAGGCCATCAAGGACTACATGGAGAAAAAAGGAAAGTGATAGCGTGACGACAAAACCGACGGTGGTTGTCGCCATGAGCGGAGGGGTGGACAGTTCTTTGACTGCCGCCCTTCTTGTGCAACAGGGCTATAACGTTATCGGCGCGACAATGCAGATCTGGGACGCCGACCGCGAAGACGCCGACGACCGGGGCTGCTGCTCGCTCACGGCGGTGGGCGATGCCCGCCGGGTAGCCGACAAGCTGGGCATTCCTTATTATGTGCTCAATTTCCGCCAGCTTTTCCAGGAGACCGTCGTCGACTACTTCATTGCCGAATACTCCTCCGGCCGCACCCCCAATCCCTGCATCGCCTGCAACCGTTACGTCAAATTCGCGGGCCTGTTGCAGAAGGCGCTGGCGCTGGGAGCCGAGTACGTCGCCACCGGCCATTACGCCCGCATCGGCTACGACGAAGCCCGCGGGCGTTACCTCCTCCGCAAAGGTGTCGACCCCGCCAAGGACCAGTCCTACGCCTTGTACCACCTTAACCAGCACACCCTGAAACATTTCCTCATGCCGCTGGGGGAATACACCAAGACGGAAACCCGCCGTATGGCCCGCGAAATAGGCCTGGCGGTTGCCGACAAGCCCGACAGCCAGGAAATCTGCTTCGTCCCCGACGACGACTACCAGAGCTTTCTCGCCGCTAAGGCCCCCGCCAGCCTCCGGCCGGGCGACATCGTCGACACCCACGGCCGTGTGCTCGGCCGCCACAACGGGCTGCCGCTATACACCGTCGGTCAGCGCAAGGGCCTCGGCATCGCCGCCGGGCGGCCGCTGTACGTCGTCGCCCTGGACACCGACCGCAACCAGGTCATCGTCGGCGACGACAGCGACGTTTTCGCCAGCGAACTCATCGCCGGCGACCTCAACTACATCGCCTTCGACGAACTGACCGGCCCGCTCACGGCCGCCGTCAAAATCCGCTACAGCGCCCGTGAAGCGCCGGCGGTAATCGCCCCGCTCGCCGGCGGCCGGGTCAGCGTCAAGTTCGCGATGCCCCAACGGGCCATCACGCCGGGGCAGTCGGTGGTCTTCTACGACGGAGATATCGTCCTCGGCGGCGGCATCATCGGCACGGTAGTCGGTTGACCAAACGCATAATATTTTACCGCCCCAGGGCTGTTTAAAAGTTCGCGTGAACTTTTAAACGGCCCTTTTAAATAAACGGCGGGCAATCCGGCCATAATAATAGCGACAATCTGTTTCTACGGAAAGGCTGGCCTGTATGCACAAACTGCGGCGATTGCTCGGCCTGCCGGTGCTGGAGATCGAACACGGCACCCAGATTGGCGAAGTGCGGGAAGTAGTCCTGGATATCGGACAGGCGGCCGTCGCCGGGGTGGTGATCGCCGAGCCGACCTGGTTCAGCCACGAACGGGGTATCTGGTTCGGCGACCTTTACAGCATCGGGCGCGACGCCGTGATGATCCGGGACGCTTCGGTCGTGCGGGACTTCTCCGCCGCCGTTGCGGCCACGGGAACGCACAAACTGTCGGCGCTGTGCGACAAACAGGTTTACACCGAAACAGGCGACTATCTCGGCGTGCTGACCGATGCGGCCTGCGACCCGGGCACCGGGGAAATCCGTTTCTACGAACTGTCGGACGGCTTTATCACCGATTTCCTGAGCGGCCGGCTGATCATGCCGCTGCCGCCCTCGCAAGTGGTGGGCGAGGACAAGCTGATCGTGCCGGAAGCGATGCTCAAGCTGCTTCAGGCCGAAAATCACGATTCGGGTGGTGTTGTTTAAATGGTGACTTGCCCTGTGTGCGCAAAGCGCGCGGTTGGCAAAGTCGGGGCTGACCAGTATTACTGCTGGGACTGCTGCGTGGAGTTCGTCGTCCGCGGCCCCCGCGTGACGATCTTCAACGTCGAGCCTGACGGCAGTCTGACACTGTACGCCGACCCCTTGGCAGGGGGCGTAAATTTGGCGATGCAAGAGGGGGGATATGATGCGCAGCAAATTCATGCACGGGCTAATCTGGGGTAGCGTTGTCGGTACAGTACTCGGCGCCATCATGAGTCCCATGCTCAGGCCGCAGAGGAAACCGCTGATCGAACGGGGCGCCGAAGCCCTGGAGCACACCACGCGGGATCTTATGCGGGAAGCCCGCCGGGCCCGGAAAAGGATTATGAAGAAACTTGACTGAAGGGAAGGGGAGACCGGCAGGTCTCCCCTTCCCGTGAGGTGGGGCATATGCTTATAACGCGGACAACGGTAAGGGCCGCAATGCTCGCCTGCTTTGCGCTGCTGGCCGGCTATTTCCTCTGGCTGGTGCGCGGCGGCCTATATCCCTTCATTATCGCCTTTTTTCTCGCTTATGTGCTCAACCCGGCCGTCGGTTACCTTGAAGGCAAGGGTCTGAAAAGATTATGGGCAATTGCTTGTGTATATGTGCTTCTCTTTGCTTGCCTATTTATTGTCGGCAGCCGTCTTGTCCCGGTGTTTGTCCGCGAACTGGAAAGCTTCGGCCATGATCTGCCGCAGATGACGGCCAAAGGCGAGGAACTCATTATCTCCCTCCAGTCGCAGTATCAACAATCCGCGTTGCCCCATTCGCTGCGGACCGCTCTCGACGACGGCCTGCGCACCCTCCAGGCCGAGGTCCAGGCCTTAGTCGCCGGCGTCGTCGCCGGCATTGTGCATGCCCTCACCCATATCGTGGGATTGGCGATCAGCCCGGTGCTGGCGTTTTACCTCCTGCACGACTGGCACGAACTGATAGCGGCCGTGCTGCGGACGCTGCCGGCCCGCTGGCGCCACGAAACCGTCCTCGTCCTCCGCGATATCGACAAAGTGCTCGCCGGCGTAATCCGCGGGCAGGTGACGGTGGCGGTTATCGTCGGCGTGTTTGTCAGCTGCGGTTTGTATCTGCTGGGCGTCCGTTACGCCCTCATCATCGGCATCCTCGCCGGCGCGCTCGACATAATCCCCTACTTCGGCGCCTTCATCGGCGCCACCCCGGCGGTCACCGTCGCGCTGCTGTCCTCGCCGTGGCTGGCTCTCAAAGTAGCCCTGCTGTTCTTCGTCATCCACCAGCTGGAGGGAACGATCATCGGCCCGAAAATCCTCGGCGAAAACGTCGGCCTTCATCCCTTGTCCGTCATCTTTTTCCTGTTCATCGGCGAAGAACTGGGCGGCCTGCCCGGCATGCTGCTCGGCGTTCCGGTCGGCGCGGTCGGCAAGGTGCTGCTGAGCCACTTTCTGCGCTTAATCATATAAATTGCCGTTTAGCAGACGGAGGTTGGCTGCCGCGCGGCCGGCAATTCAGCATCCTGTTCCTCCTGGGTAGCTTACGATCCATTTCCTTTTTTGTTGAAGATCAGTTGCATTGCAGACGGAGGTTGGCTGCTGCGCAGCCGACAATTCAGCATCCTGTTCCTCCTGGGTAGCTTACGATTCTCCATTTCCTTTTTTGTTGAAGATCAGTTGCATTGCAGACGGATTAATTGACATTGCAGTCCAAATTATGTATAATTTCTCGGAGAATGCTTGCCTAATTGTGGAGGTTGATTAACTTGACCGGAAATGAACTGCGCAGGAAGTTTTTGCAGTTTTTCGCCAGCAAAGACCATCTCGTGCTTCCCAGTTATTTGCTCGTCCCCGAAAACGACCCGACTCTGCTGCTAATCGGTGCCGGCATGGCGCCGTTCAAGCCCTTTTTCACCGGCAAAATGAAGCCTCCCCATCTTCGGATAGCCACCAGCCAGAAATGCGTGCGCACCGGCGACATCGAAAACGTAGGCCGCACCGCCAGGCACCACACCTTCTTCGAAATGCTCGGCAACTTCTCCTTCGGCGACTACTTCAAGAAGGACGCCATCGCTTGGGGCTGGGAGTTCGTCACCAAGGAATTAGGCCTTCATCCCGACAAACTGTGGGTAACCATCCATACCAAGGACGACGAAGCCTTCGAAATCTGGCGCGACGACATCGGCGTGCCGGCCGACCACATCATCCGCATGGAGGACAACTTCTGGGAAATCGGCCCCGGCCCCTGCGGTCCATGCTCCGAGATATACGTCGACCTCGGGCCGGAGCGCGGCTGCGGCAAGCCCGACTGCGCCGTAGGCTGCAACTGCGACCGTTATCTTGAAATATGGAACCTCGTCTTCACCCAGTTCGACCGCGACGAAGCCGGCAACTACACGCCGCTGGCCAAGAAAAACATCGACACCGGCGCCGGCCTCGAGCGCATAGCCTCGGTGCTGCAGAACAAAAAATCCAACTTCGAAACCGATTTGCTCTTCCCGATCATCGAACATATGGAGAAGGTCGCCGGCGTCAAATACGGCGCCGCTGCCGCGACCGACGTCTCCCTCAAGGTCATCGCCGACCACGGCCGCAGCATGGTCGTCATGATCGGCGACGGCATCCTGCCCGCCAACGAGGGCCGCGGCTACGTGCTCCGCCGCATCCTCCGCCGGGCCGTCCGCCACGGGCGGCTGATGGGGGTCGACAAGCCCTTCCTCACCGACATCGTCGACGTCGTCGCCGGAATTTTCGCCGAACCATACCCCGATATCGGCGACAAGCGGGCCTATATCAAGAAAGTCATCCAGATGGAGGAAGACCGCTTCAACGCCACCCTCCTCCAGGGGCTCGACCTGCTCACCAAACACATCCAGGAGATCAAGGCCGCCGGCGGCAACACGCTCGACGGCGCCTCGGCCTTCCGCCTCTACGATACCTTCGGCTTCCCCTGGGAACTCACCGAGGAAATCCTCGCCGAAAACGGCATGACCATGGACAAAGCCGCCTTCGACGACGCCATGAACCAGCAGCGCGAGCGCGCCCGCGCCGCCCGCGGCGAAAACGCGCGCGTCGATCTGCCCGACCTCACCGGCGTGCTTAAGGAGCCGGTGATTCAAGACGCCTGCGCCGAGACGGCCAAGATCGCCGTCATCCTCAAGGACGGCAAGGTCATCACGGAAGCCAACGACGGCGAAGAGGCGGCAATCATCCTCAGCGTCACCCCCTTCTACGCCGAAAGCGGCGGCCAGGTCGGCGACGCCGGCGTCATCGCCGGACCGCTCGGCAAGATGCAGGTTAATGCCGCCCATAAACTGCCCGATGGCACCATCTATCATGTCGGCTACGTCGAAGAGGGGACCCTCAAGACCGGCGACGCCGTCAAGGTGGCGGTGGAAATGCCGCGGCACCGGGCCACGGCCCGCAACCACACCGCGACCCACCTGCTCCACGCCGCTCTCAAACAGGTCGTCGGCAGCCACGTAAACCAGGCCGGGTCGCTGGTCGGTCCCGACCGGCTGCGGTTCGACTTCACCCATTTCGCCCCCGTCAGCGACGCGGAACTGGCCGAAGTCGAACGCCTCGTCAACCAGGCCATCCTCGACAACATCCCTGTTGCGGTCATCGAGACCACGCAAGACCTTGCCAAGGAAATGGGCGCGGTCGCGCTGTTTGGCGAGAAATACGGCCATAAGGTGCGCGTCGTCGTCGCCGGCGATTTCAGCAAGGAACTGTGCGGCGGCAGCCATGTCGGCAGCACGGCGGAAATAGCCCTGTTCAAGATCGTCAGCGAGGCCAGCGTCGGCTCCGGCCTGCGCAGGATAGAAGCGGTCACCGGCCACGGCGCGCTCGAATACGTCAACAACCGCGAACGCATCCTCGCCGCCGCTGCTGCGGCTCTCAAAACCCGGCCGGAGGAGCTGGCCGGTAAGATCGAAGCCCTGACGGCCGAAATCAAGGAAGCGGAACGCGAACTGGCCAAGGCCAACGCCGAAAAGGCCAAGGGCGAAGTGCAGCGTCTGGCTGAAAACCCCGTCATGGTAGGCGGCTGCCAAGTAATCAGCGCCGAGGTCTCCATCCCCGACATCGAGGGCCTGCGCAACCTCGCCGACCTGCTGCGCGACAAGCTGGCCGGCAAAGCGGGCATCATCGTGCTCGGCGCCAAACAGGGTGACAAAGTCAGCTTCGTGGCCACCGCCACTCCCCAGGCCGTAAGCCTCGGGGCGCACGCCGGCAATATCGTCAAGGCGGCGGCAGCGGTAGCGGGCGGCGGTGGCGGCGGCCGGCCGGAGATGGCCCAGGCCGGCGGCAAGCAGCCCGAAAAACTGGCGGCAGCCCTGAAAGCGGCCGAGACCGCAATAGCGGGGCAAATAAATAAATAAAAGCACGGGGCGGACCGCAAATTGGTCCGCCCGCACTTTATTTTTTGCCGACACAGGAAATAAATAGCCAGAGTAGAATATAATGGTATGGGACAGGGAATAATACAGGGGAGGAGGGTGTCCCATGGCCAATCCATCCGAACAGACAATGATGTTCAGGGTCGACGGCGAGGAAAAAAACGCTGCCGTGATCATCAACGCCGTATATGAAGCGTTGAAAGAGAAGGGTTACAATCCCATCAACCAACTGGTAGGATACCTTCTGTCGGGAGACCCGACCTATATAACCAGCTACAAGAACGCCCGCACGCTCATCCGCAAACTCGAGCGGGACGAATTGCTCGAAGAACTGGTCAAGGCCTACCTGGAAAAGAAGTAGATGGAATACCGCATTCTCGGCAATACGGGCCTCAAGGTGTCGCGCCTATGCTTCGGCGCGCTCACCATCGGCCCCTTGCAGGCCAAACTGCCTCTGCAGAGCGGTGCCGCCGTTATCCGGGCGGCCCTCGAAGCAGGGGTTAATTTTATTGACACCGCCGAACTCTACGGCACCTACCCTTATATCAAAGCTGCCTGCCGCGGCGCCGGCGACGTCGTCATAGCTTCGAAAAGCTACGCCTACACGTACGAAGATATGCGCCGCAGCGTGGAAGAAGCCTGCCGAGCCATCGGCCGCGATTACATCGACATCTTCATGCTCCACGAGCAGCCCAGCCGCCTTACGCTGGCCGGCCACGCCGACGCCCTGGCCTACCTGGCCGACGCCAAGCGCCAGGGAATCATCAGGGCCGCCGGGGTTTCCACCCACACCGTCGAGGTCGCCCGGGCGGCGGCGGAAATGGCGGCGATCGACGTCATCCATCCTCTTTTCAACATCCGCGGCCTCGGCATAATGGACGGCACGGCCGCCGACATGGCCGCCGCCGTCGCCGCCGCAGCCGCGGCCGGCAAGGGCGTATACACCATGAAGGCGCTGGGCGGGGGCCACCTCATCAAAGACGCCAGGACCGCGCTGTCCTGGGTGCTGGCCGCCGAAGGCGTCGCCGCCGTCGCCGTGGGTATGCAGTCGGCCGACGAGGTGGCGTACAACTGCGCCATATTCGGCGGCGCGGCGCCGGAAGACGCCCTCGCCGCCCGCCTGGCGGGGCGCACGCGGCGGCTGCTCATCGAGGATTGGTGCGTCGGCTGCGGGCGGTGCGCGGCGAAGTGTCCGGCCGGCGCCCTGAGCATCCGGGAAGGACAGGCCGTCGTAGACCCCGAACGGTGTCTCTGTTGCGGATACTGCGGGGCGCATTGCCCCGAGTTTTGCCTAAAAATAATATGAATAATAATAGGGTGACGCTATGCGCATACTAGCACTTGACGTCGGGGACAAAACCATCGGCATTGCCGTGAGCGACGAGCTGGGCCTGACCGCCCAGGGAGTGGAGGTCATCCGCCGCTCCTCGCCGGCCGCCGACTTCCGCCGGCTGGCCGAACTCGTCGCCGTTTACGGCGCCGACACCATCCTCATCGGCCTGCCGAAGAACATGAACGGCACTATCGGTCCGCGGGGTGAGGCCGTTCAGCTGTTCGCCGCCGAAGTCGCGGCCGCCTTCCCGGACCGCGTCGTCAAACTGTGGGACGAGCGCCTGTCGACGGTGGCTGCGGAAAGGTCGCTGATCGAGGCCGACGTCAGCCGCCGGCGGCGTCGCGAGGTGATCGACAAGATGGCGGCGGTATTCATCCTCCAGGGCTATCTCGATAGCCTGCCGGCCCAGAAACTTCCTTGACAGGCTATTTCTTCTGGGCTACAATTACAGTGACGTAAGGAAATGAGGTGGAAAAATTGGCCGATTTTGAAAAGGACGACCTGGAATTGGAAGAAGAACCCGTTGTCGTTATGACCGACGAAGAGGGCAACGAGTATTACTATCGTGAAGAAGTAATCATCCCCGTGGGCGACAAGCGGTTTGCCATCCTGGTGCCCATCAGCATCGACGACGAAGAGGAATGCGACTGCGGCTGCTGCGAAGAAGAGGAGACCGACGTATACATCGCCCGGATCGACGTCGACGAGAATGGCGAGGAGATCTATGTCGACCCCACCGACGCCGAATTCGACGAGGTTCGCCAGGCTTACGAAGACCTGCTGGCGGAAGAGGACGACGAGGCATAATCGGAACGACTGAACGAATGAAGCCATTACCGGCTTCATTTTTTTTGTCCGACTGTGTATAATATAGCTTGCAAGCGAGGTGATTTCATTGCAGCTATGGGACAAGCAAAAGCGCAAGTGGCTGATGCCGCTTGCTATCATATGCGTGTTCGTCCTGCTGACGGGCAGCGCGGTATACAGCCTCGCCAGGCCGGTCAACGCCGCCGCCGGTGACGCCGTAATGGTCGTCGTCAAGCCGGGGATGGCCACCCAGGCCATCGGCGAGCTTTTATACGACAAAGGGCTGATCAAAAACGTGCTGCTCTTCCGGATCGTGGCCAAGCTAGAAGGGGCGGAAGGCCGGCTGCAGGCGGGAGAGTACGCTTTCAGCAAGGCCATGACGGTCAAGGACATCATCGGCAAGCTGGTCAGGGGCGAAACGGCCTATAAACAGTTCACCATCCCCGAAGGCTTCACCGTCGACCAGATCGCCGCCCTCCTGGAAAAGAACAAACTGGCGTCGGCCGCAAAATACAAGGCCGTAGCCGCCGCATACGCGCCGTATGACTATATTAACCCGGCCGGTAACGTCAAATATAAGGCCGAAGGCTTCGTCTTCCCGGATACCTACCGGGTGGCCGCCGGCGCTAGCGAAGAACAACTGGTCAAAATGATGATGGCCCAGTTCGACAGCCAGTTCACGCCGGCCATGCGCCAGCGGGCCGCCGACCTCGGCCTGTCGGTGCGGGAAGTCGTCATCCTCGCCTCGCTGGTCGAGAAAGAGGCGCAGGTGGCGGCCGAGCGGCCGGTGATCGCCGGCGTATTCCTGCGGCGGCTCAAAATGGAGATGCCGTTGCAGTCGTGTGCCACCATCCAGTATATCCTCGGCTACCCCAAGCCAGAGCTGACAGTCCAGGACACCGAGATACCCTCGCCCTACAACACCTACCAGAACATGGGCCTGCCGCCCGGTCCCGTCGCCAGCCCGGGGCTGGCTTCCATAAAAGCGGTGCTTGACCCGGCCGACACCGACTATCTCTTTTTCTTCGCCAACAAGGACGGCAGCCACGTATTCAGTCAGACGTACGAGGAGCATCTCGCCGCCATCAACCGGGCCGGCGAATAGATGGACGACCTGTTGCGCGCCATGGAGGAGTATGCCGCCCTCCGCACCATCCCTGTCATCGGCCGCGACGGCGCCGCCCTGCTGTGTGCCACCGTGGCCTCCGCCCGCCCGCGGGCCATCCTGGAGATCGGCACCGCCATCGGCTACTCCACCCTGCTGATGGCCGGGCAGGCAGCGGCCGGTGCCCGCATCACCACAATTGAAATCGACGCCGAACGGGCCGCGGCCGCGCGAGCTTTCTTCAGCCGCTCGCGGCATGCCGCCGCCATTGAGCTGTTGGTAGGCGACGCAGCCGCCATCCTTCCCGGCCTGGACGGCGCCTACGATTTCCTGTTCATCGACGCCGCCAAAGCCCATTACCTTCAATACCTCGCCGGAGCGATGGACAAACTGCAGCCAGGCGCGGTCATCTTCGCCGACAACGTATACTTTTACGGCCTGGTAACGGCCGAGCGCCCGCCGCGCCGCATGCGCACCCTGGTCAAAAGAATGCGGGCCTACCTCGAGTTCGTGAACAACGACCCCCGTTTCACCACAACCATCCATCCCATCGGCGACGGAATCGCCATTTCCCGCTTTCAGGGGGACGACAGTCATGACCATACCTGAGCTCCTCGCCCCGGCCGGCAGCCTTGAAAAACTCCGCGTCGCCCTCGCCTACGGCGCGGACGCCGTCTATTTCGGCGGCAAGAGCTTCGGCCTCCGGGCCTTCGCCGACAACTTCAGCGACGAGGAAATCGCCGCCGCCGTAGCCATCGCCCACGAGGCCGGCCGGAAGGCCTACGTCACCGTCAATATTTTTCCCCATAACGACGATCTGGCGGCGCTGCCCGCCTTTTTGGCTTTTCTGCGCGACTGCGGCGCGGATGCGGCGATAATCTCCGACCCGGGCGTCTACCGGCTCGCCCGCCAGGTCGCCCCCGAGCTTCCCCTCCACATCAGCACCCAGGCCAACACCACCAACTGGTCGGCCGCCCTTTTCTGGCAGGAGCTCGGTGTCCGCAGAATCGTCCTGGCCCGCGAGGTATCGCTTGCCGACATCGCGCTGATCCGCGAAAAAACCGCCGTGGAGCTTGAAGCCTTCGTTCACGGCGCCATGTGCATATCCTATTCCGGCCGCTGCCTGCTCAGCAACTACTTCACCGGCCGCGACGCCAACCGGGGCGAGTGCGCCCAGGCCTGCCGGTGGCGCTACCATGTAATGGAGGAAACGCGCCCCGGGCAGTATTTCCCCGTCCTCGAAGACGAACGCGGCACCTATATGCTCAACTCCCGCGACCTCTGCCTGCTGCCCCAGCTCCCGGCGCTGATCGGCAGCGGACTGGGCAGCTTCAAGATCGAGGGCCGGATGAAAAGCGTCCATTACGTCGCCACTGTCGTCAAGGTATACCGCGAAGCCCTCGACGCCTACGCCGCCGACCCGCGGCATTTTTCCGTCCGCGCCGAGTGGCTGGCCGAACTTGCCGCCATATCCCACCGGCCGTACACCACCGGCTTCCTGTTCGGCAAAACGGACCACCAGGACCAGCTTTACGACGGCGCCACCTACAGCCAGAGCCACGACTTCGTCGGCCTCGTGCGGGGCTATGACGCCGCCCGCGGCCTGGCGGCCGTCGAGCAGCGCAACAACATGAAGGTCGGCGAGGAAATCGAGGTGCTCGTGCCGCGGGGAGCCAACTTCCGCCAGACCCTCGCCGCCATGTACGACGACGCCGGCAGCCCCATCGACGTCGCTCCCCATCCCCAGCAGCTCGTCTACATGCCGATGAAGGAACCGGTTGCGGAGCTTGCCATGCTGCGCCGGCGGGTGGCGGCCGATGTTTGACGCGCATACCGTCTTCCTCCGCGTCGACCCCCGCGACGTCAATTACGTCAACCGGATCATGGAGGGCTACGAATACCTCGGCGTCGTCACCACCGTCGACAAAGCGCGCGGCATCCTGGCCGTGCGGGCCACCGCCGATACCGCCGCCGAGGCGCGCACCATCCTCGCCAACCTGCCCGTGGCGATCGAATTCCTGGCAAAGCTCGAATAGCTAGCACCGCCTGCAAAGCCCCCGGTCCGCCGGGGGCCTTTTGCCGTCCGTCGTCGCGGTTAAGCAGGCAACAAATGGAGAAACTAAAAGTAAAGAACCGAGCGAGGTGGCGCATGTATCAAAGTCAACGGCGAATTTTCGGCCTGGCGGTTTTGTTCACCATCCTCTGCGGCCTGCTTGCCGGCCGGCTTTTCTACCTGCACATCGTCGCCGGCCCGCGGCTGGCGCTGATGAGCCTGAGCGGCCGCGTTCAGGAAGTGCCTGTCGACGTCGATCGGGGCGAAATCCTCGATCGCGGCGGCGTGCCGCTCACCAACACCGCCCAGCATTTCAGCCTGGCCGTCTTTCCGACCCAGATCGCCGACGAGCGGCAGGCGGCCAGGGAACTGGCCGAGCTTACCGGTCTGGACGCAGACAGAATCGCGCTCCGCATCGGCCGCGACAAGCTGCCGTTCAAGCTCAAGACCGACATGGATGCGATGACCGCCCGCAAAGTCAACGCCCGCCGCATACCAGGCGTCATGGCGGTGGCCGAGAAGATGCGCTACGGCTACAGCTCGCTGGCCGCCCATGTCGTCGGCTACATAAACGCCGCCGACAACCACGGCGTCAGCGGCATCGAGGGCATGTACGACGATATTCTCCGCGGCAGCCAGCCCACCTATCTGGTGGCGGTCGTCGACGCCGGCCAGCAGCTTATTCCCGGTCTCGGCTACAAAAGGGTCAGGCTGGCGGACAACAGCGGTCCCAGCCATGTCGTCCTCACCATCGACAGCCGGGTGCAGAAAATCGTCGAAAAAGTGATGGACCAGCAGATAGGCAAAGGAGCGGTCGTCGTCCTGCGCCCCGCGACGGGCGAGATACTGGCGATGGCTTCCCGGCCGGCCTTCGACGCCAACAACCTCGGCGAATACCTCGGCCGGGAGACGGCGCCGCTCCTGAACCGCGCGGTGGCCGCCTACCAGCCCGGCTCGGTATTCAAGCTGGCGGTGGCCGCCGCCGCCCTGGAAGAGCAAGTGGTCCGCCCCGACGACAAATTCTATGACCCGGGCTACATCGACATCAACGGGCTCAGATTCAAGGGGTGGGATTACGACAAAGGCGAACGCGGCAGCCTCACGTTCGCCGAAGCCATGGCCTACTCCAGCAACCCCGTGCTCATCCAGGTGGGCATGAAGCTCGGGGCGGCCAAGCTTATCGACTACGCCGGCCGGTTCGGTTTCGGCCGCAAAACCGGCCTGGCCTTCGACGGCGAAGCGGACGGCAACCTGCCGGCGCCGGACAGCGTCTACCCGGGCGATCTCGCCAACCTCTCCATCGGTCAGGGCACGCTTGAGGCCACACCGCTGCAAATCGCCTGCATGGTCGCCACCATCGTCAACGACGGCATAGCCGTCGATCCATACATTGTCAGCCGGCTCACCGCCACCGACGGCACGGTCGTCAAAAATTTCCCCGCCTCGCGCGGCCGCAGGGTGCTTTCCCGGCGGACAGCCGGACAGATGAGGCAAATGATGCAGGCCGTCACCAGCTTCGGCACAGGGCAGGCGGCGTATGTCGCCGGCCCGGGCAGCGCCGGCAAAACGGGCACGGCGGAAACAGGGCGCTCGGGCCCCGCCGGCCGGAGCGTCAACCATGCCTGGTTCGCCGGCTACGCCCCTCTTGATAATCCCCAGTATGTCATGGTAGTATTTGTAGAAGATGGTATGTCGGGCGGCGACGTCGCCGCGCCGATTTTCCGGGAGATAACCGCGCGGATTCTCGCCGGCGGCTGATGTGTGCATGCCGTTCGGCGGAACGTGGATAATATGGTTAACGGAGGTTACCGTGGACAATCTCGAACTGGCCCGCCACGTCGTGCGCGAGGCCACCAGACAAGGGGCACACGCCGCCGAGGCGTACCTCCTCGATTCCCGGTCGCTGCTCGTCGAAGTGGCCGATCAGGCGGTCGAAACCCTCAAATTCGCCAACGACACCGGTGTAGGGGTGCGGATTTTCAGCGGCGATGGCCGGGTCGGCTTCGCCTTCGCCACCGACATTTCCACCGCCTCGCTGAACACGGCCGTCCGCCAGGCTATCGCCAACAGTCGCAGCACTTTTCCCGACCGGTACAACGCCTTGCCGGCCCCCGCCGCCACTCGACAGCCGGCCTTAAAGCTCCTCGACCCGGCAATCTCCGCCGCCCCGGTCGAACAAAAAATCGCCCTCGCCAAAGCCGTTGAAGAGGCGGCCCGCAAGGCCGACGGCCGTGTCAGACGCACGGAACGGTGCGTCTACGAAGACGCCGAATACGGCGTCGCCATAGTCAATTCCCGCGACCTGGAGGTGTACTACCGCTCGGGGTACTGCGGCCTGTACGGAGTCGTCCTCGCCGAAGACGGCGCCGACGTCCAGACCGGCATGGGGCTCGCCTACGCCCGGGACTTCGCCGCCCTGGACCCCGACGCCGTCGGCCGGGAAGCGGCCCGCGAAGCCTGCCTCCTCCTGGGCGCGAAAGAAATCGGCACAGCCAAAGCCGCCATCGTCCTGCCGCCGTATATAGCCACCAGCTTTCTCGCCGTCCTTGTTCCCGCCCTTAGCGCCGATGCCGTGCAAAAAGGCCGTTCACTCTTTACTGGCAGCGTCGGCAAAAGAGTCGCTTCGCCGCTGCTCTCTCTGATCGATGACGGCCGCCTCGAAGGCGGCGTCGCCAGTTCGCCGGTCGACGGCGAAGGCGTGCCCACCCGCCGCACCGAGCTCATCGCCGGCGGGGAACTGAAAGGCTTTCTGCACAACACCTACACCGCCGGCCGCGCAGGCACGGACAGCACCGGCAACGGCGTGCGCCAATCCTTCAAAGGCATGCCGGAAGTCGGCGCGACCAACATCTTCTTCGCGCGCGGCGAAACCCCGCCCAGCGAACTGATCGGCGGCGTCAGGGACGGACTCTACGTCACAAGCGTGATGGGCATGCACACCGCCAACCCGATCTCCGGCGACTTCTCCGTCGGCGCCGCCGGCGTATGGATCAGGGACGGCCAATTCACCAAGCCCGTACGGGGGGTGGCGATTGCCGGCAACATCCTCGGCATCCTCGGCGAAGTGGACGCCGTCGGCGACGACCTGCGCTTCTTCGGCCCCCAGGGAGCGCCCACGCTACGCATCGACAAAATTACCATCAGCGGTACATGATATAGCTCCGGCCTGCTAGGCAATTACGGATAATTGTGGTAAAATATCTGAGTTAGCATGCATGGCAGGAGTGAGGATGGCGAATGAATAAGAACAGGCCGCGGGTGCTGGTCATCCACGGACCCAATCTGAATTTGCTCGGTCGTCGGGAAACCGACATCTACGGCTTGCTATCCCTGGAGGAGATCGACCGCCGCCTGGGAGAAAAGGCCGGAGAGCTGGGCCTGGACATCGACATTGTCCAGACCAACCACGAAGGCGTCATGGTCGAAACCATCCAGAAAGCCATGCAGGATTATGCCGGCATCATCATCAACCCGGCCGCCTTCACCCATTACAGCGTCGCCGTTCGCGACGCGCTCGCGGCCGTGCCTGTGCCGGCCATCGAGGTCCACCTCAGCAATATCTACAGTCGGGATGAATTTCGTCGCCACTCGGTCGTCTCCCCGGTAGTCAAAGGACAAATCAGCGGCCTGGGGCCGCTGGGGTATCTGCTTGCCCTGGAGGCCATCGCCGGGCTTGTCGGCGGAGAAAATCAATGACCATTCGTCTGGACGCCCTGCGGAATTTCCTTGCCAGCCAGGAAATAACCGCCGTCATTGTCGCCAAACCGGAAAACCGCCGCTATTTCAGCGGCTTCACCGGCTCGTCGGGCCTGCTCTTCATCAGCGCCGACGCGGCCCGGCTGATAACCGACTTCCGCTATATCGAACAGGCCGGCCGCGAGGCCCCCGCCTTCACCGTCGTCCGCCACGGCAGCGACATCTACGAAACGCTGGCGGCGGAAATCAAAGCGGTCGGCGGAGGCAGGATCGGCTTCGAAAGCGACTTCACCGCCTGGGACGCCTGCCAGAAAATGCACCGCTTCATCGCCCAGCCTATTCCCGTACACCTGGACAAGCTGCGGATGGTCAAGGACGAGGACGAATTGGCCGCCCTCCGCGTGGCCGTCAAACTGGCCGACGACGCCTTCGAACACATCGCCGGTTATCTCCGGACCGGGATCAGCGAACGGGACGTCGCCCTCGAACTGGAATTTTTCATGCGCAAGAACGGGGCGGAAAAAGCCGCCTTCGAAATAATCGTCGCCTCCGGACCGCGCTCGGCCCTGCCCCACGGACGGGCGGGCGACCGGCGGATAACCGCCGGCGATTTCGTCACCATGGACTTCGGAGCCGTCTACAAAGGCTATCATTCCGACATCACCCGCACCGTCGTCGTCGGCAAAGCGTCGGCGCGACAGCGTGAAATATATGATCTCGTACGTGCCGCCCAGCAGGCCGGCGTCGACGCGGTCGCGGCCGGCAAGACGGGGCGCGAGGTTGACGCGGTGGCCCGCCGGGTAATCAGCGACGCCGGCTACGGCGACTATTTCGGCCATGGCCTCGGCCACGGCCTCGGGTTGGCCATCCATGAGGAACCGCGCCTCTCGCCGGTGGGCGACGAGGTGCTTGCCCCCAATATGACCGTCACGGTAGAGCCGGGAGTGTATTTCCCCGACTGGGGCGGCGTGAGGATCGAAGATACCGTGGTTGTAACCGCCGGCGGCGTTCAGGTGCTGACGGCGAGCAGCAAAGAATTCATGCAGATAGACTAGGATAGCAAAACTAGTATAGTGGAGGTTATGCAATGATTTCTAGCAACGATTTCCGTACCGGCGTGACCATCGAACTCGAGGGCGGCGTCTGGCAGGTTGTCGATTTCCAGCACGTCAAGCCCGGCAAAGGTTCCGCCTTCGTCCGCACCAAACTCAAAAACGTCAAAACCGGCGCCGTCGTCGAGCGGACCTTCAACGCCGGGGAAAAAGTCCCCCGCGCCCACCTCGACCAGCGCCAGATGCAGTATCTGTACGAAAGCGACGGCTCGTTCAACCTCATGGACAACGAAACCTACGAGCAAATCGCTCTCAGCAGCGAGCAGCTCGGGGACGCCACGCGCTTCCTCAAGGAAAACATGAGCATCGGCGTCCTCTTCTTCCAGGGCATCGTCATCGGCATCGACATGCCCAACTCGGTCGAACTGGAAGTAGTCGAAACAGACCCCGGCATCCGCGGCGACACCGCCACCGGCGGCACCAAGCCGGCCAAGCTGGAAACCGGCTATGTCGTAAAAGTGCCGCTGTTCATCAATACCGGCGACGTGCTCAGAATCGATACCCGCACCGGCGACTACATCGAACGCGCATGAAACAGGGAGGCTGTCCGAAAGGAAGCCTCCGGTTTTTTTCGTCCGGCGGCGCCCCCCAAGTAATGTTTTCGCGCGTATCTGGCAATACTACCTTCAGCGCCGGCTCATAGCTGAAAAGGGGGGTAATCATGGGCAACATCAAGGAAAAAGTGGCCTATTTGCAAGGTCTTACCAAGGGCCTGAACGTCAGCGGCCAGTCGTCGGAAGGGAAACTGCTGCTCAACGTGGTCGACGTGCTGCAAGATATGGCTGATGAAATCGACTGCCTGCACTCCGGGCAAGACGACCTGGAAAACTATGTGGAAACGATTGACGAAGATCTTACCGATTTGGAGGAAGAAGTATTCGAGGATATCCACGATATCGAGACCGTCGAAGTGGACTGCCCCAACTGCCATGAGACGGTGGCCTTCGAATCCGACCTTCTCAACGAGGACGATGCCGTCGAAGTCACTTGCCCCAACTGCGGCGAAGTCGTATACGACAACACCCTCGACTATGACGACGCCGGCGCCGACGAAGAGATCGTCTTCCGGCGCGATAGCCACCCCGGAGTGTAACAATAGCCAAAGTCATGAAAAATCCCGGTTAACCGGGATTTTTGCTTTTGTGGCATAAAGTTGTTTTTCCGCCAATATCTATGTAAAGAAAGGCGGGACAAAGATATGCCCTATGGTACGTTAATAGCGAAAACCCTCTTTCCGTTGCTGGCCCCCGCCATTGCCGCCGTCCTTCGCGCCGCCCCGCCGGAGCTCTTGGCCCAGGCGGGCGAGGTGCGCCTCAGGGCCGGTAAGCCGCTTATCGTTGTCACCGGCGGCGGCGACACCTTTCTCGACGCCCGCGGCCAGCCGGCCGGACCGGGTGACGCATTCATAGCCGGCAGCGACGATGTCGCCAAAACCCTGCAACTGATCAGCCGCAACTCGCTGTACGCCTGCGAGGAAGAACTGCGCCAGGGATTCCTGACCGTGGCCGGCGGCCATCGCATCGGCATCGCCGGCCAGGCCGTCATGGCCGGCGGCGAACTCAAAACCCTCAAGAACATCAGCGCCCTGAACATCCGGCTGGCCCGGGAAATCCGCGGCGCCGCCGACGCGGTAATGCCCTACGCCGTCAGCGGGGCCCGCGTATTGAACAGCCTCGTCATTTCGCCGCCCCGCTGCGGAAAAACCACCGTGCTCCGGGACATGGCCCGCCAGCTCAGCAGCGGCATAGGCCGCCTGGGCTTCGCCGGCGTTCAGGTAGGGATCGTCGACGAACGCTCCGAACTCGCCGCCTGCCAGGATGGCCTGCCGACAGCCGACCTCGGGCCGCGGGCCGACGTTCTCGACGGTTGCCCGAAAGCGGTCGGGATGCTGATGCTCATCCGCTCGATGGCGCCCCAGGTGATCGTCACCGACGAGCTCGGCCGCGAGGCGGACGCCGCGGCGGTGCGTGAAGCCAGCCATGCGGGCGTCGCCGTCGTGGCCAGCGCCCACGGACGGGACGTCGCCGACATCGCCGCCCGGCCCTTTCTCGGCGAACTGATCGCCGAACGAATTTTTGAACGGTTCATAATTCTTGGCGATACGCCCTCCGTCGGCACCGTGCAGCTAATTGCCGCCGGCGGCGGCGAGGCGATCTATTGCCGGCCCGGGGGGGTAAGGGCATGTGGGTGAAACTGCTGGGCAGCGCCATGGTCATTGCCGCCGGCGCCGGACTCGGCTTCAGCCTCGCGCGGCATTACAGCGAACGGCCGCGCCAGATCGGCCAATTGATCGGCTGCCTGACCGCGCTGGGCTCCTATGTAAGCTACGCCGCCCTGCCGCTGGCCGAAGCCCTGGCCCGCTCCGCCGCTGGCCTCGACAGCCCGGTGGGCGATTTTCTGCGGCAGACGTCTGCAAATCTTGCCGGCCGGAGCTGCCTGTCGCCGCGCGAAGCGCTCGAGGCCGCGCTGGCAGCCGCCGACGGGGACCTCGCCTGGGAGCGGCCGGAGCGGGAAACGCTCCTGCTGCTCGGCGCCAACCTCGGGGCGACAGGTCGCGAAGAGCAGCAAAAATACCTGGCCATGGTGCTCGAAGAACTGCGGCGGGTCGAACACGAAGCCCTCAGACTCAGGGATCAAAACGTGAAAATGTACCGGTACCTGGGCGTATGCGGCGGCCTGGCGATAACGATACTGCTCGTCTGAGAAAGGAGCGTCGGCGATGAACCTCGACCTGTTGTTCAAAATTGCCGGAGTCGGCATATTGATATCAGTATTTCATACCGCCCTGAAACAGGCGGGCAAGGAAGACATGGCCCACCTTTGCACCCTGGCCGGCTTCACCATCGTGCTCTTCTGGGTGGTCCAGCTCCTGGGGCAGCTATTCACCACCGTCCAGACCGTCTTCAAACTCTACTGAGGGAAGCGGCATGGAAATCATCCAGATCGTCGGCCTGGGCTTCATCGTCACTCTCCTTATCCTCATAATCCGCAGCCAGCGGCCGGAGATCGCCGTCCAGATCAGCATCACCCTGGCGACGGTGATCTTCCTGCTCGTCCTGGCGAAAATAGAGGTCGTGCTCAACCTGTTCCGCGATCTCGCGGATAAGGCCAGCGTCAGCCAGATGTATCTCAACACCATCCTAAAAATAATCGGCATCGCCTACATCACCGAATTCGGAGCCCAGGTCTGCCGCGACGCCGGCGAAGGGGCGGTGGCCGGCAAAATCGAATTCGCCGGCAAAGTGCTGGTCATGGTCCTGGCCATCCCGATCATTGCCCTGGTGCTGGAAACGATCGTCCGACTCATACCCTGAGAAGGGAGCCGCAATGAAAATCTTCGCGACAGTGGCGCTCTTATTCATTCTCTTGGCGCCCTCCGCCCTTGCCGCCCCCGGTGAAGCCGCAGGCGAACTGGCGGAAATCATTTCCCTCGACGACGTCAACCGCTTCATCACCAAAGCCAACCGCGAACTCAACGAAGACATCCCGCTTCTGAGCGGCGAAACCATCCGCGGCATCGCCGCCCGCGGCTTCACCCTGGACTGGGAGAGCATCAAACAGTCGCTGGCGGCCCGGCTTTTCCGGGAACTCGTCGCCAACGCCCACCTGATGGGCAAGCTGCTGTTCCTCGCCGTGCTGTGCGCGCTGCTGCAGAATCTCCAGAATTCGTTCGAGCGCTCGGCCATCTCCCTGCTCGCCTACAGCATCTGCTACATCTTCCTCGCCGTCATCGCCCTCACTGCCTTCTACAACGCCCTGGTCCTCGCCCGCGACACGGTGGGCACCATGGTCGGTTTCATGGAAGCCCTCCTGCCGCTCCTGATATCGCTGCTGGCCGGCGTCGGCGCCGTAACCACCGCCACGCTGTTCACCCCCCTCATGCTATTCGTCGTCAGCACGGTCAGCGTCATCGTCAAGGATGTCGTCCTGCCGCTCTTTTTCCTGGCGGCCGTGCTGCAATGCGTCAACTTCCTGTCCGACAAGTATCAGGTCAGCGCCCTGGCCGGCCTCTTCCGTCAGGGCGGCATGGCCGTGCTCGGCCTGACCCTCGTCGCCTTCGTCGGTGTCATCACCGTCCAGGGAGTGGCGGGCGGCGTCGCCGACGGGGTCGCGCTGCGCACCGCCAAATACGCCACCGCCACCTTCATACCCGTCGTCGGCAAAATGTTCGCCGACACCGTGGATATGGTCATGGGCGCATCGCTGCTGCTCAAAAACGCCATCGGCCTGTTCGGCATCGCCACCGTCCTCACCCTCTGCGCGCTGCCGCTCATCAAGCTGGCCTCGCTCATCCTGGTGATAAAACTTGCCGGCGCGCTCGTCGAGCCGATGGGGGACGAAAAAATGGCCAAATGCCTCGGCGGCATGGGCGACAACCTGATGCTCGTCTTCGGCGGCGTCCTGGCGGTGGCGCTCATGTTTTTCCTGGCGATAACGCTGATCATCGGCGTCGGCAGCGTGACGATGATGCTGAGATAGGAGGGAGGGCTCGTGATGGCGGCCATAACCGACTGGGTCAGGAATATCGTCATGGTCGTCCTCTTCGCCACCTTTCTCGAACTGCTCCTGCCGACCAGCGGCATGCAGCGGTTCGTGCGGGTGATAATGGGCCTCCTCATCCTGCTTGCCGTCCTCGGCCCGGCGGTGGACCTCCTCCAAAGCCGCGCCCATCCCGAAGTTCCCGCGCTCGCCGGCCAGAACGGCCCGGCCGCGGACCGGATACGCAGCGGCGCGGAACAGGTCGTCCGCGAGCGCGACCGTCTGGCGGAGGAAATGTACCGCAAAGACCTTGCCCGGCAGATCCGTGCGGTCGTAACCGCCGTCGACGGCGTCGCCGACGCGCGGGTCGCGGTCGAACTGGCGCGCGGGCGGGAAGGGAAGGGTGGGGCCATCGGCAAGGTAATCGTCTACGTCCAGCCCGGCCTGACCGCCGACGACAGGAAGGTGGCCAGGGTCGTCGTCGGCGCCGGCGGCGAACCGCGTACGGCGGAACTGAGGCCGGCGCTCCGCGACAAGATCGTCCGCACCGTGGGCGAGCTTTACCAACTGCCGGGCGATAAGGTCGAAGTGGTGAGGATGAATTGAGAATGGAGGTGCTGCGATGAACGTTTTGGGAGGTCTGATGACGACCACGAAAAAAGTTTGGCCGGCCAGACTGATGCGGGCGGGCGTGCTGAGCCCGCGGCTCGTGCTGCTCGGCCTCATCGGCGTTGTTCTTCTGGCGGCCGGCAGCTTATACGACGCGTCTCCCGCGCAACCCGCCAGGCCGTCGGTTCCGGCCGAGCCGGCCAGGAGCGCGGCGGCGCCCCGCAGCTACGAAGAAGCCCTGGAAGCCAAACTCGCCAACCTGCTCTCCCAGGTGAAGGGCGCGGGTGCGGTCGCCGTCAGCATAACCTTCGAGGGCGGCGGCACCCAGGAATACGCCAGGAACACCGTCCGGGAAAGCCGCACCATCCAGGAGCGCGATACGGCGGGCGGCACGCGCACCACCACGGAAAACAAGGAAAGCGACCAGGTGTTGCTCAGCCGTGACAACGGCAGCGACCGGCCGGTGATGGTGCGGGAAACCAGGCCGGCCGTAAAAGGAGTGCTGGTAATCGCCGAAGGAGCCGCCGATTCGACGGTGAAAGCCAGCCTGACCAGGGCGGTCGAAGCCGGCCTCGGCATCCCGCCCTATAAAATAACGGTATTGCCGCAGCGAAAGTGAGGTGAGGGCAGCATGAGAGTTTTTCACCTGAAGAAAGCGATGCGCCTGCTGGCAGCCTTTGTCGGCATCGGCGTAATAATCGTCGTGGTTGCCGCGGTATTCGCCTACGGGCGCGAATACCGCGGCGCGAAGGTCGACCGCACCAACGCCCTGCAGGTTATCAGGCCCGTTGCCGAAGCGCCCGCGCCGGCGGTCAGCGATTTCTTCACCGAATACCGCCTGGAAAGGGACCGCGTGCGCAGCGAACGGTCCGATATGCTGCGCGAGGTGCTGAAGAACGCCAAAACGGACGAATCGCGCCAAAAGGCCCAGGAAGCGGTTCTCAAGCTTGTGCTGGAAAAACAGCGGGAGTCGGAAATGGAGAACCTGATCAAAGCGCGTGGCTTTGCCGACGCGCTGGTGTTCGTCCGCGACAACGGCGTGAGCGCGGTGGTCAAAACCCAAGCGCTGAACAGGGAAGAAGTCATGCAGGTGGCCGACGTCATCGGCCGGGTGAGCGGCGTGAAACCGGAAGACATCACCATCAGCGCCAAGCCGTAACAAAAGAGCTGTCCTGACAGGGCAGCTCTTTCGGTTGCCGCCCCGTTTGCCGGCACGCGGCGACACTTATATTTGCTAAGAAGCGGAAAAGTCTGGTATAATAATTCAGAGTTATAATGTGTCGCAAAAGCCAATATATTTGTTGTAATAGGGATGAAAGGGGGAGCGGCGGTGGATAAAAAGCTCGAAAAGGTCGAGCACAACGATGCCGGCCTGATTCGGATCGCCGACGAGGTCGTGGGCATAATCGCCGGCATGGCGGCCACGGAGGTTCCCGGGGTCGCCGGCATGAGCGGCGGCCTGGTGGGCGGCATCGCCGAGATGCTCGGCAAACGCAATCTGTCCAAAGGCGTAAAGGTTGAAGTCGGTGAGCGGGAAGCCGCGGTCGACTTGTTCATCATCGCCGAATACGGAGTACGCATCCCCGATGTGGCTCTCCAGGTCCAGGAAAATGTGAAGAAGGCCATTGAATCGATGACCGGCCTTGACGTCGTCGAGGTCAACATTCACGTCCAGGGCGTCGGTTTCGCCCCCGAGACCAAGGACGAAGACGTCCGCGTCCGCTAGAAAGGAGCAATTATGGGGATTTTTGACCGGATCATCCTTTCTATTTACACAATCCTGCTTGCGTTCCTGTCGCTGGGCGTCATCCTCATCTCGCTGCAACTCGTTTCTTTGGAGCAAGTGGGGACAAGCATCTCCCTCATATACGGGCGTTGGGAGGCGAGCCTCGTGGCCGGCGTTTTCCTGCTCGTCAGCGTCAGGCTCCTGCTGGCCGGGCTGCGTTCGCGGAGGAGCGGCAGCACGATCGTCCATCACAACGAAATGGGCGATATCCATATCGCCCTCAAAGCGGTGGAAAACCTGGTCGAAAAAGCGGCCCGCCACGTGCGGGGCGTGAGAGGCGTCAAAGTGACGGCCGACCACACCTCAGCCGGACTCAAGCTGAGGATAAAAGCCGTCATCAGCCCCGAGGGCAACATCCCCAGCGTTACCGCCGAAATTCAGAAGCGGGTCGGCGAATACGTCCAAAATACCGTCGGCGTAGAGCTTGCCGACATGCACATATTCGTCGAGAACATTTCCAATGACTTCAAATCCAAGCATCGTGTGGAATAGGGGGCGATGACGTGGATCGCAAAATGATGGAAGAGATCTGGCAATACCACAGCGGCAAAATCGTCGGCGTCGCGGTCGGCTTTACGCTCGGGATCCTGATCATCATCTTCGGCTTTTTCCAGACCCTGTTCGTCATGCTGTGCGTTATCGCCGGCTACGTCGTCGGCAAACGCATCGACGAAAAAGAAGATATCATGGATATTTTGGACAAGCTATTACCGCCGGGATACCATCGGTAAAAGAAGCGGAGGACGAGGCATGAGCCGCAGGAAGGCCAGGGAAATGGCCCTGCAGACACTCTATCAACTTGATTTCAACGCCGTAGATCCGGAACTGGCGCTCACCGCCGCCGTCGAAGAAGCCGGCGAACCCGATACGAAAACGAAGGCCTACGCCTGGCAACTGGTCAGCGGCACGACCACCAACCGCGCCGCCATCGACGAGGTAATCGTCAGCGTGTCGGCCGAATGGAAGCTCGACCGCATGGCCAGCGTCGACCGCAATATCGCCCGCCTCGCCATCTACGAAATGCGGTTCGGCAGCGAGCCGCTCTCCCCCAACGTCGTCATCAACGAGGCGGTGGAACTGGCCAAAACGTTCGGCACCGAGGAATCCGGCCGGTTCGTCAACGGCATCCTCGGCTCGCTCGTCAAAGGCAGGGGCGGGACATGAAGCTCGTTCTCGGCATCGACACCAGCTGCTATACCACCTCGGTAGCCCTGCTGGGCGAGGACGGCGCCCTGGTCGCCGACGAGCGGCGCCCGCTGGCCGTCAAAGCCGGCGGACGCGGCCTGGCGCAATCGGAGATGGTTTTTCAGCATACCCGTCACCTGCCGGAACTCTTCGCCGCCGCCGTCGCCAAGGTTGGCGGCCCTCTGGAGCTTGCCGCCGCCGCCGCGTCGGTCCAGCCCCGGCCGCTGCTGGAATCTTATATGCCGGCTTTCCTCGTAGGGGCGGGCTATGCCCGGGTTATCGCCGCGGCACAGGCCGTGCCTTTTGTTTCTCTGAGCCATCAGGAAGGACATATCCTCGCCGGCGCCTGGTCCGCGGGAGGCCCGGTCGACGAGCGGTTTCTGGCCGTGCATGCCTCCGGCGGCACCACCGAGATCACCCTCGTCACCCGAGGCGCCGCCGGGATGAAGGTGGAACTGCTCGGCGGCACCAGCGACATCGCCGCCGGCCAGTTCGTCGACCGCATCGGCGTCGCTCTCGCCCTGCCGTTCCCGGCCGGTCCCCATCTGGAGGTGCTTGCCGCCGCCTCCCGAACCGCGCCGGCTTCTCTCCCCGTAGCCGTCAACGGCCTTGCGCTCAGCTTTGCCGGCCCGGAAACGCAGGCCCAGCGGTTGCTGGCCAAAGGAGAAACCCCGGCCGCCGTGGCCGCGGGGGTACAGACCTGCATCGCCGCTTCGCTCGTCAGGCTGTGCGAGGCGGCAATCGCCGCCACCGACGTCACCGTCATCCTATTCGTCGGCGGCGTACTTGCCAACGACTTCATCCGCGAGCGCCTGTCCGCGGCCCTCGGCGCCGCTGGCGCCAGACTGCACTTTCCCGCGCCGCGCTACAGCGGCGACAACGCCGTGGGCGTGGCCTGCTTCGCCCTCATCCGCTAGCACCACTTGCCCCACCGCCGCATATGATACATAAAAATGTGCGGAGGTGGCGGCGATGCTGATATACGTTCTGGGCGGCGCAGTAATCGGCGCGGTCATCGGCCATTTGGTCCCGCCGGGCTTCCTCTTCTGGTTTGCGGTCGGCGCCGCCAGCGGCGCCCTTGTGCAACGCTACTGGGGTCGTAGATTCTGACCGGCCCGTTCCGGGCTGTTTTTTTTTGCGCGACTATTGTATCATAAGGATATATACGGCAAAGACTGGCAGGGTGGGGACTATTGAACATACTCAGCGTAGGGGCGGTCACCCGCTACATAAAAACACTGTTCGAACAGGACGGCGCGCTGGCCGATGTCATGGTACGCGGCGAAATTTCCAACTTCAAGCGCCACTATTCGGGCCACTGCTATTTTACCCTCAAGGACAGCGACGCCACGCTGCGGGCGGTGATGTTCCGCGGCCGGGCCCAATTGTTGCGGTTCGAGCCCAAGGACGGCCTCAAGGTCATCGCCGGTGGCCAGATCTCCGTCTTCGAGCGGGACGGCCAATACCAGCTCTACGTCGATCAGCTCATCCCCGAAGGAGTGGGCGAGCTTAGTCTTGCCTTCGCCCAGCTCAAGGACAAGCTCACCGCCGAGGGCCTGTTCGACGAGGTCCGCAAACGGCCGCTCCCTGCTTTGCCGCAGGCCGTCGGCATCGTCACCTCGCCCACCGGCGCCGCCGTGCGCGACATCATCACCGTCGCCAAGCGCCGCCATCCCGGCGTAAAGCTCATCCTCATCCCCGTGCAGGTCCAGGGGCCCGAAGCGCCGGGTCAGATTGCGCGGGCACTCGGCATCCTCAACCGCCTGCGGCAGACCGACGTCATCATCGTCGGCCGCGGCGGCGGCAGCATCGAAGAACTATGGGCCTTCAACGACGAAAACGTCGTGCGGGCGATCGCCGCATCCGAATTGCCTGTCGTCTCGGCGGTCGGCCACCAGACCGACTTCACCCTCGCCGATTTCGCCGCCGACCGGCGCGCGGCCACGCCCTCGCAGGCGGCCGAACTGGTGGTGCCCGATGTCCGCGAGCTGGACAAGTACGTGAAGACGCTGCGGGCGATGCTCGAAACGCACACCCGCGCACTGCTCACCGGCTACCGCCGCCGGCTCGACCTGTGCCTGACCAGCCGGCCGTTCGAGCGGCCCGAACGCCTCTTCGCCGACAAGCGGCAGACGGTCGACATCTTAATCCAGCGTCTCCAGCAGGCGCTCAAAACGACAGTGACAGCGAAACAGCACGACCTGAAGGTGGCGGCCGGCAAACTGGCGATGCTCGATCCGCTCGCCGTGCTGGCCCGCGGCTACAGCATCACCCGCACCCCCGAAGGCCGGGTGGTGCGGCGGGCGGCTGATGTCGCGGCCGGGCAGTTCCTGGAGGTCGTGCTTGGCCAAGGACGGCTTGACGTACAAGTAATCTGGGCGGAGGAGGAATACGACAGTGCGAAAAAAGGCCCGCGAACAGGACGTATGTTTTGAGGACGCGTTAGACAAATTAGAATCGATCGTGAAAGAAATGGAAAAAGGCGAATTGCCGCTGGAAGACGCCCTGGGCAAGTTCGCCGAAGGAGTAAGCCTGTCGCAGGTCTGCCTGGCCAAACTCAGCGCCGCCGAACAGGCCGTCGACAAAATCATCCGCGAGGAAAAAGGGCAGTTGGTTGAATATCCGCTCAAGCTGCAGGAGGACGAAAAATGCTGAAGGAGTACTGCCGCAACCAGGTAGCGCTTATCGACCGGACCCTTGACGAACTCCTGCCGCCTGCCTATCCGCCCGTGATCTTCGAGGCCATGCGCTATAGTCTGTTCGCCGGCGGGAAAAGGCTGCGCCCCATCCTGCTGATGGCGGCGGCCGACGCGGCCGGCGGCGACGGCCGCCGATACCTCCACGTCGCCGGCGGCCTGGAAATGATCCACACCTATTCCCTCATCCATGACGACCTGCCGGCGATGGACAACGACGACTACCGGCGGGGCAAACTCACCAACCACAAAGTATTCGGCGACGGCATGGCCATCCTCGCCGGCGACGGCCTGCTCACCGCCGCCTTCGAAGCCATGCTGTCCCAGCCGGGCGTCGACCCGGCCGTGCTTGTCGCCGTTGTCCGCGAAGTGGCCGCGGCGGCCGGCGCCGTCGGCATGGTCGGCGGCCAGGCGGTCGACCTGCAGGCGGCTGGCCGCGAAATCGACGGCGACACCCTCAGGTACATGCACAAAGCCAAGACGGGCGCGCTTTTCCGGGCCGCCATCCGTTCCGGCGCCCTGCTGGCCAGCGCCTCCGCGCACCAGCTTGCCGGCCTGACCGAATACGCCGAACAGTTCGGCCTCGCCTTCCAGATCACCGACGACATCCTCGACGTTACCGGCGACGAGGCCAAAATCGGCAAACCGGTCGGCAGCGACGCGAAAAACTGCAAATCCACATATGTCTCGCTCTATTCGCTGCCCACAGCCCGCCAAATGGCCGCCGAAGCCGTGGCCACGGCGTTGGCCGCTCTCGAAGGCTTCGGACCGGAAGCCGCCGTACTGCGCGAATTCGTCAACTATCTTCTCACCAGGGAGAGCTAAGGTGGTGTCATGGCAGAATTGATCGCGGCGGTGGGGAAGAACATCGTGCTGATGTCCGCCCTGACCGCCTGGTTTACCGCCCAGGTGCTGAAAACAATCACCTCCTACTGGAAACACCGCCAATTCAGGGCCGAGCGCCTCGTCGGCGCCGGCGGGATGCCGAGCTCCCACACCTCGCTCGTCGTCGGGCTTGCATCCGCGGTGGCCCTGCACGACGGCCTCTCGTCGCCCCTGTTCGCCGTAAGCGTCGTGCTGGCCGGCATCGTCATGTACGACGCCGCCGGGGTGCGCCGGGCCGCCGGCAAACAGGCCAAAGTCATCAATAAACTCGTCCGTGAGATGCGGGTCGAGCACACCATCAAGGAAACCCGCCTCAAAGAGCTTCTCGGGCACACGCCGCTCGAAGTGCTGGCCGGGGCGTTGCTCGGCTTCCTCGTCGCCTTCCTTTTCCATTCATTTTTCTGATGCCAACCTGCCATTTTATGTTATAATAATAAAGTGGCTTGATTAATTATGCGTTTTATCGGAAAGCGAGGCATCCCGGTTGGATAGCATTCTCGACACGATCAGCGGGCCAGGGGACCTGAAAAGACTCACTCTGTCGCAACTGGAAAAGCTCGCCGGAGAAATCCGCGGGCTTCTTATACATACGGTCTCACAGACCGGCGGCCACCTCGCGCCCAACCTCGGCGTCGTCGAACTCACCCTCGCCCTTCACCAGGTGTTCGACAGCCCGCGCGACCGGATCATCTGGGACGTCGGCCACCAGGCCTATGTCCATAAAATCCTCACCGGCCGGCGGCAGCAATTCGCCACTCTCCGCCAGCTGGGCGGCCTCAGCGGCTTCCCCAAACGCGAGGAAAGCGAACACGACGCCTTCAACACCGGTCACTCCTCCACGTCGATATCCGCAGCTTTAGGCATCGCTCTGGCCAGGGACATCAACAAGGAAAAATACCATGTCGTCGCCGTCATCGGCGACGGCTCACTCACCGGCGGGCAGGCGTACGAAGCGCTGAACTACGCCGGCCACCTCGAACGCGACCTCACCGTAATCCTCAACGACAACGAAATGTCCATCGACCGCAACGTCGGCGCGATGTCAGGCTACCTGTCCAAGCTGCGCACCGACCCCACCTACTACCGCATGAAACAAGACGCCGAATATCTGCTGAAGCGCATTCCCGCCATCGGTGAACGGGTGGCCAAGACGGTGGAAAGGCTGAAAGACGGCCTCAAATACCTCGTCGTGCCCGGCATGCTCTTCGAAGACCTCGGCTTCACCTACATCGGCCCCATCGACGGCCACAACCTCGCCTCCCTGACCGACGTGCTGCAAAAGAGCAAGCACATGAAAGGGCCGGTCCTCATCCACGTCATCACCTGCAAAGGCAAAGGCTACGGCCCGGCCGAATGCAACGCCGACAAATTCCACGGCGTCGGTCCCTTCTGCGTGGAATCCGGGGAAATCATCAAGAACGGCAGCAACCCCTCCTATACCTGCGTCTTCGGCGACGCCCTCGTGGCGGCGGCCGAAGAAAATAGCGACATCGTCGCCATCACCGCCGCCATGCCCGAAGGCACCGGCCTGAAAAAATTCGCCGCCACCTTCCCCAGCCGCTTCTTCGATGTCGGCATCGCCGAGCAAAATGCCGTCACCATGGCCGCCGGCCTGGCCGCCGCAGGCAAAAAACCGGTCGTCGCCATCTATTCCACCTTCGTCCAGCGGGCCTACGACCAGATCATCCACGACATCTGCCTGCAGAAACTGCCGGTCGTGTTCGCCATCGACCGGGCCGGCATCGTCGGCGAAGACGGACCCACCCACCAGGGCGTTTTCGACTATTCATACCTGCGCCACATCCCCAACCTCACCGTCATGGCCCCCAAGGACGAAAACGAACTTCGCCACATGCTCTATACCGCCGTCAACCTGCCCGGGCCGGCGGCCATCCGCTACCCGCGCGGCTGCGGCCTCGGCGTCGACACCTCCGAACCGATGCATACGCTCGATATCGGCCGGGCCGAGGAGCTTCGCCCCGGCAAAGACGTCGTCCTGCTGGCGGCCGGCGTCATGGCCGACCCCTGCCTGAAGGCCAGCGACCTGCTCGCGCGGCACGGCATCCGAGCCGGCGTCGTCAACGCCCGCTTCCTCAAACCGCTCGACGAGCAGCTTATCCGCCGTCTGGCCCGCGACGTCGGCGTAATCGTCACCGTCGAGGATAACCTCCTCGCCGGCGGCTTCGGCTCCGCCCTCCTCGAATACATCAACGCCGAAAATCTCAACTGGGTCAAGGTCTTCCGCGTCGGCCTGCCCGACAAATTCATCGAGCACGGCTCGCGCGCCCAACTCCTCGCCAAATACGGCCTCACCGGCGAAGGCATCGCCGCCGTCGTCGGCCAGTACATGCAGCGCTTCGGGGTGCGGTGATGGCCAAGGAGCGCCTCGACACCCTCGTCGTGCAAAAGGGACTGGCGGCCAGTCGGGAAAGGGCCAAAGCCCTCATAATGGCCGGGCAGGTCTGCGTCGACGGCCGGAAAACCGACAAAGCGGGGACACTCGTGCCGGAAACGGCGGCCATCACCGTCACCGGCCGCGACCTCGGCTATGTCAGCCGCGGCGGGCTCAAACTCGCCAAAGCCCTTGAAACCTTCGGCATCGACCTCGCCGGCAAAGTCATGGCCGACATCGGCGCCTCCACCGGCGGCTTCACCGACTGCGCCCTCCAGAACGGAGCGGCGAAAATCTACGCCATCGACGTCGGCTACGGCCAACTCGCCTGGTCGCTCCGCACCGACCCGCGGGTCGTCAACATGGAACGCACCAACATCCGCGACGTCACGCCGGCCGACATCGGCGAACCGCTGGCCTTCGCCACCGTCGACGTCGCCTTCATCTCCCTCGACAAAGTGTTGCCGGTCGTAAAGACGCTGCTGGCCCCCGCAGGCGAGGCCGTCACCCTCGTAAAGCCGCAGTTCGAGGCCGGCCGCGAGAAAGTCGGCAAACGCGGCGTCGTCAGGGATGCCGCCGTCCACCGCGAAGTCATCCTGCGCGTCATCGCCGCTGCCCGCGGGCTCGGCTTCGTTCCCGTCGCGCTTACCTATTCGCCGGTCAAAGGGCCGGAAGGCAACATCGAATACCTGTTGTACTTGAAAATTGCCGCCGCGGGCGCCGAAATCGGCGAAGCCGCCGTCGGGGAGACGGTGGCCGAGGCCCATGCCGCCTTGGGCGGATGATAGGGAGGGGAGCCGTGCTTACCGTCGGCATATTCCCGAACACGAAGAAAGAAAGCGTCAGCACCGTCCTCGGCTGGCTCGTCCAGCATTTCAAGGAAAGCAACATCCGCACCCTTCTGCCGCTTGACGCGGCCCGCGAAATGAACTATCCCGACCTCGGCTGCGAGAGGGAAGTCCTGAAAGAGCAAATCGACCTCGGCATCGCCCTCGGCGGCGACGGCACGCTCATCAGCGCCGCCCGCGAAGTGGCTCCGGCCGGCGTGCCGGTCTGCGGCATCAACATGGGCCAGCTCGGCTTTCTCACCGAAGTGGAATTGCCCGACCTCGGCCAGGCCGTCGACCGCCTCATCCGCGGCGATTATTACGTCGAAGAGCGCCTCATGCTCGACGCCATCGTGCGGCGCGGCGGGCAGGATCTCTTCATCTCCTCGGCCGTCAACGACGTCGTCGTCACCAAAGGCGGCTTCTCGCGCCTCATCAGGCTCAAACTCTACATCGACGGCGAGCTCATCGCCCGCTACCCCGCCGACGGCCTCATCGTCGCCACCTCCACCGGTTCGACCGGCTATTCCCTGTCGGCCGGCGGGCCGGTAGTCAATCCCAACCTCAAAGTCATCCTCCTCACCCCCATATGCCCGCATTCGCTTCACGCCCGGTCCCTGGTCGTATCGGAAAAGGAGGAAATCAAAATCACCATGCAGGCGACCCACGACGACATCGTCATGACCGCCGACGGTCAGACCGTCTTCGGCCTCAAACCCGACGACGTCGTCATCATCAGGCGCGCCCCCTGCCGGGCCCATTTCATTCGTCTCAGCGGGCAGAGCTATTCCCAGACGCTGCGCACCAAACTATGGCGGGACGAAGACAATGACGGTTGAAAACGCCCTCGCCATGGCCAAAAGCCTGCTGCGGGACAGGCTGTCCGCCGCGAAAACGGTGGTTGACGCCACCGCCGGCAACGGCCATGACACCCTCTTTCTGGCCGCCAACACCCCGGAAGACGCCGTCGTCTGGGCCTTCGACCGCCAGCAGGAAGCGCTCGCGGCCACCGCCCGGCGCCTGGCCGCCGGCGGGCTGGCCGGCAAATGTCGCCTGACCCTCGCCTGCCACAGCGCCATCGCCGCTTATCTCGCCGTCCCTGTGGATGCCGCCATGTTCAACCTCGGCTACCTGCCGGGCGGCGACCACGGCTTCACCACCCGGGCCGCGACCACCGTCGCCGCCCTCGGCGCGCTGACCGGCCTCCTGGCCCCCGGCGGCCTGATAACCGTCGTCGCCTATCCCGGCCACGCCGCCGGCAGCGAAGAAAACGAGGCGGTGGCGGCATTCCTCGCCGCGCTGCCCCAGGCCGACTTCACCGTCGCCGCCTGGCGGATGCTCAACCAGAAAAATATGCCCCCCATCCTATATATAATCGGCAAGACAGGGAGGGAAGCGAAATGAAGGCTTCGCGTCACGCGCGCATAAAAGAGATCATCGAGAACCAGGCGATCGAAACCCAGGAAGAGCTTGCGGAAGCGTTGCGGAAAAAAGGCATCGAAGTGACCCAGGCCACCGTATCGCGCGACATCAAGGAACTCATGCTCATAAAAATCCCCACCGGCGAAGGCCGCTACCGCTACGCCTTTCCCCCCGAGCAGAACATCATCTTCTCACAGTCCCGCCTCGAGCGCGCCTTTCAGGACTCCGTCACCGCCATGGACCAAAGCCTCAACATCATCGTCATCAGGACGGTGCCGGGCATGGCCCAGGCGGTCGCCTACGCCGTCGACAGCACCAAGTGGCCGGAAATCATCGGCACGGTGGGCGGCGACGACACCATCTTCATCGTCGTCAAGCCCCCGGAAGCGGCGGGCAGCGTCCTGGCCAGGTTCCGGGCCCTGCTGTAAAAAGCGGGTAGGGGAGGAGACTCTCGATGCTTAAAACCCTATCGGTCACCAACTTTGCCCTCATCGAGCAGGCCAGCGTGGAATTCGCCGGCGGGCTCAACATCCTCACCGGCGAAACCGGGGCGGGAAAATCCATCCTCGTCGACGCGCTCAGCACCCTACTCGGCAGCCGGGCCGAGCGCGAAGCCATCCGCAGCGGCTGCGACGCCTTCCGGGTCGAGGCCGTCTTCGACGTGGCCGCCAACGCCGGCGTCCGCGCCATTCTCGACGATCAGGGCATCCCCCTCGAAGACGGCGCCACCCTCATCATCAGCCGCTACCTGTCGCGCCAGGGCAAGACCGCCATCCTCGTCAACGGCTGTCATGTCACCGTCGGCGTACTGCGCCAACTCGGCGACGAACTCGTCGACCTCCATGGCCAGCACGAGCACCAGGCGCTCCTCAGGCCGGAAGCCCATCTGGCGATGGTCGACGCCTTCCTCCCCGCCGGGCGGGAAAAACTCGAACGCTATCGCAGCCTCTATTCCGCCTGGAGCGAACTGGGCGCCGCCCTCACCCGCACCGAGACCGACTCGCGCGAACGGGCCCAGCGTCTCGACATGCTGACGTGGCAAACGCAGGAAATCGCCGCCGCCGCCCTCAAAGCCGACGAAGAAGAAGAACTCGACCAGGAAATCCGTCTCCTCAGCAACGCCGAGAAAATCGCCGGCGCCGTAGGGCGGGCCTACGCGCTCCTCTCCGAAGGCGCCAAAGGCGCAAGCGGCATCCTGTCCGATCTCGCCGAAAGCCGCAAGGAACTCGAATACGCAGCCCGCTTCGACCCGTCCCTCGCCGCGAAAATCGAAACCATCGGCGACGCCCTCTACCAGCTTGAAGACATCGCCGTGGAACTGCGCGACTACCGGGAAAACGTCGAATTCGATCCCGGCAGGCTGGCCACGCTCCAGGAACGGATGGACGCCATCCACAACCTCAAGCGCAAATACGGCGCCACCGTCGCCGACATAATAGAATACCACCGCCAGGCGACCGCCGAACTCGCAGACATCACCAACTACGAGGAGCGCCTGGCCGAGCTTGGCGCCAAGCGGGCCGCCGCCGAAAAAGAACTCGCCGCGGCGGCCGAAGAACTCGACCGTCTGCGGCGCCAGGCCGCAAAGGACCTGGCCGGCAAAGTGCGCGGCCACCTCGTCGACCTCGGCATGCCCCAGGCCGCCCTCGTCATCGACCTCAAGACGGTGCCCCGCTTCACCCCCTCGGGCGCAAACGAAATAACGGTGTTGTTTTCCGCCAACCCCGGCGAAGAGGCCAAACCGTTGGCGAAGGTCGCCTCGGGCGGCGAATTGTCCCGCATCGCCCTGGCCTTCAAAACGGTCGCCGCCAGCGCCGGCGGCGTCGGCACGATGATTTTCGACGAAGTCGATGCCGGCATCGGCGGGCAAACCGCCAAAATGGTCGCCGAAAAAATCGCCCTCGTGGCTGCCGACAAGCAGGTCTTGTGCGTCACCCACCTGCCGCAAGTCGCGGCCATGGCCGACAGGCATCTGGCGGTCGCAAAGCGGGTGGCCGGCGAACGGACAAGCACCGTCGTCAAAATCCTCGACAACGACGCCCACCTGCAGGAGGTAACCAGGATGATCTCCGGCGACAACCTTACGCGGGCGGCGCTGGACAATGCCGCGGAAATGATAGCAGCCGCGCACTCCTGCAAAGAAAAATGGAAAAATAAAGCGCAAGCGTGAGCTTGCGCTATTTATTTGCAAAAATATCGCCAATTTGATTCGTCAAGACAATATATGCTACATATTCCGGAATAATCCCCGCTGAAATCGGGAAACTTTACTGTGCGGGTAAAGTTGCTCCCGAAAAAAACAGTATTCGGGGTGATGACGGAAGATGTCTGGCATTAGTCGTCGCGCAACGCTTGGCTGGCTGCTCGCCTTTCTTATCGTAACCTTTTGCCTCTCGCCGGAATTTCGCAACATCTATCAGCTTCCGCCCCACATGCGCATCATCACCGGCGAAACCGCCAGCCTGACCGTCTCTTTCCCCTGGACGATGACGGTAAACCAGGACCAGACCGTTCGGATCCGTTCGCCGCATTCCGGCTTCTCGCGGCCGGTGTCGCTCGAACCTGTGAACCAGGGCAAGGCAACAATCGAATTCAAACTGTTGGGACTCATTCCCGTACGTACGGTCCAGATTGACGTCCTGCCGCCCCTCAGACTGGTCCCGGGCGGACACTCCATCGGCGTCGTCCTCCACTCCCAGGGAGTTATCATCGTCGGCCACTCGCCGGTCAGCGGCCCGGACGGAGTAAGCCGCTCCCCTGCCAAAGAAGCCGGCATCGCGATCGGCGACATCATCCTAAGCATCAATGGCGTTCCCGTCCAGAGCGACAGCCAGGTGGCCGAGGTCATCGACGCCAGCGGCCGTGAGAACAGGGCGGTCGACCTCCTCGTCAAACGCGGGGCCGTCACCTTCGAACTATCGCTCCAGCCGGCCTTCTGCCAGGACACCAGGCGCTACCGCATCGGCTTGTTCGTCCGCGACAGCGCCGCCGGCGTCGGCACCCTCACGTTTTACGAGCCGCAAACCAATACCTACGGCGCGCTCGGCCACATCATCACCGATAGCGACACCAATCAGCCCATCGACTGCAACCAGGGCAAAATCGTCCTCGCGACCGTATCGGGAATCCAGCACGGGCGGCGCGGCCAGCCCGGCGAGAAAATCGGCGTATTTATCGAAGAAGACCAGGTCCTGGGAAACATCGAAAAAAATACCCCGTTCGGCATCTACGGACAACTGTCGGCCTATCCGCCGCAGCAAATCTTTGCAGCCGGCGTGCCGGTCGCTTCCATGAGCCAGGTGCAGCTAGGCCCCGCCGAATTGCTCACCGTCGTCGACGGGCAGCAGATCGAACGGTTCGCCATCGAAATCCAAAAAATCAACCTCCAGGAAAGCCCTGAAGGCAAAGGTCTCGTGCTCAAAGTGACCGACCCCCGCCTCCTCGAGCGGACGGGCGGCATCGTCCAGGGGATGAGCGGCAGCCCTATCCTCCAAAATGGGAAAATAATCGGCGCGGTTACCCACGTCTTCGTCCACGACCCGACCCGCGGCTACGGGTGTTTCGTCGACTGGATGCTGATGGAAAGCGGGCTCATTCCCAGAAGGGAAAGCAAAACGGCCAGGAAGCTATTCACGCTTTCTGGCCGTTTTCGCTATATGGACCGCCATTTTTATACTATTTATAAAGTTCCGCATAAAATATCTCAAAAAGATGGATTTTTTTTCCAGTCAAGGAAGGATATGTAGCGGATATGTCGAATTGTATTTTCCAGAAAACTGGTCAGGGAGGATAATGTTGATGATTAGAGAGGCAATCAAGGTGGCCATTGCTGATGATAATCGCGATTTCGCCGATATCATGCAGGAATGCCTGAGTCAGCAACAGGACATTAACCTTGTCGGGGTCGCCTATAACGGTGAAGAGGTCTTGGCCCTCATTGACGAAAAGAAACCCGATGTCGTCATTTTGGACATCATCATGCCGCACCTCGACGGAATCGGCGTGCTCGAGCGCATCAGCACCATGACCGGGAAACGGCCCAAGGTCATCATGCTTACGGCTCTCGGCCAGGAAAACATCACCCAGCGGGTCGTAGAGCTCGGCGCGGATTATTACATACTGAAACCCTTCAACATGGACGTGCTGATCAACCGCGTCCGTCAACTCGCCAACGCCATCACCTCCCAGCGGCCGGCCGCCACCCAGTCGATCAAGGCGCGTCCTCTCGACGTCGAAGTGACCAACATCATCCGTGAAATCGGCATTCCCGCCCATATCAAAGGCTATCAATATCTCCGCGACGCCATAATGATGATCATCAACGAGATCGAACTTCTCGGCGCCGTAACCAAAGTCCTCTACCCGATGATCGCCGAAAAGTACGCCACCACCCCCAGCAGGGTGGAGCGGGCGATCCGCCACGCCATCGAGGTAGCCTGGAGCCGCGGCAACATGGACATGATCAACCGCCTGTTCGGCTACACCGTCAAACTCGAGAAAGGCAAACCAACCAACTCCGAGTTCATGGCCATGATCGCCGACAAACTTCGTATGGAGATGCGCGCCTGAATTCGATGCCGGATCAGCCAAAACCGGCAGACATGCGGATCAAGCCCCGTGCCAGCAGTCGTGAGCACGGGGCTTGTCATTTGCAGGCAGGATTTTTGGGTTATTAACGGAATAAACTATTTTGAACAACCGCCCGCCGCGTTTCCGCGGGCAGAACGGAGCTTATCGCATGCAGACAAACACTCAACTATTGGCGCAAGGTCCTCGGATCAAAGTATTCGTCGGCGAATTCGGCAGCGGCAAAACCGAACTGGCGGTCAACTACGCCTTGCAGCTCAGGCAGCTCGGCCATCAGACGGCCGTCGTCGATATCGACCTGGTCAAGCCCTACTTCCGTACCCGCGAAAACCGCGCCCTGCTCGAAGAGCGCGGCGTCATCGTCGTCGCCCCCAACCGCAAACTGGCCCACTCCGACCTACCGATCATGCCGGAAGACCTCCACCGGGTTCTCTACCAGCAGGAATATCAGGTCGTCATGGATGTAGGCGGCGGCGAATCGGCCATCGTCCTCGGGCAGCTGAACCGCAAATTCGACGACAACCCCTACCAGGCATGGCTGGTCGTCAACACCCGCCGGCCGTTCACCAACACGGCGGCCGCCGTAGTCGACGTCTGCCGCCGCATCGAGCAGGTCTCGCGGCTGAAAGTATCCGGCATCGTCAGCAACACCAATCTCGCCGGCGAAACCACCCTCAGCCATATCAGCGAAGGCCTGGCCGTCGCCGAACAAGCGGCCGCTCTCCTCGAAGTGCCGATAAAATGGGTGGTCGCGCCCGAATGGCTCGCAGATCAGGTAAAGACCGATTATCCGCTGTTCGTGCTCAAACCCTACACCCATTACCCCTGGATGGAGTAACTTCGGTTGCCTAGAAAGTCCATCTGCGGCGTACCCGCAAGGGGCAGGCCGTCGTTCTACGATGCTAAAGCACCTAGAACTCCGCACTTGCTCCTCGGCTGCCATCCTCAGCGTACGTTCGTGTACGCGCGATGCCGTTGAACTAATCCGTGCAAACAACCTCTATAAACGTTGTCGCGGAGGAAACGGTGGTGTCATCCTCCGGTGCGCCTTGCATCTGGCGCTTTCTAGACAACCTTTGGCCATGTGATTCACCGCAGCTTATCCTGCAAATAATCCGCCAGCGGCCGGCGCGCGCCGCCCAGCCGCGCCAGGAAGCGGCGGAAATCCCCGCCCCTGCCGGCGAAATAAAGACCGTTCGCGGTAATGACGATATGCATGGACGTCCCTCCCTTCGGCGCATTATATGCCAAGGGAGGGAAAATAATACGTGGAGGTACGCTCATGTCCCATCTCACCGAGCACAAGCTCACCTCGGAAACCGTCTACACCGGCAAAATCATAGCTGTCCGCCACGATACCGTTCGCCTGCCCGACGGCCGCGAGGCCACCCGCGACGTCGTCGAGCACCCCGGCGCCGTGGCCGTCGTACCGGTAACCGCCGCCGGAGAAGTCGTCCTCGTCCGCCAGTATCGCTACCCCATCGCCAGGGCGCTCCTCGAAGTGCCGGCCGGCAAACTCGACAAAGGCGAACGCCCCGAAGACTGCGCCCGGCGCGAACTGGAGGAGGAAACCGGCTACAAAGCAGGCAGCCTGGAGCACCTCGCCACCTTTTTCACCGCCCCCGGCTTCACCGACGAGCAGATGCACCTCTACGTGGCCCGCGACCTCAGCCAGACGTCGCAAAACACCGACCAGGACGAATTCATCGACATCGAGTACTACACCGCCGCCCAGATAAAAAAACTCCTGGCCGACAAAGAGATCATCGACGCCAAAACGCTCGTCGGCCTGCTCATGGCCGGGTACTGATACATGAAAGAATTTTTCGCCGACCTTCACGTCCACGTCGGCGTCAGCGAAAACGGCCAATGGGTCAAAATCCCCACCTCGAACCGCCTGACCCTCCGCAACATCCTCGCCGAGGCGGCGGAGCGCAAAGGCCTGCAGATCGTCGGCGTCGTCGACGCTCTTTCGCCGCACGTCCGGGACGATTTCGCCCGCCTCGCCGCCGAGGGACTGCTCACCCTCGACAGCCAGGGCGGCTACCGCTACGACAACCGGCTCACCCTCCTCCTCGGCGCGGAGATCGAAACCACCGAGCCTGACGGCGGCAGCGCCCACACCCTCGTCTTCCTGCCCGACATCGCCCTCATGGCCGACTTCTCCGCCACCATGAGCCGCCATATCCGCAACATCCACATGAGCTCCCAGAACGCCCACATGGCCCTGGCCGAACTCGTGCGCACCGCCGCCCCCTTCGGGGGGCTGATCATCGCCGCCCACGTCTTCACCCCCCACAAAGGCCTGTACGGCAGCTGCACGCCCCGCATGGCCAATATTCTCGGCGAGCGGGAGATGGCGGCCGTCGCCGCGGTCGAACTCGGCCTGAGCGCCGACAGCGACCTCGCCGACCGCATCGGCGAGCTGGCCTCATACACCTTCATCACCAACTCCGACGCCCACTCCCTCGACAAGATCGCCCGCGAATACAACCTGCTCGCCCTTGAGGACGCCACCTTCCAGGAATGCGCCTGGGCGTTCGCCCGCCAGAAGGGCAGGGGAGTGGCGGCCAACTACGGTCTCGACCCGCGCCTCGGCAAATACCACCGCACCTTCTGCGGCGCGTGCGACTACTTCGACCCGGCCGGCGAAATCTTCACCGTCGCCTGCCCGCGCTGCGGCAGCAGCAAAATCGTCCGCGGCGTCTTCGACCGCATCGACGACATCGCCGACTGGCCCGAACCGCGGCACCCGGCCCACCGGCCGCCATACCGCCATCAGATACCCCTCAGCTTCATCCCCGGGGTCGGCAAAAAAGTCCTCGACAAGCTCCTGGCTGTCTTCGGCAGTGAAATGAACGTCCTCCACCGCGCCGGCGACGCCGAACTCGCCCGGGTCGCCGGCGCCAAGGCGGCCGCCGCCATCATCGCCGCCCGCGCCGGCGAAGCGGCCATCACCGCCGGCGGCGGCGGCACATACGGCAAGCTGGCGAAAAATTAGTGGACTAGGGTATAATGCTCCGTCGCCCGGCATACATTTAAGCAGGTGTAGTCGGGAGGAAGGGGCATGCTGGGCTATTTCCGCCAGAATTTCAACGATTATTTCCGCGCCAATATCGTCGCCTACTTCTTCATGACGCTGATCTTCGTCATCGGCGTCGTAGTCGGCGCCTTGGCCGTAAAAACCCTGCCAGAAGACCAGAAGCTGGAACTCATCGGCTATCTGAAAATCTTCTTCCAGGGCCTGGCGCAGTCACCGGCCAGCGTCGACTCGCCGGCCCTGTTCAGCACTGTCATGCTCAGCAGCGTCAAGACCATCGGCCTTATCTGGCTGCTGGGCTTCACCGTCGTCGGCATACCCTTCGTCCTGTTCATAGTCTTCACCCGCGGCTTCGTCATCGGCTTCACGGTCGGCTTCCTCGTCAACGAATACATCCTCAAAGGCCTGGTTTTCGCCCTTGCCTCCGTGCTGCCTCACAACTTCTTCGCCGTACCCGCCCTGCTGGTCGCGGGCGTCGCCGCCACCTCCTTCTCCCTCATGCTCGTGCGGCGCAAACAGCGGGCCAAAATCAACCTCCTGTACGAATCGGTCGGCTACACCATCCTCTGCCTGCTGATGCTGGCGTTGATGCTCGTGGCCGCCGTAATCGAAGTATATATCTCGCCGGTATTCATGAAGCTTGTCGCCGGCCTGCTGCTCAAGCAGTAGACAATTGCCGCCACCCGCAAATATCCGTCCCGCACCCGCCGGCCTGCCCGGCGGTTTCTTTTTCCGCCGTTATAATTTACATTCCCGGGAATATCCGAAATCCTTTGTGAATAAGTATGATATTAAGTTAAGCGCGGAAAGTGGTGGGGGAGATGTTCGTCCGCATTCCGCTCAGCAGCCTGTCCCGACGCCTGAAAACGGCCCTTGCGGCGACGGCGCTGGCGATAATGATCTTCTACGTGCTGCCGGTGCTGCTGGCGTTTTTCTGGCAATTCACCCAGCCGGGACCGAAAATTCGCGAGCAGCAAATCCAGGAAAAGCCGCTCAGGGTAATTTCCTCGTATGTGGAAATAATTTAGTTTACGAAAAAAATTAAGAAAATCTATTATTTTCGACAGGAAAAGAAAGGAAAACTGGCACCTTATGTTGAATAATAGCACCCACTACTAGATTGTGCGTCGGGACCGGAAATTTTGCCAAGAGAAAAAGGTGATTGGAATGGAAGGTTACGTAAACGAGTTTATTCAATATCTTGCGGTGGAGCGGGGACTGGCCCAAAATACCCTGGAGTCGTACGGCCGCGATCTCCGGCAGTTTCAAGCCTACCTGCACAACGGGCAACTGGACTTCATAAAGGACTCGAGCCGCAGCACCATTCTCGCCTATCTTAACAACCTGCAGACCAAGGGCAGAGCTGTTTCGACAATATCCCGCAACCTCGCCGCCATCAAATCCTTTTACCAGTACCTTGTCAGGGAGCGCTACCTCGAGAAGGACCCCGCCGCCCATCTCGAGTCTCCCAAGCTGGAGAAAAAACTGCCGAAGATTCTCACCATTTCGGAAGTGGAAGAGCTCCTCAAGCAGCCCAATACCTTCTTGCCCACCGGCTTGAGGGACAAGGCGATGCTCGAACTTCTCTACGCCACCGGGATCAGGGTATCCGAACTCATCTCCCTCAATATTTCCGACATAAACCTGGACATGGGCTACATCAAATGCTACGGCAAGGGCGCCAAGGAGCGGATCGTGCCCCTCGGCTCCATCGCCGCCAAATGCGTCCAGGAATACATCGGCAAAGGCCGGCCGAAACTCGTCCGTACATATGAAGAAGCCGCCCTGTTCGTCAACCATCACGGCAACCGGCTGACCAGGCAGGGCTTCTGGAAAATAATCAAAAAATACGCCCAGGAAGCCACCATCAACAAAGAGATTACTCCGCACACCCTGCGGCATTCCTTTGCCACCCACCTGCTGGAGAACGGCGCCGACCTGCGGTCGGTGCAGGAAATGCTCGGCCACGCCGACATCTCCACCACCCAGATCTATACACACGTCACCAAGAACCGCCTCAAAGAAGTGTATGACAAAGCCCACCCCCGCGCATGATAACAACATTCCTTGCGGTGGAGAGATAAAATTGTTCACACGCATCATCATCGTCGTAATGGACAGTGTCGGCGCCGGCGCGTTGCCCGACGCCGCCGAATACGGTGACCTCGGGGCCGACACCCTGGGTAACATAGCCCGCTGCCACGGCGGGCTTTTTTTGCCGACCTTGGCCTCGCTGGGGCTTGGCTGCATACGCCCTATCGACGGCGTTCCCCCCGCCGACCGGCCGCTGGCCTCCTACGGGCGGATGGCCGAAATATCCAAAGGCAAAGACACCACCACCGGCCACTGGGAAATGGCCGGCTGTCCCGTCTTCAAAGCCTTCCCCGTATACCCGCACGGCTTTCCGGGCACGGTCGTCGCCGCAATCGAAAAGCTCACCGGCCGGAAGGTCATCGGCAACAAAGCCGCCTCCGGCACCGAAATCATCGCCGAACTCGGCGAAAAACACCTGAAAACGGGCGCGCTCATCGTCTACACCTCCGCCGACAGCGTCCTCCAGATCGCCGCCCACGAAGACGTCGTTCCCGTGGACAAGCTCATGACCATCGCCAGGCAGGTCCGGGACGAAATCTGCCGCGGCGAGCATGCCGTCGGCCGGGTCATAATCCGCCCCTTCGTCGGCGTCCCCGGCAAATTCGTGCGCACCGCCAACCGGCACGACTTCAGCCTCGAGCCGCCCGCGCCCACCGTCCTCGACCGCCTTAAAGCCGCCGGGCTCAACAGCATCGGCATCGGCAAAATCGGCGACATCTTCGCCGGCCGCGGCTTTACCGCCTCATACCCCACCAAATCCAACGACCACGGCGTGGCTACCCTGGAAGCGCTTGTGCGCGCCGAACGCGGCGCCGGGCTCATCTTCGCCAACCTGGTCGAATTCGACAGCCTCTACGGCCACCGCAACGACTGCCGCGGCTACGCCCGGGCCCTCGAACGCCTGGACGGCCAGCTCGCCCTGCTCCTGCCGCTACTGGCCGACAGCGACCTGCTCGTCATCACCGCCGACCACGGCTGCGACCCGACCGTGGCCGGCACCGACCACACCCGCGAATACGTCCCGCTCATCGCCTACGCCCGCGGCCGGCCCGGCCGCAGCCTCGGCGTGCGGTCCACCTTCGCCGATCTCGCGGCGACAGTAACGGAAAACTTCGCCCTGGAGCCCCTGCCGTACGGTACAAGCTTCTTAGGCGAAATCACGGAGTGAAAATAGTGCGTATCGTCGACCTCATCCTCGCCAAGCGCGACGGCCACGAATTGCCCGCCGAAGAAATAAACGCGTTCATCACCGCCTGCACCGCCGGCGAGATCCCCGACTACCAGGTGGCTGCCTTCCTCATGGCCGTGTACTTCCGCGGCATGACCGCCGCCGAAACCGCCGCCCTCACCCTCGCCATGGCCAATTCCGGGGCGACCGTCGACCTCAGCGCCATCCCCGGCGTCAAAGTCGACAAACACAGCACCGGTGGCGTCGCCGACACAACCACCCTCGTGCTGGCGCCGCTCGTCGCGGCCGCCGGCGTGCCGGTCGCCAAGATGTCCGGCCGCGGCCTCGGCTTCACCGGCGGCACCATTGACAAACTAGAAGCCATCCCTGGCTTCCGCACCGCCCTCAGCGGCGGCGAATTCCTCGCCAACCTCGGTGCCGTCGGCGTGGCCATCACCGGCCAGACGGCCGACATCGCCCCCGCCGACGGCAAACTCTACGCCCTCCGCGACGTCACCGGCACCATTGAAAGCATTCCCCTCATCGCCTCGTCCGTCATGAGCAAAAAAATCGCCGCCGGCGCGGACAAAATCCTCCTCGACGTCAAAACCGGCAGCGGTGCCTTCATGAAAACCCCCCAAGACGCCGTCCGGCTGGCCGAAGCCATGGTCGCCATCGGCGCACGGGTCGGCCGCGAAACCATGGCCGTCATCTCCTCCATGGACGAGCCCCTCGGCCTGGCGGTCGGCAACAGCCTCGAAGTAGCCGAGGCCATCGATATCCTCGCCGGTACCGGCGGCGCCCCCGAATTGCGCGAAGTATGCCTCACCCTCGGCGCCCACATGCTGGTTCTGGCCGGCCGGGCCGCCGACTTCGCCGCCGGCTACGCCGAACTCGACGCTCTGCTCGCAAACGGGGCCGCCCTCGCCAAATTCGCCGCCCTCGTCGCCGCCCAGGGCGGCAACCCCGCTATAATCACCAACCGCTCCCTCCTGCCGCTGGCCGCCGACCGCCACACCGTCGCCTGCCCCGAGAGCGGCTTCGTGCAGGCCGTCGACGCCGCCCGCATCGGTTACGCCGCCATGCTCCTCGGCGCCGGCCGCGAATACAAGGGCCAGCAGATCGACCTGGGGGCCGGCCTGGTGATGCACTGCCGCATCGGCGACAAACTCGCCCAAGGGCAGCCTCTCGCCACCCTCTACACCGGCGACCCGGCCAAACTTCCCGTCGCCGCCGCCGTCCTCCGCGCCGCCGTCGCGATCGGCCCGGCGCCGGTCGCCAGGGCGCGGCTCATCCTCGGCACCATCACCGCCGCCAGCGCACACCTCGCCGAATAAAACGCAACCCACCGGCCATCCCGTACGGGATGGCCGGTTTTTATTGCCTTTCGATATTCCGCCGCTATCGGGTTATGCTAACAACAGCGCCGTCATTTTTTCGCCGGCAGGCATAGAAAGGACAGCCATGCTCGAAACGCTGTTGCAGGCCATCACCGGCTACGTCGCCGCGTGGGGCTACTGGGCCGTCTTCTGGGGAATGGTCCTCGCCAACGCCAATATACCCGTCCCGAGCGAGATCGTCCTCGGCTTCGCCGGCTTTCTCGTTTTTACCGGGAAAATGGATTTCACCCTCACCGTTGCCGTAGCCACCGCCGCCGGCGTTGTCGGCTCGGTCGCCTCCTATCTCGTCGGCTACTACGGCGGGCCGGGCTTCGTCCGCACCTACGGCCGCTACGTTCTCCTGTCGGAAAACAAACTCCGCATGGCGGAGCAGTGGTTCGAGCGCTCGGGAATCGTCGTCGCCTTCTTCGGCCGGCTCATTCCCCTCGTCCGCGCCTTCGTCTCCCTCCCGGCCGGCTTTGCCAGAATGGATTTCGGCCTTTTCATGCTATACACGGTGGCCGGCTCGTTCATCTGGTCGGCGGCGCTCGTATATCTCGGCATGGTGCTCGGCGAAAACTGGCCCAGGCTCGGCGGCTACCTCGACAAAGCGGCCATCGGAGCCGTAGCCCTCTTCGCGGCGTGGTTTATTTTCCGCCGCCTGGCGGCCCGTTCCCCGTGAGCGGGGAACGATAAACTCACTTCAAGGCGGGACGATATGCAGGCGCACAAGCGGACGGGGCAAAGCCTCCTCAAGGGCACGCTGGTCCTGACGGCGGCCGGGGTCATCGTAAAAATCATCGGCTCGCTCAACTGGGTCATCCTCTCGCGCGTCATGGGGGGAGAGGGGATGGGGCTCTACCAGATGGCCTATCCCCTTTACTTTCTGGCGCTCAGCGTTTCGTCGGCAGGTATCCCGGTAGCCATATCGATCATCACCGCCGAACGCGTGGCCGTGCGGGACTACCGGGGAGCGCGGCGCGTATTCAGGGTCTCGCTTCTCCTGCTGACCGTCACCGGCCTGATATTCAGCCTGCTGCTGTTTTTCGGCGCGTCCTGGCTCATTCAGGAGCGTTTCATCCGCGACCCGCGCGCATATTATTCCCTCATTGCCCTCGCGCCGGCCATCTTCTTCGTCACCATCCTGTCCAGCTTCCGCGGTTTCTTGCAGGGCTGGCAGATCATGACCCCCACCGCCGTCTCGCAGATCGCCGAACAAATCGTGCGGGTCGTCAGCATGCTCATCTTCGCCACCACGCTCAGCGCCTGGGGGGTGGAATACGCCGCCGCCGGCGCCACCTTCGGCGCCGCCCCCGGCGGCGCCGCCGGCCTGGCCGTGGTGTTCTGGTACTACTGGCGGAAGCGCAAGCGCCTCTCGCCGCCCGCGCCGCCGGTAGATACCGTCGCCGCCCAGCCGGTCGCCCAGATCGCCCGCCGCATCTTCCGCCTGTCGCTGCCCATCTCCGCCGCCAGCATCATGCTGCCGGTCGTCGCCAACCTCGACCTCTTCATCGTTCCCCTCCGGCTCGAAGCCGCCGGCTATACCGTCACGGCCGCCACCGAACAGTTCGGCTACCTCACCGGCATGGCCGTCCCGCTCGTCAACCTCGCCACCGTCCTTACCGGCGCCCTCGCCACCAGCCTCGTTCCCGCGGTTTCCGAAGCCCAATCCCTCGGCGCGCGTGACCTGCTCCACCGGCGCACCGCCGCCGGTTTCCGCCTCGCCACCATCGTCACCGTCCCGGCCTTCGTCGGCGTCTGGGTATTGGCCGAACCGCTCGCCGTCATGCTCTACCACGCACCCCAGGCCGCGCCGGCGGTCGGCAACCTCTCTTGGGCGATCGTCCTCCTGGGGTTCCACCAGGTATCCACCGGCGTGCTCCAAGGGATGGGCCGCACCTACATTCCCGTCATCAACATGACAATCTCCGCCGCCGCCAAAGTCGCCCTCAACTGGACCCTCACCGCCGTCCCCGCCCTGGGAATCATCGGCGCCGCCTGGGCCACCGTCGCCGACATCGGCATCGCCGCCCTGCTCAACATGTATTTTGTCAGACGCCACACCGGCTTCAGCCTCGACTACCGGTCGCTGTTCAAAAGCACGGGCGCGGCGTCGGTAATGGGCTTCGCGGTATCCGCCGTCCACCGCCACCTCGCCGCCACGGCCAACAGCAACGCCCTCGCGACCGCGGCCGCAATCGTCGCGGGCATCGGCGTCTACGGCCTATGCATGCTCCTCATAGGCGGCCTAAAAACGGCTGACATAAAAATGGTGCCGGTCATTGGCGGCTACCTCGCAAAAATACTCGTCATCCTGCGCCTGCTGCGGGCCGGCGCCTGATTGCCGCCGATGCTTGCAATTACCAAGTGTAAGCGCCTTTTCTCCTGGACACGCTAGAAACAAAAGGTGAAAAGGGGTGTTTTACGATGAGGCGACAGCGCCCGGTGGCCCTACTGCTCCTCACGCTGTTCACCATCGCCGCGCTTCTCGGACCCGGCCTGGCGGCAGCCGCCCCGGCACCCAAAGCTCCGGCCCGCGCTCCGCTGGAAACGACCGCGGTCTCGGCCGTCCTCATGGACGGCAACGGCAACATTCTCTATGAAAAGGACCCGCACAAACAACTGCCGCCGGCCAGCGTCACCAAAGTTATGACCTTATTGTTAGGTATCGAAGCCGTAGAAGAAGGCCGCCTCAAACTGAGCGATCCCGTCTACACGAGCGAAAACGCCTGGCGCCAGGGCGGGTCGCAGATCTGGCTCGAACCCGGCGAAGCCATGACCGCCCAAGAAATTCTCACCGCCGTGGCCGTGGTCAGCGCCAACGACGCGGCCGTCGCCCTGATGGAACACATCTACGGCAGCGAAGCGGCGGCTGTCGACGCCATGAACAAGCGGGCCGAACAGCTCGGTCTCCAGAACACCCGTTTCGTCAACGTCAACGGGCTGCCGGCGGTCGGTCACTACATGAGCGCCCACGACACCGCGGTCATCGCCGCCGAAGCCGTCAAGCACCCTCTCTACATGGAACTGTGCGGCATAAAGGAACACTGGCTGCGCGACGGCAAGAACTGGCTGGTCAACACCAACAAGCTGCTGTGGTGGTATAAAGGCGGCGACGGGCTCAAGACCGGCTGGACCGAAGAAGCGAAATACTGCTTCGTCGGCACCGCCAAACGCGACAACCTTCGCCTGATCGCCGTCGTCTTCGCCACCCCCGAGCCCCGTTCCCACCTGCGCGAAAGCATGAAACTCATGGACTGGGGGTTCGCAAACTATGCCGCCATCCCCGTCGTCGACAAGGGAGCGGTAGTCGAACGCCTCCGGGTCACGAAAGGAACGGCCCGCGAAGTGGATCTCGTCGCCGGCGACGACCTTACCCTTACCATGACCAAAGGCCAGCAGAAAAACATTCAGAAAAAAGTCCTCACCGACGGCTTCCTCAAAGCGCCGGTGGCGGCCGGGCAGAAGTGCGGCGAACTGATTGTCCTCAAAGACGGCCAGGAGATAGGCAAAGTCGACCTCCTCGCCGAAAAGGGCGTCGAGCGGGCTGGATTTTTCCGGATTATCCACGACATGCTCGGCAACCTGTTCAGCCTGGCGAAATAAAACGATAAATGGCGGGCTCCGGCCCGCATCTTTTTTTTGCCCTTTTTCCAGCAGGAAAAATTTTCCTTATGGCGAATCAGTAGAATAAATGCGTGCTTGCGGGAGGTAGGAAATTGAATATCAGCACTCAAATCAAACAAGGCGTTCTTGTCGTCAGGGTCGAAGGAGAACTTGACATGCACGTTGCCGACGAATTCCGGCAGAAGGTCGATGAAGCCTTGGAAACGGGCGGTGTCCGCCACGTCATCCTCAGTCTCAAAGGCGTGACCTTCGTTGACAGCTCGGGCCTGGGAGTCATTCTCGGCCGCTATAAAAAGATCAGCGCCAACGGCGGCCGGCTGCTGGCGGCCGGCGTAAAGCCCCAGGTTACCCGGGTGTTCGAACTGTCCGGGCTGCTGAAGATAATCAGGACCTACGGCTCCGAAGCCGAAGCCCTGAATAGTCTGTGAGGAGGACAACCATGGCGAGCAAAAACCAGATCAAGATGATCTTCCCCAGCTGCAGCGAAAATGTCGGCATAGCCCGGGTGACCGCCGCCGCCTTTGCCGCTCAGTTGGAGCTTACCCTGAGCGACATCGAGGAAATCAAAGTCGCCGTATCGGAAGCGATATCCAACGCCGTCATCCATGGTTACGGGGACAAGCCGGGGGAGATCGAATTCACCCTCTCCCTCGACGAGGACCGGCTGGAATTCGTCATCACCGACTTCGGCAAAGGCATCGCCGACATCGAGCAGGCCAGGCAGCCGTCCTTTTCCACCGATCCGGAGCGGATGGGCCTGGGCTTCGTCTTCATGGAATCGTTCATGGACGAACTGATCGTCGAATCCGCCGTCGGCAAAGGCACAACCGTCAGGCTGATAAAAAGAGTCGCCGCCGCGCCGGCCCATTAGGCGGCGCTTATGCTTGGCGACGAGGATATCGGCGGTCTGCTCGAAAAAGCCCGGGCGGGCGATCAGAACGCCAAAGAACTGCTCATCGAAAAGAATCTCAACCTTGTGCGCAGCATCGTGCATCGCTTCACCGGCCGCGGGTACGAATGGGACGACCTTTTCCAGATCGGCTGCATCGGGCTCATCAAAGCGATCGAGCGCTTTGACGCAAGCTTCGGCGTCAAATTCTCCACCTATGCCGTGCCGATGGTCATCGGCGAGATTCGCCGCTTCATCCGCGACGACAGCCCGGTGAAAGTCAGCCGCCCCCTCAAAGAACTGGCCTACAAAGTCCATAAATTCCAGGAGCGACTGCAAGGCAGCCTCGGGCGCGAGCCCACGATCGGCGAAGTCGCCGCGGAAATGGCCCTGTCTCCCCAGGACGTCGCCCTCGCCCTCGAAGCCGTCCAGCCGCTGGCCTCGCTGTTTGACCAGACCTTTTTCGAGGACGGCGACCCGATCAGCCGCATGGATCAGATCGGCTGCGACCCCGGCCACGACGTCGCCGCCATCGACAACCTCGCCCTCAGGGAAATACTCTCGCGCCTGCCGGCCCGCGAGCGGCTGGTCATCCGGCTCAGGTTCTTCGAAGACAAAACCCAGTCGGAAATAGCCCGCCAGATCGGCCTGTCCCAGGTGCAGGTTTCGCGAATAGAAAAACAGGCGCTGCGGCTGATAAAGGAATACATGCAGTCTTCATGACCTTTAGGGTCTTATTTTTTTTTGCCGGCGGCGGCATACTAAGCGTGAGGTGAAGGAGCATGGTCAACGCCAAACGATGGTGGGTCGCCCTTACGGTGGTTGCGTTGCTGCTGGCCGGCACCGCGGCCGCCTGGATGTATTTCGTCGACCATTCGCCCAAGAACCCCATCCGCGCCCGCCAGGTCATGGCCGTCGGCCGCGGCGTAGCCTCCGTCCTCCCCGCAGCCGCAGCGAATAATAATCGCCAAGGCATAAAAACACCCGCCGCTGTGCAGACTATGGAACGAAGCGCACAATCAAATTACAAGGGGGCAGAATAATGGGTGTCGTAAAAGTCATCGAACTCGTCGGTACCTCCCGTCAGAACTGGACGGAAGCCGTCGACAACGCCGTCGTCGAGGCGTCCAAAACCATCGACGACATACTGGGCGTCGAAGTAACGAACTTCACGGCCAACATCGACAACGGCCGGATCGCCGAATACAAGGCCGACGTCAAAATCGCCTTCCACGTCCACTAACGCAAACATGAAGGGTGCCGCAAGGCACCCTTTCGTTTTGCGGGTACGCATTAATTAATCCTCAGCCGGCAAGAATATAGGCGGAGGTGAGCGACGTGCCCGCAAGCGACGGCAGGCAGGGACAGCAGGAATTCCAAAAGTGGTACCAGGCCCAATTCAATCAGGTCAAACCCAAGCCGCCCATTCTGAAAAACGCCCTCTGGGCCTTCGTGGTAGGCGGCCTTATTTGTACCTTCGGCCAAGTCGTCCAGAATTATTTCACCGGGTTGGGCCTCTCCCCGAAAGAAGCCGCCGGTCCCACCTCAACAGTGCTCGTCTTCCTGGCGGCCCTCTTCACCGGACTCGGCGTCTACGACGAACTCGGCCGCCGGGCCGGGGCCGGCTCGATCGTGCCCATCACCGGCTTCGCCAACTCCATCGTCGCCCCGGCCATGGAGTACAAACGTGAAGGCTACGTATTCGGCATCGGCGCCAAAATGTTCGTCATCGCCGGGCCGGTCATCGTCTACGGCCTGGTCACTGCCGTAATCATCGGCCTGATACACTGGGCCATCCGTTAGGGAGGACGACAATTGAACAAAAAACGCGGCAAACAGACAATCGTCTACGCCACACCTCCCATCCTGGCTGCGTCGGCCGCCATCGCCGGGCCGATGGAAGGGGAGGGGCTGCTGGGCGGACAGTTCGACCGGGTGCTCGAAGACAACCTGGCCGGTCAGGATAGCTGGGAAAAAAGCGAATCGATGATGCTCGAATGGACGGTAAGGACGGCGGCAAGCAGGGCAGGGGGGACGCTGCAAGACATCGACTGCGTCCTGGCGGGCGACCTGCTCAACCAACTAATGTCCGCCCACTTCGCGGCCCGCGGCCTCGGACGACCCTTCCTTGGGCTCTACGGCGCCTGCTCGACAATGGCCGAGAGCCTGCTGCTCGGCGCCGTGCTCATCGACGGCGGCTATGCCGCCAAAGTGGCGGCCGCCGTATCCAGCCATCACGACGCCGCCGAGCGGCTGTACCGCTTTCCCACCGAACAAGGCGTGCAGCGGCCGCCGATAGCGCAGTGGACGGTTACAGGCGCCGGGGCGGTCATCCTCGCCGGTGAAGGCAACGGCCCGAAAATAACCGCCGCCACAATCGGCAAAATAATCGACGCCGGCCTCAAAGACCCGAACGCCATGGGACCGGCCATGACGCCCGCCGCCGCCGACACCCTCTGGCAGCACCTCGACGACACCGGCCGGACGCCCGATTACTACGACATCATCCTCACCGGCGACCTCGGCCAAGTCGGCAAAACACTGCTCCTGCAACTGATGCAGGAAAAAGGCGTCGACATCGCCGCCAACTATGAAGACTGCGGGCTGATGATCTACCGCGAGGACCAGGACCCCCACGCCGGCGCCAGCGGCTGCGCCAGCTCGGCGCTCGTCCTGTGCGCCCACGCCTTTCCGCTGCTCGTCACCGGGAGGCTCAAGCGCCTCCTCCTCATCGGCACCGGCAGCCTCCACAGCCCCACCTCATACCAGCAGAAGGAATCCATTCCCGCCATCGCCCATGCCGTGGCCATCGAAACGTAGAGGAGGAAAAGCCTTGCAGGCATACTTAATGGCATTCGTCATCGGCGGCCTGATCTGCGTAATCGGCCAGCTGATCATGGACTTGACCCCGCTCACGCCGGCCCACGTGCTCGTGCTCTTCGTCGTACTGGGCGGCATCATGAGCGGCCTCGGCCTTTACCAGCCCCTCATCGAAATGGGCGGAGCAGGAGCCACCGTGCCGTTGCCGGGTTTCGGCCACTCCCTGGTCAGCGGCACCCTCGAAGACATCGACAAATACGGCTTCACCGGCATCTTCAGCGGTGCCCTCAAAGCCACCGCCGCCGGGATTACGGCCGCCGTCGTCTTCGGCTTCCTGGCCGCCGTCGCCTTCAACCCCAAAGGCTAGGGCGCGCCGATGCTCACCGTTGATTTCATCGGCTTGTTCATCACCGTCTGCTTCATCGGCCTCCGCTATCCCCACTGCGTCCTCGGCGCCGCCTTCGTTCACGACCTGGGGGCGATCATCGCCGCCCTCTTCTTCCAAGGACGCATCGACGCGATCGTCGCCGCCGGCGCCTTCGGCACAGCCGCGGTCAGCGGCGTAAAGGCAGGCGCGCCCGCCATCCTCGTGGCCTTCGGCGGGCCGCTGGCCAACTACCTCGTCGGCGCCAGCCTCGGCGGGGCGGCCTGGGAAAAAACCGCCCACCTGCTCCACCCCGGGGCGGCGCTCAAACAGCCCTTCGCCGTCGTGAACCTGCGACTGGCCGCCCTATCGGCCCTCGTAACCATCTGGCAGCTTATCTGAATACGGAGTGATGATGCTCATGAGAAGCTCGGGACGGAGGTCCGGCGGCACGTACGAGCGCCGCCGCGACGAAGAATACGGCCGCGACGAAGAAAGCACCAGACCGGGCCGCGGACAGGACGCCGACAGCCTGATAGCCGATATGGCCAAAGGGTTTGTCGAAGCCCAGGCCAAAATCACCGGCGCGCCCGCCGGCGGCTCCGATCGGGAAATGCTCGCCCTGCTCGCCAAAATCAGCCGCCAGCTTGACGAACTGAGAAGCGCGCCGGCCGGCGGGCAGCAATCCCCGGGACAGGAACGGGGGGACAACCCGGCCCAGGAAAGCGCCGAGCAAGAGAAAAGCGGCCAACAGGACGACCTCAGCGCCATTTTCAGCCGCCTGCTGGCGGCAAACAAATCAGCCGCCGGACCCAAACAGCAAAGCGGCGGCGCCCAGCAGAGCGCGGGGATGCAGAACAGTGCCGGCCAGCAAGGCGGCGGCTCCCGTCAACAGAGCGGGGGCGGCAGCCAGAGCAGCGGCCAGGCCAACAGCCAGGGCACGGGCGGCGGGCACAGCGTCACCGCCCAGACGGCCGCTCAGGCGCTTGCCCAGGCCCAGTACGAGCTCGCCAACGAACTGGAGGCAAGTCTGACAAAACTCAAACAAGTCATCAGCGAGAGCGAGAAACTCGCCGACCGGATAAGCAACCTGCTCGGCCAGGAGAACAGCTCCCGCCAGACATGAGGTGAAATTGTTGACAGAAAAAGTCAGGGTGATAATCGTCACCGACGGCGACCGCTGCGCCCAGCAAGTCGTCGAAAATATCGCCGCCGAACTCGGCCTCAGGTGCATATCCGCCTCAGGCGGCAACCCGACGCCGATAAGCGGCCGTGAAATCGTGGAACTCGTCAAAACCGTACCCCACGACCCGGTGCTGGTAATGTTCGACGACCGCGGCCGCCGCGACAAAGGCAAGGGCGAAACAGCCATGGAATACGTCGCCTCCCATCCCGACATCGAAGTGCTGGGCGCGGTGGCGGTGGCCTCGAACACCACCGGCATCGCCGGCGTCGCCGCCGACGCCTGCGTCAGCGGCGCGGGAGAGGTCGTAAACAATGCCGTCGACAAATACGGGCAGGAAAAGGTAAACGGCAGCGACAAGGCGATCGTCAACGGCGACACCGTCGACGTCCTCAACGACGTCGACGTCCCGGTCATAATCGGCGTCGGCGACATCGGCAAAATGGACAAGGCCGACGACATCCGCCGCGGCGCGCCGGTCACCCGCAAAGCAATCGAGGAGATCCTGAAACGGAGTGGCGTCAGCAATGCAGGAACAACGTAAAATCGACGTCGACATCGACAAAAACATCAACTACCTCAAAGACCTCCTCGGGGTCGGCGAGAGCTACGACATTGTCTTCCGCGAGTTCAAGATCGGCCGTCGCAAGGCGGCCACCTTCTCCATCAACGGCATGACCAACGACATCGTCCTCACCAACGTCTACCAGGCCGTAATGACCTGCCACCCCGAAGAACTCAGCATCAACACCCTCAACAAAGTCTTCTACCAGCGGCTGCCCCATTCCCAGGTCAAGCTGCTCGACAACATGAACGACAGCCTGGTCAGCATGCTGTCGGGCGAAATGCTGCTCTTCATCGAAGGCGAAGAACAGGTCATCGTCATCGACGCCCGGGCCTACCCGGTCCGGTCGCCGTCCGAATCCAACATCGAAAAAGTCACCAGAGGCTCACGCGACTCCTTCGTCGAAACCATCCCCTTCAACACCGCCCTCATCCGCCGCCGCCTCCGCGACGCCAACCTCCGCTTCGAAATCGTCAAAGTCGGCGCCCGCTCCAAAACCGACGTCGCCGTCTGCTACATCAAGGACATCACCAACTCCGGCCTGGTCGACACCGTCAAGGAAAGGCTCAACGGCATCAGCATCGACGGCGTGCCCATGGCGGAAAAGGCGATCGAGGAATTCATCACCCGCGGCAGCAAATGGAACCCCCTGCCCAAAGTCCGCTACACCGAACGCCCCGACGTCGCCGCCGTCCACCTCCTCGAAGGCCACGTCTGCCTCGTCGTCGACACCTCGCCCGATATCATCATCCTGCCCACCACCTTCTGGCACCATGTCCAGCACGTCGAAGAATTCCGCCAGAACATGACCGCCGGCACCTTCCTGCGCATGGTCCGGCTGGGGGCGGTGCTGCTGTCCCTCCTCCTGCCGCCTCTGTGGCTCGCCTTCGCCCTCCAGCCGCGGCTGCTGCCGGAAACGCTCGCCTTTCTCGGTCCGCGCGACCCGGGCGTCATCCCCCTCGGCTTCCAGTTCCTGCTGGCCGAATTCGGTGTCGAAATGGTGAGGATGGCCACCGTCCACGTTCCCTCCGCCCAATCGACCGCCCTCGGTTTCATCGGCGCCTTCATGCTCGGCGAATTCGCCAGCCGCGTCGGCCTGTTCGGCAACGAAGCCATCTTCTACATCGCCGTCGCCACCGTCGGCACCTTCGCCACCCCCAGCGTCGAACTGGCGATGGCCGTGCGGCTGTTCCGCATCCTCCTCCTGGTGCTGGTTATTATTTTCAAACTGCCGGGCCTGCTCGGCGGCCTGCTCTTCGTCCTGCTCGTCACCGCTCTAACCAAATCCTTCGGCGTGCCATACCTCTGGCCGGCCATGCCGTTCAACTACAAAGCCATGAAAGACGTCCTCTTCCGGCTGCCGCTCCCCAATAAGCTGCTCAGACCGGCGGTCCTCAAGCCCAGGGACTCCGACCGCCTTGAGGACAACCGGCCGGGACGCCAGGGGAGCGGCAAACGGCAAAACAAAGACGAAGAATGAAATAACCCGCCATCGGCGGGTTCTCAGACTGTCGATAAAGGCCCATCTGCGGCGTACCCGCAAGGGGCAGGCCACCGTTCTAAAGCGCTGAAGCGCTAAGAACGGCGCACTTGCTTCTCAGAGCGCTTGCTTGCGTACGTCTCAAAGTACGCGGCGCGGCGCTCGCACCCGTTCGGGTATAAGCGATCACATCAACGCTAAAGCGTTGTGTGTCTGCTTATCCGGTGCGCCTTGCATCTGGACCTTTCTCACCAGTCTGACTTTGTCTACAAGTGAAAGAACCCGCCACCGGCGGGTTCTTTCACTTGCCGCGATAATAATCGCGGATCTTGCCGAGACTCTCGTTCAAACTCGTAACCTGCTCCTCGGCCGAACCCTGATTCTCGGCGTTCACCGCATCCTTAAGCTGCTTGACGTGGGCGTGGGTTATAGTCACCTGGCCGAGCACACCCAACTGCTCCATCGTCGGCTTGGCGTTGTTCCAGGTATCCTCCAGCCCCTTGACCTTAGACGCCGCCTTGCTCCAATTCTTGTCCGCCACGTAAAAACTCACGCTGCGGACGGCATTGCCGACGGCGATCAGATCGGCGACGGGCGACAGCTTATACGCCTTGCCGATGTCGCTCACACCGCCCATGAACTTGTTAAGATTCTCGTACGAAGCGGTGATCTTCTTATCCGTCACGCTGGCCGCCAGCTTGCCGACCGCCTCGTCGGCGTCCTTGACGCCTTTCTTTTCGCCTACCGTCGCCTTCGTCTCCTGCCAGACGGCCTGGAGATTATACAGCCCGGCCTCCGCCTGCTGCCAGTTCTCCTTGTTGACCCCTTCGAACACCGTGCCGGCAATCGCCTCCAGGTCGTAAAGCAGGGCAGGGGCCGAAGTGAACCGTTCCATCACCGGCGGATTAGGCTTGGCATCGCCCGGCTTGCCGGCCGGGCCGATATCCGGCTTCTGGGCCGGCCCCGCCAGTCCGCAGCCGGTCAGCGCCGTAGCCGCGAGCAGCAAGGCGGCGGTTACGACCGCGATCTTTCGATACTGCCGCAAAAGCACCCCTCCTTCGCGGCTAGTTTGTACACCGTGCGGATACTTTATTCTTCGCCCGGGGATATTGACACCGCCCGGCGTATATACTAAAATGAAACCAATTAAATACCCGTGTTGTATAGAGGCGCGGGCTATTATCAGTACCTGGGGCGAGCTGGCCGAGCGATGAGCCGCAGGGAAAGGAATACCCGCCGAAGCCGATGTTTTCGGGCAGAAGACGCGGCTGGGCTTGTGGCTGAACAAGCACAAGACTGTCACCCGGCCGTCCCGGCCCGGGTGGAGCGCTATCTCACCGGCAGGATTAGTCTTTTTGTAGACATGCGGTTGTGAGGTAGCTCGCAACCGTTTTTGTATTTTGTATCCGAATTTCCCTAAACACCGAAAGGAGATAAACCCATGAACCTTCACGGCACCATGCGCATCAACCAGGCCGGCCACCTGGAAATCGGCGGCTGCGACGCGGTGGACCTGGTCCGCCAGTTCGGCACCCCCCTCTACGTCATGGACGAAACCCTGCTGCGCGACAACTGCCGCGCCTATGTCGAATCCTTCCAGAAATACTATCCCGACGCGGAAGTGATATACGCCAGCAAGGTCTTCTCCGCCATGGCCATGTGCCGTCTGGTAGCCGAGGAGGACATGGGGCTTGACGTCGTCTCCGGCGGCGAACTGTACACGGCCCTGGCCAGCGGCTTCCCGGCCGGCCGCATCTACTTCCACGGCAACAACAAATCCCCCGAGGAACTGGAAATGGCTCTCGAAGCCCGCGTCGGCCGCTATGTCGTCGACAACTTCTGCGAAATGGAACTCCTCAACGAACTCGCCCGCCAGCGCAAAACCAAAGCCAAAATCCTCATCAGGGTTTCGCCCGGCATCGACGCCCACACCCACCACTACATCAAAACCGGCATGATCGACTCCAAATTCGGCCTGGCGATCGCCAACGGCCAGGCGCTGCTGGGCATCGAAAAAGCGCTGGGCATGAAAAACCTCGAACTGAAAGGCATCCACTGCCACATCGGCTCGCAGATCTTCGACCTCAACTCCTACAAAGAAGCGGCCGCCACCATGATGGCCTTCGTAAAGGAAATCAAAATCAAAACAGGCTTTCTCTGCGAGGAACTCAACCTCGGCGGCGGCCTGGGCATCTACTACGCCGAAGGCGACGCCCCCCAGCCCATCCCCGAACTAGTCGCCCTCATGACCAAAACCGTCCGCGAAACAGCGGCCGCCTACGGCCTGCCCCTGCCCAAAATCATCGTCGAGCCCGGCCGGTCGATTGCCGGCGAAGCCGGCGTCACCCTCTACACCATCGGCTCCGTCAAAGACATCCCCGGTATCCGCAAATACGTGGCCGTCGACGGCGGCATGACCGACAACCCGCGTCCCGCCCTCTACCAGGCCAAATACGAAGCCGCCCTCGCCAACAAAATGAACGTCCCCGGCGAAGAGACCGTCTCCATTGCCGGCAAATGCTGCGAATCCGGCGACATGCTCATCTGGGACATCGAACTTCCCCCCGCCGTCTCCGGCGACATCCTCGCCGTATCCTCCACCGGCGCCTACAACTACTCCATGGCCAGCAACTACAACCGCAACCGCCGCCCCGCGGTCGTCTTCGCCAGCGGCGGCAAAGCCGAACTCGTCGTCAGGCGGGAAAGCTACGACGACCTCATCCGCAACGATATCGTGCCCGAGAGGATGCAGCAAAAAATCGCCTGCCTCGCCTAGCCGGCTGGCGATAAAGGCCCGTCTGCGGCGCACCCGCAAGGGGCAGGCCGCAGTTCTAGGCGCTGAAGCGCCAAGAATTGCGCACTTGTTCATCAAAGCGCCTTGCGTCTGGACCGTTCTCACCAGCTTTAACCCCTAGCCCTGACAGGGACCCGGCCGTAACCGGGTCCTTATATTTTGCATCCGCGGGATTTTCTAGTATAATTTAGAAGTGAAGTTTGTAAAGCGGGGTACATTGCCATGACCAACGCCCCTGCCGTCCTGCTCGCCGGGCACCCCCGCGCGCCGCTCCTGGCCGCCATCGGCGGCTGCGCCGCCGCCGCCGGCTACCGGACCGCCGCCGTGGGCGGGTTTGTCCGCGACCTTCTTCTGGGCATAATAAGCCAGGACATCGACATCGCCGTCGAAGGCGACGCCATCGCCTGCGCCCGTCTCCTCGCCGACCGCCTCGGCGGCGCCGTCGCCAAAACCTCGCGCTTCGGCACGGCGCTGCTGATGGTGGACAACACCCGCATCGACCTGGCGACAGCCAGAACCGAAAGCTATTCCCGTCCCGGCGCCCTGCCCGAAGTCAGCCCCGGCACCCTCGCCGACGACCTGTGGCGGCGCGACTTCACCGTCAACGCCATCGCCCTGGAAATCGGCCCCGGCCGTCGCGGGCGGCTGCTCGACCCGACCGGGGGGCGGGAGGACCTGGCCGCGAAAATCATCCGCATCCTCCATCCCGGCAGCTTCCGCGACGACCCCACCCGGATGCTCCGCGCCGTCCGCCTCGCCCACCGCCTGAAATTCACCCTCGACGCCGTTACCGCCGAACGCCTGCGGGAAGCGGTCGCCGGGCGGTGGTGGCAGACCGTCGGCCCGCACCGGCTTGGCCGGGAACTCAGGCTGCTCTTCAGCGAAAACGACTTGCCGGGCCTCTGCCGCAGCCTCGACGCATGGAACCTGTTTCGGCCCCTCTTCGCCGCCATCCCCACCGCGGCGATCCTCACCGCCCTGGGCCGCGTAAACGGCGCGGCGGCTATGTTCGAAAACGGCGGCCTGGCCTTCGACCGGCCGGCGGTCGCGGCCCTTGTCATCGGCGGCCGTGCGGGCGATCTGCTTGATTCCGGAAACCTCGCCCAGCCTTGGGCCTCCAGGCTGCCGGCTCTCCGCAGCCTGCTAGCGGCGCCCGCGGAAAATCACCGTCTCGCCGCCGCCCTTCGCGATATTCCGCCGGCGGTGCTTGCCTATCTCTGGATAATGTGCCAAAATGAAGAGGAACGGCTGAGACTCAAGCCGGCGCTTGACAGCGTCCGCCATACCCGCCCGAACAGAGGCGGCCCGGCGAACCCTGAACGGACTGCGGCCTCACCGTATAAGGAGGATAAATAGTGTTTGGTTTTGGCCCCCACATGATCTTCGCCATCCCCGCCCTGCTCATCGCCCTCACCGTCCACGAATACGCCCACGCCCGCGCCGCCGTCTCCCTCGGCGATCCCACGCCGCGCTACGCCGGCCGTCTCACCCTTAACCCCATTCCCCATCTCGACCCGCTGGGCCTCATCATGCTGTGGATAGCAAAGTTCGGCTGGGCAAAACCCGTTCCCATCAACCCCTACAACCTCAGCCACGGTCGCTGGGGTCTCCTGGCCGTCTCGCTCGCCGGCCCGGGCGCCAACGTCCTCACCGCCCTCATCGTCGCCCTGCTGCACGGAATACTGGTCAAGATGGGCGTAAGAAACTTCGAACTCATGGCCGTTATCGCCCTGACCTACCAGTACAACATCATTCTGGCCGTTTTCAACCTCATCCCCCTGCCGCCGCTGGACGGCTCCCAGATCGTCTCCAGCCTGCTGCCGGGCCGCCAGGCCGAAATCTTCGACCGCATCGCCCCCTACAGCCCCTTCATCCTCATGCTCCTTATCATCCTGCCCTTCAACATCATCGGCACGATCACCCGTCCGCTGCAAAACGCCTTGAATACAATCATCTCTGCGCTCGTCGCGCTAATTCTTTAGGAGGTATCCCCCCATGAGCAAAGGCCGTATCTTCAGCGGCATGCAGCCGTCCGGCAAATTCCACCTCGGCAACTACCTCGGGGCACTGGAAAACTGGGTCAGGCTCCAGCACGACTACGACTGCGTCTTCTGCATCGTCGACTGGCACGCCCTCACCTCGATGTACGAGGACACCAGCAAAATGCCCGAATACATACACGAAATGGCTCTCGACTGGCTCAGCGGCGGCCTCGACCCCGAACGCAACATCATCTTCGTCCAGTCCCACGTCAAAGAGCACGCCGAACTCCACCTGCTGCTCTCCATGATGACCCCGCTCGCCTGGCTGGAGCGGGTGCCCAGCTACAAGGACAAGCTCCAGCAGCTCGGCGCCATGGGCAAAGAAATCAACACCTACGGCTTCCTCGGCTACCCCGAGCTCATGACCGCCGACATCATCCTCTACAAGGCCGACACCGTGCCGGTCGGCGAGGACCAGATCCCCCACGTCGAACTCGCGCGGGAAATCGTCCGCCGCTTCAACGGCATGTACGGCCCCGTCTTCCCCGAGCCTCTGCACAAACTCAGCCAGGCGTCCGTCCTGCCCGGCATCGACGGCCGCAAGATGAGCAAATCCTATGGCAACGAAATCCCCTACGCCGCCCCGCCCGAAGAACTGAAGGCCAGGGTCAGGATGATGATCACCGACCCGCAGCGCGTCAAGAAAACCGATCCCGGCGACCCCACAGTGTGCACCGTCTACACCTTCCATAAACTCTTCAACAAGGAAGAACTTGAAGATATCGGCGGCAGATGCCGCACCGCCTGCATCGGCTGCGTCGACTGCAAGAAACTGCTCGCCGAGCGCATGTCCGCCAGCCTGGCCGACATCCACGCCCGCCGGGCCGCCCTCGAAGCCAACCCGGCCAGGGTAAGGGAAATCCTCGCCCACGGCGCCGAGCGGGCCCGCAAGATCGCCGCCGCCACCATGGAGGAAGTCCGCGCCGCCATGCGGCTTTAAGCCATGAGCACCGACCAGTACAAAATCAGGCTCGAAGCCTTCGAAGGCCCGCTGGCCCTCCTCATGCACCTCATCGACAAAAACCAGATCGACATCTACGACATCCCCATCGCCGTCGTCACCGAACAATACCTCGCCTACATCCGGGCCATGGAAGAATTCAACATCGACGTCGCCAGCGAATTCCTCGTCATGGCCGCCACCCTCCTCCAGATAAAATCCCGCATGCTGCTGCCCAAACCGCCGGCCGCCGAACAGGCCGAGGAGGAAGTGGACCCGCGTCAGGAACTAGTCCAGCGGCTGCTGGAATACCGCCGCTTCAAACAGGCCGCCGCCGCCCTCGGGGAAATGCTGCGGGCGCGCGAACAGTTCGTCGCCCGGCCGCCGGGCTACGCGGCCACCAGAATCGTCCTGCCCGAAGGCCTCAAGCTCGACGACCTCATCGAAGCCTTCGCCGCCGTCTGGGAAAGCGCCGTCGACGAATTCGCCTTCATCGCCCGCGAGGAAATCAGCGTCCAGGACAAAATGCAGGACATCCTCCTGCTGCTCAGAAAACAGGGCGGCCGCCTCGAATTCGCCCAAACCATCATCCGCAGCGGCTCGCGCACCGAAATGGTCACCGCCTTCCTGGCCCTGCTGGAGCTTATCCGCCTCAAACGGATTCACATCGAACAGGAACGCAGCTTCGGACCGATTTACCTTAGCTTGGGAGAGGTAGTGCACTGATGTTTTACCGCCACCTGAAAGGCCACATCGAAGCCCTGCTGTTCGCCGGCGGCAACCCCGTCAGCGCCGACAAGCTCGCCCAGATCCTCGAAATCGACGCCGAAAACGTGGCCGCGCTCGTCGCCGAACTCAAACAGGACATGGCCGGAGAAGGCCGCGGACTGACCATCCTCGATGTCGCCGGCGGCTACCAGCTTTGCAGCAAACCGGAACTGGCCCCCGTCGTCGACAAGCTCGTCGAAGTGCAGGAAGCCCGAATGTCCCTTGCCGCCATGGAAACCCTCGCCATCGTCGCCTTCAAGCAACCCGTCACCAAGCTCGAAATCGAACATATCCGCGGCGTCAGCGTCGACGGCGTCGTCGGCACCCTCGTCGAACGCGGCCTCATCAAAGAAGTCGGCCGCAAAGAAGCGATCGGCCGGCCGATCCTCTACGGCACCACCGACGACTTCCTCAAATGCTTCGGCCTGGGCAGCCTCGACGACCTGCCCGACCTCGCCGCGCTGCTGAACGTCGAAACCCCCGAAGACCCGGAACTCCCCGCAGACGACGAATAAACCGCAAACTTTAACGGCCCGCGCATGCGGGTCCTTTTTGTTTGCCATAATATACTATGCGCGAGAGGGGAGGGGGGACGGCATGGAAACCTGGCTGGCGTCCTGGCTGGCATCGACGCTGCTCGTCATCGCGCTGGCCCGCCTGAAACTGTTCATCGGCTTTTCCTACCGCCGCAGCGCCGGCGACGACCAGCTCCGCGTCGACGTCTACACCCTGAAAAAACTCGTCGCCTATCATCTCGAAATACCCCGGGCGCGCCTCGCGCGGCGCGGCGGCCTGCCGTGGCCGGAATCGGTCGTCGACACCCCCGGCGGCCAAGCCGAAACCCACGCCAAAGCCGAACAGCGCTTCGTCCGCAACAGCTGGCGAATCTTCCGCCATCACCCCCGGCACTGGCACCGCCTTATGCGCCAACTGCGGTACTGGACCCGCCTCTACAAGCGGCTCATGGCCGGCATCCTCGCCGCCCTCGCCTGCGAAAAAATATCCTGGCGCACGGGCCTCGGCACCGGCGACGCCGCCCTCACCGGCCTGGCCGCCGGCCTCGTATGGCAGTTTAAAGGCCAGACCTACGCCTACATGCAAAGAAGGCTCAAAAGCGTGGCCCGGCCGGCGTTCGGGGTATCGCCCCTCTTCGCCAGGGAAGGCGTCGAAATCGAGCTCGAGTGTATATTCAGCATCCGGCTTGGCAATGTTATTAACGCGATAGCGACAGCCATCCGGCATCTCGGAAAGGGGGACACAGACAGTGGAAGAACACCCGATCCAAAGTCTGATGAAAACAGCCATGGAAAGCATCAAAGGGATGGTTGACGTCAACACCATCGTCGGCGACGCCGTGGAAACGTCCGACGGCACCGTCATAATCCCGATCTCGCGCGTCACCTTCGGCTTCGCCGCCGGCGGCGGCGACTTCGAAACCGAGGAAGCCGTCCACCACGACGGGCATCCCTTCGGCGGCGGCAGCGGCGCTGGCGTCAGCGTCAAACCGGTCGGCTTCCTGGTCTGCTCGCCGACCAACGGCATCCGCTTCATGCCGGTCGAAGGCAATCAAATTTACGAACGGGTCATCGACATGATCCCGCAGGCCTTGACGAAGATTCAGGAAATAATGCGCCGCCGCGACGAAATGGACGAGTTTGAAGAACTGGCCGAGACGGCGGAGACGCAGGGCGCCGGCCATCAGCCAAGCATGTAGGCTAGCCATTGATGGCCCCCATCTGCGGCGTTGCTCCCCGGCTGCCATCCTGTGCGCAGTTCTTAGCGCTTTAGCGGTTAGAACTGCGGCCTACCCTTTACGGGTGCAGCGTACGTACGTGTACGCGCGATGCCGTTGAATCCATCCGTGCAAACAATCTCTTTAAACGTTGTCGCTGAGGAAACGATGGTGTCAGCCTCCAGTGCGCCTTGCATCTGGGGACCCTGAATGGCTAACGCATAGTACACCCAAATACCTAAACCCATACAAAAAACCGCACACATACCTGTGCGGTTTTTTCGCATATACATCTACTGACTCATTGCAGAGCGGCCAGTTTATCCTTGATCTGGGTGGCGTGCAGCGCCTCGGCCTCGGCGAAATGCCGGTACAGCTTTGACACCTCCTGGTTGTTGACCTGCTCGGCGAAGGTCTGATAGTCTCTCACCAGCTCCTGTTTCTGGGTCAGGGTAGTGCGCAAAGCCGTCTTGACATCAAGCATTTCCATGCTTTCACCTCCTTAAACTAGGTCTATTATGTCCGCTGCACGCGGTAAAAATGTATGAGGGCTTTGACGAGCGGGAAAAACATAGTTATAATAGTTAATGGTCTGCTATTTCTATTTGGAGAGGTAACTATGAAAAAAACGGCGCTCATCACGCTGACGATATTTTTGCTCCTCTTCCTGCCCCGGACGGTTTGGGGCGCGGCGGAACCGACCCTGACGGCCAAGTCGGCCATAGTCATCGAAGCATCGACCGGCAGGATCATCTACGCCAAAGGAGCCTCCGACCGGCGTCCGCCGGCCAGCACGACGAAAATGATGACCCTCATCGTCGCCCTGGAGCACGGCAACCTGAACGATATCGTCACAACCAGCCCCTCGGCGGCCGCGACCGAAGGCTCGTCGATGTGGCTCGCCCCTGGTGAGCAGCTCAAACTGGGCGACTTGCTCTACGGCATGATGCTCGTATCCGGCAACGACGCCACCGTAGCCGTCGCCGAACACATATCGGGCTCGCTGGACAAATTCGCCCGCCTGATGACAGATAAAGCCCGGGCCATCGGCGCCCTCAACACCAACTTCACCAACTCCAGCGGCCTGCCCGACCCGCAGCATTACTCCACCGCCGCCGACCTCGCCCACATCGCCGCCTACGGCTACAAAAACCCGCTTTTCGCCCAGATCGTCGGCACCAAACACACCGTCGTCCCCTGGCCCGGCAAGAACCACGACCGCGACCTGTACAACGAAAACAAGCTGCTCTGGCAGTATGAAGGCGGCAACGGCGTAAAAACCGGCTACACCGACGAAGCCGGCCGCTGCCTCGTCTCGGGGGCGAAGCGCGACGGCATCCAACTGGTGGCCGTAGTCCTCGACGGCGACCGGATGTGGGAAGACTCCATCAAGCTACTCGACTACGGCTTCAGCCGCATGCAGCCGGTCACGATGGTGCGTCAGGGCGACATCATGAAAACAGTCAAAGTGCTTGACGGCAAGAGCGAGCAAGTCAGGCTCGTGGCCGCCGACACCCTCGTCGTCCCGGCCCTGGCGGGCGACCGCGAAGGCTTCTCCACGGTCGTCACCGCTCCCGACCGCATCGACGCGCCCATAAAGATCGGCCAAAAAATCGGCACCGTCAAGACCCTGTACCGCAATACCGAGATAGCCTCCGTCGACCTTCTGGCCGCCGACCCGGCCGAACGCAAAACCTTCTTCGGCCTGATATGGGGGTCGCTGTGGAGCTTCTTCACCTTCATAGTCAAAAACTTAGCCTAGCTACGGCTGCCTAGGAAGTCCATCTGCGGCGTTGCTCCTCAAAGCGCTTGCTAGCGTACGTTCGGGTACGCGTCGCGGCGCGCTTTTCCGGTGCGCCTTGCATCTGGAGCTTCCTAGACAACCTTAGACTTTGCACATAAAAGCCGCCGCGAGGCGGCTTTCGCTTTTCCTCTTCCCGTGTTCTAGTGGCGAATAATCGCTCATACCTTCCCAATAGGAGGGGAAGGCACATGATAAACCTGATCTGGCTGCTGCTGCTGGCGGGCGGGATAATATACGCCGGCCTCACGGACAGGATCGACCTTGTCACCCCCAGCGCCATCACCGCCGCGGAAAACGCGGTCACCCTGGCCTTCAAGCTCACCGGGGTGATGTGCCTGTGGCTGGGAATGATGAAAATCGCCGAACGGGCGGGGCTCGTACGGCTCATGTCCCTCATCATCGGTCCGCTCATCCGGCGCCTTTTTCCCGGCGTCCCCCCGGGCCATCCGGCCATGGGGGCCATCGTCATGACCGTCAGCGCCAATATGCTGGGGCTCGGCAACGCCGCCACCCCGCTCGGCATCAAATCCATGCAGGAGCTGCAGAAACTCAACCGCGACCGCGAAACAGCCACGCCGGCCATGTGCACCCTTCTCGCCCTGTGCACCACCGGCGTCACCGTCGTCCCCGCCACCGTCATCGCCCTCAGGGCTGCCGCCGGCTCGACCGACCCGGCAGAAATCGTCGGCGCCACGATTGCGGTCAGCGTCACCGCCGCCGCCGCCGCCCTGACCGTCGACCGCCTCTGCCGGGCAGCGTTCGCCGGCCGCCGCAGGTGAACGCCGTGTTCGCCGCCGTCTGCGAATTCCTCTCCGCCTGGGCCATTCCGCTCGTCCTGCTTTTCATCCCCCTTGCCGGCTTCCTGCGGCGGGTCAGCGTCTACGAAGCCTTCGTCGAAGGCGCTGCCGAAGGCTTCCAGACCGCCGTGCGGATAATGCCCTTCCTCGTGGCGATGCTCGTCGCCGTCGGCGTCTTCCGCGCCTCCGGAGCCCTTGAAGACTGCGTCGCCCTGCTCCGGCCGCTTCTGGCCGTCGCCGGCGTCCCCCCCGAACTCGTGCCGCTCGCCCTCATGCGTCCCCTGTCCGGCACGGGCGCCCTCGGCATGACCACCGAACTCCTCGCCAGCGAAGGCCCCGACTCGCTCATCGGCCGCATGGCCTCCACCATCCTCGGCAGCACCGACACCACCTTCTACATCCTCACCGTCTACTTCGGCGCCGTCGGCATCCGCAACCCCCGCTACGCCGTCGCCGTCGGCCTGACCGGCGACATCACCGGTTTTCTCATGTCAATCTACATATGCCGATTATTGTTCGCCTCCTAACGGCGGCGGGTCACGACCCGCCGCCTTCCTTTTTCCCCCTGGCAGTGGCACATTCGCCGGGCGGGAATACACTGTAATGTGAAAACGAACAAAATGGGGGGACTGCGATGGTCAGAGTAGTGGTCGCCGGCGGCGGCTGGGCGGGATGTGCGGCGGCGCTGGCAGCGGCCAAGGCCGGTGCCCAGGTGCTGCTCTTAGAGCGCACCGACATGCTCCTGGGCACGGGCCTGGTAGGTGGCATATACCGCAACAACGGACGATACACCGGCGCCGAGGAAGCGACGGCCATGGGAGGCGGCGACCTGTTCGTGGCCATGGACGCCAACGCCCGGCACCGCAGCATCAGCTTTCCGGGGCACAGTCACGCCTCGCTCTACGACGTCAGCGCCATGGAACCGCTTGTGAAAAAAGTGTTGCTCAACTACGGCATAACCGTAAGAACATCAGCCAGGGTAGTGGACGTGCTCAAATACGGCCGCAAAATCCAGGCCCTCGTCATCGACAGCGGCGAAGTCGCCAAAGGCGACGTTTTCGTCGACACCACCGGCACGGCCGGACCGATGGGCAACTGCCTCAAATACGGCAACGGTTGCGCCATGTGCATTCTGCGCTGTCCCTCCTTCGGCCCGCGGGTAAGCATCACCGCCCGCGCCCAGGTAAAGGAAATCATGGGCCTCAAAGCGGACGGCTCGTTCGGAGCAATGAGCGGCTCCTGCAAACTCAACAAAGACTCCCTCAGCGTCGAAATACGCGAAAAGCTGGAACGGGACGGCGCGGTCGTCATGCCGATGCCGGAACACCTCATCAAGACCACCTCCCTCGGCCGCAAAGCCTGCTCCCAATACGCCATCGCCGAATACGCCGCCAACGTCGTCCTGCTCGACACCGGCCATGCCAAACTCATGACCTCGTACTTCCCGCTCGAAGAACTCCGCACCATTCCCGGCCTGGAAAACGCCCGCTACGAAGACCCCTACGCCGGCGGCCTCGGGAACTCGATCCGCTACCTCGGCATAGCGCCCTGCGGCAACAACCTCAAAGTCGACAGCATCGACAACCTGTTCGCCGGCGGCGAGAAAGCCGGCATATTCGTCGGCCACACCGAAGCGATCGTCACCGGCCTTCTTGCCGGCCACAACGCCGTCCGCCACTGCCTCGACATGCCCTACCTCGAACTGCCGCGCACCGTGGCCTCCGGCGACATCATCGCCTTCGTCCACGACCAGATGGCCACCAAAGACGGCCTGCGCCTGCGGTACACCTTCTCGGGCTCCGTATACTTCGAACGCATGAAAGCCATCGGCCTTTATTCCGCCGACCGGGGCGAAATCGGCGACCGGGTGGCCAAAGCCGGCCTCACCGACGTATACGCCCAGTGCCTGGTATGAGAGGGGGGAGGCAAATGACACCGCGACTGACAGCAAGCTGCATCGACATCAACTCGCCCTATTGCCCCTGCCTGTTGGCCGAAACCAACCACTGCGTCTTCTGCAGCCACCTCAAGGGTCAACCCGAATGTTAAAAGCTGCTACAAAAAATCAAACCCATTCAAACTTCACGCTGCCGTCTTTATAAAGAAAAACTTTATCGACTATCCCTAGCAGCATCCGGCGGCGACCGTCGAAATCTTCATTATCCCAAACTCTCGGGAATTCGGCCATAATTTCTTCTAAGGCATCCCCGGTGGCCGCCGCCTCTTTTTTCGCGGTCTGGGCTTCTTGGTATGCTTGTATCTTCTCTTCGAGATATAGCCGGCGCTCCCGCAGTTCATTTGTGCGCTCGCGTAGATCGGCAAGAGAAAAATCATCGTCTATCTCGAAGGCATCCTGCCATTTCTTTATCCGGCGCTTCACGTCCTCTAGCTCCTTCTGAGCCTGCGCGACTGCCGCTTCGGTGTCTTCTCCCTCGGTAGTGCGGTCCAGGCGATCCTGGAGGGCCTGACGGAATAGGTCCGGGTTATGGCTAATCATCATTAGCTCTTCCTCGACCCGCTTTTCGATCTTCTCCGCTTTGAAGTGGTGACTCGGGCAATATGGATCCTTGATTAGGTGGCGGCTGCCCTTATCGACCGAGTAGCAGACATAGCTCAACCGTGGCCGGCCTTTATACATGCCCGTTGGCTTAAACCTTACTCTGGCCCCGCATTCCCCGCAGTAGATGATGCCGCTCAGCAGCCCCTGGTTATGGCCGTTCGGTGCGAATCGGTTATTCCGCCCCATGATTCGCTGGACCCGCTCCCATTCGTCGCGGGTGACTATTCCCTCATGCTTGCCTTTGAACAGTTTTCCTTTATGCTCTACTAGTCCGGCGTAGGTGGCGTTTTTCAATACCCTGGAAACGGCCATCGAGTACCACCAGGACACCTCAGGGCCAGGTACTTTTCGTGCGTTCAGAGCGTCGGCGATGACCGTGTAACCGCGGTCCCCCTTTAGATATTCGTCATATATATACCGGACTGTTTCCGCCTCCAAAGGATTGATCATCAGCAGTTTTTTTGCAGGATCATATTCGTAACCATAAAGCGCCGGGCCTCCAAGAAACCGTCCCTGCTTCGCTGCTTCTTCCCTTGCCATGATTGTCCGCTCGACGATGGTTTCTCGTTCCAACTGGGCGAAGACGGCGATGATGCCGATCATGGCCCGCCCCATCGTGGTAGTGGTGTCGATGTTTTCAGTTACGCTGGCCAGGTCGACCTTGCGGAGTGCTTCGTCCGGTCCGCAGCAAAAGACATCCTCAATGAGGTACATCATGTGCTGCTGGCGGCGGCTGAGCCGGTCGAGCTTCCACACGAGCACCAGGTCGAATTTCTTTAGCGCCGCATCTTTCATCAGCCGCTGCATGTCAGGCCGGTCCAGGGTTTTGCCGGAATGGCCCTCGTCAATGTAGAAATCATAGATCGACCAGTCGCGGGCCTCGCAGTAGGCGACGCAGCGCGACCGCTGGGCGGGGATGGATATTTGCTGTTGACCCTGTTCTTCCGTGCTAACCCTCAGGTAAATGGCTACCCGGAGCGCAATCTTATTGTCAATACCATGTTTAATTGCTCGTTTTATTGCCCGTTGCTGCGTCATTGCTGCCTCCTGGATGAAGTAATTATTTTTTGCCGGCTTCCCATTTATGACCGCAGGCTAGGCAGGTGACCATCGTTTTCCTGCTGCCCCAGAACCCGCCGAGCAACCCCACTGGCCCGAGCAAGACCCCTCCAACGGCAGCCTTGCCAAGACCAAATCCTTGAGTACCGGCGGTAATCTGAGTCGACTTGCACATCGGGCACCTGACAGGAGATAGGTCAGCATTTCCGCTTGCTGTGATGCTATGATGGATTTGGCCGCAGGGACATTTGATGCCAGTCGGAGGATTAAGAATAAAACCGCTACCGGCAGGGCTTGCATATTTCCTTTGAATTTTAATTGTTTTGCCGCATGATTCGCAGTCTGCATTTATATATTCGCCGTTTTCGCTGAAGTATTTCATGACAAACCTCCTGTCGCTGATTATAATAAAACACGGCCTGTCCTGTGCCGTGTCTATACTGTCGTTAGGACAATCGTCCCTGAAAAATAAGATTATTGATTCAGTCAACAAATGCAGGGGTTTCCTAGAAACTGTCGAAATAGTAAGTAAACAAAACGACCTGCCAGCCTTAGGGCTGGCAATATTCATTTTAGGGAAGGTGGCACCACCATGGCACATATTGCGTCTGGGTAGCGATCGGTCACAATATTTGGTGACGGAAGGTGTCGAGAGGAAAATTACTGTGTTCGGCAGGATTCGCAGTTTCGTTCGGCGAAATATCGCACATATGTTCGACGCGCGGAGGGAGAAACGATGGATGTTGAGGATGTAGACATCATTATGTTTTTGATTCTTCAAAAAATCATTTCCGAGACGCCGCAAGATTCCTAATAATCACCGCTATGGCCTCTCTCTCTTCGGGGGAGAGGCTTTTTAGTTGTTCTACAGCTTCCCGCCACCGCTTTTCCTGACCTTCAGGGGAAGCGGTTTCATATTTTTTAAGAGCAGTTTCCATGGCTTCGCCACTTACCCACTCTTTTGCTCGTTCTATACCACGCTGGCGATCAGGAACTTCGTCGAACTCGGCCATTGAGAAGCCGAGAGCCTCGCGAATTTTCTTTTGCGTCCGCTCAGTGGGGCTTTTCTTTTTTAGTATTATGTCGTTAAGTGTGGACAGGCTGACGCCTGTCTTTTTTTTCAATCCATACTGAGTGGTTCCTGTCTTTTTCATATATTCAATTAAAATATCGGCAAAATCTTTCACAATTGCACTCCCTGTCCATATTCCGCTATAGCAAATATATCATAGAAAAAAACATTATAAAATATTCCGCTAAAGCGGTTGACAGATTCCGCAAAAGCGGATAAAATTAAGACAAGCTATTAAGAGAGCAAGGTGACATTATGAAAAACCTCGGCAAAATTATGAAAGAAAAAAAAGTGACTGGATATGAGCTTTCCAAGCGGAGTGGAGTTAGCACGTCTCATATTTCTGACATCCTGCGGGGAAAGAAGCAGGCCGGAATCGTGATTGCTCAAAAGCTCGCCAAGGGCCTCTGCGTCACCGTAGCCGAGCTTATCGACGAGCAGACGACCACTACCGAGCGCCAGGCGGGATAGGGGTTACCGGTCCCGGCCATTGCGCGATTTGACAAGATCACGGAACCGCTTCAGCATTTCCTCGGTAATTTCGCCGCGCGCCCGTTCATAGCGTTCTACGTGGTTGATCATCAAATGGCAAAGCTCCTGATTTCGATAGCGGCGGTTTCTCCAGGCGATATATTCCAGCTTATCAATATAAACCTGTTCGATCCTTACCCAAATGCGCGGCAGGTTCGACACCACGAGCGGAGCCCCCTTTGTCGATGGTGTCAATATGATATCAGAGAATCCGGAAGAGGCGAAGAAACTGTGCCACCATGGCACCACCTTGGCACAGGAAAGCGGACAATCCGACCCTGCATACACTGTATCGGAGGTGGAGACCATGATTCTCCCGGACCCGGCGAAGTCAAAGCCAAGCCCCGAGGGGTTGAAAAACTGGGCGACTATTGCGGCTGACCTTCTCCTGAAACGGTGGAAGGAGAAGAAGGCAGCGGAGGCGGCAACTTCGGAGAAGCCCAAGGCCGGCTAACCGGCCTGCGGTGGAGGTGGACAGGCATGCAGGCATTCTTCAACGCCATTGATTCGGGCAAATACGACTTCGCCCTGGTCAGTTTTGCAGTATCGCCCTGTTGTTCTTGTGGCGGCTGCGGCGGGAGATAAACCAGTAAGGAGGGGGAGCATGAAAACATATACCTGCCCGAAGCACGGCAGCATCGGCAAGCAGAACGCCTACACCGCCCGCAAGCATACGAAGTGCTGCATCTGCCACAGGAAAGTCAAGATAGAGGAGGCGAGAGCGTGAGCGAGCTGAGGCTGGTCAAGTCCGAAGCCTTTGGTAACGTCAAATGTGACTTCTACCACGGCGACGACGCCATCTGCATGACCTCAGAGCAACTGGGACAGGCACTCGGCTACGCCGACCCCCAGAAGGCTATCAGTAATTTGGCGAACCGGAATATGTACCTCAACGCCCCGGAGTTTTCAGGGTTCCTCAATTTGAGGACTCCCGGCGGGATGCAGTTAACCCGCGTATTTACCGAGGACGGCATCTACGAGGTGGCGATGCTGGCAAAAACTTCTCTGGCGGCCGCCTTCCGAGCCTGGGTGCGGTCGGTGATAAAGTCCATCCGCAGAACTGGCGGCTACGCCGTCCCCGAGATGTCACAAATCGAAATCCTCGCCCAGGCCACGCAGGCGCTCGTGAAGCAGGAACGGATGCTCAGGCAGCAGCAGGAGCAGATTGAAACCCTCGGGCACCGCATCAACAGCCTGGACGCGGCCAACATCGACGGCGACCGCCGGCAGCGGCTGGAGAAGATGGTCAAGCGGTACGCCTGGCAGCAGGGCCTTATCTACAGCGTAGCCTGGCACCACTTCGACGACGCTTTCAACACCGCCTATCGCCTGAACCTGACCGCCCGGCGGGAGAATTACTGCAAGAAACACGGCTTGAAGGTCATCACGCGGCCCGAGTACTTGGAGGCGGCCGGTCTGATCGAGGACGCTATCCGGGTAGCGGACAAGATGCTGAACAAGGAACAAGCGGGATAGAAGGGAGGTTGCCGGCCACGCGCCGCCGCTGCGGACCCTGACAGCCGGCCTCGTAAGCCTGGCGCCGCAACCAAAGGCGGCTACAGAACCTAATTTTAATAAACGGGAGTGAACCAAATGGCCAAAACGCCGAAATGCGAATACTGCGGTAAACCGGCATGGAATTATCATCTGATGTGGGACAGCCGCCGGCAGCGTGTCGTAAAAGTCTGCCGCGACGACCGCACCTGCCAGGCACCATACCTTACTTTGCAAAAGAAGGAGGCGTGACCGATGCAATGGCTCTTATCAATGATCTGGACCGTCCGCTATTGGTGGCTCGATCGCCAGCGTAAGCGGCTGGTGAAACTCAGTGAAGAGCGCCGCCGGCGGAAATGGGATTACTACTTCACCCACGGCGAGCACTGCTGAAAAAAGTAGCCTGCCCTTGAGGGGGACAGGCCGGGAGTGGGAGAGGTTCTGACCTCACATTTATGATAAATCCGCCGCGGCGTCCGATTCCAGCGGCAAAAACGGACAGAAAGGAGGTGATCGGATGGGACAAAACGCTGTAGCCGCCTTGTTTGGTCAGGCGGTGACTGTCCTGAGCGATAAAGGCTTTCCGCCGAAAGTTCTGGCCAGCAAGATTAATTACTCTGTCGACTCCCTTTACAAAGTCGTGACCGCCGGCCGGGCAATCCCGACGCAGGCGCGGCAAAAGCTGGCGAGCGAGAATCTGCTTTTCGGGCTGGCGGTTGCTCTTGAGGGCACCGAATACCGGGTGTTCGACCGGCCGGCAGGTGACCGGCACATACAAAGCGTTCTCCAGCATGTCTTCATCGAAGACGAGGAGGCGGACGCCGCAGTAAAATCGTTGCCAAGGATCCTGCTTGACGCCAGAGGACCGGAGGACTTGAATCGGGAGGCCAAGGACTACCTTGAAAAGGCGGCACACGAAGTCTGTGAGGATATCCGCTGGAAGTTCGAGCTCCTGGTGGGCCTGGAATCACAGTTCGGGCTCGACATCATTCAGAAGTGCCTGCTGCAAAAAGAAAAAAGCCGCCTTGCACAGGCAGCTAAATAAAACCCTTATTCTTATTTTATCACAGGGAGCCGACGAATGGAAGACTTAACGGGTAGACGATTCATTAAGTTAACTGTAGTTGCCTATTCCCATAGCGGCTCGTATGGAAAACACTATTGGTTATGCCAATGTGACTGCGGCAGTCTGAAAAGCGTCGAGGCCACAAAACTTAGATCCGGTCGTACTAGGAGTTGTGGGTGCATCCGTAAATGTGGATTTGATACCATCAGATATAAACTCTATCACGTCTGGGACAACATCATTAAACGGTGTTGCAGCCCCACCGATAAGCGTTATCACAATTACGGAGGAAGAGGCATAACGGTTTACAGCGGATGGCTTCGTTTTGAGCCTTTCTATGAATGGGCATTAAGCAATGGATATAAACTCGGCTTACAGCTAGACAGAAAAGACAATAACCGAGGCTATTCCCCCGACAATTGCCGCTTCGTTACCTGTAAGGTCAATCAAAACAATCGCCGCGACAACCGTCTTCTAAAAGTTAATGGTGTAACAAAGACTTTGTCAGACTGGGCTAAGGAAACGGGGATTGCCAAAGAGACAATTCTTTATAGGCTTAACTCCGGTTATTCAGACCAAGAGGCGGTTATAACGCCTAAATTTGAACGTCGAAAGGAGCGATCCGTCAATGTATGATGTTGATTTAAGCAGTTTGCCGGCCGAAATGCTGTACCATATCGCCGACGAGTACAAAATCATGGCGCTATCATGCCAAGAGCCCCGCTTCCTTGTCAAGGCCAAGGTCATTGAGGCGCTGGCCGGCAAACAGGAGATCGGTGTCGCGGCGGCAGCGGCGGGGGTGGCGGCATGACCATTGAGCAGCTGAGCGAAAAGATCATGGCCCTGCGGGCTGAATGCAAGGCGCTGCTCGGCAGCCGTGATGTATCGTTAGATAGCACCACGGGGCCTAACGTCCACATGAACAAGTACAGCCCGGCTTCCCTGGCAGCGTTTATCAGCATCGACACCCCGGTGTCCGTTTTCCCGCATAACGGATATTACCGAGCCTCGAAGCATGTCGGCGGCGTCGAGTATTTTATACTCCTCAACCCGGAGGATGATTTGGGCCTGATGCCGGTCGACGTCACCGACGCTGTCACACGATACCTGGAAACCAAAAAGCAGATCAAGGAGGCAAGTTAGATGGACACAGTAACCGAAGGCAATCTGGCCGTTGTCTCAAGGCAGACCGGGGAAATTTCGCTGATGGGCGTCGGCAGCGCCGTCGAAATGCAGCGCGCCTTGGATGAAATGCAGGCAAAAATTAAGCTAGTCCAGCAGTTCATCAAAGAAGTTATGGTTGAAGGCCTAGACGTTGGGGTGATTCCTGGGACGGACAAGCGCGCCTTGTTTCAACCCGGAGCCGACAAACTCAACGCACTTTTCGGGTTTGCCAGATTTCTTATCAGCAAGGACGAGGTCAAAGACCATAATACCGGGCACTACGATGTCACTGTCCGAGTCGGACTGCGCCACAAGGCGACCGGCACGGTAGTCGGCGAAGCCGAAGGCACCTGCAGCACCCGCGAGTCCAAATACGCATATCGCTGGGTTTACGAGAGCCAAGTGCCGGTGGGAATTGATAAAAACACCCTGGTGAGCCAAACCTTCAAAGCCAGAGCAAAGCCTGGCCAAAGGGAAGAGGACAGGGCGGAATACGTCAAGTACCGCCTAGACAATGATGACCTCTTCAGCCTCTGGAACACCGTACTGCAGATGGCTATTAAGCGGGGCTATGTCGCCGTTACGAAGAATGCCACCGGCCTCAGCGGCATATTCAACCTGGACGAAAAAGACCTCGAAGCCTGGATGGATGGCGAGGAAATAGGCAAGGAGCGACTAGAGAAACAGAAAAAAGGCCCCAAGGCCGGCGACGAAAAGGCCGACTTCAACCCCTTCGCCGTCGATGGAGGCGGCGCCGGCGGCACAGCCCGGGGGGCGAACGATATCAGCGAGCCGCAGGAGAAAAAGATCATCGGCGACGCCAAGCGCAAAGGCGTTGACGAGGCCGGTATCAAGGCTCTCGTCGTTTACACCAAAAAGAAACCCCTCGACAAGCTCACGAAAGCGGAGGCCAGCGCAGTCATCGACTTCCTGACCAAGACCGAGCAGGCCGACCTGCAGGCCCTGGCCGCCAAGGCTGCAGAGGCCACGCCGCAGTGGACGGCTGAGGAGCTGGGGGACAAATGAAGATCGCGCATATTGCCGACATCCACATCGGCCTCGGCTACCCCGGGCCTACACTGGCCGCCCGCTTCGACGACATTGTTCGCGTGATGGACTGGGCTGCCGACAGGATGATCGCGGAGCAGGTCGACCTGGTCCTGGTGGCCGGCGACCTCTTCCGTAAAGCCGACATCGCCCTGGACAAGGCCTCCAAGGAAATCCGCGCCGCCACCGCCTGGCTGCGCAAGCTGACGGCCGCCGGCATCGAGGTCATCGTCATCAGCGGCACGCCCAGCCACGACCCCATCAGCGCCTACGAACTGCTGAAGGACTATGGGTTATCGCATGTCCGCACGACCACCCAGCCGGTCATGCTGCTTAGGGAGGATGTCAAAATCTGCTGCCTGCCCGGCATGGACCGCTCGACCTTCGCCACCGCCGATGACTACCGCGGCCAGCCGGCCCACATCATTCACCAGGCAATGACGGATTACATCACCGAAACGTGCCAGGCGCTGCGGTCCCAAGCCGAAGCCTCGGGCGAAAAAGGCCCCACCATCCTCCTCGGCCACCTTAGCTTTGACCTCGCCGACAAGGGCTTCGAGGACGTCTTGATGCAGCAGGAGGCCATCCTGACCACCGAGGCCATCGAGGGCTACGACCTGGTCGCCCTAGGCCACATCCACCGTCCGCAGCAGAATGGCAACGTGTTCTACTGCGGCAGCCCCGAGCGACTGAGCTTCAACGACGAGGGCATCGATGCCGGATTCTGGATTCACGAATGGGACGGCGACACCGGCAAGCAGCTGCCGTCGCGCTTCATCGACACGCCGGCGCGAATTTATTCGACAATCAAATGGCCCGAAGATCATCTGGCCGCTTTTATTGCCGGCGCAACCTTCGAGCCTGAGTCAATGGACGGCCAAATCGTCCGCCTGCACTACACCTGCAGCGAAGGACTCAACAAGCAGCTGAACCGCCGCACCCTGGAGCGCGCTTTATATGACGCCGGTGCCTTCTTCGTCGCCGAGATCAAGGGAGACATCGAGCGTACCGACCGGGCGCGGGACTCCGAAGTAACCGAGGCGCTGGGCCCGGTGGAGGCGCTGCGCAGATGGGGGGAGAACCAGGCCATCCCGGCAACGGAAATCGACGAGCTGGCGGCCATGACGACCCAACTGATGGGGGTGGCGTAATGCAAATGGTTAGAGGAACAGGGCGCGGGAAAAGTCGCCGCGTCCTTGAGGTTAAAGAGATTACGATCAACGATATGACCTTGATGCCTTGCGCCCCTGGTGTTTGCCAGGAGTGTGCGGTCAATCATCCCGCAGAGTATCCGCATAACCAGCAGAGCCTTTACTATCAAATGAAATTTAATAAGGAGCATGGCCGCTGGCCGACCTGGGCTGACGCGATGGCTCATTGCTCTGATGAGATGAAAGCGTTCTGGGTGGAAGAACTGCGGAAGCGCGGGGTGGAGGTGTCCGCATGAAGCCCCTCCGCACCGAAATCTTCAACTTCGGCGCCATCGAGCATGCCATCATCGACTACGCCGGCCTTACCACGGCCGCCGTGGCCGGCCCCAACGGCGCCGGCAAGTCCACCGGCTACATCTGGGCGCCGATGTTCGCCCTCTACGGCACCTGCCGCCCCGGCTGCTCGGCCGACGACATGGTCCGCACCGGCGCCACCGAAGCGGCCGTCGATCACATCTTCGAGCACCAGGGCAGCATCTGGCGCGCCATCCGCACCCGCAGCCTCAAGGGCAAGGGTAAATCCACCCTTGAACTGCAGCTTAAATCCGGCGAGCTCTGGGCCTCAGAATCCGGCGCCAGCATCCCGGCGACGCAGCGCAAAATCATCGACCTGCTCAACTGGGACGAGGAGACGGCCATCGCGTCGAGCATTCTGCTCCAGGGCGATGCCGGCAACTTCACCAAGCGCCCCGCCGGCCAGCGCAAGGCCGTCCTCGCCCAGATACTCCAACTCGACCAGTATGAGGCCCTGCAGGAGCGTGCCCGGGCGAAGGTGACGGCCGTCAATATGGATCTCGCCGGGATTCGGGGGAAGGTCGCCGATATCGACGCCCGCCTGGCCGGCCGCCCTGCCATTGAGGGAGACAAGCTGGCAGCCGAAGTCAAACTGGCCGAGTACGGCGACGCCATCGCCAAGGGCGAAGCGCAGTTGCAGAAGGCGCAGACCGAACTGGCCACCGTCACAGTGAAGGCGGCCCAGGCGGACCCCATCCGGAAGCAATCGGAGGACGCCGCCGGCGATGTCGTGACCAAGACGGCGGAGCGCGATCGTCAGCAGGACATCCTTGGCAGGGCCGACAAGATGCTGGCGCAGGAGGCCACCATCCTGGAGAAGGCCGCGGAATACGAACGCACTCGGGATGAAATTACGGCGCTGCGGGCACAGCAGGAGCAGCAGCGTACGTTGGCAACCGAGGGCAACCGGCTGAAGGCCGAAATGGCCGAATTGGCCACCCAACTGGAAACAGCCCTAAATAATCTCATTGAAATCAGCGACATTTTAGCCGCCAAGCCCCAACTGGAGGCAGCGGCGGCCGAATACATCAGAGCAGTCGCAGACTTGACCGAATACGAAGGGCGCCGCCAGCGGTACGACGATCTGAACCGCAACCTGCAGGAAGTCCAGGGCAAGATCGAGACTGCTCAAAAGACGTTCGAGGCGGAGCAGAAGACGCTGGCCAGGGAGATCGAACTCCTGACCCAGAGCGCCGACCGCATGAAGGACGCCAAGTGCATCGACATCGACCGAGCAGAATGCGCGTTCCTCGCCGACGCCAAGGAGGCGGCGGCCAAACTTCCCGAACTGCATAACCGCCACAAAAACCGAATCAACGGAGTGGCCATAGATCTCGGAAAAGAGCGCGATATACTCCTCGAAAAGATCGATGATAACGGTTTCGTCGCTGGCGAATACGCCCGCCTGCAGCAACTGGTCGCCGACCTCAAGCCTCAGTCTGAACGCTTCGCCAAGCTAGAAAGCCTGGAGCCGCTGAGGCAAACCTGGGAGACCCAGAAAGATGACCTCACCAAACGCCAAGCCAATCTGCAGCAGCGATTTGATGAAGCCGCCCGCCAATACCGGGAACTCACCGAAAAACTGAAAAACCTGCCCGCTCTGGAGGCGTCGCTGGCCACCCTCGAACCCTGGACGAAATCCAAGGAGCAGCTGCCGGCTGTCCGCCAGGCGGCAGATACGGCCCGCGAGGCTATCGCTCGGCTGGACGGCGAGATCGCGGCGGCCACGGCCCGCTCCGAGGCCCTGCAGAAAGAACTGGACGCCCTGGGCGACGTCGACGAGACGAAGCGAGCGGCCGAGAACCTGGTCACGAACTGCCAGACCGCCCTGACGTCCTGGCGCCGGCAGCACACCGAACTTACCGCCACCATGGGCGGCATCCAGGCGCGGCTCGACGCCCTCGACGCCGACGAGAAGCAGCGCCAGGCCCTGGCCGCTGAGATGGAGCCGTTGGCCAAGCAGCTCACCCGGTGGCAGACGCTGGTCAAGGCCTTTGGCCGCGACGGCATCCCCGCCCTGATCATCGAAAACGCGGTGCCCGAACTGGAGCGCATCGCTAACGATATCCTCGGCCAGATGAGCGGCGGGCGGAACTTCCTCCGCTTCGACACCCAGAAGGAACTCAAAAGCCGCGACGGCATGGCCGAGACGCTGGAAATCATCGTCGGCGACTGGGCCGGCGAGCGGAAATACGAAACCTTTTCCGGCGGCGAGCAGCTCAGGATTGACTTTGCCATCCGCTTCGCCCTGGCCGAACTCCTGACCCGGCGCGCCGGCAATAAGATCGACTGGCTTGTGATCGACGAGGGCTTCGGCAGCCAGAGCGAAGAATACCTGCCGCTGGTCATCGACGCGGTCAAGGAAGTCACCAACCGTTTCGGCATGGTGATCGTCATCAGCCACGTCAGGGCCGTGCAGGAGGCGTTCGAGCAGAAGATCCTGTTCCGGCCCGTCGATGGTGCGGTGGAGGTGGCGGCGGCGTGAAGCGCTGCCGCCGGTGCCACCGGACGTTGAAGGATCCCGAGTCAATAGAAGTCGGCTATGGCCCGGTCTGCCGGAAAAAGCAGCGCATCAGGGCATATCAACTCGAACTGCGATTTAACCCTGCCATAGACCCTAACTTAAGCAACATCGAAAAGCACAAGCGCGTATGCGAAATAATCGGATTGAGGTGAATGTAATGAAATCCACTGGTATAGTTCGCAGAGTAGACGAACTCGGCCGCGTGGTCATCCCCATTGAACTGCGCAAAACCCTTGACATAGCGGATAAAGACCCCGTCGAAATCTTTACCGACAACAACGGCTGCATTATCCTCCGCAAATACGAGCCGGCTTGCATCTTCTGCGGCAGCGCTGACGATGTGACCGCCTTCCAGGGCAAGAACGTCTGCCGGGAATGCCGCCAGAAGATGGGCAAAATCGCATGAGCGGCAAGATCATCGACCTCGCCGCATGGCTGGCGAACAGCTACCTGATCGACGGCCGGCGGATGTATATAACGCCGCGCAACATGCGGCGGCTCAAGGTGAAGCAGCTCCTCGCCGGCGGCCGGCCGGGCGGGGACGCAGCATAAGAAAGGATGAGAGATAAATGGGACTGGATTTTAGCCACTGCGAAGCACGCTGGGGATATATAGGCTTCATGCAATTTCGTACAAAACTTGCGGCCGAGGCTGGCATCGCTCTTCGTTGTATGGATGGATTTAATTACAATTCTAGCCTTTCACAGCAGTATGAGCATTTATCAATTTACGGCAGCGAGGCCAAGCCGAGCGATGGTTCATTGATGTACGGGCATTATGTCGGCAACCAGCCAGCTATTCCATGGTCAAAAATCAATGATCCAATAAAATATCTGCTTAACCATTCTGACTGCGAAGGCGAACTAACACCGGATGAATGCCGCAAAGTCGCCCCGCGCCTTCGGGAATTGGTGGCGGGCTGGCCGGATGGTGACAGAGACAAAGAGAACGCACTAGAACTTGCCGATGGCATGGACGCTGCGGCAGCGGCAGGCGAGAGCTTGAGGTTTTGCTAACCACCGAACCCCATGAAGAGAGGCCCGGCAGGTGACGCCTCCTGGCCGGCTGATGTCGGGCCGAGTGATGAAGATAAAACGGGGATTCGCCGGCGATCGCCGGCCACTGATGAAGAGAGAAGCAGCGCTGCGAAACCGAACCGGGCGGGATGGAGGCCAGGACTCCCGCCACGGTGAGGTAGAAATTTCCAGTTTCTTCCTTATTATATATACATGGGAGATGAGAGAGCATGAAAAAGATACTGGTCTTAAAGGCCAAACACAATAAGCCGCGGAAGCCCTGCGGCTTTTCCTGTGCCCGAAAGGGGGCACGGTAGGTGGGCGGCACCAAGATCGAATGGACTCGTAACCCTGACGGCAGCAAGGGCAAAGTCTGGAATCCTATTACAGGCTGTACGCCCGTTTCTCCGGGATGTGCCCACTGCTACGCGGACAGGCAGGCGAAACGATTCTGGAAGGACCGGAAGTTTTCCGATATCGCCCTCATGTCGGACAAGATTATCGAGGCCCCACTACACTGGCGGAAGCCTCAACGAATCTTTGCCGGCAGCATGACAGACTTTTTCCACGCCGATATCCCCGACTGGTGGCTCGACATTGTTTTCGGGATTATGGTGCTGGCGCCGCAGCATACCTTTCAGGTGCTGACCAAACGGCCGGAGCGGATGGCCGAATACGTCGCCGGTGCTAAACAGCGGGTTTACGACAAAGCTTTCGATATTGCAGGTGACGGCCGGTTTGCCTGCGAGGTAAGGTGGCCGCTCCCGAACTTATGGAACGGCACGACGGTTTGCAATCAGGACGAGGCTGACCGCAATATCCCGTTTCTCCTCCAGACGCCGGCGGCGGTGCGGTTCGTCAGCGTGGAACCGATGCTGGGGCCGGTGGACCTGCGGCAATACCTCATCAGTGAGCAGGTATGCTGCGGACAAAGCAAAGGGCAGAAAATCCATTGTGACCTTGACGGCAACTATCTTGGCGCTACCCATGATTGCTGTGGCAGCCCGATAATGACGCCTACGCTCGACTGGGTAATCTGCGGCGGCGAGAGCGGCCCCGGAGCCCGGCCGATGCATCCGGAGTGGGCGCGGAGCCTGCGGGATCAGTGCAAGGCGGCGGGAGTGCCGTTCATGTTCAAACAGCATGGGGAATGGGTAAATGCCGATGAAAACCCGGACTGCTGCGAGGGGAAGAAATCGGCGACGGTTCATTACATGGAAGATGGGACACCGATGGTATATGTCGGCAAAAAAGCCGCCGGCCGCCTGCTTGACGGTGAGTTATGGGACCAGTACCCGGTACCTCAGCCATGACGCTCCACATCTTCCCCTGCCGCGTCAACGCTCCCGACTTCGCCCAGGCCCAGGAGGCTGTCGTGGCGCTCATGCTGACAAAGAACATTAAGCCGACCGAGCCGCCGCGGCCGTTCATATGCCTAGTGCAATACGGCGACGGCCCTCTGTGGGAATGCTACGCCAAATGTGAGGGGTGATGATGATGCCTGCAAACTACCGAAAAGCCCTGCCCCCGAAACACTGGCCCATGGCGGTGCTGGTCATGCAATGCCTTACGGCGATGGGCAAACACGCCGCCCGGACGGGACAGCGGGTAAATTTCGACCTGGCTGCGTTTGCCGAGGCGATAAGGGAGAGGGCACGGGAGACAATGATATGACCTATCACGATTTCCTACTAAACAAAATGGAACTCGCCCGCGACAGCGGCTTCGATATTCCCCTCGACGACATCAATCCCATTCTCAAGCCTCACCAGCGGGCAGCCGTCCAGTGGGCGGTTAGGGGCGGACGCCGGGCCCTGTTCGAATCCTTCGGCCTTGGCAAAACGGTACAGGAGCTGGAATGGTGCCGGATCATCACCCAGCGCGAAGGAGGCAAGGCCCTGATAGTCCTCCCCCTGGGAGTGAAGCAGGAATTCACCCGCGACGCCGTGCAGCTGCTCGGCATGGATCCTCCGCAATACGTCCGGACCATGGCCGAAGCCGCCGCGGCTGAAACCGACATCCTCATCACCAACTACGAGCGGGTGCGCGACGGCGATATCGACCCCACCTACTTCACCGCCACCTCCCTCGACGAAGCCTCCGTCCTCCGCAGCTATGGCAGCAAAACGTACCAGACCTTCCTCGACAAGTTCAAGGGCGTCCGGTATAAGCTTCTCGCCACCGCCACGCCGGCGCCCAACCGATATAAGGAACTCATCCACTACGCCGGCTACCTGGAGATCATGGACACCGGCCAGGCCCTGACCCGCTTTTTTCAGCGCGACTCGACCAAGGCCAACAACCTCACCCTATACCCGCACAAGGAAAACGAGTTCTGGCTATGGCTGTCCAGCTGGGCCCTGTTCATCACCGCCCCCTCCGACCTCGGCTTCGACGACACCGGCTACATACTGCCTCCGCTCAAAATTAACTACCACGAAATCCCCGTCGACCACTCTGCCGGTCTCACCGAAAAGGACGGCCAGGTCAAACTCCTGCGGGACGCGGCTGTATCTCTCGCCGACGCCGCCCGGGAGAAAAGGGACAGCATCGACGGCCGTGTGGCAAAGATGGCCGAGATTGTCAACGAGGATCCAGACGCCCACTTCATTCTCTGGCATGACCTCGAGGATGAGCGGCACGCCATCAAAAAAGCCCTGCCCGCTGCGGTCGACATCTACGGCAGCCAGGACTATGACCTCCGCGAACAGCGGGTAATTGACTTCAGCGACGGCAAAATCAGGCTGTTCGCCACCAAGAAAGAACTCTCCGGCCAGGGATGCAACTTCCAGCGCCACTGCCACCGGGCCATCTTCCTCGGCATCGACTATGAATTCAACGACTTCATCCAGGCCATCCACCGGATATATCGATTTCTCCAGACGGAGCAGGTAATCATCGACATCATCTACACCGAAAGCGAGCAGCAGATACTGAAAGTCCTGCTAGAAAAATGGCGGCAGCACGACGCGATGGTCGCCAAGATGACCGCCATAATCAAAAAACACGGCCTGTCCAGCACCTCATTAGCTGAAAAAATGGCCAGGTCAATCGGAGTGGAGAGAGTGGAAGTCAAGGGCAAGCATTACACCATCACCAATAACGACTGCATCCTCGAATCTGAGCGGATGGAGACGGACAGCATCGATATGATCCTCACCAGTATCCCCTTCAGCAACCATTACGAATATACCCCTAGCTACAACGACTTCGGCCACAACAAGGACAACGAGAAATTCTTCGAGCAGATGGACTACCTGACGCCGAACCTCCTCCGGATCCTGAAGCCCGGCCGGCTCGCCGCCATCCACGTCAAGGACCGTATCCTCTTCGGCAACGCCACTGGCACCGGCATGCCCACGGTGGACCCCTTCTCCGACCTCACCGTCGCCCACTTCCTCCGGCACGGCTTCCAGTACATGGGCCGAATCACCGTCGTCACCGACGTGGTGAGGGAGAATAACCAGACCTACCGGCTGGGCTGGTCGGAGCAGTGCAAGGACGGCTCGAAGATGGGTGTCGGCTGCCCGGAGTATATCCTGCTCTTCCGCAAGCTGCCCAGCGACACCAGCAAAGCCTATGCCGACATGCCGGTGGCCAAGTCCAAGGACGAATACACCCGGGCCCAGTGGCAAATCGACGCCCACGCCTACTGGCGGTCCAGCGGCGACCGGCTCATCACCAAGGACGAACTGGCCGCGCTGCCCGTTGATAATCTGCAGGCCGTGTACCGCAAGTTCTCCAGGGAAAGCGTCTACGACTACCACCAGCACGTCGCCCTGGCCAAGAAGCTCGACCATGACGGGAAGCTGCCGGCGTCGTTCATGGTCGTCGCCCCGGGATCCTGGACGGAAGGTGTCTGGGACGACATCAACCGCATGAAGACACTGAACACGAAGCAGTCGCAAAAACGCAAGGAAATGCACGTCTGCCCGCTGCAGCTGGATATAGTCGAGCGGCTGATAAACCGGTACAGCAACCCCGGCGAGGTAGTATTCGACCCGTTCGGGGGGATCATGACGGTCCCCATGATGGCCGTTAAGCTCGGCCGGTATGGACAGGCCTGCGAGCTCAACAGCGATTACTTCCGCGACGGCCTGGGCTACATGCAGGTTGCCGAGGCAATGAGAGACGCGCCGACACTGTTCGACTTCATCGACGGGACGGACGTGAAGGGGGAGGCGGGATGATGGAACTATTCGAGGAGATCATCGTAGACAACTTCGCCGGCGGCGGCGGGGCCAGCACTGGTATCAGCGCCGCCATCGGCCGCTCTGTGGATATCGCCATCAATCACGACCCGTCCGCCATCGCCATGCACAAGGCCAACCACCCCGACACCGAGCACTACTGCGAAGATGTCTGGAACGTAGATCCGCGCGAGGCCGTCAAGGGCCGTCTGGTCGGCCTCTGCTGGTTCAGCCCGGACTGCAAGCATTTCAGCAAGGCCAAGGGCGGCAAGCCCGTTGAGAAGAATATCCGCGGCCTCGCATGGGTGGCGGTCAGGTGGGCGGCTACCGTCCGCCCCCGCGTCATCATTCTGGAGAACGTCGAGGAGTTCAAAACCTGGGGCCCGCTGCTTAAAGACGGCCGGCCGGACCCCGACAAGAAGGGGAAGACCTTCGGCGCCTTCGTCAACGCGCTGAAACGTCTCGGCTACCAGGTCGACTTCCGGGAGCTCAAGGCCTGCGACTACGGTGCGCCGACCATCCGCAAACGATTATTTCTTATCGCCCGCAACGACGGCCGCCCCATCGTCTGGCCGAAGCCTACCCATGGCGACCCCAACTGCGCAGCGGTCAAGCGGGGCCGACTGAAGCCCTGGCGGACAGCCGCCGAGATCATCGACTGGTCTCTGCCCTGCCCGTCCATCTTCGAAAGGCAGCGGCCGCTGGCCGATAATACCCTTCGCCGAATCGCCCGCGGCATTCAGCGTTTCGTCATTGACAACCCGAAGCCTTTTATTATCAAGGTCAATCATGAGGGCGAGATGTTTCGCGGGCAGCGCATTGACGACCCGCTGGCCACCATTACGGCGAAGAACGGCTGGGGGCTGGTATCGCCGCATATAACCAAATTCCGCACCGGCTCCACCGGACACCCCCTGGACGAACCCCTGCACACAATCACATCAGGTGAAGGGAGCAAGCGGCCGGCCGGCGCCGCCCATGCGATGGGCATGGTATCGGCCACGTTGATTCAGACCGGTTACGGCGAGCGCGAAGGGCAACTTCCCCGCGTCCCTGGGATAGACAAGCCCCTTGGCACGGTAGTCGCCGGCGGCGCAAAACATGCGGTGGTGTCGGCCATGCTCAGTCCTTCAATGCTAGTGAACACCTCCGGCCATCCCGGCAGCGGTGCCGATGAGCCGGTCAGAACAATAACCACCGGCGGCCACCACGCCCTTGTATCTGCCTACCTCGTCGGCGCCGGCGGCCCTGAGTACATGGGGAAACCCGCTCCGATAGACGAGCCATTCCGCACGATCATCACCGAAAACCACCGGGCCCTTGTTACCACATTCCTATCCAAGTACCACGGCCTGAAATCCCCCGGCGATGTGCGCGGCCATCTCCCCGACGAGACGCTGCGTACGCTTGACACCTCCAACCGTTATGGCCTGGTGGCCGCCTCCCTCGTGAAGCATTACGGCGGCAACTACACCGGGCCGGGGGCGGGAATGGAGGAGCCGGTGCCCACGGTGACCACCGTCGACCACAACGCCCTGGTGACCAGCCATCTAGTGAAGCTCAAAGGCGATAACACCGGCCAGGCGGCGACCGAACCGCTCCATACCATCACCGCCGGCGGACTCCACTTCGGCGAGGTCAGAGCCTTTTTGCTCAAATACTACGGCACCGCCACCGGGCAGGCCGCTGACGAGCCGATACACACCATCACCACCAAGGACCGAATCGGGCTGGTGACCATCCACGGCCAGGACTATCAGATTGTCGACATCGGCATGAGGATGCTCCGGCCCCGTGAATTGTTCAACGCCCAGGCCTTCCCGCCTGACTACATAATCGACCGGGACTGCGACGGCAAGCCCTTCACGCAAGCGGAGCAGGTGGCCAAGTGCGGAAACTCAGTATCTCCGGTTATACCGACGGCCATAGTGCGGGCGAACGTGCCGGAGCTGTGCACGGGGACTGCTGCGGCCGTAGCCGGGTAAAAGAAAAACCGCCCCAAGGCGGTCAGGCAATTGATTTTAGCGTCCTTTTGATTCTACCGATGATCTTTTTCTGGGTTTCATCGTTTAACTGCTCCCATTCATGCAGGGTAAACAATATTTCCGGGTGAGAAGACGAAACCATCTGGCTAACGACCTTGAAGCTTTTCCCCGACCTGGTTATAGCCTTTTCAAAATCACCTACTAACCGAAACATGATCACCTTATTGAAGTCCATCAGATCACTCCCGGGAGCAAAATTATAACTTTGGTTATATTTTCTCCCTAGTTTCGACAAATCCTTTAATGTTTGGAGGCGATCACTTGCGCATCGCTCTCATCCAAGTAGACGGCAAGCTCCCCAACCTCGCCCTCATGAAGATCAGCAGCTATTACAAAGCCCTCGGCGACGACGTAATCCTATACCGCAACCCCGACGACTACCTTCTCGGCCAAGACCTTTTCAACCCCATCGACAAGGCATATGCAGCGGTGATCTTCGACGATTCGGTCAAGAAGCGCTCTCTGAGGATGGCGAAGCAGCTTGCCGCCGCCGGCGTGGAAGTCGGCGGCACCGGCTGGGACTTGGAGAAAACCCTGCCGCCCGAGATCGAGGTCCTGCCCGCCGATTATGACCTATACGGCATCACCTACGGCTTCGGTTTCACCTCCCGCGGATGCATCCGCTCTTGTCCCTTCTGCGTCGTTCCCAAGAAGGAGGGCACAATCAGGCACGTCGCCTGGCCAGCCGAGATCGCCAACCCCAAGTCAAAGGCGCTGGTGCTGCTTGACAACAACTTCCTTGCCTCGCCGCTCTGGCGAGAAAAGGCCCAGCAGATCATCGACAACGGCTACCGCGTCGACTTCACCCAGGGCCTCGACATTCGCCTCGTTACCGATGAGGCCGCCGACTACATCGCCAATATGAAACACGGCCGGCGCATCCACTTCGCCTTCGACCATATCGGCGATGAGCAGATCGTCCGCAGCGGGATCGAGAAGCTGCTGGCCAGGGGCCTCAAAGGCGACGACCTTTCCTTTTACGTCCTCACCAACTACAACAGCACTCACGAAGAGGACCGCCGGCGGATCGCCATCCTGGACGAATACGGAGCCAACCCCTTCATTATGGTCTACGATAAGCGGAAAGCGCCGGAGATTACCCGACGCCTGGCGCTCTGGTGCAATAAATACTGGTCGAAGAAAGCCTGCCGGTTCGAGGACTTCGACCGCAAGGCCTTCCGGCAGAAGAAGCGCCTAGATTATCAACCCGGGGAGGGAGAGATATGCGCAACATCATAGCCGCCCTGGCCGTAGCCGCCGCCCTCGTAGCCCTCACCTATACATACAGCCTGGCCGCCGACGCACGGGCCGAGAACGCCGCCCTGCGCCGCGAGATGGCCAACATGAGAGGCCACATGCACGACCAGGCGGCGACGGTAAGGCACCTGACGCACCCGGCGGTGGTGCAGCAGCGGCAGATCGATTATATCCTCCGGCAGGGGGAGTTCAAGGAGCAGACCCGATGAGCTTCGTCAACTACTACGAAAACATCGCGTATTGCCGGCTGAAACGTGTGGAGCTGTCGTCATGGGCGATGCGGGAACGTGGGTGCATAGACCCGCGAAAGCAGGGGCCTAAACGCTGCTGCAAGCACTTCAAAAAGAATGCCGAGAGCCCATACTGGTGGCGGCTCGGAATGGAGGCGTAGGGGTATGCCGCGCGAGATGAACGAGATCGAGAAGAAATTCTACAACTCACACTGGGCAAAAGCTATCAGAAGAGCATTGAAGCCACAAGTACAGATTGGCCCTTACCTGGTTGACTTCGTTTTCATGGACGAGATTATTGTCGAGATCGATGGCCACGAAACTCACAAAACCAAAGAGCAGCGAGATTACGATTATAAACGCGAACGCTATTTTTTAAAGCAGGGATATACCGTCGTCCGCTTTATGGGCACTGAAGTCTTTCTCAATGCAGACGAATGCGGCATGGAAATGATAAGGGTTTATGATGCGCGATTAGATCGGCGCAACGCTGATTATGATCGCGGGTGGGAAGAGGCTCTAAAGAGAGACAAAGAATAACCGGGCGACTTATCCACAGGTGGGAGGGGATAACTTGGCAGAGAAAGACGTCGTCTACTTAAAACATGATGCAAACGCCCGGAACGACCCCAAGATATTAGCACTACTTTCGGACCACAACTGGAGTGGATATGGACTTTATTGGGCGATGTGTGAGATTTTGCGCGAGCAGTCCGACTTCACCTATCCGCTGAACTTCGACATCCTGGCGAAGCAGTTGCATACGAAAGCGTCCAAAATAGAGAAGCTCATCGACGACTGTGTCAATAAATACCGAGATCGCCAAGGCCGCGGATTACTTGAATCGGACGGCATTTGCTTCTGGTCGAATCGCCTCATGGAAGATGCCGTTCACTACGAAGAAGTGAGAGAAAAACGACGTTTGGCCGGCAAAACCAAACAATCAAGTGCTTAGCAAATGCTTAACATATGCTGGGCAAATGCTTAACATATGCTGGGCAAATGCTGAGCTTTTGGTGCGCAATATACTATACGTTACTCTAAGGAAAATAATAAAGAACGTAACTTCTTAGTATTGAGGCATTACCCAAATTGTGGAAATGTGGATAACTGAGGGAGTGGGGGATATGAGGACCGCCCGGGGGCTGCCGGAGATACGCTGGCCGACCTTGCCGACGACCGACCGGCTGGAGCGGGAGTTCGCCGCGGAGGCGATTGAGGCGCTGCGGGCCGCAGGGTGGTACTGCCGCCAGGTGGAGAATCAGAAGCGGATCGAGCCGGGGTTCCCTGACTGGGTGTGCATCCGCCGCGGCCGGGTGGTGTTTCTGGAGTTCAAGGCCCAGCGGGGTACGCAGCGGAAGGCGCAAGTGGAGTTTATGAATGAGGTCCGGGCGCACGGCGGCGAGTACAGGGTGGCGCGGGCGTGGGCGGATGTGGCGGATATGATCGGGAGGGGGGTGTGATGGGGTGACGCCTGAGGTGTGGCAATATTTCCAGGCAAAATACCAGGACTGCAGGTGGCGAGTGGTGCCCGGGCACTGGCCGGATTTTAAGACGACAGCCGAGGTTGACCGCTGGTTCGAGATGCGGGAGAGGCTTATGAAGTCGATGCTGGAGGAGACGGAGAAGGAGCTTATTCAAGGCACCAGCGATATAAAGCCGCGTGGCGTGTTGCAAGGTAAATAAACTATGTAAACTAATATAAGCCGCGCGCCGGCTAACGATTAATAACCCACGCGCGCGTAGGAGAGGAGAGACCACCATGGGCAGACACAGTCTACCTGACGACGAAACCGCCCGGCGCGAGCAGGCTTGGCTCGACAGCCTCTGCGACGACCACGCCGGCCAGCGGATCGGGATACTGGGTGCATCATATACGCAGTGGCGGATACGGCAGCAGGACATGCCGCCGAACACCGGGATATGCCCGTTGTGCGCGGAGGAGAGGAAGAGGAGGAGAGCAGGATGAGCGAAAAGAGCGAGTTCGAACGCATAGACGAAATTGTGTTCATTGAGCAAAAAGCCAAAATCCGTAAGCTAGAGGACCGTTTCACGGCTCCCATTGTCTGCATGTGCGGCAGTACCCGGTTCAAACAGGCGTGGATAGCCGAGAACGCGCGACTGACTGGCGAAGGCAATATCGTCCTAGCTGTCGGCCTCTGGGGGCACCATGAGCGGGTATTCCCGGACGCTGCGACAAAGGCGAAATTGGACGACCTGCACAAGCGGAAGATTGACCTTTGCGATTGGGTGTGGGTGCTGGACGTGGGCGGCTACATTGGCGATAGTACCCGGAGTGAAATCGCCTACGCCGAGAAGCTGAGCCGGCCGGTACGGTACTTGTCGAAGGAGTTTCCGGGATATGTCGAGCCGGTTGACCCGCTTATCGAGGCGCAGGGGGAGGTGGAGCGGCTGGCCAATGAAGCGGATATGTTCCATGATGCCAAAGACGCCGCCGAAACCCGCCTTGCCGCATTAGAGGGGGCGCTCATCAGCAAAACAATCAATACCTGTGAACTTATTACAAAGGGCTTGGCAAAAGGCTTGGGGTATCCCGAGCGGATTAAGGGCAAGTGTGAAGGGTATACGTGCGGCCCGAATGATGATGAGCCGCATGATTGGTGCAAAACGTGTATAGCGGCATATGACGACGAAGCCGAATACAAGGCCTCTTTAACTCCTAACACCACCCCCACCGCCTGCCCTGAGTGCGAGAGGTTGCGGGGGGCTGCAAAGGAAGACATGCAGGCGTGCTACTGGTATCAAAAGGGATGGCGCAACGCAACAACCGGAGAATGTATGCAGGCTTGCGCTTGTCATCATGGCAAAACGTGCGCCGCCATCGACCCGATACCGGCGACCGGCCGGCAGCGGCTGTGGGAGTGGACGCCATGACCGCCGCCATCGGCCTCTACTACCACGCCTATAATTACTGCCTATCCGCCGGCATCGAAAAAGACCGTCTTGATTGGGTGAAGTGCCTTCCATATCCCGAGGGGATAACCGACAAATACTTCCTCGGCGAGCTCGCCTGGTGTGTGTTCAACGCCGGCATGAAGGAGGAGCTTATCCGCCGGAAGTGGCCGGCGCTACAAGAAGCATTTAGGTTTTTCTCTGTCAACATGGTTAGACTGTCGGCTGCTAAAGTACGGCGCGAAGCGTTAATGATCATCAACCACCCCGGCAAAGTGGAGGCGGTCATCACCGCGGCGCGACGGATATTCGCCGAGGGGCCGATAGGCGCCAAACTGGCCGTCATGACCATCGAGGAGGCCCTGGCCTATCTCCAGACATTCCCCTTTATCGGCCCCGTTACCCGGTACCACTTGGCGCGCAACATCGGCTTCGACGTGGTGAAGCCCGACCGCCATATCGTCCGCATCACCGAGTTTTTTGGGTACGACGACTGCGACGCTTTTGTCGGCGAGATCGCGGCGCAGGTGTTGGAGCCAAAGGGGCACGTCGATTTTATCCTCTGGCAGTGGCTGGCGCTGGCCGGGCCGGGGGCGTACGAAGAAGCGGCGAAATTTAGATAGGGGGGGCGGCGACGACCGCCCCGCCGGCACGTTATTTTGTGGGAGGGATTGGCCTTGATTAAGCGTATTTGCGGAACATGCCTGCACTATAGCCCGAAGTACCCGAACGAGTTGGACTGCCATAATCAGCGCTGCATTAACCGCATAGACCGGCCCGAATGGAAACCCCGGGCGATGACCTGCACCATCTGCGATACGGCCATGATCTATTACAACCACGAGTATTTCGAGTGCCCCGACTGCGGCAGCCAATTCTGGCCTTTTGTGGAGGCAGTTTCCGTGTCCAAGGTAGTCCGCCAGGAGTTCGAGAAGGGGCTGGAGTGCGCGCGGACGAAGGATGTCAGTCAGGGCACGATGTATAAAAAGGCGGTCAAGGTGGCCGGGGGGAGCAAGTCGCGCAAAAAGGGCAGCGACAAGAAGCAGAAACTGGAGCGGCCGACGCCAAACGAGCTGCATAATCGGCTCTGCGGCAAGCCTGAGAAGGCTATTGGGTTCGTTAATCCCAAGCCTCCGAAAGAAATTTGTTGAAATTCTATTTGACCCGTGCTAAAATTTACCTGTAGATTGCTGCCTAAAGAGACCCGCCGCGAGCGGGTCTCTTTTCATGCCAAAAAACGTGGGAGGTGGCCGCTGTGCCGACCGTTGACTGTAAGCTCGCGGACTGTAACAAGCACGGTCGCGACATCTGCATCGCCAAGCGCATCAGCGTCGATGAGGTCGGCATGGTCGAGTGTTATGAGCCGGTGCCGCGCTCGTCGATCGTGCACGGGCACCAGGCGACCGACCTTTACCGGCGGCACGGCAGGCTGACGCAGAAAAAGGGCAACGTGCTGAAATAGGCAGGAAAATGCTTCCTTTTGCCGAAGTGTGAAAGAAAACGGCAGGAGGTGTGAGCGGTATGGAGCTTGATGCCAAGCAAAAGGTGCTTATTGCAATTTATACTGAGTATCAAAAAGACCGCCCTAATATGCGGTGTGCGATTACTGCTGAAAATTTAGGGCTTCCGAGCGACGTTTTTCAAATTGCATTGGAAAAACTCCACAATGAAGGTCTTGTTAACGATTTAATCCCACTAAAAGGTGGAAGCGATGGTTACGTCATTTATGCTCCCTTTAGTGCAAAAATGAGTTCATCTGGCATCGAATACGTGGAAGGAAAGCTTAATATAGCTCCCCGTTTAAGTGGCGAAGAAAAAGTAAAAATTGTTATTGTGAAAGCCACTGAATGGGGATGGGAGCAGATGAAGGATATCGGTTCCAAGGTATTGGCTGAAATAATGAAATCGCAAATGGGGATATAGAGCCTTCGGGCTCTTTTTCTTTTGGGCGAAAGCGAGGAGGTGATGACCATGGCGGACGGTACCCCAAAACCGAAGAAAGCGCCGGCGGCGGAAGAGCATATAGGCAAGAAGCTCTCCCTCCAGCAGCGGCGCTTTGTTTATGAGTACCAGATCGACGGCAACGGCACCGCCGCGGCGATCCGCGCCGGCTATGCGCCGTCCGGCGCCAAGGTCACGGCCTGCCGTCTGCTGAAAAACGAGACTATCGCCGCCATGATCGAGGCGGCCGAGCAGCGCCGACTGAAGCGTCTGGAGATAACCGCTGACCGCATAAAGCGGGAGCTGGCGGCAGTCGCCTTTGCCAATATGGGCGACTTCGTCGAGTTCGGGCCGAAGACGGTCAAACTTAAACCATCAGCCGAAATGGCCCGCGAGGATCTGGCGGCGATCTCGGAAGTGTACCAGAAGACTGGCAAAATCTCCGAGCGCGGCATCCGCCTGCATGGCAAAGTGCCGGCCCTGGAGCTCCTGGCCAAGATCGACGACGAGTTGAAGGACAAGATCAAGCAAAAGCATGAGGTCACGGGCAAGGACGGCGGGCCTATCGAAACAGCCGCCACCGTGACAATCTACATCCCGGACAATGGCCGGGGTGATAAACGTGATTGAGATTCGCCCACAGCCTGGGCCGCAGGAAGCTTTTCTGGCAACGGCTGCTGACATTGCTTTGTATGGTGGCGCCGCCGGCGGCGGCAAGACATATGCTTTGTTGTTGGAAAACTTGCGGCACATTAATAACTCCAAGTTCGGTTCGGTAATCTTTCGGCGTACCTCCCAGCAGATAATGAACGAGGGCGGCCTGTGGGACGAATCCTCTGAGATTTATCCGTTGCTAGGCGGAGACCCGAAGCTCACACCGAGGCCAAGCTGGACATTCCCGAGCGGAGCAAAAGTCAGCTTTGCTCATCTGCAATACGACAAAGACGTGCATAGCTGGCAGGGGGCCCAGGTAGCCCTTATCTGTTTTGACGAGCTGACGCACTTTTCGCGGAAACAGTTTTTCTACATGTTCAGTCGGAATCGCTCGACAAGTGGCGTCGTTCCCTACATCAGGGCCACAACAAACCCCGACGCCGATAGCTGGGTGGCTGAGTTTATCGCATGGTGGATCGACCAGAAAACGGGATATCCAATACCGGAGAGGAGCGGGATAATCCGCTTCTTCGTCGTTATTGACGATAAAGTGCACTGGGCAGCCACGCGTGAAGAATTGCTTGAAATCCCTGGCGTTGAGCTGAGAGATACCAAATCCTTTACTTTCATTGCCTCCAGCGTCTATGACAACAAAATCCTACTGGAAAAGGACCCCGGATACCTGGCAAACCTAAAAGCTCAGTCAACCGTCGAGAGAGAGCGCCTGCTGCATGGCAACTGGAAGGTTAAGCCGGCGGCCGGCCTTTACTTTAAGCGTACGCAGACGGAAGTGGTCCCGGCCATCCCCGGCCGTGTCGTCAAATGGTGCCGGGCCTGGGACCTGGCGGCTACCGTGCCGACGCCGGACAATCCGTCGCCGGACGCCACCGCCGGCGTGCTCATGGGGCGGCTGGAAGATGACCGATATATCGTCGTCAACGCTAAGCGCGTTACCTGGGCGGCGGCCGACGTACGCAAGCTGACGAAGCAGACGGCGGAAACCGACCGGGCGACATACAAGTCCGTCCGGATCCGGCTGCCGCAAGACCCCGGGCAAGCGGGAAAGGAGCAGGCGCAAAGCTACGTCAAGCATCTGGCCGGCCACACGGTCAAGACCGAACGCGTTACCGGCGATAAAGTGACGAGGGCCGAGCCTTTTTCGGCTCAGTGGCAGGCCGGCAACGTGCTAGTGCTTGCCGGGCCCTGGAATGAAGAATATTTCGCTGAGCTCGAAGCGTTCCCAGACGGTGGCCATGACGACCAGGTCGACGCGTCGTCTGATGCGTTCGCCGAATTGCAGGCTGCCCGCAGCTGGTCCGGCGCTACGTCGTAAGGAGGTGCTATTTTGGCAGAAGAAAAACGAGCCGACGGCTTTATCAACACCGTCATCGGCCATGGCATGAAATCACGCGACCCGCTCGCCAACAGCTACTACACCGTCGCGCCGCTCCTGACCGACCGGCAGCTGGCCAATATGTATTACGGCAATGCCATGGTGCGCCGGATCGTCGACCTGCCCGCGGAAGAAGCGGTGAAGAACTGGGTAAAGGTCGACGACGAGGATCCCGACGAGCGGGCCCTGCAGATGCTCGACGATCTTGGCGCTGAGGAGCACTTCGCCAACGCCGCGCGCTGGAGCCGGCTGTTCGGCGGCGGCGCCATCCTTATGACGATCAACGACGGCGGCACCTTTGAGGACGAGTTGAACGAGGGCACCATCGACAAGGTCGAACAGCTGACAGTGGTCGACCGGCGTGAGGTCATCATCAACAACGCCATATTTAACGATGATCTTCGCAGCCCGAGCTATGGCCGGCCGGAGTTTTACGAGATATGCCCTTCCACCGGAGGGGTCATGTTTTACGCCCACCGCAGCCGCGTGCTCATCTTCGACGGCGACCCGCTGCCCAATCAGGAGCGGGTGCTGCGCCAGGGCTGGGGCCTGCCGGCAATGCAGGGCCTGGTCGACGGAATACGCAACAACGACGACGCCCACCGGCTGGCTAGGCTCATCATGGAGCGAATGAGCCAGTCGGTCACGAAGCTCGACGGCCTGCTGGAGAAGCTGGAGACCGAGGAAGGCGAAGAGCAGGTCAAAACCCGGCTGCAGCTCATCGACATGGCGCGGTCGCTGCTCAACACTATAGCCATCGACTCCAAGGATGAATTTGCGCTACACAACATGAGTCTGACCAACGTCCCCGATCTCATAGACCGCTTCGGCATGTACGTCGCCGCGCTGACCGGCATTCCCTATACCATGCTCTTCGGCCGCAATACCTCCGGCCTCAACGCCAACGACCAGAGCCAGGTCGAGAACTGGTACAGCCTCGTTCGCCGGCTGCAGAAGCGGCGGCTGAAAGGCAACCTTGACCGGCTTGTCCGGCTGCTTATGCTGTCTAAGCGCGGCATGTTCGGCGGTACCGAGCCGAAGAAATGGGCGATCCAGTTCAATCCGCTATGGATGCCATCGGCAAAAGAAGAGGCCGAGACGCGCAAGCTCAACGCCGACGCCGACAAGGCCGAGGCCGACGCCGCAGTCGCCTACAACAAGATCAACGCCGTGGACGCCAGCGAGGTCAGGAAGAAACTCAGCGACGACGGAAAGTATCCGATCGACATGAGCCTTGACCTGTCGGGCGAGGTGGACGACGATGGCGAAGGCGAAGAGTAGGCTCATCCTTCCACGCCGCCGCTGGCGGTACCCGGCAAGCATCGAGCGCGACTACCAGCGCATCCTTCGCGCCGTCGCCCGGGCACTCGCTGACGCCACTCGGCAGCACCTCGGCATCATCAACGCACTGCAGGTCCACCGTCAGGACGAAACGGAGAGCGAATACTTCCTCCGCCTGATCCGCGAGGCGTACATCGCCACCGGCACCACGGAGAAAGCCATCGCCCAGGCTTTCCGCATTGCCCAGCAAGTCCGGGGCTACAATCAGGGCGAATTTTACGACGTGCTGCGGTCGGCGCTCAAGGTCGATATCTTCGTAGCCGAGCCGAATCTCCGCCGGACCGTCGACGAGTGGACGGCCGAGAATGTACGGCTCATAAAGTCCATTCCCGAAGAATATTTCGGCAAGTTGCAGGGCATCGTCAGCCGCGGCCTCCAGCAGGGAACTCTGGGTGCCGACATGGGCAAACAGATAGAAGACCTGTACGGCGTAACCAGCCGGCGGGCCCAGATGATTGCTCGGGACCAGGTAGGTACGCTCAATGGCCTCATCAGCCAGGAGCGGCAGATGGCGGCCGGGATTCGGTTTTATCAGTGGTCGACGTCGAAGGACGCCAGAGTCCGCGAGAGCCACGCTGAGCGCGAAGGCCGATATTATGCTTGGCCCGGTACCGGCGTCGCCGGGCAGGTTTTCAACGGTAAGGTGATTCTGCCGCCGCCGCCAGATGGCCCCCCGGGCGTGCCGATAAACTGCCGCTGCGTTGCGCTGCCGGTAATCGACACCGAGGCGCCGGAGATATATGAGCTATGATCGGCAAGAGCATTGGGCGAAATGTCGCACGGGAGTTGTCTCCTGACCCGAAGGCCGGGGGAGGTCCGGCCTCCACACCGCCTCTTGCCATCGAATCCAGCATAGCCGCGAAGGGAGGTGAGAACGAAGAATGGCAGTAACCCGATATGATAGTTTGACCTTGCCGTCAGCGCGAATCGACGCCGACGGCTTTCTTCATGACTCGCCGGTGCTGACCAGGACCGGCATATTTACCTACCGCAACCACGACGGCAGCCCCCGCCGCGAGTACCGGCCGCCTGAGGAGGTGTTCCGCGCCGACAGTCTGGCCAGCTACCGGGGCAAGCCGATTACCGTCCGCCACCCGACCGAGGGCGAGGTCACGCCGAAAAACGCGCGGCGCGTCGCCATCGGCTCTATCCTGAGCGAAGGACGCCAGGATGGCGACAAGCTGCTGGCCGATATCGTCGTCCATGATCCGGCGGCGATGGGGGCAAACAGGGAGTTGTCGGTGGGATACCGGCTCGACTACGACCCGACCCCCGGAAAAACACCGGATGGCCAGGAATACGACGGCGTGCAGCGGAACATCGTCGTCAATCACCTTTCCGTGGTAGCGTCGGCCAGGGCCGGCCGCGAAGCGCGGCTCAACCTGGACGGCGACGAAATATTCGAAGAAGAAAGCGAGGGAAACAAGACTATGAAGTACAGACTGGACGGTATCGAATACGAAGCCGCTCCCGAGATCATCAACGCCCTGGAGAAGGCGAACGCCCGGGCCGACGCGGCCGATGGCAAAGCCAAAACCCTGCAGACCAACCTCGACACCATGACCGCTGAGCGCGACGGGCTCAAAGCTAAGGTCGACGCCCACCCGGCCGAGCTGGACAAGGTCCGCAAGGACGCCGCCGACAAGCAGGACGCCGCCGTCAAAGCCCGCGTCGAACTGCTCGACACCGCGAAGACCTTCCGCATCGACAAGGCCGACGAGATGGCCGATAAGGACATCAAGATCGCCGTCATCAAGGCCGTCCGCGGCGACAGCTTCGACCCCAAGGACAAGAGCGACGCCTATATCGAGGCCGCGTTCGACCTGGCCAAGGCTGACAAGCGCCTCGACGCCACCGCCAGCCAGCGCAAACTGGTCAACCCGCTGCCGGGCAGCCAGCAGCGCACCGACGAAGGGCCGAAAACGGCCAACGAGGCCCGCGAGCGGATGATCGAGGGCCTGGAAAACGCCCACCGGGGCGAAGAAGGGGGTAAAAAATAATGCAACTCACCTACGGCCAGAACATGGCGAAATCCATCGCCGGGACGCTCTATGACCTGAGCCCCCGGACCATCGACAGCTACGTCGCCGAGACCGACACCATCGCCCTCGGCATGGGCGTCGTCGGCGGTACCGACCCGACCGCACAGGTCAAACTGCCCAGCGCCTCGGTGACCTCCATCAAAGGCATCGCCCTCCTGCAGGCCAAAGAGCAGGCTGCCGACGGCACCGTCACCTATGGCAACAAGGACACTCTGCCGGTGCTTCACAAAGGCCGTGCATGGGCGCCCGTCACCGGCGCCGTAGCCGCCGACGCGCAGGCGTATCTCGTCTTCTCCGGCGCCAACAAAGGCAAATGGGCCGCCGCCGCGGGTATCCAGGCCGCCGGCGCCGCCGCCGCCGTCGCGGGCAATACCGGCACCGGCACCATCACCGCCGCCCCGGCTACCGGTTCGGGCTGCAAAGTCGGCACCTACCAAGTCCGCTGCATCGGCGGTGCCCCTACGGCGACCGCCAGCACCCTGAGCGGCAAAGGCGCTCTGACCATGGACGCCAGCACCCCGCTACTGACCGGCTACCAGTTCGGCGTCTACAAGGCGATGTGCATCGCCGCCGCCTCCAACGCCGGTACGTTTGCCGTGTACGACCCGGGCGGAGTGCTGCTTGGCACCCACACCGTCGCCGGCGCTGCGTTCGCTACGCAAATAAAGTTCGCTATCGCTGACGGCGATACCGACTTTGCTGTGGGCGACACCTTCACCATCACCGTGGCTCAGGCCGTCGCCGCCAACAGTGGCGTGTTCAGCGTCGCCGATCCCGATGGCGTCGTTATCGGCAACGCCACCGTCGGCACGCCGTTCACCACCCACCTGACGTTTACCATCGCCGACGGAACGTCTGCCGATTTTGTAATCGGCGACGGCTTTAACATCGTCGTCGGCGCCCTGGCCAGCGCCATCACCGGGGCGAAATTCCTGACTTCCACCAGCGGCGCCGGTCTGGCCGTGGTGGAACTCAACTAAGGGGAGGGATAACAAGATATGAAACGCAACCAAATGCGCTACGACGAGCGTGACCTCGCGGTCATCCAGGCTTCTCAGCGGCTCGACGCCAACGAGAGCATTTTTTTCGCCCAGGAGCTCGAGTACGTCAAGGCCCGGACCTATGACGTCAAGTATCCTGAGTTGACCGCCATCCGCAACATCCCCGTCTCGACCGAAGCCGGCCCCGGCGCCGAGACCATCAAATACTACCAGTACGACGCCGTCGGCTTCGCCCGGATCATCGCCAACTACGCCACCGACCTGCCGCGCGTTGACCTGGTGGGCAAGGAATTCAACAGCCCCGTCAAGAGCATCGGCGCCTCCTACGGATACTCCATCCAGGACATCCGCGCCGCGCGCATGGCCGGCAAGCCGCTGGAGCAGCGCAAGGCCAACGCCGCCCGCCGTGCCGTCGACCAGGAGATCAACCGCATCGCCTATTTCGGCGACGCCAAGCACAACCTGAAGGGCTTCATCACCCACGACAACATCACCGACTACACCCTGCCCAATGATGGCGTCGATGCCGAAGAAGCGGCCAGCACCAAGTTCATCGACAAAGACCCGGACAAAGTGCTGCGCGACCTCAACGGCATGGTGGCCAAGATGCTGGAGCTCACCCAGAACGTCGAGCGCCCCGACACCCTGGCCCTGCCGCACACCGTGCACGCCGACTTGGCCAGCCGCCCGCGTTCGAGCACCAGCGACACCACCATCCTCGAATTCTTCCTCAAAAACAACCCCTACGTGAAAAACGTGGAAGTCATCCCCGAACTGGCCGGAGCCGGTACCGACGGCGTCGACATCTGCATGATGTACAGCAAGAGCTCCGACAAGCTCACGCTGGAAGTCCCGCAGCCGTTCGAGCAGTTCCCGCCCCAACCCGAAGGACTCGAATTCGTTATCCCCTGTCATGCCCGGTGCGGCGGGACCATCATCTACTACCCGCTGTCGATCATCAGAGCGGAGGGGTGCTAAGTCATGGCCAAATACCTGACCAACAACAGCGTGCGCGTCATCTGCATCGGCTCGAAAAACATCATCCCCGGCGCCGGGCCGGTCGAAGTGTCGGCAAAGGATATTGAGCACCCGATCATCGCCGCCAAGATCAAAGCCGGCATTCTGACGCTGACGGAGGATTCGGCGCCGGAAACAGCCGTGGCGGAAGTGACGGTTGCTGACGCTGCGGCCGCCGACCCTCTGGCCGAAATGACCGTCGCCCAGCTTAAGGCTTACGCCTCCAAAGAAAAAATCGACCTCGGCGAAGCCTCGAAGAAGGCCGACATCATCGCCATCATCAAAGCCGCCGAAGCCAAAGCCGTCGCGGGTGAATAGCCATGACGCCGTTGGAAGCCTTCCGGGTGGTGGCACCTGAATTCGCCGCCACCCCGGACGCCACGGTCGAAGGCGCCCTCGCCATTGTCGCAACTGAACTGAGCGCAAGCAAATTCGGCAGCGACTACGCGAAGGCTCACGCCTACCTCGCCGCCCACTTCCTGGCCTGGCAGGGCATCGTCGCTGCCGGCAGCACCGGCGGAGCCGCGACGGGCGGCCGGATAACCGCCGAGCGCGAAGGCGACCTCAGCCGCAGTTACGCCGACAACAGCCGGGCGCCGTCCGCTGGCGGAAGCTTCGCCGATAACATGGACCGGACGGCCTACGGGCTGGAATACAGGCGGCTCGCCAGGAAGCATATCGTGCCGATTATGACGCGGATGGGGTGAGGCTATGGCCAAAGCCGTGCGCGACATCGACCGCGGCTATGCGCGGATTATCAGGACGCTGGCGGAGCTCAAGGGCAAGGAGATTGCAGTCGGCCTGCAGGCGGGCGACGTTCACAAAGAAAGTGGCATGGATGTCGCCCGCCTGGCGGCCATTCACGAATTCGGCGCCACCATCAACTTCAAGGCCCGCACACAGACCGTCTACCACAAGATCAGTGCGAGTGGCGATTTCAGCAATGGCGGTCGCTTTGTCAAGGCCCGGAAATCGAACTTCGCCCGCGACGTTTCAGTCGGCGCCCACTACATCGTCATCCCGGCACGGCCGTTTGTGCGCCGCACGTTCGACGAGAAGCATGTCGCCTGGCATAACACCGCGCAGGCCCAGGTCGGCCTTGTCATCGACGGAAAGAAAAGCACAAGCGCCGCCCTGGCCACCATCGGCAACGTCATGGAGCGCGACATCAAGGCGAAGATCGCCGACGGGCCCTTTTTACCGAACGCGCCGAGCACCGTACGCCGGAAGAAGAGCGCCAAGCCGCTTATCGAGAGCGGCAGGATGCGTCAGTCCGTCCGGCATGTTGTTCGCCGCCGCGGCAGCGGGAGGGTAACATGAGCAGCTTCAAAAAACCGATAACCGTCACTCGCACCGCACCCGGCAGCTATGTAAATGGCTACTGGCAGCCGGGCGAGCCAACGGTGATGACGATCAGGATGAGCATCCAGCCCCTCCGGGTTGACGAGATGGACGCCCTGCCCGAAGGCCAGCGCAGCAGCCGTGCGGTCAAAATCTACTCAGAGGCCGAGCTATTGCCGACCGACCAGGCGACCTCTCAGGAAGCCGACGTCATCACCTGGCTGGGCAAGTCATGGGAGGTCATCGGCTGCGCGCCCTACCAGATGGGCGTCATCCCGCACTATAAGGCCTACGCGGTGGAGGTGAAGGCCAATTGACGAAAGCGCAGATCAAGGCTTTCATCCTGGCGATCGTCGCCGAGCTGACCGGCATCCGCTGCATCTGGTCGCACCAGAACGCGCCGAAGCCGCCAAATCCTTACATCAGTCTGACGCTGTCGCCCGAACGGTCCGTCGGTAACGAAGTCCGGCGGCGCAGCGATGACAGCGGCGTCCTCGATGTGCTGGGGCGGCGGGAGGCGACGCTATCGGTCGGCGCTTACGGAGCCGGCGCGGTCGAAACCTGCGACGCGCTCTGGCTCAATCTGCAGCGGCCCACCATCGTAGACCGCTGTTTTTCCGCCGGCATCGCCTTTGTCCGCGCGGACGGGACGCAAGACCTGACCGAGCTGCTGGACGGCCGAACGTGGGAGGAGCGGGCCAACCTCGACCTGATCGTAACTTACAGCCGGGCCATCACCGACGAACCCGGCACCATCACCGAAGTCGACGTCACCGGCGAACTCGGCGAACCCGACCTGGTGACGCCCGAGACCGACGAGGCAATCGTCGAAGTGATTATCTCCATGAAAGGGGTGCAATGATTTGGCGAATATTGACCGTATCGCCAACGTGCAGATAAGCCTGCAGACCGCCGGCATCAACAAAAAGGACTTTTCCACGATGCTGGTCGCCGGCCCGCACGTCTACAGCCTGCCGCGCGTCACCGCCTACACCAGGGCTGACGACATGCTGACCGACGGCTTTGCCGCCACCGACCCGCTTTATCTGGCCGTGCGCGACGCCCTGAGCCAGATTCCCCGGCCCAGGTATGTCAAGGTCGGCCGCCGGCAGGTGGACGAGGTGACGCTGCAGATCAACAGCGTATCCAACGAGGCGCCGTATGTGCTGAAGATTCTCAAGAAGGCCACCGACGGCAGCACCACGACCCTAACCTACACCTTCACCTCCGGCGCCGCCGCCACAAAAGCCGAAATCGCTGGCGGACTAGAAGACCTTATCACCGCCGACGCGAATTCGCCGGTTTCCGCCTCCGTCAGCACCGACGACCTGGTACTGACCAACAAGGTCGCCGGCACCGCGTTTGCCGTGCAGCTGCCGAAGTCGATGTCGGTGAAATCGGCGCCGGCAACTTCTCCCGTAGCGCCCGCCACCAGCACTGTCGCCGACGACATGGCGGCCATCAACGGCGAGGACAAAAACTGGTATGGCTGGGGCCTGACGAGCAGGACATCTGCCGACATCATCGCCGCCGCCGACTGGACCGAGGGCGCAGGGAAACTGTTCGGCTACTCCGTGGCCGAGGCCGGCGCCATCGACGCCGCCAGCACCACCGACACGCCCTACCTGCTGAAAGAGGGCAACTACTACCGCACGTTCGGCTTCTACCATGCCAGCGCGGCGACGGACTTCCCCGAGCTGGCTGTCATGGCCCGCTGCTTTGCCGTCCTGCCCGGCGGCGAAACATGGGCGAACAAGCGGCTTGCCGGCGTCAACACCGACCGGTTGACGGAAACTCAATTCCTGGCCGCCGCCGGCAAAAACCTCAACACCTTCGAGTCCTTCGAGGACAGCGTCACCATAACCCAGACCGGCAAAGTGGCGGCTGGCGAATGGATTGACGTTATCCGCTTCCGCGACTGGCTGCAGACGGAGATGCAGACCAACATCTTTGTCCTGCTCATCAACCGCGACAAAGTGCCGTATACCGACGCCGGGATCGCCTCCATCGAGGCGCAGATGCGGAAGGCCCTCGACCTTGGCCAGCGCCGCGGCGGCATCGCGCCGACCGAATACGACGAGGCCAACAACGAGATCCCCGGCTATGTGACGAACGTGCCGCTCGCCGCCAGCATCAGCGCCAACACCAAGGCCAGCCGCATCCTCGAGGATGTGACCTTCTCGGCCAGGCTCGCCGGCGCCGTACACGTCGTCAATGTCACCGGCAGCCTAACGTATGAATTCTAAGGGGGTGAAGAATTTTGTTCGGAACATATGACCCCAAAAAGGTAATCGTCTCCTTCGGCGGCGTTGAAATTGGCGGCTTCGGCGAAGACAGCATCATCAAAGTATCCCCCATGGGCGACGGCATATCCTCCGTGGTCGGCTGCTCCGGCGATGTCGTTCGCACGATCAGTCCGGACAATCGCCACGAAGTGACGCTTACCCTTCTGCAGTCTTCGGCCAGCAATGACTACCTCAGCGCCATTTACCAGCGCGATAAGCGCGTCGGCGACGGTGTACTGCCGCTACTCATTAAGGATCTGTCCGGCCGGATGACCTTCTTCGATTCGGCGGCCTGGGTTACCAAGCAGCCCGAGGTCAACCGCGGCAACACCGCCAACCCCAACGAATGGGTGCTGAACACCGCCGGCAACGGTGAGCTCTTTGTGGGAGGCCATGACTGATGCCTGACGCGACCGAATACACCCAGGGAGACTACACCTTCTACATCAGGCCGATGGACCCGTTCAAGGCGCTCGATCTGCTGGGAGACCTGCAGAAGACGTTCCTTCCGGCGATCGGCGCGGCGTTCGGCAAGGTTGACCTTGGCAGCATATCCGCTGAAGAAAAGCGGAACATGACGCTGTCCAGTTTGCTGAAGCAGGAGGTTGATATCAATGGAGCCCTGATGCAGCTTTCGAGCGGCATAAACGGTATCAATCTCAGCAACTTCCTCCTTAGAATCCTCGATTCCGATAAAATCAGCTATTCCCGAGCTGGCGGCGAGGCCAAGAAATTCGACAAGGCCGCCCAGATCGAAGTCTTCCAAGGGAACCTGTCGGGCATGTTCACGCTCGCCTGGCAAGTGCTGCGGGTGAATTACGCCGATTTTTTTACAATGCTGCCCAGCCCTACTGGGTCAGCAGGCGAAAGCGAAAAGACGTAACCATTCCCGGCACCCTGCGGCCGGACCTCGAGGCTGAGCTGCTTATTTGGCGGCCGATTATGGCCAAGCTTTGCAGCCTGGAGTCAGTGAAGACCGGCAATGTTACACTGGTAGAGCTTCAGAAAATGAGTGCTCTGCTGGAAATGCAGGCGGATATCCAAGATCAGATCATCGAAGACAATACTCCGAAAACGAAAGGCGGCGGGTAGGCATGATAGTCAGAGAATTGCTAGTTGCCATGGGTTTTACGCTTGACGAAAGCAAAATCAAGCGGGCCGATCAGGGCATCGAAAGCCTCAAGACTCACGCTGAATCCGCCGCCGCCGTTGTCGGTCGTTTAGCTGCCGTCCTTGGCGTCGTTCTGGGCACCCGCGAAGTAATCCAAATGGCTGACGCATGGACGAACGTCTATGCCCGCATAGCCGTGGCGACAAAAAACGCGGCCGAGCAGGCCGAGATTCAACAAAAAGTATTCGAAATCGCGCAACGCACCCGCCAGGAGTACGAATCGACGGGTGCGCTGTACTATAGAATGGCGCTGTTCGCCAAAGACCTCGAAGCCTCGCAGCAGCAGGTGCTTGATGTGACTGAGACGGTCAATAAGGCCCTGGTCGTCGGCGGCGCCAGCAAGATGGAGGCTAATTCGACCATCTTACAGCTGTCCCAGGCGCTGGCCAGCGGCTTTCTGCAGGGCGACGAACTCCGTGCCCTGCGCGAAAACGCGCCGCTCCTGCTGGATGAGGTGGCGAAGTATTTCAAAACCACCATCGGCGGACTGAAAGAGTTGGGCGCCACAGGACAACTGACATCGCGAGAGCTTTTCAAGGCCATCTTGGGCGCCAAGGCCAAAATCGACGAACGGTTTAAGAAGATGCCGGTCACTGTCGAGCAGGCGGTCACATACGCTCTTAACCGCATCGGCAGCCTGATATTCGGCATCAATCGGGAAACAAGCGTTTTCCAGGTGCTGGCCCGGAACATTCAACGAGCGGCCGACGGTATCGCGGACCGGATCGAGCGGGCGGCGAAGGCTGTCGGCGGCTTCGGCAATGCCATCAAACTGGCGGCACTGGCAGTCGGGGAAATTATCCTGACGATTGCGCTGTTCAGAATGCGCATGCTTTCTTTCGGGACCGCAACGGTAGCCATCCAGCTTTTTGTGCTGTGGCTGAAAAATGCGGCCCGGGCCGCCTGGGCGTTCATGGCCAATCCACTCTTCTGGAAAGCGGCGGCAATCGCCGTGGTCCTCGCTGCCATCGCCCTGGCCCTCGAGGATATATATTACTGGGCGACCGGCGGGGAATCGGTCCTCGGCGACATGATCGGGCCGTTTTCCGAATGGGAGGCGACTGTGAAGCCGCTCACCGACACATGGGAAAAGATAAAGAATCTTATCTTGGAAATAGCTCCGATATTAACCCCTTTTGCAAAGGACATCGACGTTATGACCCTCGCCATCCAGGGATTGTGCAAGGCCATCGAGTTCGTGCTGGCACCGTTCGCCGCATTCCTGCAACTGGTGAAAGCTTGGCAAAAAATCGGTGGCTGGGGCGGCATAACCGACCTTTCCGGCGGCGTCGCACCTATCGGCCTCGGCGTCGGCCCGGCGTCACTCGTTCCGCCCGGCGGCGGGCCGGTAGTGGTGCATCAAAACGGCGACGTCAATATCGAACAGAATATCGCAGGGGCAAGAGCAACGCCGGCGGAAATCGGCACTGCAACCGCCAGCGCGGCCGGCGACGGTTTCGGCAAATTCGCCCGCGACCTCGCGTTCGCTATACCGGGGGGTGATTGACCTTGGCCGAAGCGAGCATATTTTTCCCCTCGCCGCTCGACCCGACGAAGATCGGCACCATCGAGGTCGATATCCTCGTCGAGCAGGAACACAAGCTTGAATCCGAGGTCACCGAGCACCCGGTCGAGGATGGTTTCCCGGTGCATGATCATGTTATCCGCAAACCTGTCAAGGTGAGCATGGTCGTCGGCGTTACCAAGAGCCCAGTTACCTGGCTCGACCGTCTAGGCGCCGCCGATGATAAAATCGACAGCGCAATTGCCGTATTCGAGCAGATATACAAAACGGGACAGCCGATTACGATCGCGACGCCGACCGACGTCTGGGACAACATGGAAATGACCTCTGCCGTCTTCCCCCGCAACCTTGAGAACAAAAACCTTCTCCGCGTGCCCTGTGAATTTACCCAGATTCGCAAAGTCGCGGTGAAAACCACCGATATTCCCGAGGGTATTGTGTCAGCGGCGATGGCTGGCAGTGCCGGCCAAACCGAAAAGGACGGCGGCACGGCCACGCAGACGGAGCAGGAAGAAAAGGCTCCTGTCCGGCAATCGACGGCAAAAGTGCTGCAAAACATGGCCAGGAGGTAAGGCGATGAACACCCTCACATTTCTCGACGCCAACGACATCACATTCCTCGCCACCCTGGACGGCATTCAGTACCGTCTACGCCTCTGCTGGAACGACCGCGGCGGCTTTTGGACGCTGAGCATACGCACCCCGGCGGGGTCATCGCTCCTTGAGGGCGTGAAGGTCGTGCCGAACTATACCCTGCTGAAGCCTTATCACCGGCCCGGCATCCCCCCTGGGGAACTGCTGGTCATCACCGCCGATACCATGCAGGCGGTAGGCCGGCAGGACTTCGCCGATGGCCGGGCGACGCTGGTCTACGCGACGGAGGATGAGGTCAATGCAATTTAACCGGATATTCCGGCTCACCGCCGGGGCGGAGGGCGGCGCCGGCGTCGTCATCGAATCCGACGGCAAGAAGGATAGCCTCCGCATTGTCTTCGACGTTGATAAGGACCTCACACAGCAGACGAATAAATCGAGCATCAAAATCTATAACCTGTCGGAGGCCACGCGCAAAAAGCTCGAGGTCGACGACACGGTTTGCCTGCTTAAAGTCGGCTACGCCGAGGACATCGGTCTTCGGCGTATTTTTGTGGGCGAGGTCACCTATGCCACTACCCGCCGCGAGGGCCCGGACAAGGTCACGGAGCTCGAGGTGAACGACGGCCAGGTGGCCATGCGCGACACGATGGTCAGCCTTGGCTATGCCGGCGGCGTCGGTGCCCGGAAGATCGTTGACGACGTAGCCGGCCAGATGGGCCTCCTGACGCAGATTGCCGCCGATGTCGAATTTGCCTCCTATCCGGCCGGTTTCTCCTTCGTCGGCAAAGGCACCGCCTGCCTGGACAAGGTTATGGCCGCCTCCGGCGCGACGTGGAGCATTCAAAATAACGTCCTACAGGTCATCATGGCCGGAGGCAGCACTAACGTGCAGGCGCTAGTCCTGTCGCCCAGCACCGGCCTCATCGGCAGCCCCGAGCGCATCGTCCGCGGCGTAACCAGGCCGGACGAAGAGGCGACGAAGAAGCGCAAGGTTAAGAAGGACAAGAAAAAGAAAAAGGCCGGATGGAAGGTACGATCGCTGCTGGCGCCGACGGTCAACCCCGGCGACTTGATTAGGGTGGAGTCTTCGACCGTCACAGGCTGGTTTAAAGTGGAGTCGATGAAGCATACCGGCGATACTCACGGCCGGGAATGGTATACCGATTATGAGGTAATTGAGGTGGCGCTAGATGAGTCGTAATGAAGCGATGCAAGCGATTGTCGATACCATTCGGGGCGAAATATCGGGTATACATACGGCAATGCCCGGTCGAATTATCAGCTACGGTGGCGGGCGGGCTACGGTACAACCTTCGTTGCCATACAAGGTCGCCGACGGCCGCCGGCTGGACATGCCGCCCATCGTCAACGTGCCCTGCTATTTTCTAGGCGCTGATGGCCGCAGCATCACCTTCCCGGTCAAAGCCGGCGACGGCTGCTTGTTACTTTTTGCCGAGCGCAGCATCGACGATTGGCTGCTAGGCGGTGAGAGCGACGACCCGCGCAAGTACGACCTGACCGACGCCATTGCCCTTGTCGGCCTGCAGCCGATCCGGGCGCACGCCAACGACGCGATCGAGATCAATCACGGATCCTGCAAAGTCCGAATTCCCGAGAACGGGCCGATGACCATCAACACCGACTTAATAATCAACGGCAAATCATTTCTTGAGCATATACATCCCGAGAATGACAACGGCGGACCCACCGGGCCGCCGGAATAGGAGGGATCTCATGGCTTACGACATCGCCCTTAATATCGCCACCCATGACCTGCTCCTCCAGGACGGCGATAACATGCTCATCGACAACGCCGAGCGGGTTGCCCAGCAAATAAAGATAAAGCTTAAGTGGTTTCTAGGAGAATGGTTTTTGAACACTGCGGACGGCCTCCCTTACTTCGAGGACATCCTGGTGAAAAACCCGAACATGACACGCATCCGCAATATCTTCCGCCAGAAAATCCTCGAGGTCGACGACGTGAAAGCCGTCAATTCGCTGACGCTGTCCAACAATCGGCAGACCCGCGAACTCACCGTCGAATATGAGGCGGCTACCGATTACGGCCTCGTGACCAACAGGGAGGTGCTGGGATATGGCAACAACTGAATATGGCGTCACTGTCAACGGCTTTGTCCGCAAGCGGCTCCCGGAGATTATCGCCGGCATCAATGCCAGACTTGAGGCCGCATGGGGCGTGCCGGTCAGCACCAAGCCCAACAGCGTCATCGGCCAGCTGGTCGGGGTGTTTGCTGCGGAAATCGATGATCAATGGCAACTGGCCGAGGATACCTATAACGCCATGTACCCGAACACGGCCGAGGGCGTCAGCCTGCGCAATGCCGGCGGCTTTGCCGGCGTTACCGCTCTGGACGCGGCCAAAACCAAGATTTACGCCGTCTGCTACGGCGACTATAACACGATCATCCCTCAGGACGCGCAAATCCAGGGCGATGACGGTACCTACTACGAGGCTTACGTCGCCGGCACAATAAGCCTATCGAATGCCGTGAGCCTGGCCGTCACCCTGGCCAGCGTCAGCGAGGGCACTACCTATAGCGTCACCATCGCCGGCACCACGATATCCAAGACAGCCGGCGCCGCCGACACCGTGAACAGCGTCCTCGTGGCCCTGACCTCTGGTCTGCCCGCCGGGTGGAGTTCCGGCGTCGTGAACAACGTTCTCACCTTCGCTCAAGCCGACCGCATTAACGGCGCGGTGATGAGCGTATCATCCACGCTTACCATCGTCAATGTCTACAGTCCCATTGTTTTCTACGCCGCCGAAACCGGTCCGCTCGACCCTGCCGTCGGCACCGTAACCAAGATCGTCACCCAGATCGCCGGCTGGCGCGGTGTATCCAACGACAGCGCAGCCTATCCGGGGCGCGACGTGGAGAAGGATACCGATTACCGCCAGCGTTACGCCAGCGTCGTGCCTGCACAGGGCAAGGCGATGGTGGAGGCCATCCAGGCAAATCTGCTGCAAAACGTCTCCGGCGTCAAGGCCGCGGTGGTATTCGAAAACGACGGCGACACTACCGACAGTGATGGACGGCCACCGCATAGCATCGAGGCTGTTGTCCAGGGTGGTGACGATGAAGAGGTCGCGGCCATGATCTGGCGGGCGAAGGCTCCGGCAAGCACCTACGGCAGCACCTCTGTGGTAGTCATCGACAGTCAGGGGATACCGCATACAATCAACTTCAATCGGCCGACGGAGAAACCGATATGGCTCCGCTGCACCGTCCACGCGCATCCCGAAATTGCACTTGCAGGCGATGCCGTGCAGACCATTGCTGGCATCTTACTGGCGCGAGGACAGGCCCATGAAGTGGGGCAGGATGTCATACTTGAATGGCTTAAGTCATTTGTTTATCAAAATGTGCTGGGCATCAGCTACCTGGACCTTGAAGGCTCCACTGATGGTGTGGCCTACAATACCACCAATATTCCCATCGGCGTGCGCGAACTGGCAACCTTCAATTCGGCCAATATCGAGGTGATAGTTGCAATATGAGCACAGTGCGAGGCAAGCGCATGACCGGCCGACTGCTAATGCAGTTCGGCAATTCGCCGCTCTTGAAAGGTTTGCTGGATGCCTTAGGCGCGGAACTGGACGAACTGGAGCAGGTTTTTACCGATCTGCGCGACAAGCGGTGGATTGACACTGGCGAGGGTAAGCAGCTCGACGGCTGCGGCGAAATCGTAATTCAGCCGCGGCGCATCAATAAGGCTATCACTATCGCTTTCTTCGGTTTCCAAGGCCAGCCCGGCGCGACTGGCTTTCGCCAGGGCCGCATCCGTAAAAACCGCGAAGCATATCTTTCTAGCGCTGATCTGGCCGACCCCGAATATCGGCAAATACTCTGGGCTAAGGTGGCAAAAAACACCACCGACGGTTCGACGGAAAATATAATCGCCAGCCTGCGGCGGCTTTATGTCGCGAGAATCATCATGGAGGAAGTCGGCAACGCGACGATTTTGGTTGCCGTCGGCCGGGAATTGACTGCCGCCGAGATCCTTTTGGCCAACGCTTTGAACCTTCTGATAAAGCCTGGAGGCTTCAAGATCGCGGTCAAATCGCATTTTGTGGACGGTCAAACCTTCGGTTTCGCGAACCAGAATCAAGGCTATCTCGGATTCGGCCAGGGCCGGTTAGCCAAAGAATTTTAGAGGAGGGATACCATGGCTGTTGATTATGAAAAGATTTGGGCCACGAACGGAACTGTAACTGCTCCGTCGGATGCCAATTATCTGCTGGGTTTTGCTCAATTGGGTAGTGCTCCGCCGACGGAGGAATTGTTTAACTTCATTCAGCAGAATAATGACCAGAAAATGAAAGACCTGAATGATAGGATGCCTGACGGAAGCGATTTCTTGCCGCTGATCGGCGGTACCGATAACCCTATGACCGGCCCGATCGTCGGTGCCGTTGGCGCAAATATAGCCTCGTCGGCGACGCTGAACTTGGCGGCCGCGACCGGGCAGATCGTGCATGTTACCGGCACGACGGCAATAACGGCAATTATAATGGCGGCAGGACAATGGTGTGAGGTCATATTCGATGGTTCTTTGACGCTTACCCATCACTCGACTAATAACAATCTCCCAGGCGGAGCTAATATTACTACAATAGCTGGTGACAGGGCGACTTATTGGAAGGATGGAACAACAGTATATTGTGTTAATTATCAAAAATCGGACGGAACTGCAATTGCGGGTATACCGTCTGCCACCGCCGCAGAAGTCAAAGCTGGAACGGTAGCGGATAAATACGTTTCTCCCTCTACGATGGTTAATCACCCTGGTGTTGCCAAAAAATGGGTTAACTTCAAGGGATCAGACGCAACAATTTATAGCAGTTATGAAATATCCGGTGTATCAAGAACGGCAACGGGAACATATATAATAACTTTTTCTTTTGCTTTCGCTAATACGAATTACGGTGTGGTTGGAAATGCGGGTGAAAGTGGCGGCGGATCGGTTCGTAGCGTAATGCCCGCGACAAAAAATACAGGTTCATGCGTTGTCGAAGTGAGAAACGACGCCGCCGCGCTGGCTGATGCTACTTGGATATTTGTGGAGTTTTATCATAATGAATAAGGGGGTGCGATATGCCTAGGGTTTATAGAACAGCCGAAGATAAACTCGTTATTGGTCATTACCTTGACGAATCATTGCCGACTCAACTGGGATTAGCGTTCGTCGGTGAATATAGCCTCGACCGACTCCCTCCGCTTAATCAGCAGGAGTATTGGCAGGAGCAGGACGGGGTTATCGTTTCCGCTACGCCGCTCGATACTCTTAAAGCGGTCAAATGGGAGAGGGTGAAAGCCGAAAGGGACCGGCGGGAGGCCGGAGGCTTTGAGTATCTCGAAAAGGTTTTTGACAGCGACCCCACCAGCGTTATCCGCCTAACCGTCGCCGTCGCCGCCGCCAGAACCGCGAAGGGCGGCGGCAGCAACCTTTCTTATTATTGGACGCTTGCCGACAATACGGTTGTGGAAATGACTGCCGACGAATTTATCGCGCTGCCGCTCGCGCTGGCCGACAACGCAAACACCTTGCATCAGCACGCCCGGACACTCCGGGGACAGATAAACGCCGCGACGACAGCCGAAGAAATCGCGGCTATTCCTGATTGGTAAATGAGGAGAGGGGAGTGGGAGAGGTGGGAGAGGAACACCAGGTCTGTGTTTTGCATGGTCAAATGGATAGAGAGCTGACCGCAATGAACAAAGATATAGGCAAGGTCAGCGAACGATTGGGGAGAGTTGAAGAGCATACAAAAGAAATCCCTAAAATACTAGCTGCAGTCGAAAGCCTAAGAAATCAGAAGGCCCACTCCTCTGGATTTATAGCAGGAGTGGCCTTTGTCGTTTCGGGGATCGTCTCACTTGTCGGGATAGGTTTTTCAATCTGGTTTTCTAGAGGACATTGAGAGGAGATCGAATATGTACGAACAGCTTATCGTTATTCTGATATGGGGCGAGCAGCACCTGGCGTGGGCGCTGCTCATCGTTTTTGCGGCCGTCAATGTTCTGGTGCTGGCCGCCATGGCGCTGTACGTCAAAATCCGCGGCTTACCGCCTGGCAAAATCAAGGATCAGTTACGCGCAATCCTTGCGTGGATCGATAAAAACTGCGACGACATGGAGGCGCCGGCGAAGCGTGCGAAGGCGATTAGCCAATTCCAGCAGCTCATGTTCTGGCCGACGATAAACCGCTGGAGAATCTATCCGCCGGCCGCCGTAATAGGATGGCTTATCGATGCTGAGGTAGCTGTTATTCGCCGGATGCAGGCCGTGACCGGCATTGAGAATTTGCACCAGGAGGAGACGCCGGCGGCGCCGGCCGTCCCGAACGACAATCCGGGGGAGGGAGCGTAAATGCGAGTTGAGATAATTGAGACGGTCCTGGCGCCCGCCCGCGAAATGACACCGATGTCGGAGGTGCTGGGCATCGTCATCCACCAAACCGGCGATACCGATATCGACGCTTCTGCCGAGCAGATTTACGACTGGCACGTAAATCAAAACGGCTGGGCTCACATCGGCTACCATAAGATTTTTCGTCAAGCTGGCGACGTCGAGCGCGGCCGGCCGGAGGAATACCAGGGAGCGCATTGCCCTGGGGCAAACGGCTTTACACTGGGTTACCACGTCAGTGGCAGTTTTGGCGGCAAGCTGCCTACCGACGCGCAGCTGCAGTCCATCGTGGCGGCTGCCGCCGACGACTGCGAGAAGTATGGCTTCGATCCGCTGGGCATACTTCCGAACGGAAAGGACGTCATCAGCGGCCACCGTGACTGGCTGGCGACCGAGTGCCCTGGGGCGATGCTATACTCCATCCTGCCGCAAATCCGGCAGCAGGTGGCCGAGGCCATGCAGCAGGGGGCGGTGTAATGGACCGCGACACCGACGACATCGCCCGCGGCTGGGCGGCCATCAAGAGCAAATACGGCGGCCGGGTAATTCCGGTCGCCTTTCTCCTTGTTTTCTGTCTTGCTGTCGGCATCATGGCGTACAACCACTTTACCAAGCCCCAGCCGGTGACGTACGAATCACAGCACCAGGCGGAGACGCCACAGGGCGTCCAGGAGGCGGCGAACAACGCCGGGGTGCATATCAGCCCTGGCCAGGCCCAGGAGGTTGCTCAGGCCGTCCAGGAGGCGACGACGCGACCGCCTGACCAGGTCGTCGCCACCACCGGCGCCGGGATGACGCAGACGCTGGCCAGCGTTCAGCAGCAGACCGGGGCAGATTTCCAGGTCGTGACGGATCCAGCGAAGCCGGACAAGCCCCCCGATAAGCCGAAGCCGGCCGAGCCGGTCAACCTGAATGTGTACAATATCAAGGCGTATCCGAAGCATTTAATTGAAGTGACCGCCTACCAGAACGCCGCCGACGTGGCCTATATGACGAGGGTTACGGTATTCAAGCGGACAGGCTACCTCGGCCCGGTGGCGAGCTACGATGCCGACCGGGCGGGCAGTAAGACGAGGATAGGGATACGGTTATCGGTACCTTTGGATTGAAGACGAAGCCCCCGGTTATGGCCGGGGGCTTTTTTGCTTGGCAGGACTTTTTGTATAAACAGAGAATTTTGTAGAAATTAATATGAAAGGATCATTTTATGCTATTCAATTCATACGCATTTATCGGTGTTTTTTTACCACTGGTATTGATACTGTTTTATTTTTTTCGAAAATTACCCAAGATCGCTTTAGCCCTATTGATGTTTGCCTCTTTGGCTTTTTATTCTTATTGGGATATTCGGTTTTTGCCCATTCTTTTGGTATCAATTGCTTTTAATTTTTCGATAGGCCGACTAATAATTAACAACCGGGAACTCGCAAAGATTTTTCTACTAGTCGGGGTCGCTGGTGACTTATTGTTGTTGGGTTATTTTAAGTATATGAATTTTTTTATTTCAAACTATAATGATATTTTTCAAGGTGCGGTATCTCCTTTTGATTTGATTCTGCCTCTTGGGATATCATTTTTTACTTTTACGCAAATTGCTTTTATTGTTGATGCTTATAGGGGAGAAATCGAAGAATTTGACCTCTTGACATATAGTTTGTTTGTAACCTTCTTTCCGCATTTGATTGCCGGACCTATACTATACCACAAAAATATTATCCCTCAGTTTTATGATGCAAAGACTTTTGCCGTATCTCACGAGAACATAGCTCGCGGACTATGTTACTTCATTATAGGCTTATTTAAAAAAGTCGTTATTGCCGATTCCATATCTCCGTGGGTGAAAATTGTTTTCGATAATCCTGCGTCAGCCACCTTTACTGATGCTTGGATTGGGGCGCTATCGTATACGTTCCAACTATACTTTGATTTCTCCGGATACTCTGACATGGCTATCGGCCTTGGATTGATGCTGAATATAAGATTGCCGATAAATTTTAATTCCCCATACAAAGCACTGTCTATAAGAGAGTTTTGGAAACGATGGCATATCACCTTGTCAGAGTTTCTAAAGAACTACCTATATATCCCCCTGGGCGGCAATCGTGGTCATCATATTAGAAATATTTTAATCACAATGTTGCTGGGTGGTTTGTGGCATGGGGCGGGTTGGACGTTCGTCGTTTGGGGAGGATTGCATGGTCTATATATTTCGGTTAATCATATTTGGAGCCGGCTTGACATCAGCCTTCCTAAAACTTTATGTTGGATGATTACCTTTATCAGCGTTGTGGTTGCCTGGGTATTTTTTAGGGCCAGTTCTTTGACTGATGGACTTAACATCGTCGGCAATATGTTTGGGTTTGGGGCGGATCACGTCCCTATGATTTCTGGTGTGAAACTTAGAATCGAATTGACATGGTTACTTCTATTATTGATTGGCATTTCTTTACCGAACACTCAGCAAGTAGTAGAGAAGATCAGACCGAATCTTAAATTCGCCGTGGCAGCCGCAATTTTATTCTGGTTCTGCCTTTTGAGACTCAATAACGTATCGGAGTTTCTGTATTTTCAATTTTAAGGGTGGTTGTTATGACTTGGGAAAAGTGGAATTTCTCGGTTGTTGTTGTCGTTATTATTTTAGTTATCATAAGCAGCATAGTACTTGAAATATGCCTTAACAAAATTAACGAATCTTTGAGCATTGAGAGTTCCATAAAAGCCCAGGTTTCCTCAGATGCATTATATGGGCGCATATTGATAGGGCAAGATTATATTTATAAGCTTGAAATGGCAAAAATCCAAAAAGCGGATGTCTTAGCTTTAGGTTCATCCCGGGTTATGGAGTTTCGAAAAGAGTGTTTTGCTTCTTCTTTTTATAATGCTGGCGGTGCAGTTCCGACAGCAGAAGAGGGCTTAATTTTTGTTAACGAGTTACTGAAAGAATACCAACCAAAAGTTATTATTTATGGCGTTGATATTTGGTGGCTAAATCCAAATTTCAAAATTGAGGTTCGCAAAGACAAGTTTTTGGCCAAAAACAATTTCCTCTACAATCGCTTATTTTTGTATGGGGCGTTGATGAATAATAATAGCGGGTATCAAATATCAAAGATTTTTCTTGAATCTCCGGACTTAAATTCAAGGACTGATCCTGTGGAACACCGAAAAGCAATCGGACTAATGGCGGCACAGCAGGGCAATGGGTTTCGACCTGATGGGACCTATCAATATGGAAGTTACATTAGCGGTAAAATAAAGAGAGATTTAGAGTTTAAAGAAGCTATTGATTCCATACAAGCCGGGAAATGGCGCTTCCCAATGAGTAATAGTATCAATACAAAATCCGTGGATACATTAAGGCAAACAATAAAATTGCTTAAAGAAAGAGGCGTTAAGGTAGTGCTTTTCGCGCCGCCGTTTCCACATAAAGTTTATGAAGAATTAGAGAAGCGCCAGGGGGATTTTTTACGTAAGTACAGAACCGCCTTAGAAGGTCTGGCTAAGGAGCAAAATGTCCCATTCTTTGACTTTAGTGATTTATCGTCTACTGGAGCAGATGATCAGGAAGTAATAGACGGTCTTCATGCCAGTGAGAAAGCGTATGGGCGAATTTTGAGGATAATGGCTACTGACAGTGCCCTGAAGTCGCACGTTGACACCAGGCGAATCGAAGGGTATCTAAAAGATCATGATAATCCGATCGTTCTTATTCAACCTAAAACGTTATGAAGCCATATAAGTCGGTGCCTCTTTGACTGGGTGCAATATGGGTGCAACGAGTGGGGGTAAACTGGTCATAAAAGACACTATCCGTAACGGTTAAAATATGCTTCGGTCGGTGTTTTATATGGGTTTTGCAGCGGGTGCAACGCACAGCGGTTTTCCCTAAAAACATCCTGCCTCGGACTTCTAATCCGAGGCTCTTATACTTTGTAGCAGTAAACAACATTCGGGAACCGATATGCGACTGCAACTGGAGCGGGGTGTGCATACTCTACGAACGCAAGTGGCAGCCTAAAAACGGCGTCTGGCGGGGCGAAAAACCGCCCCAGCGAATTGAAGTCGAAAGCAAAATCCTCCGCAGGGAACTGCTGGCCGAAAACACCTACCTGCTCGAATTCGCCGTCGGCGCCGACCTCGCCGCCGAACTGGGCAAAACCGGGGCGTTCGTCTTCCTGCGCCTGCCGGAAGACCCGCAATATTTCCACTTCCCGGTAGGCGTCATGAAAGTCGGTGGGGCCGCCGTGCAAGTCGTCGTCGAGGCCGTCGGCCCGAAATCCTGCCGGCTGCTCGAATCGGCCGCCGGGGAAATCCTCGTGCGCGGCCCGTATTTCAACGGCGTGCTCGGTCAGCCATGGATTGACAATATCACCTGTGGTACAATATTCTTGATAGCGGGAGGCATGGGCCAACCGCCCGCCCTGCCCATCGCCGCCCGGCTCGCGGCCAACAACAACCGGGTCACCGCCCTCTTGGCCCCCGGCAAAATCGGCCGCATCTTCATCGACCGCGACCTCGAGGACCTGGGCGTCACCGTCCACAAAGTCGAATCCCTGCGGCGCAAAGGCACCGACCTTCTCGCCGCCTGGCTCGCCGACGGGGAAACGCGTCCCGACCTGGTCGTCAGCGCCGGTCCGGACGAACAGCACCACGGCGTCATCGCCGCCATGCAGGCGGCAGGCGTCAACGTCCCCATGGCCGCCACCAACAACGCCACCCTCTGCTGCGGCGAAGGCATTTGCGGCAGCTGCGAACGCGAAACCAGCGACGACCGCCGCATCCGCCTCTGCAAGGTGCAGACCGACTTCAGCCAATTGCTTCCCTGACCGGGACACGAGGAGGGCCTATGCCCGAACGACTGCAAAAAATCATCAGCCAGGCGGGGATAGCCTCCCGTCGTCACGCCGAAGCCCTCATCACCGCCGGCCGGGTCACCGTCAACGGCAGGGTCGTCGCCGAACTGGGCGCCAAAGTCGAGCCCGGCCGGGACGTCGTCGCCGTCGACGGCCGCCCCCTGGCAGGCGAGGACAAATACTACATCCTCCTCAACAAACCCAAGGGCGTCGTCACCACCCTCAGCGACCCGCGCGGCCGCAAAACCGTCGCCGACCTCGTCGCCGCCGTTCCCGCCCGCCTTTACCCGGTGGGCCGGCTCGACTACAACACCGAAGGGCTGCTGCTCCTCACCAACGACGGCCCGCTCACCCACGCCCTCACCCATCCCAGCCACGAAATAAACAAAACCTACGTCGCCACCGTAGCCGGCCGGCCCAGTGAAGAAAAACTCGACCGGCTGCGGCTGGGCATCACCCTCGAAGACGGCGTCACCGCGCCGGCCCGCGTCAGGCTCACCGGCTACGACCCCGCGACCGACACCTCCGTCCTCGTCATCGTCATCCACGAAGGCCGCAACCGCCAGATAAGGCGGATGTGCGCAGCCGTCGGCCACCCGGTCGAAAAACTCAAACGCACCGAATTCGCCTTCCTCACCCTCGAAGGCGTACACCGCGGCCGCTACCGGCACCTGGAGCCGGAAGAAGTAGCCGCTCTCAGGGAGCTGGCCGGCATGGCCCCTTAATCGCGGCTATCTTCTGCAAAGCTCGGCGGTCCGCGCGCGACAACGCGCCCGCAGGGCTATTTTCATATCGACGCCTGCTGGAATATCGTGGGAAGAACGGGAAGGGATAGCATGAAAAAAGTGCTGGTAATCGGCGGCGGCGCCGCCGGGCTCATGGCGGCGGCAAGCGCGGCCGAACACGGCGCCGACGTAACCCTGCTGGAAAAAATGCCCGCCGTCGGGCGAAAACTCCTCATAACCGGCAAAGGACGCTGCAACGTCACCAACGCCGCCGACACGAAAACCATCATCGAAAACATGCCCGGCAACGGCCAGTTTCTCTACAGCGCCTTGAACTCCTTTTCGAACGGCGACCTCATGGCCTGGCTCGAACAACGCGGCGTGCCGCTCAAAACCGAGCGGGGCGGCCGCGTCTTTCCCGTCAGCGACCAGGCCAGGGACGTCGTCGCCGCCTTCTCCCGCGCCCTCGCCGACCTCGGCGTAGCCGTCGTCACCGGACAGGCCGTGCGCGAAATCCGCGTCAACGGCGGCTGGGCCTGCGGCGCCATAACCGCCGACGGCCGGGAATGGCCCGCCGATGCCGTCATCTTAGCCACCGGCGGCGCCTCCTATCCCGGCACCGGCTCCAGCGGCGACGGCTACCGCCTCGCCGCCGCCCTCGGCCACGCCGTCACCCCGCTCAGGCCCTCGCTCGTTCCCCTCGAGACCGCCGAAGAATGGGTCGCCGACCTCCAGGGGCTGTCCCTCCGGAACGTCGCCGTTACCGCCTCCGCCGCCGGCAAACAGCTCGCCGCCGAATTCGGCGAACTGCTCTTCACCCATTTCGGCCTCTCCGGCCCGGTCATCCTGTCCCTCTCCAACCCCGTCGCCGCCGCCCTGCGCGCCACGCCGGGCACCGAACTCCTCATCGCCATCGACCTCAAACCCGCCCTCAGCGCCGAAACGCTGGACAAGCGCCTCCAGCGCGACTTCACCAAATTCGCCCGCAAACAATTCAAAAACTCGCTCGGCGACCTGCTGCCCGCCCGCCTCACCGCGGTCATCGTCGACCTCAGCCACATCGACCCCGACAAATTCGTGCACCAGATAACCAAAGAAGAGCGTGCCCGCCTGGCCGTCCTCCTGAAACAGCTCACCTTCACCGTCACCGGCACGCGGCCGCTGGCCGAGGCCATCGTCACCGCCGGCGGCGTCAGCACCAAGGAAATCAACCCCGCCACCATGGCCTCGCGGCTCGTCCCCGGGCTCTACTTCGGCGGCGAAGTCATCGACATCGACGGCTACACCGGCGGTTTCAACCTCCAGGCGGCCTTCTCCACCGGCTACGTCGCCGGACGGTCGGCGGCGGATAATGTGGAAAACAATTACAGATAATATAGCCATCCCGCACCTGGGGAGGCTAAAGCTTGAGCCGCCGCAAACAACGCAACCCGTTCACGCCCTGGGAACCCTTCCTCATCCGCCTGGCTGCCGCCTGCGTAATCGCGCTCGTGGCCGTCCAGGTCGTCCTTTATCATGACGCGCCCCGCCGCTACCTCTCGCGGGTCGACAAACTCGAAGGCGACCCCGTCACGTGGCAGACGCCGCTGGTGGCCGAGGCCCCCCTCGTCATCAGCGAAGGCTCGCCCGTAGCCAGTCGCATCAACCTGCTCAGGGAAAACAGGCGCGTCGTCGTCCGCATCGTCCAGCCGCCCGCCGCCGCCGAAGCCTACCTCGTCCTCAACGGCGAGCGGATCGGCGACTTCCGGACCGGTGAAGCCGCCGCCACCGTCTACGACGGCGACTACCTCGAAATCGACGCCGGCCGGCTGCCCGCCGCAGGTCGATTCGTAATCTCCGTGCCTGACGGCGGACTCGAAACCCCGCTCGACGGCCTCGTCGTCGAAGGGCGGGGGGCGGCGGTCCCGGTCGGCAAAGTCAAATTCAAACATTAAAGCAATATTGGAGGAAAATGGCGGACGCGCGCGAAAATAATAAAGTTATCCACAAAGCGCCGACATGCCGGAGGTTGCCGATGATCATCGTAATGAACGCCCCCACAGCCGAAGAAACCGCACGCGTCCTCGAAAAAATCAGGCACAGCGGCCTCGAACCGCACTGCCTCGTCGACCGCGGCAAAACCATAATCACCGCCGTCGGCGGCGCCGACCCCGGGCGCAGCGAACAGTTCGAGCGCCTTGCCGGCGTCGAGCGCGTCGTCGCCGTCCAAACGCCCTATAAACTGGCCAGCCGGGAATTCCGCGCCGAAAATAGCGTCGTCGCCGTCGGCGGCGTCACCTTCGGCGCCGACGCCGTACCCATCATCGCCGGCCCCTGCGCCGTCGAAAGCTACGACCAGTTCCGCGAAACGGCGCTCGGCGCCAAAGCGGCCGGAGCCGTAATGCTACGGGGCGGCGCCTTCAAACCGCGGACCTCGCCCTACAGCTTCCAGGGCCTCGAAACCGAGGGCCTCGCAATACTGCGAACAGTCGGCCGCGAAGTCGGCCTGCCGGTCGTCACCGAAGTCACCGACCCCCGCGCCGTCGAACTCGTCGCCACCCATGCCGACATGCTTCAGATCGGTGCCCGCAACATGCAGAACTTCGCCCTCCTCAAAGAAGTTGCCCAAGCCGGCCGGCCGGTGCTGCTCAAGCGCGGCGCCGCCGCCGACATCCAGGAATGGCTCATGGCGGCCGAATACCTGCTGTCCGGCGGCACCGCCGCCGTCGTGCTGTGCGAGCGCGGCATCCGCACCTTCGAAACCCACACCCGCAACACCCTCGACCTCTCCGCGGTGCCGCTCGTCAAACACCTCAGCCACCTGCCGGTCATCGTCGACCCCAGCCACGGCACAGGCAACTGGCGTCTCGTCGGGCCGATGGCCCGGGCCGCCGTGGCCGCCGGCGCCGACGGCCTCATCATCGAAATCCACCCCTGGCCGGAAGAAGCCTTGTCCGACGGTCCCCAGTCCCTCACCCTCGCCAATTTCCGTCAGCTTACCCGCGAACTGGCCAAAGTGGCGGCCGCGGTCGGCCGGACGATAAATAGCGGAAAGGGCGGACAGAAGCGATGACCGAAACAGTAAAACCCATCAGGAAACTGACGGGGGAAATCGCCATTCCCGGCGACAAATCCATATCACACCGCAGCGTCATGCTCGCCGGCCTGGCCGACAGCCCGGTAAAAATCCGCAACTTCCTCGCCGCCGCCGACTGCCTCTCCACCGTCGCCTGCATGCGCGCCCTGGGCGTCGCCGTCGACCGGCCGGGCGAAAACGAATTTATCGTTCGCGGCAACGGCCTCTTCGGCCTCAGCGAACCGGACGAAGTCCTCGACGCCGGCAACTCCGGCACCACCATCAGGCTGCTGTCAGGCATCCTCGCCGGGCAGCCCTTCTTCAGCGTCCTGTCCGGCGACGCCTCGCTCCGCCGCCGTCCCATGGCCCGCGTCATCGCCCCTTTAGCGAAAATGGGCTGCCGCATATACGGCCGCGAGCAATCCCGCTACGCCCCCCTGGCCATCGTTCCCGCCGACGGCATCCACGGCATCGACTACACCATGCCGGTCGCCAGCGCCCAGGTAAAATCGGCCCTGCTGTTCGCCGGCATGTTCGCCGACGGGCCCACCCGCATCACCGAACCCTACATCTCCCGCGACCACAGCGAGCGCATGCTTCAGACCTTCGGCGCCCGGGTCACCCGCAGCGGCCTCACCGTCAAACTCGCGCCCGTGCAGGAACTGGCCGCCCCGTCGGCCATCGACGTACCCGGCGACATAAGCTCCGCGGCCTTCTGGCTCGTCGCCGCCGCCATCATCCCCGGCAGCGCCCTGCGGCTCACCAACGTCGGCATCAACCCCACCCGCACAGGCATCATCGACATCCTCAGGCGCATGGGAGCCGACATCGAAATCACCGGCCAGCGCCAGGCAGGGGAGGAGCCGGTCGCCGACCTCCACGTCCGCTCGGCCGAACTCACCGGCACGACAATCGAAGGGGAAATAATCCCCCGCCTCATCGACGAAATCCCCGTCCTGGCCGTCGCCGCCCTCTTCGCCAAAGGGCGCACCGTAATAAGCGGCGCCGAGGAACTGCGCGTCAAAGAAACCGACCGGCTCAGGGCCATAACCCTCGAACTCGCCAAAATGGGGGCCCGTCTCGAAGAAACCGCCGACGGCCTCATCATCGACGGCCCGCAGCGACTTGCCGCCGCCCGCTGCCAGTCCCACGACGACCACCGCATGGCCATGGCCCTCGCCGTAGCCGGCATGGCCGCCGCCGGGACCGAAATCGAAGACGCCGGATGCGTCGCCATCTCCTACCCGACATTCTTTGCGCAAATCGCAGCACTGCGGGAAGCAGCCGGAGGATCCGCATGAAAAAACTCATCATCGCCATCGACGGACCCGCCGGGGCGGGCAAAAGCACCGTCGCCAGACTGGTCGCCGAACGCCTGGGCTACACCTACATCGACACCGGCGCCATGTACCGCGCCGTCACCTGGGACACCATGCGCCGCGGCATCGCCGCCGCCGACGCCGGCCAAGTAGCCGCCGTCGCCAGGGCCATCAACCTGCAGCTCGCCACCGTCGCCGGCAAAACGCTCGTCAAAGTCGACGACACCGACATCACCGACGCCATTCGCACCCCCGAAGTATCCCGCCTGGTTGCCGAAGTATCGAAAAACGGCGGCGTGCGCGAAGCCATGGTCCACCTCCAGCGCCAGCTCGCCGGTCTCGGCGGCGTCGTCATGGACGGGCGCGACATCGGCACGCATGTTTTGCCGGACGCCGACATAAAGATATTTTTGACCGCCTCCATCGCCGAACGGGCTCGCCGCCGCTGGCGCGAACTCACCGACAAAGGCTTCGCCGTCGACCTTAAGGAACTGCAGGACGAAATCGCCGGCCGCGACAAGGCCGACTGCGAGCGCGCCATCGCCCCTCTCGTCCAGGCGGCCGACGCCGTTCTGGTCGACACCACCGATCTCACCATCCCCCAGGCGGTGGAAACGATACTAAAGCTATGCGAGGCGAGGACCGGTGTTTTATAATCTGCTCCGTTCGCTCGTGCGGTTGATCCTCTATACCTTCTTCCGTATGCGGGTCAGCGGTCTGGAGAATATTCCCGCCGCCGGCGGCCTCATCATCGCTCCCAACCACATCAGCAACCTCGACCCGCCCGTCATCGGCTGCGCCCTGCCCGACCACCGCCGCATCCGCTTCATGGCCAAAATCGAACTCTTTAAGCATCCCGTCGTCCGCTGGGTAATCACCGCCCTCGGCGCCTTCCCCGTGCGCCGCGGCATGGCCGACCGCACCGCCATCCGCACCGCCCTGTCCCTGCTCGAACAGGGGGACACGGTCGGCATCTTCCCTGAAGGGACCCGCAGCAAAACCGGCGCCCTCGGCCGCCCCGAGCCCGGCCTGGGGATGATCGCCGTCAAGGCCGGCGTGCCTGTCGTGCCCTGCGCCGTCACCGGCACGAATAAACTCTGTCAGGGCGGCTGTATCCTGCCGCGGCTCACGGTCACGTTCGCCGCGCCCGTCGTCGTCCCCGCCGGCAGGACCGACAAGGAAGCCGTCGAATATATCAACGAACAAGTAATCGGCGAAATCGCCAAAATGCTGGCCAGAGAAGGAGGGTGACCGTATGCAAGACAACCTTTCGCTAGTGCTCGTGCAGCGAATCGCCATCATCGCCGTCGTCGCCTACGTGTTTTCCCACACCAAAGCCTTCCGTCTGATGTTCAAGGAACAGAGCACCTACCGGGAAAAAGCCGTCCTCATAATGTTCTTCTCCTCGATCTCGATCGCCGGCACCTATCTGGGCATCCCCATGAACGACGCCATCGCCAACGTCCGCGACACCGGCAGCATCGTCGCCGGCCTCCTCGGCGGCCCCGTCGTCGGCACCGCCACCGGCCTGATCGCCGGCATCCACCGCATAACCCTCGGCGGCTTTTCCGCCGAAGCCTGCGGCATCGCCACCATCGTCGGCGGCATCCTCGCCGGCTACATCCACACCCGGATGCAGCCCAAGACGCCGGACTGGATCGTCGGCGTCATAACCGGCGTCGGCGTAATCCTGTTCAGCATGGGCCTCATCCTCCTCATCAGCAAACCCTACCCCGCCGCCCTTGCGCTCGTCGCCAACGTCGTTCTGCCTATGTCGCTCGCCAACGCCGTAGGCATATCCGTCTTTATGATCATCATCCACAACGCCCGCGAGCACCAGACCCGCATCGGCGCCCTCCAGACCCACAAAGCCCTGAGAATAGCCAATGCCGCCCTGCCTTACTTCCGCCAGGGCCTCAACCAGGTATCGGCGGAAAAAGTCGCCGCAACCATCCGCAACATGACCTCGGCCGCCGCCGTCGCCATCACCAACCGCGAACGGGTCCTCGCCCACGTCGGCCTCGGCGAGGAACACCACCGCCCGTCCAACCTCCTCATGACCAACGCCACCAAATCCTGCCTCGAAACCGGCCAGGTCACCGTCGCCCAGCGCGCCAGCGAAATCGGCTGCTGCGTCGAAGGCTGCCCCCTGAAATCGGCTGTCATCGTGCCGCTCTACTGCCGCAACGAAATCGTCGGCACCCTCAAACTCTACTATGCCCGCGAAGAAGCCATGACCGCCCTCGACATCGAATTCGCCCAGGGCCTGGGGCAGATATTCTGCACCCAGCTGGAACTCGCCAACCTCGAGCAGATGGCCGAGCTCGCCGCCAAAGCCGAGCTCAAAGCCCTGCGCGCCCAGATAAACCCCCATTTCCTCTTCAACGCCCTCAACACCATCGTATCCCTCTGCCGCACCAACCCCGAAGAAGCGCGCCACCTCATCATCGAACTCAGCGACTTCTTCCGCCGCAGCCTCAAAACCTCGCGCGACTTCGTCACCCTCAAGGAAGAGCTCGAACACGTCGACTCCTATCTCACCCTCGAAAAAGCCCGCTTCGGGCCGCGGCTCACCATCGTCAAAAACATCGACGACGAAGCCCTCAACGTCCTCATCCCCACCTTCACCATCCAGCCGCTGGTCGAAAACGCCGTCAAGCACGGCCTGCTCGCCCAGGAAACGGGGGGGACGGTCAGCATCACCGCCCGCCGCGCAGGCACCTCCGTCGACATCGTCATCGCCGACGACGGCGCCGGCATTTCCCGTTCAACCCTCAACCAGGTCCTCGTCACCGGCTTCGGCAAAGGGGCCGGCGTCGGTCTGTCCAACGTCAACGAACGGCTGAAAAACCTCTACGGGCCCAAGCATGCCCTGGCGATCGACAGCGTGGAAGGGCAGGGGACCACAGTCAGCCTCACCATCCCCGCCACCGCCCGGGGGGTTGTAGCATGACGACCGCCATCATCCGCACCATGGTCATCGACGACGAAGAGCCGGCCCGCAGCGAAATCCGCTACCTCCTCGAACAGCATCCCGACGTCTGCATCGTCTACGAAGCAGGCAGCTTCCAGGATGCCCTCGCCGCCCTCCGTCAGACGCGGCCGCACCTCATTTTCCTCGACATCGAAATGCCGGGCATGAACGGCATCCTCCTCGCCGAAAAGATCCAGGAAATTCTCCAGCCCCTCATCGTCTTTGCCACCGCCCACGAGGAGTTCGCCCATAAAGCCTTCGAACTCAACGCCGCCGACTACCTCCTCAAACCCTTCGCCCCCAAACGGGTCGCCCAGTGCATCGAAAAAGTGCGCACCCTGTTGAACGCCAGGGCCCCCGTTCCGGTCAGCGGCAAAACCGGCGGCGGCGAAGGGGTGCCGGCTTCTTGCCGGCAGAAGCTCGCCGTCGAGCAGAACGGCAAAGCCCAGATAATCAACACCGCCGACATCATCGCCGCCAGCAGTTCGGAAGGCCAGGTCACCATCTACTGCGTGCCCCGAACCTACCTGGTCAACATCACCCTCCAGGACCTTCAGGCCAGGCTGGACGAAAACCAGTTCTTCCGCAGCCACCGCGGCTACCTCGTCAACATCGAGAAGATCCGTGAAGTCGTGCCCTGGTTCAACGGCACCTACAATCTCGTCATGGACGGCCTGGCCGGCATCGAAATCCCCGTCAGCCGCCAGCAGGCGCCGAAACTGAAAAAAATGTTCGGTCTCTGAAAACTGCCAGCCGGCTGATCCGCCGGCTGGTCTCTTATACAGCAGGTAAATTATTTATGAAAACTTTACAGAAAATTATCACTATTGCCAAAATTTCCTTTTGTCTGACTAAGGCGGACGCTTAATCGTTCTGCTCGCGAAAGTGCCAAAATTCTGGAAAGCCGCGGCGTAAGCCGCGGCTTAGTCATTGTTAAAATCTCTCGGAAAAGACCGACCGTTCACGAGCAAATGAGCGCCGTTCACATGTCAAATACTGCAATTGAACATAAAAATATTGCCGTTTGACATAATGTGAGGCTATACTTAAGTATGGCGCGAAATAGATTTTCGCAATTTTGACACGAAAAGGGGGGAAGGGGGAGCAGTAGTCCGTACCATCCTAACGGTATCTCAAAAGGAGGGAATTCTGCGTGGAAAAGATCAACTCCATCTGGCTGCTCATCGTATCGGCGTGCGCCTTCATCCTTGCGTATCGCTACTACGGCGCGTTCATTGCCGCCAAAGTCCTCATGCTCAACGACGCAAACGTCACGCCGGCCCACCGCTGCAACGACGGCCGCGAGTATGTGCCGACAAACAAATGGGTATTATTCGGTCATCATTTTGCCGCTATCGCCGGCGCCGGCCCGCTCGTC
>JARKNV010000008.1 GCA_029976065.1 Selenomonadales bacterium
TAGCGCTCCAGGAACACCGCCGGATTGCCGAAGGCGGCCCTTGCCTCGCTGGCCGCGCTGGCCAGCCCGTCCAACAGCTCCCGCTGGTTGCGGGCAACCCCCATCCCGCGACCGCCGCCGCCTGCCGCGGCCTTGATGATCAACGGGTAGCCTGCGCCGTCTGCGAATGCGAGCGCCTCCTCCTCGGTCTCGATGGGGTTGTCGGTCCCCGGGATCACCGGCACCCCGGCGGCGATGGCAACCTTGCGGGCCGCTATCTTGTCGCCCACCATCCGCTGCATCCCGGCGGTCGGTCCGATGAAAACGATGCCGGCCTGCTCGCACCTCTCGGCGAACTCCGCATTCTCCGACAGAAACCCGTAGCCGGGGTGGATGGCGTCAACCCCCTTGGAGAGCGCCAGGTCGATGATCTCGTCGATTCCCAGGTAGGCGTCAACCGGGCTCTTCCCCTCGCCCACCTGATATGCCTCGTCAGCCTTGTATCGGTACAGGGAAAGCCGATCCTCCCGGGAATAAACGGCCACCGTGGAAATGCCCAACTCGCCGCAGGCACGGAATATCCGTATCGCTATCTCGCCCCTGTTGGCGGCCAGAACCTTTTTGAATTTTCGTCTCTCCATCGTCGTCTCCAGGTTTTATATGAAACAATGAATATAGCAATGCGGGCGCATGCAATGCGCCCCTACAAGAATACCTTCATCTAAAATTTTAACCATCTCCGTTCAACATGCGGTTCAGCTGCGCGTCCTTCTCCTCCACCTCCCGCGCCATTTCTTCACGGTACCGCACCAACTGCTCCGCAAGCGGAGCGTCAGCCAGGGCCAGCATCTGCACAGCCAGTATCCCGGCGTTCTTCGCCCCGGCCTTGCCGATGGCCATGGTAGCCACAGGGACCCCTCCCGGCATCTGAACGATGGAATAGAGGGCATCCACGCCGTTGAGCGCGCCGCCCGCCATGGGGACCCCGATGACCGGCAGGATGGTCCCGGCAGCCACCACCCCGGGGAGGTGGGCCGCCACCCCGGCGGCGGCGATGATGACCCTGATGCCGCGCCCGGCTGCGCCGGAAACCAGTTCCTCGGTCTTCCTCGGCGAACGGTGGGCCGACGAGACATGCATCTCGAAGGGGACGTCGAAGCTTTTCAGTATTTTGGCCGTTTCTTCCAGCACCGGGTAATCCGAGTCGCTTCCCATTATGATAAGAACTTTTGCATCCATTATGTATCTCCTTTCCGACTTTGTATAGGAACGCGCAGCCGGACGTTCAGCCGGCGGCGCGATACAGGCGATCCCTGACCGCTTGCCAGGGAAGCGCGTCGGGAGGGGCATCGGCCACGATGAAATCGAAATCCCCGTTGTCGAGCGCCCGCATGACAGCGTACAGCTCCCGCGCGTAGTCGTCCGGATTGCCGGGCATGACATGGAAGGCAACGTTGTCAGGCAAATCATCAACCCGCGACAGGAAGGTTATGACAACCACCTTCCTGCCCGCCCCCCTCATACGGGAGATCGATTCCCGGATCAGCGTCCGCTCCATGACCCGGAACGGTTTCCGGGGCGCATAGTGGGACGCATGCATCCCCGGCGCTCGCGGCCGGTCGGACAACGGCGGGCACGCAACCCTGCTCCTCCCGAGAACCGCTTCAATATCGGCCACGGATATCGCGCCCGGCCGGAGAAGCTGCGGCCGCGCGCCCACCAGGCTGACGATTGTCGACTCAAGGCCGACCCTGCAGGGACCGCTGTCGACGATCAGCTCCAGCCGGTCTCCCAGTTCCTCCAGGACATGGCGGGCGGTGGTCGGGCTGATTCTGCCGAAGCGGTTCGCCGATGGGGCGGCAATTCCGCCCCCGAAACGACGGAGAAGGTTCAGCGCCACCGGATGGCCGGGGACACGCAAACCCACGGTATCGAGTCCGCCTGTTACCGCATCTGGAACCCTGCCGTCGCGCCGAAGTATCAGGGTCAGCGGCCCGGGCCAGAAACGCTCCGCCAGGAGATACGCCTCGTCGGGTATCTCCATCGCCCAGTCGTTCATCTGGCTAATGTCCGCCAGATGCACTATCAGGGGATGGTCTGTCGGGCGATCCTTGATGCGGAATATCCGACCGACCGCTTCGGGATTTGTGGCGTCGGCGCCGAGGCCGTAGACCGTTTCCGTGGGAAAGGCAACGACTCCGCCCGCCGCCAGCAGCGCTACCGCCTCTCCAACCTCGCTTACTATCCGGCACGCGGCGCTCATCCGGCGCCCGCCAGCAAATGCAGCGCCTCCCGGTACTTGTCAGCGGTCCTTTCGACAACCTCGCCGGGGAGCGGAGGGGGCGGCGCCTTTTTGTCCCAGTCGAGGGTCTCCAGGTAATCGCGCAGGTACTGCTTGTCGAAACTCGGGGGCGAGCAGCCGGGCATGTAGGACTCCTTGGGCCAGAAGCGGCTCGAATCGGGGGTCAGGCACTCGTCGATGAGAATCAGCTCCCCCTGGCAGATACCGAATTCGAACTTGGTATCGGCGATGAGTATTCCCCTGGCGTCGGCATAGTCGCGGGCCGCCCGGTAGATGGCCAGGGTTGCCTCACGCGCCTGCTCGGCGATGTCCGCGCCGCAGAGCCCGACCATCTGTTCGAAGGTGATGTTTTCGTCGTGGTCGCCGATCTCGGCCTTGGTGGACGGCGTGAAGACCGGCTCCTCCAGCCGCTGCGACTCGGCCAGTCCGGC
>JARKNV010000017.1 GCA_029976065.1 Selenomonadales bacterium
AATCCCTTTAGGGATCCCGTAAAGTAATCGGTGCCCGATGGCTTGAACGAAGAGAAAAGCCAGCGTCATTTAGGCGCTGGCTAGTATTATGCCCTTCTAGGGCTCGTGCAAGCCACCCGTTAGACGGGTGGCGCTGACTTATCAGAAAAGATAAACTCGTAACAGACATAAGGGCAACTATGGCTCCGTCTCCGCCTAAGAGCCCTGGCGAAGCCGAGTTTTCCAATGCGTCAGGCGCTATTGGGCAAGCTCAATGGTCGGGGCGGTCGTTTCCGGCGGGTAGACGGCAAAGCTCACCTCCTTGCCGGTATTGCGGATCTGGAGGCTGGTCTTGCCCAGGACGACCTTTTTCGCGTCGATAACCTGAATCTCGATATCGACATAAGCGTTCCTCTCGCTGGCGATTTCCACCTGGCCCTTATCCTTACCGGTCGCGATGACGACAGCCTTCTCCGGGTCAAAGCCGTTCGCCGTGCTCCACACTACCTGGACGGCGGCCGGCATCCGCGAAAAGCCGTCGCTGGTGATATACGGGTACGACCAAAAAAGCTTCGGATCGACAACATCGGCCTTAACCAGCATTTTTTGCGGCTTGTCCACCGGCGCGGCGGCAGCCAGGCATAGCGCCGGGACGAGAACCAGTGCCAGGAGAAGAGCCAAAATAAAAGAATATGCCTTGATTCGGTTTTTCATACCCAAGGTACCCCCTCAACGAACTTTACCACTATTGTACCATATTTGCGGCCGGAAAAAAGCGCAAACCTGACGGCGGAAGAAAAAATGGGCTTCGCCTGCGGGCGAAGCCTGTCAGTAATAAAATAGAAAGGGGTGGGGTATCGGGGTAAAGGGATGGTAGAAAAACTGAAAAATTATGCTGGCGACGGGAAGAGGCAATGAGCCTTGTTGAGTGAAAAAATTAACATACTTTCAGTTTAATTATATAGCGGCGCAGCGCAAAAGTCCATATACTACGGGGCAAAATCGAGAAAATTTTCACATTGATTACGCCAGGCAACAAAAAAACCAAGGCGGCTGTGCCTTGGTTTTTTGTCTGTTGTCAAAAGCCAGGGGTGTAGACTGCCTGATCGGAGCGCACCGCCTTGATCACCAGACGGTCGCCGGCGTCCTTGAGGTCGACCGTCGTCGTCCAGACGGTATCGTCGGTCGTCCAGGTCTTCAGGCGCACCTTCACGTTCGGAACCCCGTGGGGGATGGTAAAATTGTACGGTTTGGCATCCTGGGGGGTAAAGACATGGACGGCAAATTCCCGGTTGCCGGTCGTGAGGATGGCCACCTCGGCCTTTTTGATGCGGTGCAGGGTGATCGTATCGCCGCTCGGCAACTCGGGGCCGATATGGTAGCTCTGCCATAACGATTCGTCGACAGAGACTCTCACGACCGAAGGGTCGAACGGGGCCGCCGCCGCCGTCGCCGCCACCGCCAGCAGCATGCCCAGCACTATCAGGCCGATCGCCAGTTTCATCTTATTCACGTCCATCGCTCCCCTCGTCATAGACGCTCGCGGGCGTCTTAGCGGCCCCCGTTGGCGTAGAACGCCCGCTGGGCCACAACAAGCTTCTCACAGATTTCCTTGATTCGCGGCTCGACATCATACGGTACGAACCTATATGCGGGGTAAACGATGCGGCCGAGCAGCTTGCCGTTTTTGTCATAGTCGGCCTGCTCCAGCATCGCCACCTCTTTGGTGAGCGGCTTCACCCGCAGAAGTTGGAGGGAGAAAGCCAGCTTTTCGTAACCGGTGACGTCGCGGTCCTGCATCTTCAGCGATTCCAGCACTTCCTTGGCGCCGCTCTTTTGATACTCAACCTTCACCCAGGCTTGCAGATAGCCGCCGTCCTTGTAAATCTGCTCGGGGTTTTTGGCGAAATCGAAATTGACGTCGGCCGGCATGTGGTTAAGGGTTTTAATATCCAGCAGGTAGGTGCTGAAAGTGTCCTTCGTCGCGTTGCTGAGCGGGAAATACCGGTCCTCTTCCTCGGCGGCCAGCGCCGGCAGCGTCATCAGGACGAGAAGAACAAGGAGGACGGGGAGGACCCTGGAAAGTTTAAACATTTTTGCACCTCATTATTATGATCTATTTTTACTGTCGCATAAAAGACAAATTCGGCCAGCGGCGGGAAATTCCTGCCTGGCAGGGGAGAGGCTAGCGCCTTTCCTTGGCCATGCCGGCGAGCAGGACGCTTTTCTGGCGGATGATCCGATTGACGAACATATCGTACAGCTCGATGACCCGTTTCTTGTCGCCCATGAAATTGAGGCAGGCCCCAATGCTCGAAAACGCCTTCCGGACCTCCTCGTAATTGCCGAGGCTCTCGAAAATCGTCCTGGCCTCCTCGAACGACGCGCAGGCCTCGTCATAGCGTCCGGTCATCTGGTAGCAAATGCCCCGGTCGTAGATTATCCGCGCCAGCTCATGGGGCAGATCCTGCTGCTCCAAGATGCGCCTGGCCCGCTCGTAGGCGTCGAGCGCGTCCGAATAGCGGCCGAGGCTCTGCTGGCAGCGGCCGATAAGAGCGAGGGCCTTGCCTGCTTCGGGGATGTTGCCGGCGGCCTCGAACACTTTGAAAGCGCTCTCGTACAGCACAAGCGCCGTCGCATACGAACTTCTCACCATATGCAGGTGGGCCTCCTGCAAAAGCGCGGTTGCATCCAGCCCCGCGATCCGTTTGCGGAAAAACACCTCTTCGCCGCGGTCGTCGAGGTTCTTCGCCACCGACTTCAGTTCCCGCACCGTCGCCTTCACGTCGCCGTCCGGTCCCGGGCAGAGCGCCTCGCGGAGAATCTCCGGCCAGCCCGGGCGGCCCGCTTCGCCGTAGGCGGCTTCGAGGTTCTTCACATTGACGACATCCTCGTTGTTCTGGATGAGGAACTTGACCTTGGCGAAATCGTCCAGCAGCAGGAAGTGGAACACCCCCGCCTCGATAACGTCCGACAGGGGGACGTGAAGATTCTTGAGGGCCTTGACTGCCGTGGCGTTGATCCGGGCGCTGATCGTCGTTTTCTCGTTCATCATTGCCATATCGATCCCACCTTTTAATCGTCACCAATATTTTACTATCATTCCGCCTCGCTTTCAACAACACAAATACAAATTGCGTCCGGTTTGCGCCGTTGGCGCGCGGCGGGTATAACAGTCCGGGGCATTTGTAAGACGGAGCGGCGAAGACGCGCCGCCTTTTTAGGCCCCACGGTCGCCGCCCGGCAGGATTACCGGCCGCCGGCCGCCAAATACTCCCTATCAGGAATAAGGAGATGATCACCGTGCGGATTGACGAACTGGCCGCAGCCGCGGCCGCCTTTGCCGGCGAAAGCCCGCTCAACCGCGTCCCCGCCCTCGGCGGCCTGCAGATATTCGACCCGCCCCTGGTCGGCGTAGCGGCGGCCGACGACCCGCTGTTCGCCCGCCTCAAGGACCCCGGCGCCATCGGCCCCCGCCACCTGTCGCCCCGCGAATGGTTGTCCGCCGCCAACACCGTAATATCCTACTTCCTGCCCTTCACCGCCGCGGTGCGCCATGCCAACCGCCAGCCCGGCCTGCCCGCCGCCGAGTGGCTCTACGGCCGCATCGAAGGCGAAATGTTCAACGACGCGCTGCGCCGGCACCTCGCCGACCTTCTGGCGGCGGCCGGCCATCAGGTCCTCGTGCCGGTCTTCGACCCGCGCTTCGCCGTCGTCGAGCGGCGCAGCAACTGGTCGGAACGCCACGTCGCCCACATCGCCGGCCTCGGGACTTTAAGCCTCAACTGCTCCATCATCACCGCCCGCGGTGCCGCCGGCCGCCTCGGCAGCCTCGTCACCGGCCTGGCCCTCGCGCCCACGCCGCGCTCCTACACCGGCACCCACGAATACTGCACCAACTGCGGCGCCTGCATCCGCCGCTGCCCGCCGGCGGCCATCGACGAGCGCGGCAAACGCCATCAGCCCTGCTCCGACTACCTTGACGCCATGATGGCCCGCTTCCGGCCCCGGTACGGCTGCGGCAAATGCCAGACCGCCGTTCCCTGCGAAGACCGCATCCCGGGCCGCAAATAACGGCAAATAAGGAACCACCCGCTTAGCGGGTGGTTCCTTATTTGCATCATAACAGGGGCGGCCTGGAGCGGGGTTTGACCGGCGTATTCGCCGTAGCGTCGCTGGCTGCGTTGCTGTAATCCTCCGGATCGCCCAGCGTCTGCCGGTCACTCGGCCGGTCGGCCGCCCGCAGCTCGTCCTGGAGCTGGCCGCCGGTGCGGGGCGGAGAATAGTTGACCGCCGCCGCCCTGGACGTATGAGCGTCAAACTCGGGCTGCATATCGTAACCGCGGTTTTTTGCCATAGTGTCACCCCCGCCGTTAGCATGCCCACAAAAAAGGCCGTTGATAAGTTCACCCAAGGCGTACCCAGGGTTCTGACGGCCTCAATATTTTAAATAAAACTTAGGGGGAGGCGTGCGCCTCCCCCCGTTGAGCACCATCCTTACAGTGTAACCGATACTGACAGACTGGAAACCCCCAATATACTCGATTGTCACCTTGATCGGACAGGCAATTGATACACGGAATCGGCGAGTCCCATCTTACCGGGGAAACGAAAAACACTACCCTTTGGACCGGTTTGCTACTTGCTAGGCTCGGAAAGACTGACTTTCGACGCGCAGGCAAATTACGAACCCTGAGTCTCTGTAAGGATGGTGCTTGATGTAATTATACCATACATGTTCCCCGAATACAACGGGACGGCGTTATTTTTGCCACGCGGCGGACATATCATTATAAGGAAAGAAAACTGGGAGGAGATTGGAAATGAACAGCCTGGAAAGACTATTCGGCCGCTTCTTCGCCGACTGGCTGCCCGGCCTTCCCGCCAACGTCAAGGAATGGGCGGCGAAGGTGCTCCCCTGGGTCCTCATCGTCCTCGGAATCCTCGGACTACTCGCCTGGCTGAGCATTCTCGGCCTGTTCAGCGCCGCCACCCTCAAAACCGTCGGCCTCAGCCGCGCCTACCCCGCCTTCGCCGCCGCCATCCTCCACATCCTCGTCCCCGTTATCCAGCTACTGGCCATCGCCGGCGGCTACTTCATGCTCAAACGGCGCCGCCTCGGCTGGATGTTCGCCTTCTGGGCCCTCCTGCTCGGCATCCTCATGAACCTCGTCTGGTTCAGCCTCGCCGGCCTCGTCTGGGACTTCATCCTTGCCTACCTGCTCTTCCAGCTCAAGCCCTACTACCGCGAAAGCTAGCGCCGTGCCCCGAACCATCCGGCCCGGAGCGGACAATCCGCCGCACAAGGACTATCGCCGTCCTTGTGTTTATTTTTCTGCCTTACTTTGTTATAAATGGCAGGATATGCACGAGAATTAGCGAAGGAAAGAAGCAAATCCATAGAAACGGTGGCTGGAAAACGGTGAACTGGGAGTATCCTCTCTTCGCGGCAATAATGACCCTTGCCCACTGGCGGCGGGAACTCGCCAGGCGCCAACTGCTGGCGGCAGCAAGGCGGGCGGGCGGCCCGGCCCGCTGCCTGCCTGCCGCCGCCGCCGCGGTGCTTGCCGGCCTTCTCGGCGGCGGCTGGCTGCTGGCCGATAATCGGGGCGGCGCCATCGTCGCCGTGCTCCTGCTCGCCCTCGTCCTCGACGCCCTCTACGACCGGGCGATCCGCAGGGCGACGGAACAATGTCCCCGGCAGGAGACCGGCCGTCTGCCGGACAGCGAACAGCGCTTCCGCAACCTCGCCGACCACGCCCCCGTACTCCTGCAGGTCGCCGACAGCGCCGGCGAACCTGTCTTCTTCAACCACACCTGGTCCGAAATAACCGGCCAGCCGCTTGCCGCTCTCCGCGGCCAGGGCTGGCTGGAATTCGTCCACCCCGACGACCGTCCGGCCCTCGCCGCCAGGCAGGCGGACGCCCTCGCGCACTCAGCCCCACTCCGCTGCGAATTCAGGCTCCGCCACGCCGCCGGCGGCTACCGCTGGTTCATGGCCGAATATTCGCCCCGCTGGCGGGACAACCGGCTCGCCGGCTACATCGGCTCCTTCACCGACATCACCGCCCACCGCCTGCTGGAGACGGCCCTTCGCCACCGGGTGGAATACGAAAAACTGCTGGCCGCTGTATCCGCCAAACTCGTCAACGTCAGTCCACCCGGCCTTGCCGCCGCCGTCGTCGCCGTGCTCGAAGACATCGGCCGCTTCACCGGCGCCGACCACGCCTGCATATACTTCGAAGACGCCGCCGTCGGCGCGGCCCGCCTTGCCTACAGCTGGAACGCCGACGGCGTGCCGCCGCTCGCCGCCGAAAAGCCGCTCATCGCCATCGCCGACGAATCCTGGCTCGCCCGGGAAATACGGGAAAAGGACCGGCTGCACATCCCGCGCCTCGAAGCCATGCCGGCGGGAGAAGACCGGGAAATGCTCGCCGCCGCGGGGATCAAATCGCTCGTCGCCGTGCCGCTCGTCGGCGGCGGGCTCATCCTCGGCGTTCTCGGCCTTTATTCCCGCAAAGAAGAAAAAGCCTGGCGGGAAGAAGACCTCATGCTCCCCAAACTCGTCGGCGAAGTCATCCTCGGCGCCATCCAGCGCTGCCGGGCCCAGGCCGCCCTCGCCAGAAGCGAAGCGGAAAATAACGCCGTCCTGGCCTCCGTTCCGGACATCCTCTACCACGTAAGCGCCGACGGCGTCATTCTCGACACCAAGCCCGCCGGCCGCCAGGCCGACCTTCCCGGCCCGGACCTCATCGGCTGCGGCATCGACCGGTTCCTGCCCGCCCACCTTGTCGAGCCGGCCCGCGACGCCATCGGCGCCGCCCTTGCCAGCGGCAAAATGCAGGTCTTCGAATACCGCCGCGAAACCGACAACGCCGCCGCCTGCTTCGAGGCCCGCGTCACCAAAGCCGGCGACCGCGACGCCCTCATAATCGTCCGCGACATCACCGAACGCCGCCGCTCCGAAGCCTGCGACCTGCTGCTCCTCGACATCGCCGTTAAAGTCCTTGAAGAGCGGCCGCTCGACGACATCCTCGTCTTCGCCTGCGAACAAATGACCGCCATCTTCGGCGTCAGCCTGCTGTGGGTCGGACGTAAGGAAGACGACGGCTCGGTCCGGCTGATCGCTGCCGGCGACCGGGCCGAGAAATGCAGCCGGGGCGTGGAACTCCGTTGGGACGACAGCCCCGCCGGCCAGGGCCCAACCGGCGCCGCCATCCGCACAGGCAAATTCCAGATGGCCGCCATCCACGACCACAACCTGCAGCCCTGGCGCGACAGGCTCGCCCGATACGGCGCCGCCACCGGGGCGGCCTTTCCCCTCAAAACGGGCGGCCTCATCCTCGGGGCGCTCGCGGTCTACACCGGCGGCGAGAAATTCTGGACCAAACGGACCCTCGTCCAACTCACCAACTTCGCCGAACAGATCGCCCTCGCCATCCATGCCACCACCAGCCGCCAGCGGCTCAAACTCCTCACCGCCGGGCTCGAAGCGGCCGCCAACGCCGTCGTCATCGCCGACCGGGCAGGCACCGTCCAGTGGGTCAACCCCGCCTTCCTAAGCCTCACCGGCCTCGCCGCCGTCGCCGTCCTGGGCAAGAACGTCCGCGGCATCTTCACCGTCGCCGAAGCCAAGAGCTTCTACCTGAACCTGTGGCAGCACATCGTCGCCGGGCGGGCCTGGCAGGGCGAGATAAACGGCCGCCGCCGCGACGGCAGCGCCTACACCGCCGAAATGACCATCACCCCGGTGCGGGACGAAAACGGCGCAATCGCCAACTTCCTCACCATCGTCCACGACGTCACCCAGCGCCGCCGGCACGAACAGGAAATGCTCCAGGCCAGGGAAGCGGTCGTCCGCGCCGAACGCCTCAGCTCCCTCGGCGTGATGGCCGCCGGCATTGCCCACGAAATAAACCAGCCCCTCAATTCGCTCAAAGTCGCCGCCGACGGCATCCTCTACTGGCACGGGCAGGGCAAAACCCCCACCCTCGCCAGAATCATGGAAAATCTCGGCAAAATATCCAAACAGGCCGACCGCATCGACAACATCATCAAACACATACGCCTCTTCGTTCGCAGCAGTCAGCCCGGCCGGCCCGAGCCCTGCGACCTCAACGCCGCCGTCGGCGAAGCGCTCTCCCTCATCGGCGCCCAGCTCGCCGCCCACGGCATCGCCGTCAAAACACGCCTGGCCGCCAGAGTGCCCGCCATCCTCGCCAACGAAACCCAGCTCGAAGAAGTCGTCATCAACCTGCTTGTCAACGCCATGCAGTCCCTCGACACCGTGGACAGGCCCGGCAAAAGCATCGCCATCGCCTCCGGCTGGCAGAAGGGCGAGGTATACCTCGAAATCCGCGACAACGGGCCGGGGATCAGCAGCCAGATCAAAAGCAAAGTCTTCGAACCCTTTTTCACCACCAAACCCGCCGGCGAAGGCATGGGCCTCGGCCTGTCCATCGTGCACTCCATCGTCGGCTCCTACGGCGGGCGAATCATCATCAAAGGCGCGCGCCGGGACCGTGGCGCCGCCTTCCGCATAACCTTCCCGGCCTGCGCCGGGAAGAGGGAGGGAGAGGAACGGGCATGAACATCCTTCTCGTCGAAGACGACGCCGACAGCCGGGCAGGGGTCGGCGAATTCCTGCGCGAAATGGGCCACCAGGTCACCGAATGCGGCGACGGCGAACAAGCGCTGGCCGCCTTCGCCGCCGGCGACTTCCCCATGGTGCTGTCCGACATAAAAATGCCGCGCCTGTCGGGGATCGAACTTCTCAAACGCATCAGAGCCGGCGGCGACAAAGCCTGCGACATCGTCCTCTTCACCGGCCACGGCGACATGGTCACCGCCATCGAAGCCCTGCGGGCCGGCGCCTACGACTACCTCCTCAAGCCCATCAGCGTCGCCGAACTGGCGGCCATCACCGAGCGCATCGCCGAACACCAGGCCCTCCTCCGCGAAAACCGGGCGCTCACCAGCCGTTTCAACGCCGAAGTCCGGGCCGCCACCGAAGAAACGCGGCAGGAACTAACGCGGCTCCGAAAACTGGCCAACCGGGCGGCCGGCCTCGACAACATCGCCTTCTTCGCCCCCGAAATGCAGCGCATCGCCGCCCAGGCCGAGCGTTACCACCAGGACCGCTCCATCCCCGTGCTCATCGAAGGGGAAACCGGCACCGGCAAGGAAATCATCGCCCGCATCATCCACCACGGCGCCCGCCAGGACCCGGCCCCGCTCGTCGACGTCAACTGCGCCGCCCTCACCGGCAGCCTCTTCGAAAGCGAACTGTTCGGCTACGACCCCGGCGCGTTCACCGGCGGCCTCGCCAAGGGCCAGAAAGGCAAGCTCGACCTCGCCCGGGGCGGATCGGTGCTGCTCGACGAGGTCGGCGAAATCCCCCTCGACCTGCAAGGCAAGCTGCTCAGGGTCATCCAGGAAAAAGAATTCTACCGCGTCGGCGGCCTCAAAAAAGTACCCGCCGACGTCCGCATAATCTGCGCCACCAACGCCGACCTCGGCCGGCGGGTCGAGCAGGGCGCCTTCCGCAAAGACCTTTTTTACCGCCTGAAGGTCGGCCACATCGTCATCCCGCCCCTCCGCCGACGCCGCGAGGAAATCCTCCCCCTCGCCGAACTCTTCCTGCGCGAACTCGCCGCCAGCAAAGGCCGCCGCTTCAAAACGATCGAGCCCGCCGCCGCCGAACTGCTGCGAGCCTACGACTGGCCCGGCAATGTCCGGGAACTGCGCAACACCATGGAATGGATAGCCTTCATGCACGACGACGACACCGTCAAGCCCGCCCATCTCGGCGGCCTGGCCAAAGGGCTGCCGCCCTTGGCCGGCGGCGAGCCCGCCGCGGGAACGGTCATCAACCCCGCCGCATTCGACCTGCCGGACGCCGGCTTCAGCCTCGAAGACTACGTCGACCGCATCGTCCGCCAGGCCCTCGCCGCCTGCCGCGGCAACAAAACCGCCGCCGCCCGCTATCTCGGCATCTCCCGCCGCTCCCTCTACTGCCGCCTGGCGAAAAAAAAGGAGGCCGCGGGACCGAAGCCTGCCCCGCGGTCATAAGCGCGGAATAATTAAGGCCGCCGTCGACAAAAACTAGCGGAAACAAACGTCGGAGGTGGCAACATGGCGGACACCTACTCCTTCTGGAACGGCAAAAACCTGAACGGCCGGCAGGAATACCTCGAAGTCGGCAACGAACCCGACTGCGCGGCATGCGCGTTCAGGTGCGTGGAGGGCACCGAAACGACCAGTGCCGCGGATCTTTGAACTAAAAGAGCGCGAGTAATCTCGCGCTCTTTTTCCATGGCGACCGTAAAAACAATCAGATCAACGCCGCAGATGGGGGGGGTATCAACGGCGTTCAAGCGGGAAATGGACCGTGAACGTCGTCCCGCCCATATTGCTATCGAACGAAATGAGCGCGTTGTGGCGGGCGGCTATACTGTAGCACACCGCCAAGCCGAGGCCCACGCCGTATTCCTTGGTCGAGAAGAACGGCGTGCCGATCTTTTCGGCGATATCCGGCGAAATGCCCTTGCCCTGATCCTGCACCGACAAAGAAATCCGCTCGTCGTCGCATGTCGTCCGGATGGTCAGCGCGCCGCCCGGCGGCATGGCGTCGAGGCCGTTGCGCGCCAGATTGATAACGAGCTGGCGGATCTCCTTCTCGTCGAGAGGCAGGTTGGGGATCTCCGCCAAATCGGTCTTCACCGACTTGTTGTACAGGATCGCGCCGGCTTCTAGAAGGGGCAGCAGCATGGAGATGATCGAGTTCAGGTTGCCCTCCTTGAGATCGACGGCCTTGTTCTTGGCCAAGGAGATGAACTCGGTGATAATCGAATTGGCCCGGTCCAGCTCCTGGATCATCAGGTCGAAATGGCTGCGGTGCTTGGTAAAATCCTCCTTCGTGCCGAGCATCTGGAGGAAACCGCGCACCGTCGTCAGCGGATTGCGAATCTCGTGGCCGATGCCGGCCGCCATCGACCCGATGAGATTTAAGCGGTCGAGGCGGGCAATCTCCTTTTCCACCCGTTTGCGCTCGCTGATATCGTGGGATATCGACATCACGCACGGGCGGTCGTCGAGCGTTATCAAGTGGGAATTGACCTCAACCGGAATGGTAAGCTCGTCGCGGGTCAGGTAAACGCTCTCGTTCAGCGTGTGCTTGCGAGCGTACAGCAGCTCGATCCTTTCCCTGGCGTCGCCGCGGTACTCCAGGGCGACGATATCGGACGGCGTCCGCTGCAGCAGCTCCTCGCGGCTATAACCCAGGCGCTGGCAGGCCGTCTCGTTGGCGTCGATTATCAGGCCGGGCAGGCCGTCCGGGGTGATCTCGGCGATATGAATCATGTCCGGGATACTGTTGAACAGCATCCGATACCTTTCCTCGCTCTGCTGCAGAGCGGCCTCCGAAGCCTTGCTGGCCGCCAGGGCACGGCGCACCGTCCCGTGTTCGGCGGCGTTTGCCAGCGCCACCGCCGCCAAGTCGGCGAACCTTGTCAGCAGCGCAACCTCATCGTCGCGGAAATGATAATTCTCGTCAGGCGAGTAAAGGCCCAGAACCCCCAATACATGGCCGTTCCGCTTCAGCGGCACGGCTACCGTCGCCAGCTCGGCCTCCTGGCCCTCGGCGGGGCTGCCGGCCAGCAGCCGCAGACTCTGCTCGTAAGCCGGCTCGCCGCTCTGCCAGACCCTGCCGACCAGCCCTTCGCCCGGAGCCAGCGCAGGGCTCAGCGGGCCGCCGATCGCCGGCACCTTCAGCTCCAGCGTCCCGGTATCCTCGTTATACACGTACACGAATCCGTACGGCGCGCCCACGAGAGTCCCGGCGCGGTGAACGAGAGCGACGAGCAGATCGGCCTCGTCGAGTTTGTCGAAAACCTCGAGGATGGTATCCTGCAGCAGCGTCAGGACGCCGTGCTCGAGGAACAGGCGCTGATCGGAAAGCTTGCGGCGGGTAACGTCGCGGCAGGTGGCCAGGACGAATTCGTGCTCGCCGATGGTGATCCCTTTCAGAAAACATTCCACCCAGAATTCCCGGCCCGCCTTGTTCTTGGTTCGCCACTCGAAAAGCTGGGGGGCCCCGCCGGCCGCCTCGCGGAAGCGGCGCAGCGCCTCCTCGGCGGTATAGGGATATTCGCCCGGCGGCATCGCCAGGAGGCCCAGGCGCCGGGCCTCGTCCGGCTCGTAGCCGAACAGCTCGCACGCCTTCTTGTTCAGGGTTACGACCGACCCGGTGTGGCCGTGATGCAGAAAAATCGCCTCATTCGCCTGGTCAAAAACGACGAAATCGGACGGATTAAAAAAGGGCCGCGGCACCGCCGGTTCACCCGGAACTTGTTTTTTCGCCTTCTCCATTGTTACCTCCGATCATTCGGCAGGGGTGAGAACCTGATAGACTATATTTGACAACCGCCGGCAAATCCCTTCCAGTTTTGTGGGAAAAAATGCCTTAAATTGTATTTTTTTCGGCGGTAGGCGCCTTTTGCCACAATATATGGGACTATTGACGGCGAGGCGGAAAAGCGCTATGATGATAACATAATACCCTACCGGGGTATGGTATGGAGGTCGTTATGCGAAGGACAAAAAGTGAACAGGATAAACTCCTTGCCCAAATAAGCCGCATCGAGGGCCAGGTGCGGGGCATCGGCAAAATGGTCGCCGCCGACCGCTACTGCATCGACGTCCTCATCCAGGTCCAGGCGGCGCGGGCCGCCCTTACCAGGGTCGGCCTCATCATCCTCGAGGGCCACGCCAAGTGCTGCGTCGTCGACGCCCTGCAGCGCGGCGAGGAAGAAGTAATCGACGAACTCGTCGACGCCGTCAAAAAATTCGTGAGGTGATAGCCTTGACCCGTGACACATACAACATCAGCGGCATGTCCTGTTCGGCCTGCGCCGCCCGCATCGAGAAGGGGGTGGGGGCGATGCCCGGCGTGGCCGCCGCCAACGTCAATTTCGCTCTCGGCCGCCTCACCGTCGAATACGATCCGGCCGCCGTCGCCGCCGCCGCCATCATCGCCAAAATCCGCGACCTCGGCTACGACGTCGTGCTGGAGCGCCTGGAATTCGCCGTCGGCGGCATGAGCTGCGCCGCCTGCGCCGCCCGGGTGGAAAAAGCCGTCCGCAAAATCCCCGGCGTGGCCGCCGCCAACGTCAACTTCGCCCTCGGCCGCCTCACCGTCGAGGCCGGCGCCGGCGTCACCGCCGCCGCCGTCGTAGCCGCCGTCCGGGACGCCGGCTACGAAGCGGCCCCTGCCGCCGGCGACCAGGCCGGCCACGACCGGGAGCGGGCCGCCCGCGAAGCGGAGATCGGCCGCCAGAAGCTGCTGTTCGTCATCTCCGCCCTCCTGTCGGCGCCCCTTGCGCTCCACATGGTGCTCGACTTCTTCAAAATCCACAGCGCCGTGTTCGCCAGCCCCTACTTCCAGCTCGTTCTCGCCACCCCCGTGCAGTTCGGGGCCGGCTGGCAGTTCTACCGCGACGCCGTCAGCGCCGTCCGCCACGGCAGCGCCAACATGTCCGTCCTCGTCGCCCTCGGCACCAGCGCCGCCTTCTTCCTCAGCCTCTACAACACCCTCGCCGGCATCGGGCACGTATACTACGAAACCTCCGCCATCCTCATCACCCTCATCATCCTCGGCCGCCTGCTCGAAGCCAGGGCCAGGGGGCGGACCTCCGAAGCCATCCGCAAGCTCATGGGCCTGGCCGCCAAGACCGCCCGCGTCGTGCGGGACGGGGCGGAGGCGGACATCCCCATCGAAGAAGTGCGCGTCGGCGACATCATCGTCGTCCGCCCCGGCGAAAAAATCCCCGTCGACGGTGTCGTCACCGCCGGCGATTCCGCGGTCGACGAGGCCATGCTCACCGGCGAGAGCCTGCCGGTCGACAAAAAGCCCGGCGACAAAGTCTACGGCGCCACCATCAACAAATACGGCACCTTCCGCTTCGAAGCCCATAGAATCGGCAAAGACACCGCCCTCGCCCAGATCATCAAAGTCGTCGAAGAGGCCCAGGGCTCCAAAGCCCCCATCCAGCGCATCGCCGACGTCATCTCCGGCTACTTCGTCCCCGCCGTAATCGCCGTCGCCCTCCTCACCTTCGCCGCCTGGTTCTTCCTCCTCGCCCCCGGCGACGCCGCGCGGGCCCTCCTCAACGCCATCGCCGTCCTCGTCATCGCCTGCCCCTGCGCCCTCGGCCTCGCCACCCCCACCTCCATCATGGTCGGCACCGGCCGCGGCGCCGAAAACGGCATTCTCTTCAAGGGCGGCGAACACCTCGAAAAAACCTACCAACTCACCACCGTCATTCTCGACAAAACCGGCACCGTCACCAAGGGGCAGCCTGAACTCACCGACTACGTCGCTCTCGCTGGCGAGGAAAACGAACTGCTCGCCCTCATTGCCGCCGCCGAAAAAGCCTCCGAGCACCCCCTGGCCGCCGCCATCGTCCGCGGCGCCGCCGACCGGGGCGTCGCCCCCGCGGCCGAGCCGACCGCCTTTGCCGCCGTGCCCGGCGCGGGCGTCACCGCCGCCGTCGCCGGCAGAAACCTCGCCGTCGGCACCCGCCGCCTCATGGACGAGCAGGGCGTCGGCATCGCCGCCAGCCTGGGCGCGGTCGAACAACTCGAAAGCGAAGGCAAAACCGTCATGTTCGCCGCCATCGACGGCCGGCTCGCCGCCCTCGTCGCCGTCGCCGACACCGTCAAGGAATCCTCGCGCGAAGCCATCGCCGCCTTAACCGCCATGGGCCTCGAAGTATGGCTCATCACCGGCGACAACCGCCGCACTGCCGAAGCCATCGCCCGCCAGGTCGGCATCGGCCACGTCATGGCCGAAGTCCTGCCCGCCAACAAAGCCGAGCAGGTCGAAACCCTCCGCCGCCAGGGCAAGGTCGTCGCCATGGTCGGCGACGGCATCAACGACGCCCCCGCCCTCGCCGCCGCCGACGTCGGCATCGCCATGGGCACCGGCGCCGACGTCGCCATCGAAGCCGGCGACATCACCCTCATGCGCGGCGACCTGCGCGGCATCGCCGCCGCCATTGCCCTCAGCCGGGCCACCATGACCAACATCAAGCAGAACCTCTTCTGGGCTCTCGCCTACAACGTCGTCGGCATCCCCGTCGCCGCCGCCGGCTTCCTCTCCCCCGTCCTCGCCGGCGCCGCCATGGCCTTCAGCTCGGTGTCCGTCGTCACGAACGCTCTAAGGCTGCGGCGGGTGAAACTGTAAAGCGGTTGCCGATAAAGCCCCATCTGCGGCGTTGCTCCTCAGAGCGCTTGCTAGCGTACGTTCGAGTACGCGTCGCGGCGCGCTCTTCCGGTGCGCCTTGCATCTGGGGCTTTCTGGGCAACCTTTGGCTTATAAACAAAAACCGGCCCGCTGGCTATGCCAGCGGGCCGGTCGTCTTTTTCCTATTTCGCCAGCTTCGCGGCGATCGTCGCCACATGCCGTCCCTGATAGCGGGCGCCGGCCAGCTCGATCTCGCTGGGCTGGCGGCTGCCGTCGCCGCCGGCGATCGTCGACGCCCCGTACGGCGAACAGCCGGCCATCTCGGCCACCGTCGTCTGTCCCTGATAAGTGTAAGGCAAACCGACAATCACCATCCCATGGTGCAGCAGCGTGATATGGAAGCTCAGAATCGTCGACTCCTGCCCGCCGTGCTGCGTGCCGCTGCTCGTGAACACGCTGCCGGCCTTGCCCACCAGCTTGCCCTGCGCCCACAGTCCGCCGGTGGCGTCGAGGAACTGGCGCATCTGGCCGCACATATTGCCGAACCGGGTCGGGGCGCCGAAAATAATGGCGTCGGCCGCCGCCAACTCCTCCACCGTGCACACCGGCACCTGGGCCATCGACTTCTGGGCCTCGCTGGCCCCCATTTTTGCCACAATCTCGGGTGGCAGCGTCTCCGGCACGCGGCGCAGCACGGCCTCGGCGCCGGGAACCTCGCGCACCCCTTCGGCCACCGCCGCGGCCATCCGGTGAATATGGCCGTAAAGTGAATAGTAAACCACCAGTACCTTCATATTGACACCTCCGCATATTATTTTGCAGATGTTATATTTTTATTTCGTTTTGCCGTCAAACAGTTCCTGCCGATGAAGATAATCCCGTTCATGCCTGCGCTTATGTCGGGAAACAATAATAGCGGGACCCAAAAAAAGAACCATCGCCGCGCCGTGATGGTTCTTTCTCTTTCAACCCAATTTAGGTCGTTCAGAAACCGTCAGATACAAGGCAGACCGAGGAAGCGCGCGAGACAGTACTGTGTAACGTACGGCGAGTGCGCTCCCGCAGGGCTAACGCAGTAGGTGGCGGTTTATCAACGACCGTAGTAGGCAGGTGGTGGCATGGATTACCTGACAGCTCTCTTCAGCATCATCCTGATCAACCTTCTCCTCAGCGGCGACAACGCCCTCGTCATCGCCCTCGCCAGCCGCAAGCTGCCGCCCGCGCAGCAGCGCCAGGCCATCCTGTGGGGCGGCGCCGGCGCGGTCGGCATGCGCGTCGTCCTCACCCTCATCGCCGTGCTGCTCCTCAAAGTCCCCTACCTGCAGATAGCCGGCGGCCTGCTCCTCCAGTGGGTCGCCATCGAACTCGTCCGCGACGACCACTCCGCCGCGGAGGAAGTCGAGGCGGCCGGCGATCTCTGGGGCGCCGTCAAAACCATCCTCATCGCCGACCTCGTCATGAGCCTCGACAACGTCATCGCCATCGCCGGCGTCTCCCGCGGCAACGTCAGCCTCCTCGTCATCGGCCTCGGCATCAGCATCCCCATCATCATCTGGGGCAGCACCCTCATCACCATGCTCATGCAGCGCTGGCCGGTAATCGTCGTCGTCGGCGCCGCCTTTCTCGGCTGGACGGCCGGCGAGATGCTCGTCGCCGACCCGGCCGCCCACACCTTCACCGCCGCCTATCCCTTCCTCCACTGGGCCGTCCCCGGCATATTCGCGGCGGCGGTGGTGGCGTTCGAGTTCCTCAAAGACCGCCCCCAAGCGCGCCAATCCGGCCGTTGATAAGGTCCCATCTGCGTTGTTGCTCCTCGGATGGCCCGCTCGACGTACGCAACCAAGTACGCCGTCGCGGGCCATCCTCCGGTGCGCCTAGCATCTGGGGCCTTCTGAACGGCCTCTGCTTATCAATAAAGTCAAGCCCGACTAAAAAACGCCTTACGGCGTTTTTTGTTTAAAACCTGAACTCGCTCGCGAAATAAAAACCCTTCTGCACGCTCGTCGCCTTGTCCCAGGAAATATCCGCACTCGTGCTCTCCGTCCCGTGATAAAGGCTCATGTACTGGTAGCGGTAGCCGGCCGTCACCGCCTGCTTGTCCCCCAAGGCGTAGCGGACCCCTATGTACGCGTCGACCATCTGGGCCGCGCCGGTATGGTCGAAATCCAGGCTGCGAAGATTCCACCAGCCGTGTCCCTGGGCAAGGGCGAGGGGAGAGTAGGCCACCGACCCCACCACGCTGACCCGCCGCGACAGCTCCGACCGGCCCTTCACCCCGATGTGCGGCCCCTGGTAAGTGGCCGTATAGGTCGAGTCCAGACCCGCCAGCCCGTCAGGCGGGCTCTGGGTTGCATAATTCTCGACATAATACACGCCGTCCGTCATCCGAAAAGCGTTCTGCCGGTAGCCGTAGCCGATGAAATACTCGCCGTCCGCGCCCGCCGGCTTCACCCAGTCCACATTTATGTACGCGCTCTTGCCCGTCGTCTTGAACTCGCCGTAGTACCACAGATTCGAACTCTGCGTATAATCCCAGTCCGAATCGCCGCCCACTGCCGGCTTCACGGCGTTGATCAGGCCGCCCTCCACGCGCAGTCCGCCCCGGCGCGGCGTCATGTTTTCATAACTCGCCGTGAAATAAGTGCCGCTGTGGGGATAATAAAGCTCCGACGCCCCGTTGGGCGGGAAGGAAATGCGCCACAGCTGCGAACCCGTGACCGGCCACACGCCCAAAGCCACCTCGTCCGCCGCCGCCGTACCGGCCGCCGAAAAAAGGAATACCAGGATAAGCGTCCACGCCCGCAGCGCCTTAGCCAAAAGCTTCCCCACCTTACATAATTTCTTGACAAATTCGCCGTCCCCGGCCGGAAACCTGTCCGCGGCCCGCCGGTAATTTATGTAAAGTGCGGCATAAAAATGGCGTCTTGTCGCAGACTAAAACCAGAACAACGCGAGGAGGAATAGCAGTGTCCGACCGAGAGCAGCTTATCACCAGCACCGACGCCGTAAGCAGGGGAGACGTGGAATCGGTGCCCGGGCGGGGCGACGCCAGCGGCAGCAACGATCCCGACGTCCATTTCGACGTCCACGCCAACGCCCGCAAATACTACGACATCACCAAATCGCCGCCCCAGGACGGCGTATTCGCCTGGCAGCGCGAGCACATCCGCACCCATGACCAGGGACCGGACGGCTATCCCCTCAACGTCATCATCGATCCGGCCATGCGCGAAATGTACCAGCACGTCCATGCCCAGGGCCTGACCAACGTCTTCGACCGCTGGCAGCAGCAGGAAAAGATCCGCTGCACCTTCTGCACCCAGGGCCTCAGCTGCCAGCTCTGCGCCCAGGGCCCCTGCCGCATCAACCCCAAAGTGCCCCGCGGCGCCTGCGGCGTCGACGCCCACGTCATGGTCGCCCGCAACTTCGTCTACCGTCACGTCACCATCGGCGCCGCCGCCAACATTTTCCACGCCCAGCAGGCCGCCCGCACCCTCAAGGCCGCCGCCGAGGCTCCGGAAAGCGGCCTTGTTGTCCGCGAACCCGAAAAACTCCTCAAATACGCGGAGATGGCCGGCCTCAACAGCAAGCAGGACGTCAACAAAGTCGCCCGCACCTTCGCCGACTGGATTCTCACCGACATGGGCCGGCCCTACTACGAGGAAGCCGCCATGGTCCAGGCCTTCGCCCCCGCCAAGCGCAAGGAACTGTGGCGCAAGCTCAACCTCTTCCCCGGCGGCGGCAACAGCGAGGTCGCGTTTGCAAAATAGGCCAAAACGGCCGCTTTGTGAATAAAGGACAAAAGCCCTACAATACCAGTAGAACCGCTGTTTTATTGATAGCGGATTTACTTGCGGGAAGGGGAGAGATTCACAATGGCCAAGATTAGCGGCCCGATTGTAAAGCAAAAGGTGGCGGAAGGGGATTGGGCAAGCCTCGTACGCGTTTCAACGGACGGTCAATTCCAGGAGGGAGAGAGTTACGAGATTCAGGCCCAGGTCAACAAAGAAACGATCGAGAGCTACGGTGGCAAGCTGTATAAGGAATACAAGGAGGACGGGGTGTCAGCCTTCAAGAAGAGGGTCCACCAGCGGCCGGTTATGATGGCGCTGCTGAATGACATCGCCGCAGGCAAAGTAAAGAACATCGTTGCTTTTAAACAAGACCGCATATGCCGTGATCCAATGGACTATTACATACTTCGAGAGGCTTTCAGCAAGGCCGGTGTC
>JARKNV010000024.1 GCA_029976065.1 Selenomonadales bacterium
TAGAGCGTATCCTTGGTAAGGATAAGGTCACCGGTTCAATCCCGGTCATCAGCTCCATTTTTTTGGCGGCGTAGCTCAGTTGGCTAGAGCAAGCGGTTCATACCCGCTGGGTCCGCGGTTCAAATCCGTGCGCCGCCACCAATACGAAGAAAAACCCCGCCGGGGACGGCGGGGTTTTTTGCTGTTGCCAATATGTTCTTTGAAAATCTAATCCTCTTCCGGCGAAGACTAAAAAAAAAACGCCGTGAGGGGAGGGGCAGGCAAGATGCAGACGAGTACGCATACGACGAAACGGAAACGGATGAGGCGCCGGTACAAGAAGATCGCGGTGGCGGTGGCGGGGGCGGCGGTGATGTCGACGGCGCTGCTGCACGGGTTTCCGGTGGCAAAGGTGCTGGCGGCGCCGAGCCAGGCGGTGACGGGCGCGGTGGACGCGGCGGCGGCCCACAACCGCGACCGTGACAAGAACGACAACCGTGACCAGGCCCGCGGGGGCAGGCGCCACGAGACGGAAAGCCCCGTGCAGGTGGTGATGGATAACGCGGCGACGTACGGGTTCGACGCATCCCGGGATTCTTTCTCGCTGCTGTCGCGCTCGGACGACGGGGCGACGGTGCGGGTAGTGCACAACGGCCAGGTTTTCAAGGTGGATCTGGACCGTGACGGCGATTCGTGGGTCATCACCACCATCCGCGGCATCGGCGATATGCACCATCCGGCGACTTACACCCCGGCGAGTTTTTTCCCCGGCGCCGCGCTTATCGGGCCGACCGCGCCGGCCGCGCAGACGACGGTTTTCCAGACGGACGCTTTCAACTCCTGGACCTGGACGGAGGCGAACTACCCGGCGGATATGGCTTTCGGCATCGCCCTGCAGGATCCCCGGCCGGCCGGGACGGCGGCGAATATCCCCGGCGACGTGCTCGACAAGACGGATTTCGCCAGGCAGGTGCTGCTGTCCGCCCACGTGGGCTCGGTGGCGCCGCAGGGCTACGGGGTGGCCATCGCCAAGGTGGTTCGCGGCGGCAATGATATAACGGTGACGGTGCGGACGAAAAGCCCGCAGGCCGGCGACACTTCGGCGACGAAGGCGGACGATTATCTGGCGGTGGACCGCACCGGTTTCGATTTTTCCCGCCCGGTCCACGTCGCGTTCGTGGATCAGTACGGGACGGTGCTGGTGACGTACACGGTCGTGCCGCGGTAACGGTTGCCTTATCGGCAACCGTTGGCCCTGTCTATTTTTGACGGGGCTTTTCCAATGCCATTCAAAAGGACGACGGATGGGAGAGAAGCAGGAATTTACCTTTGCTTAATAGAATATCCTTCTTTTGTAAAATACTAGTGTAGTTACTGCGCGGCCACTAGGGTTAAGGAGGAAGAGAAGTATGGCAAAGAAGAAGTTTGAGAGAACCAAACCGCACGTAAACATCGGGACCATCGGTCACGTCGACCATGGCAAGACCTCGCTGACGGCGGCCATCACCCTGCTGCTTTCCAAGTCGGGCGGCGCCGAGTTCGTTGCCTAC
>JARKNV010000040.1 GCA_029976065.1 Selenomonadales bacterium
CATCCCGCCGTATTTTGATTTCCACCGGTAGAAAGTCTGTTCAGCAATGCCGTGTTGGCGGAGGATGTCTGCCAGTTTCATGCCCCGTTCATGGGATTTGAGAATGCCGATGATTTGTTCCTCAGTGAATCGTTTGTTCAATTTACTCCCTCCTGGTCCATGTTAATACTACGCGGTTACTAACATTTCCTGTGGACCAGTTTTCGGGGAGCACGTCACAAAGGTTATTATTGCTTGGGCTATTCTGTAGGTCATTCTTGAAATAACCCACCAAGTTATTTTTCATTTTCACTAGATTGGCCTTAGTGGCTTTGTCATACCATGTACTGCTTAATTTGTATCTGGCAGCTTTCCCAACACTACCAATGTTATTCTTCTTTCCTGTATAAATGTTGATTTTGATGTTGCTGGTATCGTCCTTATAATTTGCTGGTCGTGGCACCAATACATATTGGTTATTGCTTTTTTCCACCCTAGAGCATTGATACGCCATGCCCTGCATGTCAAAATAGTAACGTTGAATCTGGGCGTCAAACATATAAGTACAAAGGTAAATATCAGAGAAGCAATGGAAAATTCCTGGGGAAATAACCCACATTAACACTCTTTGGTCAAGGACAACCACGCTCTTATTAAGGCACCATCTTTTTATTTGGTTATAAACTCCGTCATAATTCAGGTTATCCCAAATAAGATAGTTGGTCTCATCGTCAATATGAGCATGTCCTGCTGCAAGAATCGTAGGAAGATCGTCTTTTTTGAAATCCTCGCTCGTTAATATCCCCTCCAACGCCTCATCAATTATCAAGGTGTAGTTCCACTGTTTTAAAGCATCAAAAGTCTCTTTGTTGGCAGACTTAAAAAGCTGATGAGTGCTCACTATGTTTCTACCAGCTCTAATCAGCTTATTTAAACTGTCTAACTTTAGCTCACCTTTACTTTCCTCTGGCTCTTCAAAGCCCTTGCAAGCCATTTTGATTCTTTGTATCTCCTTAAGGTATGGAACTATAAACAAATATCTTTGGTTAGGATTACTGTTTATCATTTGTATGATATAGGTGGTCTTTCCACTACCCATAATGCTGTCAATAATATTAATCATATGCTCATGCTCCTTTGTTGGACAGATAAACATCTTTACTTGACACCATAAACGTCAGAAGCGCCTAGCATTTCGCTAGACGCTTCCTGAGTATTCTTTGGAATATTTTTCTAAATAAATTTCGCATAATAGCCCTCCCGATATAGTGTACCCAAGAGAAATCATTCTGATACATAACTTTTCTATCGCTTAATTTTTGTTATTCTTTTTTCTACAGGATTAAGAAACGATTGAAGAGGCGAGAATTTCTGGTGTGCCTCCTCGACATCGGTAGAAGCCAAATGTACATAGGTCAATGTCATGTCAAGGCGGGTATGTCCCATAATCTTTTGCAATTCAAAAGCCCCTCCCCCATTTCTTACCCACGAGAGGGCGAATTGGTGTCTGAAGCAATAGGGAAAGAACTCTATTCCTGAACTGACGGCATACTTCTTCCAAGACCTGTGCAGCGCAGCAGTGCTTATCTCTTTACCGTGAAAGCCACAGAACAGAATCCCGTCTTTATTATCCCATGTAGTGTGCCTAACTTTTAGCAGCTTCTGAATCATAATGTTTACGGCATTCGATATGGGCAAATAACGTTCTACGCGCGTTTTGGCTATTTCCTTGCGTACATGAATTGTTTTACCCTCAAAGTCAGTTAAACGTAGTCTCAGTGCCTCTCCTGGCCTTATACCTGTATCCAACATTAGAAGCATTAAACTATAGTCGCGCAAGCCTCTGAAGGTTGACCGATTGGGTTGCTTCAGTATCGTGGCTATTGCTTCAGAGGTATGTTGAATTATCCTTGGCTTATCCTTACGGTACTTATACCCCTGTTTTTTGCAGGGGTTTTCTGCTAGTACTCCCTCTTCAACACAATAATCAAAAAATAATCTCAGTGTTCTTAATGACTGGTTATAATATACGTCCCTCTTCCCTGTGAGAAATGCCTGAATAGCCTTGTTCAATTCTTTACACTCTTTAATATCACCAGAATAATAATCTCGGAAGAAAACCCTTAGCAGCCATAAGTGTTGGTAGACTGTTTCGGGTGCTTGGCCTTGGACTTTCTTCTTTTCAAGGAACTCGTTCACAAGGTCGTCTCTCGTAGATTCGATTTGGATATTTACTACCCTTTTGCGCACAAAAATACCCCCATTTAATTGCTCAAATAGGGGCGATAAGTTGACGTATGGTTTGTATCCTTTTTTCAGATACAAATCCCCATAACCCTTGATATTACTCCTCTTCCAGCATGTCGTCGGGAATATCGAAGTTGCTGTATACTTCCTGGACGTCGTCGTGTTCCTCTAGGGCGTCCATGAGCTTGAGCATTTTGACGGCGTCGTCGCCGGCGAGGTTGACCTCGGTCTGGGGAACCATGGTGATCTGGGCTGACGCGGTCACGACCTTTGCGGCCTCGAGGGCGGCGCGGACCTGTTCCCAGTCGTCCGGGGCGGTGATTATCTCGTATTCGTCATCGTCGCTTTTGATGTCCTCGGCGCCGGCTTCAAGAGCGACAAGCATAAGGTCTTCTTCGTTGACGCCGGCTTTGTCGACAAGGAAGAGGCCTTTTTTGTCGAACATCCAGGAGACGCAGCCGGCTTCGCCAAGGTTGCCGCCATGCTTGGCGAACAGGTGGCGGATATCGGCTGCGGTCCGGTTGCGGTTATCGGTCATGATTTCCAGCAGCACGGCGACGCCGCCGGGACCGTAGCCTTCGTATACTATTTCTTCGTAGTTGCCGCCTTCGAGGGAGCCGACGCCTTTCTGGATGGCGCGCTGGATGTTGTCTTTGGGAACGTTGTTTTCTTTGGCCTTCTGCAGCGCCAGTTTAAGCCGCATGTTGCCGGCGGGGTCGGCGCCGCCGGCCCGGGCGGCGACGGTGATTTCGCGGCTGATTTTCGTGGTTATTTTGCCGCGGATGGCGTCCATTTTGCCTTTGCGGTGTTTTATGTTAGCCCATTTAGAGTGTCCTGACATAACGTTCCCCTCTCACGTATTTAAGTCAGGCTATATTTTAGCATAACCGCGCCGTTTTGAGAAGAGTGGCCGGGTATATTTATGCAGGCTAGTTATTTACGGCGGTGAAAAGCGGGAACGACGCTCCGGGCGGCGGTATTTTCGGGAGCCGTTTCCACCGGGGCCTTGCCGGCGTACATATCGACGAGCTTGGCGGTTATGCGCTGGTCGGCCATGATGCCCGGCCCGCCGACGCAGCCGCCCTGGCAGGCCATGCCTTCAAGGAAGTTGGCGTCGAGGTCGCCTTGCTGCATTTTGGCGAGCACGGCCTGACAGTCGGCCAGTCCTTCGGCCCGCTGCGGCTTGAGCACGGCGTCGGGCGCCATATGGGCCACGGTGTCGCAGACGGCTTGCGTGACGCCGCCGGCGCGGGCGAAGGTGATGCCGTCGCGGGAGGCGGCAGTTTGGCCTGCTTCGGCCGCTATTTCGGCGACATTGACGCCGGCGCCGACGAAGATGGCCGCCAGTTCCTCGAAGGTGAGGACGAAATCTACGAGGTCGCAGTAACGCTGGGCTTCGGCTTTCTTGGCGATGCACGGGCCGATGAATACCACCGCCCCGGCGGCATCCTCCGCCTTGATGGCTTTGGCGGCCGCGACCATGGGCGATACGGTGGTCGAAACCCGCTGCCTGGCGTCGGGAAGATGTTTGTCGACCATGGCGACGAAGGCCGGGCAGCAGGAGGTTGTCATGTAGGGTTGTTCGGCGGGAACGGCCGCGGTAAATTCGCGCGCTTCGGCGAGGGCCACGGCATCGGCGCCGAGGGCCACTTCCCGCACGGCGTGGAAGCCGAGCTTGACGAGGGCGGCAACGATCTGTTCGGGCTTGACTTTCGGGCCGAATTGGCCGATGAACGCAGGAGCGACGAGAGCGTAGACGCGCTGTCCGGACTGGATTCGCCGGATGATCTGGACGATTTCCGACCGGTCGCTGACGGCGCCGAAGGGGCAGGCGACTTTACAGGCGCCGCACTGGACGCATTTTTCGTGATCGATGACCGCCCGCCGGTCGCTGCCGGCGACGATGGCTTTGAGGTCGCAGGCCCGTTCGCAGGGACGGCTTATTTCGATGATGGCGCCGTAAGCGCAGGAACGCTTGCACATGCCGCATTCGATGCAGATGGTTTTATCGATATAGGCCCGGTTCTGGACAACCATGATGGCCTTTTTCGGGCAGCTGGCTATGCAGTTGTGGGCCAGGCAGTTGCGGCAGGCGTCGGTGACGAGGAATTTGTCGATGGGGCAGCGGTCGCATGCCTCGGGCAGCAGGTTGACGGCCGGCAGGTCGGCGCGTTTGTCATCCAAAGCCCGCCGGGCGGCTTCGGGCAGCGGGGTGCCGATCGGCTGGCTGAGGGCCATGTTGATGCGGTCTTTGAGGACGGCTCTTTCTTTATGGACACAGCAGCGATAGCGGGGACCGTCTTCCGATACGACGGTGGTGAGAATGCCGCCGATATTTTCCTCCAAGGTGCCTTCCAGCGCCAGACGGCTCACTTCCGCCAGCACTTTCCGGCGAATTTTCGTTACTTCACTTACTTGCATTGTTCCTCCTATATTTTATGGCAGATTGTCTTCGATTATAGCCAGGATGCGTTCGGGGGTCATTTCCGAAAGTACGACGCCGTTTACTCTGACATTGGGGCCTTTGCGGCAGGTTTTGAGGCAAGTTACGCCGCGCAGGTCGACCTTTTCCCTCTTATCCGGAGGCAAGGCTTCGATAGCGTCAATGACGTCTTGGGCGCCCATGAGATGGCATGAGGTTCCCAGGCACAATTCAACAAGCAGCATCTGCAGTTCCTCCCATGTCAGACCCACTCGACGGTGACGCGCTTGCCGAGGCCGTCCAGGACGGCGCGCAGGTTGGCCAGGACCTGGGTCTTGATGTTAATCTGGGCTGGGAAATTGGGGTTCTGATGGGCCGGGTTGACGGCGGTGCCGGCAATGATGTCGATCGTGTCGGCCTCCAACAGCAGGCGGGCCATGCGGGTGGCGCCGTCGCGGCGGGTGGAGGCGCGCAGTTTGCCGGGGTCGTGCAGGCGACCGATGGTGGCGGTAAGGGTCAGTACGCCTTCGGTAACGAGGTCGAAGTCGCCGAGAGTGGCTATGGGCGGAATCTCCGGGTCCTGGTATTCCAAGTCGACCTTTATCGGCAGTTCAAGGACACGGCTGACGATGTTGGCGGTGGTGCCGCCGGCCACCGCTTTTTTCCCGCGGCCGCCCATCAGTCGCTTCACGATTTGCTCGTCCATGTCGCGGTTGGCCGGCGGCCCGGTGAACAGGGTGAGGGTTCGGGGGCGGCGCAGCTTGATGACCGCGACGGTGGAATCGTCGCCCGGCTGCCCGAGATAGTAGCCGTGGCAGCAGTTCAGAATGTGATTGGCGATCGTTTCGGCGTCGTCATCCGGCGAACAGTGCGCCGCCAGTTCGGCGGCAATGCCCGGCCAGTCCCAGCCGAGCTTGAGGAGACCGCCGATGCCGGCATGGATGACTCCGTCGCTCACGGCGACAATGACGTCGCTTTCGCCGAGAAGGAGGCGCCCTTCGCGGATGTCCTTGCCGCCGATGTCGCGGGCTTCGGTGGGAAAAGGCACGACTTTGCCGCCCCGGAACAGGAAGGTGGCCGGGCTGTCGAACTCGACGACCGTGGCCATGCAGTCGGGGAGGATTTTGATTATCTGCAGGGTCGAATAGGCAATTTTCCTTTCCCGGCATACCGGGAGAGTTTGGGTGATGGTGGGAACGACTTCGGTGAGCGGCACGTTCCTTTTGATGAGCGAGGAGGCTATTTTGGTTGTGAGGGTGGCGAGGATGTTGGCTTTGACGCCGCTGCCGAGGCCGTCGGAAATGACCACGGTTGTGGCCGCCTCGGTGCGGGCGGTTTCAACCCTGTCGCCGCACAGTTCTTCGCCGGCTTTCGAGAGCTGGGCGACGGCAATTTCCGGGTAGAGGCTGTTCATCGGTTCTTGTCCTTGGCTTTCAGCAGGCCGACCAGTTCGAGGAGGGCGGCCTTGGTTTCGGCGGTGGTTTCTCCCAGGAGGCCGGCGATTTCCTGGGCTACATGCATTTGTTTGTTGATTATTTCCGTGGCTTTCTCAACCGTCTGGAGCTTCATCTGTTCGAGCTCGCGGGCGTTTTTCTCCTGGGCGGTGATGTCGGTGAGGACGATTATGGCCAGGTCGTGCTCCGGCACGGGGATGATCGTTTGGTTGACGACCGTGCCGCCGGGGATGCTTACCCTGCGGTCGGTCATCTTTTCCCCTTTGGCAATGGCAGCGCTGATGTCCCGGCAGTCGAGGGCTTCGCCGAGCCTGCCGCCCTTGATTATCTCGCGCTGGCGGTTAAGCATCCTTTCGGCCGCGGGGTTGAATTCCTGGACGATCATTTTCCCGTCGACAACGATGATGGCGTTGAGGGAGTGCTGGACGATGAAATTAGCCAGCGATTCGGCTTTCGAGCGCATGTAGGGTACGCAGGTGCCGATTTCGGTGAGGCCCTGGCAGACGGCGATGGCTTTGTCACGGCAGGAGTTGAAGCCGCACGCGCCGCAGTTTTTCTCGTCCTCTTTGCTGTATTTGCCTGTCTGCCGGAGCACTTCGCGAATGCGGCTTTCGGGCGGCAGATACTCGCAGAAAGGGGCTTGAGAGTGATGGCGGGTGAAGTCGAGTTCGGCGGGGCCTTCTCGCCGCCGGTTTTTGCCGGCGGCAGCGAATTCGGCGACTTTGAGCCTTTTGGCCGGTACCGAGTCCGCGCAGCCGCTGGCCGGTCCGTTGATGCAGCCGCCCGAACAGGCAAGGGCCTCGATGAACCGCGGCGCTATTTCGCCTTTGCGCAGGGCAGCGAAAACCTCCAGGCAGTTTTCCAGTCCGTCGATGGCGATGATGTCGGTGGCGGTTGATTCGCTACGGACGAAGGATTTGAGGATGCCGCCGGCGATGGGATAATAGCGTACCGGTCCCGGAGCCGCCATGCCGGCCGCCGGCCGGGGGTGCTCCGCATTGCCGGCTTCGGCCAGCCATTCGCGGAGCTGCCTGAAGGTTATGGCGGCGTCCACCAAGCTCTCCGGATCCTGGCTTTCGGCCAGTTTGCCGATACAGGGGCCGGCAAACAGGACGAAGGCGTCGTCGCCGTGACGGTGTTTGAGAAGTTTGGCGTGAACAAGCATTGGAGATGCAACCGGGGCGAGGTTGCCGATCAGATCGGGATAGTATTTGCTCACAATATTGACCACTACCGGACAGCAGGCGGATATAACGGGCTTATCGCCGGTCTTCAGCAGGCGGCTGTAGACCCGCGATACTTCTTCGGCACCCACCGCGGTTTCTTCGACAAGGCTGATGCCCAAACCGGAAAGCCGCGCCGTAAACTCCGGCAGCGAATATTCCGGGAAAGCGGCGACGAACGAGGGGGCGAGGCTAAGGGCAACAAAGCGGCCGGCGTCAATGGCGGCCTTTACGGCCGGCACCTGGCTGGAAACCTGCTTCGCGCCCTGGGGGCATTCGACGACACAGCGGCCGCACAGCACGCATTTCTCATCGATAACGCGGGCCTGCCCATCGACGATGCCCACTGCTTTTACGGGGCAGGAGCGCATGCAGCGGTGACAGTCGCGACAGTTGGCCTTTTGGGTTGTGATCGTTTTCATACGCTCCCCTCTTTCAACACTTTTTCCTGAAAGATGGCGAATACTTTCTCCTGCGAAACGTTGGTGATTATTTCGTCGTCGATCTTGATGACGACGCCTTCCGTGCATCGGCCCTGGCAGAAATTGCCTGCCAGGTCGATGGTGGCGGAAAGCCTGTATTTTTCCACCAAAGCGCTGAACGCGCGCAGCACTCCGTGCGCGCCCCGCAGGTGGCAGGCGCTGCCGATGCAAATCGCGATGTGTGTCATAACGTCTCCAATTGTGAAATATTTCACTATGTTTTTCTACTCCTTATTCTACTCGAAAAGTTTGCCGGTGGCAATTGCTTTTTTGGCGAAACAAAAAGAGCCGGAACTTTCCGGCTCTTCTGACGCGGGAGGAGCTAGATTCTGAATTTCGTGACCATCCCCTGGAGTTCTCCGGCCAGGGTAGCGAGCGAGTTGGCGGCGCCTGAAATCTCCTCCATGGAGGCGGTAACCTGTTCGGTGGCCGCCGCGGTTGTCTCGGCGTTGGCGCTCGACTGACGGGCGATTACGGCGACTTGTTCGGTTCCCTGAACCATGGCGTGCATGCCTTCCGCCTGTTCTTTGGCGGCGGCGCTGATGGCTTCGATCATGTCGACGCTGCCGGTGACTTTGCCGAGGATGTCCTGGAGGGCATCGCCGGCGGTCTGCACAACCCCCACACCTTCGTTGACTTTGGCGTTGCCGCTTTGCATGGCGCCTATCGCCTGCTCGGTCTGTGCCTGGATTTCGCGCACTATCTGGGCAATCTGCTGGGCTGCTTCCTGAGACTGCTCGGCAAGTTTGCGGACTTCTTCGGCGACGACGGCAAAACCGCGTCCCTGCTCGCCGGCCCGTGCCGCCTCGATGGCGGCGTTGAGGGCGAGGAGGTTTGTCTGCCCGGCGATTTCGCTGATGACGTCGAGTATCTGGCCGATTTGCTGGCTCTTTTCGCCAAGCCCGGTTACGACTTCGCCGGTGGCGGTAGTTACTTCCTTTATTTCGTTCATCTTGTCGACGGCGCTTTGAGCGGCTACGCCGCCCGATTTGGCCGCGCCGGCCATTTCTTCGGACAGGTCGGAGGCTGTGCGGGCTTTCTCCGCCACCGCCTGGGATGCATCGGTAAGCTGATCGGCCGTTTGCAGGGATTTTTCGATTTCCTCGGTCTGGCTGTGAGCTCCCTGGGCAAAGTCGGTGATCGTGGCGGCAATCTGGTTGATGGCGCGCTCGGCTTCGGCCGAGGTGGCGGAAAGCTCCTGGGCTGAGGCCGCTACTTGGTCGGCGGTGGTCATGACGCCGCGTATAAGGCTCTGAAGGTTATTGCCCATGGTGTTGAAAGCCTGGGCCAGTTGGCCGAGTTCGTCGCGGGAGGTGACGTTAACTTTGGCGGTGAGGTCGCCGGAAGCCAGCCGGTCGGTGGCAGCCACCATTTCCCGTATCGGCCTGGTCATGAAGCCGGCGGCGAAAAGCCCGGCCAGGGCGGCGAGAAGGATGCCGCCGATAGTAAAGGCTATGCCGGTGTTGCGGATTTTGACTACGCCTGCCATGGCTTCGTCCATAGACTGCTGGGCAATGACGCCCCACTTGGCCATCGGCACGAAGCTATAGCCGGCGAGTTTTTCGGCGCCCTCGTATTCGTAGGTGGCTACCCCGGCTTGACCTTCTATCGCGGCTTTGACCGGCGCTAGGGCACTAAGGTCCGTCATTTCTTTGACGAGATTCTGGTTCGGATGGGCGACAACGCCGCCTTTCTTGTCGACAACAAAGGCGTAGCCGGTAGCGCCGATCTTTGTCTGCGTAATGTAATTGCTGAGGTAGTTGAGGTCGACGACGCCGAGCAGGATACCCTGAGGCTCACGCCCGGAGCCGTTGATAGGCACGGCCAGAATTATGGAGGCTTGTCCCGTCCCTTTGGCGATCAGCACTTCGGATACGACGGAGGCGGCCCCGCCCTGCATTACTTCTTTGAAGTAGGCCCGATCGGCGATATTGCCGAGTTTGCCTTCGGTGCGTACCGTCTGTACGCCGGTGGGCAGGGCGACAATAATCCCCGCCATGTCGGGATACTGGTTGGCGATGGTGCGCATGGCCGGCAGTTGCCGCGCGATGTCCATCGACTTGATTTCGGGACTGTTGGCCGCGATGGTAAGCACTTTTATTTTGGCTTCGAGCATCGCGTCAATTTGCTGCGACAGGGAATTGGCAATCATGTGGTTGTTCTCGTAAACGCCGTTAACCAATGCTTGGTTGCTGAAATAGGAAGATACCATTGAGGAGAGAACCAACGGGATGGCGGCAATCAACACAAAGAGGAGAATGAGCTTTTTTTTCATGTCCAATCCGCCGCCAGCATGTTTTCCTATGCCTGCCACTCCCACCACTCCCACATTAATATTTAGGTAATCCGGTCTTCCTATATGTGCATTCCAGAGAAACATTATCTTAACATAAGATAATTCTTGGAATAATGTCAAAATCCTGCAAATATGGGTATTTTTTTCGCAAAAAAGTACCCACCAAGGGTGGGCGCATCAGGAACTGCCATTGGGTTCATTGGGCAGCGGGAAAGGAAATTGTACATAGGTGCTGGGAACTTCGCCGACGACGACGTATTCGGCGATGGGCACCTGAGTATTGACACTGACGGTGGAACTGACAAGCGGCACGACAATACGGACATGGGTGGTGGCGAACAGGTAAACCATGTGTCTGGTCTGGTTGATGCCGGCCTGTTCGAATTTGTCGACGACTTTTACTTGGACGGTGCCGATCGGGATGATGGTAACGACGATCGGCGGGCCCATGCTGGCAAGCAGTTGGCTGCCAAACACTTGGCCGATGGGTATGTACACTTTCTCGGCGGTTATCAGCTTTAGCGCCGCCTGGACTTTGATGGTGGTGTCGGCCGCCAGGCGGTTGAATTCGAGGGTGTTGGGCTGGATGAATACCACTCTGCCGTGGCTGTCAAGCCTAATGTTGACGAGGGTCTGCGGGTCAATATGTTGGCTGACCTTTTCGTTGACGACGCTGTTGATTGTTTGGGTAGCGACCTGAATGGCCTTGGCCTCGGCAATCGCCATCAGGGTCGGCTTGAGGTGGGTTTCAATGGTCCAGAATGTGCTAACGGCCAGGACAAGCAAAACGAGTACCGCCGTTGTTACGCCCGGCAGCCGTCGTCGTTTGCGCACGGAGAACCGCATCGTTCTCCCCTCCTGAAATAATGTCGCTTACTATATATATGCCATTGGCCGCCAACGGTGCCCGCAACGCCGAAAATATGTCAGTTTTTCTTGCCTGACGGCGGAAATACTAATATTGATAAGCACGCGAGGAGGTGGCGGTTGTGGCCGGCAACGACGGGATTCTGGAGCCGAAAGCCAGGCGAGAGCTTGATAAGCTCAAGCTCGAGGCGGCCAATGAAACTCTTGGCCGGGATATGGGCACGGATGTTACCGCCGAAAATTATGAAGAGACTCTCGACAGGAAGAAGTGGGAAGCGGCCGAGGAGTTGGGCCTGAAGGACAAAATCGAGGACGTGGGCTGGGAGAATATGACGACCGCCGAGGTGGGAAAAATCGGCGGCAAGGTGGGCGGACAGATCGGCGGACAGATGGTAAAGGAGCTTATTAGCGCGGCCGAGTCGCAGATGGCGCCGGTGGCAGACGAAGCGCTCGACAAGGAGGCAACCGCAAACACGAAAGACGGCTGACCGAATAAAGCCGAATAGGCTGCGAGTTCGCAGCCGCAAAACAAAAAAGCCGGAAACGGCTTTTTTTGTTTTCGTGCTATGCGCCAAAAGCTTTGACAATTATTCCTTCCCGGTCGAGTTTTTCCCTAATTTTCTTGATCATCGCAACCGCGCCTGGCGTATCGCCATGGACGCAAATGGTCTGGGCGCTTATTGGCACCTCGGTGCCGTCGATGGCTGTGACCGAACCGTTCTTGACCATGGACAGAACTCTTTGGGCGACGAGGTCGACGTCGTGGATGACCGCCCCTTCCTGTTTGCGGGACACGAGATTTCCTTGGGGGGTGTAGGCCCGGTCGGCGAAGGCTTCTTCGACGTATTTGACGCCGGCGTTTTTGGCGCCGGTGACCATGGCCGAGTTTGCGAGGCAGAGCATGTACAGGCCGGGGTCGACCGCTTTGATGGCTTCGGCGATGGCAGTGGCGACGGCGACGTCTTTTTCGGCGACATTGTACATGGCGCCGTGGACTTTGACGTGCTGCATCTTGACGCCTTCCGCCAGGCAAAATCCCCAGAGGGCGCCGATCTGGTAGATCACGTCGGCCTTTATCTCATCAAGGGTGACAGCCATAACCCGGCGCCCGAAGCCGACGAGGTCGGGAAAAGCGGGATGGGCGCCAATGGCAACGCCGTGCTTTTTGGCCAGTTTTACGGTTTTCATCATATTGCTCGGATCGGAGGCGTGGAAACCGCAGGCGACGTTGATGGAGGTGACGTGGGGCATGGCGTCCTGGTCGAAGCCCAGGGTATAGACGCCGAAGCTTTCCCCCATGTCGCAGTTAAGATCGATCCTTTTCATCGAGTCATTCCTCCTGTATTTCTATGGCGTAGTTTTGACCGTTGACAGTCAGGGTGAAGCGGCGACCCGGGGCTTGGCCACGGCTGAGCGCGGACGCGCGCCACTCGGCTGCGGCGGCGTATAACGCCCGTTCGTGCCTGAGGGCGGCGACCGCTTCTTCGTCCGAGCACCGGCGCAGGCTGACGGTATCGCCGGGTTTGGCTTGGGCGAGCAAGGCCAGGTCCGGACCGATGACGGTGCCGATTTTGGTGTAGCCGCCGGTTGTCTGGCGGTCGGCCATCATGATGATGGGCATGCCGTGACCGGGCACCTGGATTGCTCCCTGGGGAAGGGCGTCGGAAACGATGTCGGCTTTGCCGCTGTGTACTATCTTGGGGCCGTCCAGGCGGTAGCCCATCCGGTCGGCCTCGTCGGTGACGGTATAGGCGGAGGAGAAAAGGGTATCCAGCCCGGCGGCGGCAAAATGGTCGTCCTGGGGGCCGGACAGGACGCGAAGAACAAGGTCTCCCTGGCCTATAGGCGTTTTATATTCGTCAGGCAGCTGCAGCGGACGCAGGTCCGCCGGGTCGCTCCTGCCGATGGCGAGGGTGTCGCCGGCTTTGAGCTTCCGCCCGTCGCAGCCGCCGACCGCGGCCCGGGTATAGGTGGACCGGCTGCCGAGGACGGCAGGCACGTCGATGCCGCCGCGGACGGCTAAATAGGCCCGGCAGCCGCGGATGGCGTAGCCGCAGGCGAGGGTGTCGCCGCCTGCTACGGGGAAGGCGGACCAGACGGCCGCTGCCCGGCCGCCAAGGGCCGGCTGCATGTCGGCGCCGCAGATGGCTACGTAGGCGGCGGTCTCAAACCTGATGGCGTCGCCGGTGACGGTCATTTCCAGGCAGGCTGTTCCCGGCTGGTTGCCGACGAGGATGTTGGCCATGTTGTAGGCGAAGCGGTCCATGGCGCCGGCGACCGGCATGCCGTATGCCTGGAAGCCCCAGCGGCCGCCGTCCTGGACGGTGGTGAACAAACCGGGGGTGAGAATGGTGATCATTGCGCGCGGCCCCCTTTCCCGGCCTTGTGAAGGATTACCGGTTTGTATCCGCCGGCGGCGACCTGCGCTGCGATGGCACTGTATTCGGCGGCAGACACTGCTTTGAACTGAAGGTAATCACCGGCGGCAAACAGAAACGGGGCGACGGCGGCCGGGTTGAACAGTTTGACGGGGGTATGGCCGATGATCCGCCAGCCCCCCGGGCTGGTGACAGGATAGATGCCGGTTTGCGTGCCGGCGATGCCGACGGAGCCGCCGGGAATGGCGGTGCGGGGCTGTTCGAGGCGTGGGGCGGCGATTCGCTCCGACATGCCCCCGAGATAGGGAAAGCCGGGGGTGAAGCCGAGCATATAGACGAGGTAGGGTACGGAGGTGTGGATGGCGATCACTTCGGCCGGCGACAAGCCGGTATGGCTGGCGACGAATTCAAGATCGGGTCCGTATTCGCCGCCGTAGGCGACCGGTATTTCCACCACCCGTGCGGTTGAGGCCGCCATTCCCGCCGCGCCGGCATCGGCGTAAAGCCGGCCGACGTGTTCGGCCAGTTCCCGGCGGGTAATTACGAGCGGATCGAAATAGACGAGCAACGAACGATAGGTTGGCACTACCTCGAGGACGCCGGGCATGTTGGCGGCGCTGATCTGTGAAGCCGTTCTGTGAACGCGGCGGTTGATGTCCGGGTCGATGCTGGCCCCGAATTCGACCACAAGCCCCTGCTCGCCGGCGTTCAAGAGTCTGATTCCGTCCATGAAAGCACTCCTGTTTTCATTATGTCGGTATTATTTTCCCTGCCCGGGACGGCAATTCCTTCAGCGGCGGATAAAGAAAAACGGACCGCGCGGTCCGTTTTTCCCGTCATTCGATGATTATCCTGTGATAAGTTTTCTTGCCTTTGCGCAACAATAGACTGTTGTCCTTGAAGGCGACGAGGTCGATGACGAAGTTAGGGTCGTCGACCTTGTCCTCGCCGATATACAGCCCGCCGCCGGCAATCAGACGCCGTCCCTCGCCGAGCGAGGCCGCGAGGCCGGTGACGGGGAGGATTTCGATGAGCCGTTTGTTGTTGATGTCCGCCGCGGACATGACGGTGGTCGGGACATTGTCCAGCGAACCGCCGCCGGCGAAGAGGGCTTCGGCGGCCTGTCGCGCTTTGTCGGCTTCGTCCTCGCCGTGAATGAGTTTGGTCACTTCGTAGGCGAGGGTCTTTTTGGCGGTGTTGATTTCGCTGTCCTTGAGCGCCCCTAGACGGCGCACTTCGTCCATGGGCAGGAAGGTCAAGAGCGCCAGGCATTTGGCGACGTCGGCGTCGTCGATGTTGCGCCAGTACTGGTAGAAGTCGTAGGGCGAGGTTTTTTCCGGGTCGAGCCACAGGGCCCCTTTCTCGGTTTTGCCCATTTTCCGCCCGTCGCTGGTGGTTAGGAGGGTGAAGGTTAAGCCGTAGGCCGGTTTGCCTTCTTTGCGGCGGATGAGGTCGGCGCCGGCGATGATGTTTGACCACTGGTCGTCGCCGCCCATTTGCATGACGCAGTCGGTCCGGCGGTTGAGTTCGAGGAAGTCGTACGCCTGCATGAGCATATAGTTGAATTCGAGGAAGGTCAGGCCCTTTTCCATCCGGTTGCGGAAGCATTCGGCAGTGAGCATGCGGTTTACGGAAAAATGAACGCCAATGTCGCGGAGGAATTCGACATAGTTCAGTTTCAGCAGCCAGTCGGCGTTGTTGATCATGAGGGCGCGGTCGTCGGAAAAATCGAGGAAGCGCTTCATCTGTTTTTTGAACAGTTCGCCGTTGGCGTCGATTTCTTCTCTGGTCAGCATTTTGCGCATGTCGGTTTTGCCGCTGGGGTCGCCGACCATGGTGGTGCCGCCGCCGATGAGGCAGATGGGGCGGTGTCCCCCCCGCTGCATGTGGGCCATGACCATCATGCCGAGAAAATGGCCGACATGGAGGCTGTCGGCGGTGGGATCGAAGCCGATGTAGAAGGTGATTTTTTCTTTGGCGAGCAGTTCGCGGACTTCTTCTTCGTGGGTCACTTGCTGGATAAAACCGCGTTCTTCGAGAATTTCGTAGACTGACATGTGGCTGCATCCCTCCGTCGGTTTGGTGATCGTAAGCGCCCAGGCGGCTACTGACAATCATTTCGTGGGCAAATGCGCAGGATTTCTTTGTCTCTGTGTGTAATATTATTTAATTGGTTTGGTGCTATTTTGCCTTTTTCTGGGATTCTTTTCAGGCCGAATTATAGCATATAAACCGCGAAATTGCAAACTCTCCGGGTATGGACTCGTTCCTTTTGTATGGTATAATAGTGAGTATATCTCCGGACAAGGAGGTCGTCATGAGTAACGACTCCAGCAGCAGAGCCGAGAACGGCCGCCGCTCCAAAGGAAAATGGCTGACCATCGCCGCCATTGCCATTATCGTCTTTATTGTAATGATTACCGGCGCAGGTCTCGGCTTTCTGACAGCCAGCATTCATACCATGCCCAGCCTCAAGGGTGAAATTCGCCCGGCGGCTTCTTCGCAGGTATTTGATATCAACGGCCGGCTGATCACTACTATTCATTCGGTGGAAAACCGTTTGCCGGTTTCTCTGTCCAAGGTGCCCAAAGATTTGCAGAATGCTTTCGTCGCGACCGAAGATGCCCGTTTTTATCAGCATATCGGCGTCGACCCCCGGGCTATCCTCCGCGCCATTTTCGCGAACGTTACCGGCGGCGGGGTTTCGGAAGGGGCAAGCACGATTACTCAGCAACTGGCGCGAAATGCTCTCTTGTCCCAGGAGCAGACGCTGAAGCGCAAGATTCAGGAAGCGGTGCTCGCAATCCAGATCGAGCGTCAATATTCCAAGGCGGAAATTCTCGAGCTTTACCTTAACCAGATTTATTTCGGGCAGGGCGCTTACGGTGTGCAGGCGGCAGCCTGGGTTTACTTCGGCAAGAATGTGGAAAACCTCAATCTCGCTGAATGCGCAATGCTGGCCGGTATCCCCAAAAGCCCGAATTATTTCAACCCGCTCAATAATCTTAAGGCGGCCAAGGAACGCCAGGTCGTCGTTCTCGACCAGATGGTCAAATACGATTTCATCTCCCAGGATACGGCGAACAAGGCCAAGGCCAATGAGCTGAAAGTGGCGTCGCGTTCCCCGGGCAGCGGCGGCGAAGCGGCTTATTTCGTAGATTACGTCACCCAGCAGCTCATCGATAGGTACGGCGCCGACGCCGTATACAAGGACGGCCTGAAGGTTTATACTTCTCTTGACCTGAACATGCAGCGGGCGGCGGAAAAGGCGATGGGCAAATTGCCGACGTACCGCACAGATTCCAAAGGCATTAAGCAGCCACAGGGCGCGCTGGTGGCCATCGATCCTCACAGCGGCCATATAAAGGCGATGGTGGGCGGCCGCGGCAGCGACCAGTTCAACCGCGCCGTGCTGGCTGAACGCCAGCCGGGCTCCGCCTTCAAGCCGTTCGTTTATCTGGCGGCGATCGAAAACGGGATGACGCCGGCAACGATTGTCGAAGACAAACCGGTAACTTTCGGCAACTATTCGCCGACCAACTACGACCACAAGTACCGCGGCAAGGTGTCGCTGCGGACGGCGCTGGAGAATTCCCTGAACGTGATCGCGGTAAAGCTCGCCAATCAGGTGGGCCCGGAGAAACCGCTCTACTACGCGCAGCAGATGGGCATTTCGACACTGGTGACGCGCGGCCCGGTAAATGACGTCAACCTGGCCATGGCGCTCGGCGGATTGAGCCGGGGGGTTACACCCCTGGAGTTGGCCGGCGCATACGGTGTGCTGGCGAATAACGGCGTCAGGGTAGAGCCGACGGCTATTCTCCGCGTGGTGGACAGGAGCGGCCGGGTGCTAGAACAGCATCAGCCCAAGGAAAAAGCGGTCATCAACGAACGGAGCGCATATATATTGACCGATATGATGCGCGGCGTCATAACCCGCGGCACCGGCGGCGGAGCCAACATCGGCCGGCCGGCGGCCGGCAAGACCGGCACGACGAGCGACCATTTGGACGCCTGGTTCGTAGGCTTCACTCCGGACCTCGTGGCGGCGGTATGGATGGGTTCCGATACCCCCGAGTACCTGAACGGCATTACCGGCGGCGATATCCCCGCCACGATATGGCATGATTTCATGATGGCCGCTCTCGAAAAGGTGCCGGCGAGGGATTTTATCCGGCCGAGCGGCATCGTGTCCGCAGCTGTTTCTCCCAAGGACGGACAGCTTGTCGATCCGAAGAGCAAGGATGCCCATAACGAGATTTTTATCGAGGGTACGCAGCCTAAGCCTAAAGCGCCTACCGACGATAAGAACGGCGAGATGGCCATTCCCGGGGAAACGAACGGAAAATCTTTGCCTCCGCCTCCTACCAAGCCTACCGGCCCCACCTCTCCCGTCCAGCCTCCGCCGCCGGCGAAGCCGGAACCGCCGCGGAAGAACTAGAATGCAAAAAAACACGCGCGGTTCGCGCGTGTTTTTTTTGCCATCGGCAGCATATAGATTATTATACTCGGGAAGACACCCCGTACCGCGACGACGGCTTAAGGCAAAACGATAGGAACACGCCGGCGCGTGTTCCTGTGGTAAGTACAACGTTAGATAGTGTCGGAGAAATCATCCTCTAAGAAGAACAGGAGCAGGATGATGATGATGATGATCACCACGACTCCACTGCCACCGCCACAGCCGCCGAAAAATCCGCGACCCATTCAAACTCCTCCTTCCTCGCCTACTGTCTGGATAATATGGAACCTCTTTTGTTTTAATATATGGCGTTCAACGGTCAACGGTCACCCTACCGCTAAAATTTAGGAACACGCTTACGCGTGTCCCCGTATGGGCCAATATTCGACTAGATGGTCGCGCTTACATCATCCTCGAAGAAGAACAGGAGCAGGATGATGATGATAATTATCACCACAATCGATCCGCTGCCGCCGCAGCCACCAAAATTACGACCCATGTTTTTAGTCCTCCCTCCTAGTTATAGAGCCATTTCCTTTATTGGAGTGCCTTCAGTTTAGTATATGGATTTCAGCCGGTGGCGGTTACCGTAGCGGTAAAATTTTAGGAACACGCTGGCCGCGTGTTCCTTGAGCGGTAAGTATGGTGTTAGATGCTGACGCTTTCGTCTTCGAAGAAGAACAGGAGCAGGATGATGATGATAATGATCACTACAAATGAACCGTTCCCGCCGCCGCAAAAACCTCTACCCATTCGTCTTTCCCCCTTAGTATGTCGTTATTAAGGGCGGTGCCGAGGAGCGTGCAGCAGCACCTTCAGGTACCGCCCGCCCTTCTACTTCAATATATGGAGTTGTATTCTAAAGTGTTACCGCCACGGCTTAATTTAACTGCCGTCCGGTTTTACCAGCCGCCTGATCTGCCTGGGCGCTTCGGCCGCCGACTTAAGGGACTGAGTGGCGTTGGTGAGTACACCGGCGATGTTGCGGAGGGTGTCGATCGACGAGGTCATCGTATCAATCCGCCGGTCCATCGACACGTTGTTCTGGGTCAGCGACAAGAGAACGACCATGCATTGGTAACCGAAGTCAGGGTGGCTGACGATCTGCCTGAGCATTCTGAGAGGCTTCCCCATTTTGGTTTTTTTGACGGGTTCAGCCAGTTTCACCCCGTCGTCCTCTCCGTCATACGTTGATTGTTCCGCCCTGTGTTTATTTTTTCGCTGGCCGCGCATCTCTCGACTCCTCCTGCCGCGTTTTTTTCTAGTTTAATATATGACGGACGGCACCGAAGGGTCCCGCAATTTTGGTGGACACACACAAGACGGCGGACAATGCATAGTCTAGCGTAGAGTTAAATGGAGGTGGGAAGATATGTGGGAGCAGTTTGGCAATGTCATGGAAATGGTGAAAAAGGTCCAGCAGAACGTAAGTCAGGCGGAAGAACAGCTCAAGTCGGAACGGATCGAGGTTTCGAGCGGCGATGTGGTCAGGGTGGTCGTCAACGGCCAACAGACGATCGTGGCAATCGAGCTGAACGGTAAGTATCTTGAGGCCGATAACACGGCTTTGCTTCAAGATTTGCTTGTGGCCACGGTGAACAGCGCTTTGGCCAAGTCCCGGGAAATGCACCAGGCTGCCATGGGCAAGCTGGCAGGCGACCTCAATCTGCCGAACATACCCGGGCTGTTTTAAGGAGGAGTATTTATGGCGAATGAACCGGTGGAAAGGTCCGGCTCCCTGTTGCAGGCGGTAACCCGGATGGTTGAGGCGGCCGCGAACGACGGCACCGGCTACGATTCGCTCGTGCCCGTGTTGTCCCTAATTTGTCTCGTTTCAATCCTCGGCCACGGGCAACCGCGCGCCGTACAGGCGGCGCCGGCGACCGGCGCGGGTTCCCTGCAAAAACTTCTCGGCGATCTCACGAAAGGGGACGGCGGCGGACTGGGACCGGAAGCCCTGGTCTCCATCCTGCCGCTCCTCAACAGCCCCCAGGTGAAATCGAAACTCAACCCCGCCACCATCGCCGCAATTATGGGTTTGCTCAACAATATGGGCGACAAGGGCGACAAAAGCGAAACAGTGAAACAGGAACCCGCCAAGCAGAGCGGCGACAAGAGCGAGAAAATGGAAGAAAAAAAGCCCATCCCCCCCACCGCCGCCACGGTGACCTCGCTGGAGGCGCTGGCCGAGCGGCAGGAGACCCTGGAACCCTCGGAGGGGGATAAGAAGGGGCTGGGAAGGTATCTTAACTGGAAAAGCAATTTTTAGCATTGTACGAGAGGTGTGGCTAGTTCCACATCTTTTTTCCGTACGGCCGCCGTTATTTGTTTATACGGTACATTGGATATTGCCAATATTCTTTCTCGGGCGATAATATCCAATAATTTTATGATTGCCGACAATTGGATATTTACTATGCTTCTCGCCGTCGTGTATTATAGGATGTAAATTCAAGCCGGCGGGAGGACGATGGTAATGGGCGTTTCCTTTGCCACGAGGGTGGATTTATTGAAGGCGTCGGAAATCCGGGAAATCTTGAAAATCACGGCACGTCCCGAGGTAATTTCCTTTGCCGGCGGCTTGCCGGCGCCAGAAGTGTTCCCGGTCCAGGAGCTAAAGCAGGCCGCCATCCGAGTGCTGGAGGAGGCCGGCAGCCAGGCGCTGCAGTATTCGACAACGGAAGGGTACGAGCCGCTGCGGAGGCTGATATCGCAAAGAATAGCCGCCAAGTTTGCCGTCAAGGTCGGCCCGGAGAACATTCTGATTACAAACGGCTCGCAGCAGGTGCTCGATTTCGCCGGCAAGCTTTTCCTCGATCCCGGCGACGTTGTGTTGTGCGAAAGTCCGACCTATCTTGCCGCCATCAGCGCTTTTCGCGCCTATCAGCCCGGGTTCGTCGAAGTGCCGACCGACGACGACGGGATGATTATCGACGAGCTGGCGCGAATTCTCCTCACCACGGAGAGGGTGAAGTTAATCTATGTTGTTCCCGATTTTCAGAACCCGACCGGCCGTACCTGGTCGTTGGAGCGGCGGCGGCAGTTTGCAACGCTGATTCAGGAGCACGAGGTGCCGGTCGTCGAAGACAATCCTTACGGCGAGCTGCGCTTCGAGGGACAGATACCGCCGTCGATAAAGTCCTTCGACACAACAGGCCTGGTGATTTTTGTCAGCACTTTTTCGAAGATTTTTTGTCCGGGAATGAGAATTGGCTGGGTTGCCGCCGCCGCGAATTTTTTCGAGAAGTTCGTTCTTATCAAGCAGGGAACGGACCTGCACACATCCTCGATCAGCCAGCGGGAAATCGCGAAATACTGCGAACTGTTCGATCTGGACGCTCATGTGGGGAAGATTATCGAAGTGTACCGCAAGCGCCGCGATACGATGATGGAGGCTATTGACGGCCTTTTCCCCGCCGGGATCAGGCATACTTATCCGCAGGGCGGCCTTTTTACCTGGGTGGAACTGCCGGAAAGGTACAATGCGGTCGAACTGCTGAAAAAGTGCCTGGAAAGAAACGTAGCTTTCGTGCCCGGCGATTCTTTCTTCCCCAACAGCCGGGTGAAGAACACGCTGCGGCTGAATTATTCCAATATGCCGGAGGACCGGATCCGGGAGGGAATCGGCCGCCTTGCGCAGGTAATAAAGGAGTACAAATAGCAAAAGAGCGGTGGGGAATATTCCCACCGCTCTTTTGCGTTTTTAAACTGTTACCGGTCGAAAAAGGGGCTTTTGCCTGATATGCTCAATGGTATGCCATAGGCGATTTTCACGTCCTCCGGGAAGAAGCCGAGGTTTATGGCGGCCTTGCCCGCGGAAAACATGACCCGGTTGTCGATATGATGCAGGGCGGCGATGGAAACCGCCGAGCCGATGGCGATGCCGAGGTCGCCGATGCTGACTGCGCACAGGCCGTCTTGCTGCGCGCAGTTGGCGCAGTTTTCGTGGCCGCAGTAGCCGCAGGGGGCGACGCCCAGCGGTTTGATCTTCTGCCCGAGGAGAATGACCGCGACGGCTTTATCGAGACAGCCCGCATCCCGTTCGAAGAATTGCGCCCCGCTTTCCTTGGCGATTTTCCTCATTTCCTCGGCCAACTGGTCCTTTTCCCGCGCATTAACGAGCATGACAACGAGGTTGTCGGTGCCCTTGGCTTTCGGGGCGGTGCGGGCCGCCACGCACATGAGATCGGCGATCCGCTCCGCGGTGCGTTCTTCGATTTCCTGGCTCTTGGTAATCATCTCTCTCCCCCATTCCGTTTACTTAAGTCTGGCAACAGTTACTCCGTCGCCGCCCTCGCCGATTTCGCCAATGCGGATTTCTCGTACGGCCCGGTGGGCTTTGAGATAGGCTCTGACACCCTTTTTGAGCGCCCCCGTCCCCTTGCCGTGGATGACGATTATTTCCCCCAGGCCGGCGAGGATGGCGTCGTCGATGAATTTGTCGAGGGCTTGTTCCGCTTCCTCGACCGTCTGCCCGCGGATATCGACTGCGCGGGAGGCCTGCTGTGCCTTGGCGAGGTCGACCCCGGCCCGGCCGCGGTTCTCCTGCGGGGCGGAGGCGGGTTCGATGAGCCGGCAGTTAGCCAGAGGCACATTGAGCTTCATGATGCCCATCTGAACGGTGGCCTCGTCGCCGGTTACAGCGAGAACGGTGCCTTTTTGCCCGAGGGTGGTGACATATACTTTCGCTCCGGGGACGAGAGCGCCGGCGGTGACGGGCAGTCCCTGCTCCCGCTCTTCCCCTTCGTCTTCACCGAGAGCGCGGACGGAGCTGAGCCCGGCCGCGAGGCGCCGGCGGGCTCCGTCGATGGCCTGCTGCCGCTCCCGCATGGTTTCGGAAGCGAATTTGGCTTTGAGGTCGGCGATTACGGCTTCGGCCTCGGCGCGGGCCTGCCTGAGGACGCGCTCGGCTTCTGACTGCGCTTTGTCGATTATCTGTTTCTTTTTCTCCGCGAGGCTTTCCTTTTCTTTTGCCAGGCTCCGCCTAAGTTCTTCCCCTTCCCGCTGGAGAAGCAAGACTTCTTCCTGGCGGTCGGCGAACGTCTTTTTCTGCTCCTCCAGGGCGGTAAGCACCTTGTCGAATTCGGCGTAGTCTTCGTCGATGAGCTCCTGGGCCCGGGCGACGATGGCGCCGTCCAGCCCGAGGCGCTGCGAAATAAGGAAGGCCTTGCTGCTGCCGGGCATGCCGATCTGCAGGCGATAGGTAGGCCTGAGTGTCTGTACGTCAAATTCTACGCTGGCGTTTTCTATTCCATGTCTGGCGTAGGCAAAGGTTTTCAGTTCGCTGTAGTGGGTGGTGGCAATGACGCGGGTGCCGCGCTTATGCAGGTATTCGAGAATGGACATCGCCAGGGCCGCTCCTTCGTCAGGATCGGTACCGGCGCCGATTTCGTCGATGAGCACGAGGTCGGCGGCGGCGACGCGCCCAAGGATGCGGACGAGATTGGTCATGTGCGCGGAAAAGGTGCTGAGACTCTGCTCGATGCTTTGTTCGTCGCCGATATCGGCGTAGACGTTGGCGAATACCGGCATCTCCGACTGGGACGCCGCCGGGATGAAAAGGCCGGCCTGGGTCATGAGGGCGAAAAGGCCTACTGTTTTCAGCGTGACGGTTTTGCCGCCGGTGTTGGGGCCGGTGATGACCAGCACGTGGAATTCCTTGCCTACACGCACGTCGATGGGCACGACGATTTCCGCCGGTATGAGGGGATGGCGGGCGCGGCGGAGGTTGACATAACCGGCGGTGTTGAGCAAGGGACGGACGGCATTCATATTGAGGGCGAGGCGGGCTTTGGCGAAAGCGAAGTCAATCTGCCCGAGAGCCCGGCAGGTTTCGAGCAGTTGTCCGGCAGCAGCGGCGACCTGGGCGGTAAGACGGCGCAGGATGCGCTCGACTTCGTTGATTTCAGCGGCCATGAGCTGTTTTAGGTCGTTGTTGAGGTTGACGACCGCCATCGGCTCGATGAAGACGGTGGCGCCGCTGGCCGACTGGTCGTGGACTATACCGGGGAAGGCGTGGCGGTATTCCTGCTTGACGGGGATGACGTAGCGGTCGCCGCGCATGGTGACGATGGCGTCCTGGAGAAGCTTCTGGTATTCGCCGGAATGGATGATGTGGTCGAGTTTTTCCTTGACCCGGCCCTGGGTCACGCGGATTTCCCGGCGGATGCGGGCCAGTTCGGGGCTGGCGCTGTCGAGCACCGCGCCCTGGTCGCTGACGGTGTCTTCGATGGCATTTTCGAGGTTGCGGAAAACGGCGATTGCCGCGGCGGTCTCCTCCAAACGGGGCGCCGGGTCGGTCAGGTCGGCGAAGAATTGCTTCATGCGCCGGGCGGCGTACAGGGTGCTGGCGATCGCGACGAAGTCCGGCGGTTCGAGGACCGCCCCCAGGTCGGCCCGCTGCAGGTGCCCGCGGATATCGCGAATGCCGCCGAGGGGAACAATGGCGGCGGCGGCCAGCAGGTCGAACGCTTCCTGGGTTTCTTCAAGCCGCCACTCGACGTCGGAAGCGTCGCTGACAGGCGCCAGCGCCTCGGCGACCTCGCGGCCGAGCACGGAGCCGGTGGCGGCGGCAAGCATGGTGCGGACCTTATGGAATTCGAGCGTTGTAAGCACGGATGAGTCCATGGGCGGTTTTCTCCTCTATTTTTCTTGGCCGGAAAGAATATTAACGCTATAGCACACCGCGGAAATAATGGCCGCGGGTGACGTCCGCATGTTCCACGGATTTGATGCTGTCACCGGCCAGCAAAGGGTGCTCCTCGCCCCTGTCGAGCAATTCCCGGTACAGGCGGGTCGTCCTGCCGAGGTCCTCCGCTTCGGCCGCCTTGCCTTCGATGCGGATGCGGGCCACGCCGGACCGGGCCAGGCGCGGCACGTGGGGCAGCATGCTGAGTTCCTTGGCGTTGAGGATATGCATGCGGCAGAACTGGTCGCCGGCGACGGGGAAAGTTTCTCCCAGCCGGTCTTTGAGCAGGTAGCGCCCTCTGAGGCAAGGCTTGGTGCAGGACCCGGCGTGAAGGCCGCCGAGAAAGCTGCCCATAACGCAGTATTCCGAGATCATGAGGGTGAGATAGCCGTGAACGATGCACTCAATAGGTACGGCAGTGCCGCGGGCGAGTTCCTCGACCTGGCTGAAGGTGAGCTCGGGGGAAAGGGTGAGGCTGGAAAGGCCCTGGCCGGCGTAATAGCCGACCGCGGCGCTGTTGTAGATGTTGAGGGGCCAGTCGCCGTGGATGGCGAGACCCGGCGTCTGACTGAGGCGGCGGAGGGTGCCGAGGTTGGCGACGGCGACGGCGTCGGGCGCCAATTCGCGGAAGAGCTCCAGGTCGGTTTCCAGGCCGGGCCATTGCCAATCCTGGACGATGCGCGGCGTACCGAGGATGACGGCAAGGCCGTGGTCCCGGGCGAGGGCGACAACCCGCCGGTAGTCGTCGGCGACAGGCGGCCGGCCGGAGAGGCTTTCGCCGCCGAACATGATTACGTCGGCGCCGTTGGCGGCGGCAGCGGCGGCCTTCTCGACGGTGTCGGCGTTGACGGTCAGGGCGGGCTTGCTTGTTCGACCACTGCGGGGACCTGGCAGGAAGGCGGCAAGATCGGGAGTTTCCGCCGGCAGGGGCGGGCGGTGGTAATGTGCAAGACGGGCGGTCTCCAATTGTTCGACAGCCTGACGCCGCGCGTCGTTCAGTTCGCTGAGCGGAACCATGACTTCGCCGTCGATCTTGCTATCGAGGTCGCGGAGGGCGAAAACGGTCGTGCCCAGGCGGCCGATCTGGGCGACGAGCGTCTCTTGGCTCAGAGGCCGTTTTATTGCTTTCTCAGCCAGGAACGCCGTCTGTCCACGACCGCTGTTGCCGACATCGTCGGTCAGGGTTATGCTCAGTGGCCGCCCCTCCCCCACCGTCACCACGGCGTCGACCGGCACGCGGCGAAGCGGGCTGCCGGCGGTGAAGCTGGCCCGCGCCTTTTCCATGAGGGCGGCGTCGAAGGTTTTGAAAACTCGGTCGCCGGCACGCACCGGCCCTTCGACGGGGATGGCGGCGGCTGTATTGGCCGGAGCGGCGGCGACGGAGCGCCCGTCGACGGTGATGCTGGTGACGGTGGCACCGGAGCGGCCGCCGATCTTGACCCAGAACTCGACGATGTCGCCGACGGCGAGCGGCTCGTCGAGCTTGATGAGCGCCGTTTTCGCCTTCGGGTCATAGCTGAGGACACGGCCGATGCGCACGCCGCGGTTGTTGGGGCGGCGGTCGCTCATCATTTCCTTGCCTTGTTTGCCGAACAGATAGGCGGACGTGAAGCCGCGGTTGAAAATCTGGGCCATGTCCTTCTGATCCTGTTCGGGCACGGCGAAGTCGCCGCGGTCCGTCAGGCAGGCATCGATGGCCCGGCGGTAGCTGTCGACGACTATGGCGACGTATTCGGCCCTTTTCATGCGGCCCTCGATTTTGAACGAGGCGACGCCGGCATCGATAAGCTCGGGAATATGCTCAATCGTATTGAAATCCTTGGGGCTCAGGAGGTATTCGCCGACATCCTTGCCGACGAGAGCGTTTTGCCCCCCTTCGCCGACGAGGGTGTAGGGCAGCCGGCACGGTTGGGCGCAGCGGCCGCGGTTGCCGCTGCGGCCGCCGATCATGCTGGACATGAGGCATTGTCCGGAATAGGAGATGCAGAGGGCGCCGTGGATGAAGGTTTCGATTTCGATGGGCGACTTTTGGCAGATGCGGCGGATGGCGTCAAGCGAGAGTTCCCGCGCCAGGACAACGCGGGTTATGCCCTGCGCGGCGAGAAATTCTACTCCTGCCAGGTTGTGGACCGTCATTTGCGTGCTGGCGTGCAGGGGCAGGTGGGGAACGACGCGGCGGGCGACGGCGATTACGCCGATGTCCTGGACGATGGCGGCGTCGACGCCGATTTGGTACAAATGGCGCAGGTAGTCGGCCAGGGCGGGAATTTCGCTGTTGTCGACGAGGGTGTTGACGGTAACGTAGACGGCGACGCCCATAAGGTGGGCGTTTTTTACCGCCGCGGCCAGTTCCTCTCCATCGAAGTTGGCGGCGTAAGCGCGGGCGCCAAACTGCCGTCCGCCGAGGTATATGGCGTCTGCGCCGCTATTGAGAGCAGCGGTGAAGGCCTCGGCGTTGCCGGCCGGAGCCAGTAGTTCAATCATTCTCTTCACCTTCTTTTAGGTATGCGACAATGGCCGGTTTGATGTCGGTGAGGCGGCGGATAGCGGCCGCGGCTTCGCGGCAGCCTGGTCCGAACAATATTGTCGGCACAGGGTTGAGAGTATGCGTTTTGGTGGTGAAGTCTTCGAAATTGCCGTGGTCGCTGGTGATTAGCACCAGGATGTCTTTCGCGGCTTCGTGGACGGCGGTGAGAAAACCATCCAGGGTAGCGACGATTTTTGCCGCTTCCGTCCAGTCGTTCTTATGGCCCTGCCGATCGGTCTGGAAATATTCGAACATGGTGAAGCGGTGACGGGCGGCAAGGCTCGCCAGCCGCCGGCCCGCTTCGGCGGGGCTCACGGGTGGGACGCCTTCCACGCCGAACCGCGGCAGCATCTCGTTGGTAATGTCCTGATACACCGCTTCCCCTGCGGCCATTTCAGCCAGGGAGCGCAACGGGGCGCCGGCACCGAGAATGGTAAGGGTGGTGACCGAGTGGCGCCGTTTGCGGCGGGCCACAAGCTCCATGTAGTCGGTTGTGTACATGTTGGCCGAAGTGACGCTCATGCCGGCGGCCGCCAGTTCGCGCATGATGCCGTTGGCCGCGATTATCCCGGCAAGTTCCGGTCCGGGAAAGCCGAGAATGTGGCAGCCCATATGACGGGGGGCATTGACGCCGGTGAAAATGGCCGTCTGCCCGGTGGCGCTCTGCGGCAGGCCGGGAATTCCCAGGGAGGCGTCGGTGGGCACAAGGCATGTATTGTCGCTCAGGACGCAGCCCAGGTCCCTTACAAGCGGTTTGCCGAAAAGGGTCCGGAAATATGGCGGGTCAAACCGTACGAGCGGATTGGCGGCAGGGTCGTTATCCCCCATTCCCAGGCCATCGATAAAGATAAGCAATACTCTTCGCATTCGGTGCGACTCTCCGTTCGTCAACAATAAAAGAAGAAGGGCATGCCCTTCTTTAGTGCAGCAACTGCTCTGCCGATGATTTTTCGCCGGATGGCGGGGCGGGCGGCTGGTTTTTGACGTAATCGGCGAGAAGCCGCACGTCGGCCGCCAGCTGTTCTATTTTGGCCCATCCGGTCCCGGCCGGGCTGAGCGGGTTTTCGGACAGGCTACGGATAAAGTTTTCCAGGTCGCGCCGGGTGAGCGGCTCTAGGTCAGGGGATTTTATCACCGAAAATGTGCCGCAGCTTTCCAGGCGGGCCAATTTGATATCTTTGAGGTTGGAAAGGTCCAGCCCCTGTTTGTGCAGCTCCTGGCGGAGGTCGTCATAATTGAACTGAGTTTTGGTCAGGTTGGCGCGAAGGATCCGACCGTCCTCGATGAGTTCTACAGGCGTGCCTTCGAACAATTTGCGGAGAAATTTATTCTTGAGGGCCAGCCGGGACAGCAATTGCTGAAGGATCAGCAAGGCCAGCAAGCCTTCGGCGCCGATGAGGATACTCTCGTTGCGGGCCATGGCGACATTGGCGACGATATCGCCGATGCCGACCATGAGGACGAAGTCGAAGGGTGAAAGCTGTCCGACCGCGCGGTTGCCCATTATGCGGACAACGATCAGCGCCACGGCGAAGATGGCCGCCATCCTTAACAATACTTGCCCGGGGGTCCCATAATCCATCGCTGTCACTCCTTCCGCTGGTCTTATTATTGACCGCGGCGGGGAGCGGTATACCGAACGTTACTTGTCGTCAAGCATCTTGAGCAGTTGCTGGTAGTCGTGTTGCAGGCGCAGGTATTCGTCGGCGATGTTGAGCGCCGCCAGAATGGCGACCATCAGGGTGGGCATCCGGGGGTTGCTGAAGGCGGTCTGGCGCATACGCTCGTCGAGCAGGGCAGCTACCTGCACCATGCGTTCCGGTTCCGAATCGCCCTTGAGGGGATAGGTTTCGCCGAATATCTCCACGGTGACCTTGTTTTTCTTCATGCCCATTTCATCACCTTGCTTCACGCTGCATCCGTCGCAATATAGTTCTCCCTCAACCCTTAATTTTCCTGCCAAATGCGAAGGGCAGCCTCTCCGGCTGCCCCAACGGCCCTTATTCGTCCGGCAACGGGTCGGCGCCGACCCCGAGAATGCTGTTGCGGTGACCGTAGGCGAAGTATACGGCGAAACCGATAGCCGACCAAACGATGAACCTGATCCAGGTGTCATAAGGGAGGTTGTACATCAGGTAACCACAGGAAATTACGGCCAAAGGGGCGACAAGGCCCACCGCCGGACAACGGAACGGGCGGTGGAGCTCCGGCTTCGTGCGGCGGAGCACCAGCACGCCGATTGCCGAGAGGACAAAGGCGAACAACGTGCCGATGTTGGTAAGTTCGGCAATGACGCCGATGGGGGTGAAGCCGGCGATCAGGGCGACGGCGACGCCGGCGATGATGGTTATGACATGGGGGGTGCCGTAGGTGGGATGGATGGCGCAGATCCCTCCCGGAATGAGGCCGTCGCGGGACATGGCGAAGAAGATGCGGGTCTGGCCGTACATGAGGACGAGCAGGACGGTGGTTATGCCGGCGATGGCGCCGGTGCCGACCAGGGCGGAGCCGAAATTGTAGCCGATTGCCCTGAGGGCGTACGCCACCGGTTCGGCGTTGTTGAGCTGGGTGTAGGGAACGACCCCGGTCAGGACGGCGGAGACGATTATATAAAGGATCGTGCAGACGATCAGCGAGCCGATGATGCCGATCGGCAGGTCGCGGTTGGGATTTTTGCATTCCTCGGCGGTAGTGGCGACGGCGTCGAAGCCGATGTAGGCGAAGAAAATGAGCGCCGCCCCGGCCGCCACGCCTTTAAAGCCGAACGGCATCAGCGGCGACCAGTTGGCGGGATTGACCTTGGGGCTGGCAAGAAGAAGAAAAATGAAAACGGCGGCTAGTTTAACGACGACAAGGATCTTGTTGAGGGACGCGCTTTCCTTGGTGCCGCGCACCAGCAGGAAGCTGAGGAAAATGGCGATGAACACGGCCGGCAGGTTGACGATGCCGCCATCGGCGGGCACGGCGGTGAGGGCCTTGGGCAATTCGACGCCGCCGGCTTTGAGAAGGCCGGTGACGTAGCCGGACCAGCCGGCGGCGACCGCGCTGGACCCTACCGAGTATTCGAGGATAAGGTTCCAGCCGACGATCCAGGCGACGATTTCGCCTAAGGCTGCATAAGAATAGGTATAGGCGCTGCCGGCGATGGGAACGATGGCGGCAAGCTCCGCGTATGCCAGGGCGGCGAAGGCGCAGGCAAGGCCGGACAGAACAAAAGACAGCATGATGCCGGGACCGGCGTGCTGGGCGGCCGCCACTCCGGTAAGCACGAAAATGCCGGTGCCGATTATGCAGCCGATGCCGAGGAGGACAAGGTCAGTCGCGCCGAGGGTTTTTTTGAGTTTCTGCTTATTAGCGCCCTCTTTGAGGGTTTCGATATTTTTGGTGCGGAAGATGTCCAGAAGCGTCCTCCCCTTTCAACCGCGAAAGACGAAAAGATGTCCCTGACGGTAGTATTGCTCGGGCAAAGTCAAAAATACGGCCACGGGCAATATTTGTCTACCGCCGGGACATCTCTCAGTGGGCATCAATGCCCGCACTCAAAAGGGGCGGCGAGTTGCGGACGTTTAAACCCGCAATTTCGCGGCAAAGGCTTTTTCCAGGTGGGCGACGATATTGCTGTAGTATCCGTCCACCTCTTCGTCGGTCAGGGTGCGGTCAGGCGCCTGGAAGGTCAGGGCAAAGGCCAGGCTCTTCGCACCGGTCGGGACCTGTTCGCCGGTGTACATGTCGAACAGGCGAACATCGGCGAGCAGTTCGCCACCACTGGCGGCTATGGCTGAAGTCGCATCGGCGGCGGTTACGCCTTGCGGAATAATAACCGCCAGGTCGCGGGCGATGGCCGGGAAACGCGGCAACGGCCGGTAATCGCCGATGAGGACGGAGTGCTGGACGAGGCGGGAAACGTCGAGTTCGAATACGAAGACCTCGCGGCCGAGGCCGAAAGCGTCAAGCACCTGGGGGTGCACTTCCCCCACAGCGCCAAGCAGTTCGTCGTCTTTGACGAACAGGGCCGTTTTGCCGGGGTGCATCGCATAGTATTCGCCTGCCTGCACTTCGTAGCCGGCGATGCCGAGTTTCTCGAGCAGCACCTCCACTGCCCCTTTGGCGTCGTAGAAATCCACGGCATCCCGCGATTGGTTCCAGGCGAGGCCGGTTCGCTTACCGCACAAGCCGCCGCAAAGCATCGGCGGTTCGTCCGGCAGCTCCGTCAGCGGCAGGCCGTGGGGCCGGTAGGCAGCCCCCAGTTCGTAAATCTTCAGGTCGTCGTTTTTGCGGGATAGATTGCTGGCCACGGTTTGCAGGACGCCGCCCATGAGGGTGGTTTTCATCACCGGAAAATCGTCGGTGATGGGGTTGAGGATCGGGATAGCGTTGCGCAGGCCGCTGTCGGCCGGCAGGCTTAGTTTATCGAACACGGCGGGGTGGGTGAAACTGAAGGTTATTATCTCGCTGAAACCGAGGCCAGTGAGAGTATCTTTGCACCGGTCGGCGATCGTCTGGGTGTAGCTTTGCGTTCCCAGCTTGGTGCTGCCGAAGGGGGTGGTTGCCGGGATGTTGTCGTAGCCCCAGATGCGGGCGATCTCTTCGCTGATGTCGGCCGGGCGGCTCACGTCGTTCCGCCAGGTGGGCACGGTAATGAGAAGTTTGTCCGGTTGGGTTTCGACTTCGAATTCCAGCCGGCGGAGGATGTCGACCATCTGGGCGGCCGGAAGGTCGACGCCGAGACGGGCGTTTATCTGGCCGGGGGTAACGGCAATCTGCCGCGGCAGTTGGATGTCGGGGTATGCGTCGATGACGCCCGGGCAGACCGTGCAGGCCCCCATTTCCTCCAGCAGCTGGGCGGCCCGGTCGAGAGCGCGAATGATGTCGGCCGTGTTTACGCCGCGTTCGAAACGGCTGGAAGCTTCGGATCGCAGCCCGAGCGCCTTGGAGGTGCGCCTGATGCTGACGCCGTTGAAAGAGGCGGCCTCGAGGAGGACGGTCCGGGTGGCGTCGGTTACTTCGGTGGCCAACCCGCCCATTACGCCGGCGACGCCGACCGCCTGCACGGCGTCGGCGATCACCAGCATGTCGGGGGTGAGTTCCCGTTTCACGCCGTCCAGGGTGGTAAGACGCTCGCCCGGATTGGCCCGGCGGACGATAATGCTGTGTTTGGCGAGCAGGTTGTAGTCATAGGCGTGCATGGGCTGGCCGAGTTCCATCATGACGAAGTTGGTGACGTCGACGACGTTGCTTATCGGCCGCATGCCGGCCGCCTGCACCCGGCGCTGCAGCCAGGCGGGCGAGGGACCGATCTTGACGTTTTGGAGCACGCGTCCTGTGAAGCGGGCGCACAACGAGGGTTCCTCGATAACGACGGTAGCAAGGTCGTTGGCCTTGCCAACGCCTTCTTCCTTCATCATCAGCATGGGTTTCTTGAGAGTGCCGCCGGTCAGGGCGGCCACTTCGCGGGCCAAACCTAGGGTGCTGAAGCAGTCGGCGCGGTTGGGGGTAAGTTCGAACTCCAGTACGACGTCGTCGAGGCCCAGCACGGCAAGGGCATCGGCGCCGGGCCGGGTATCGGCGGGGAGGATGTAGATGCCGTCGCGGTGTTCGGGCGGGACGATTTTGGCGTCCATGCCGAGTTCGTCCCCCGAGCAGAGCATGCCCTGTGATTCGACGCCGCGGAAATTGGCTGTGCCGATTTCCAGTCCGCCGGCTAGTTTGGCGCCAACGAGCGCCACCGGGACGAGGTTGCCGGTGTTCAGGTTGGTGGCGCCGGTGACGATGGTCACGGCGGAGCCGCCGATGTCCACTTTGCAGACAAACAGTTTGTCGGCGTTGGGATGGGCGGTCAGTTCGGTGATCCGGCCGGCTACCACCTTGGACAGGCCTTCACCGCGGTATTCGATATTTTCGACCGGCACGCCGGCCATTGTCAGCATGTCGGCAAGCTTTTCCGGCGTTTCGGAAAACTCGACGTAATCTTTCAGCCAATTGATCGAGGTGCGCATGCCTTTCCCCCCCTAAAACTGCGCCAGGAAGCGCATATCGTTGTCGTAGAACAGCCGGAGATCGTCGATGCCGTAAACCAGCATGGCTATCCGTTCCACGCCCATTCCGAAGGCGAACCCGCTGACCTGGTCGGGATCGAAGTTGCTCATTTCCAGGACGCGGGGATGGGTCATGCCCGAGCCGAGGATCTCCAGCCAGCCGGTGCCCTTGCAGGTCCGGCAGCCGCGGCCGGCGCACATGACGCAGGAGATGTCCACCTCGGCGCTCGGTTCGGTAAAGGGGAAGAAGCTGGGGCGGAAGCGCAGCTTGACGCTGCTGCCGAAGATTTCCTTGGCGAACTGGTCCAGGGTGCCTTTGAGGTCGGCAAAGCTGATCCCTTTGTCGATGACCAGGCCCTCGACCTGATGGAATACGGGCGAATGGGTGGCATCATAGTCGACGCGGTAGACTTTGCCGGGGGAGATGATCCGCACGGGCGAGTTGGGAGTTACGCTCTGCATTGTGCGGGCTTCGACCGGCGAGGTGTGTGTCCGCAGGAGGATATCCTGAGTGATGTAAAAGGTGTCCTGCATGTCGCGGGCCGGATGATCCGGCGGCAGGTTGAGCGCTTCGAAGTTGAAATAGTCTGTTTCCACTTCCGGACCATCGACGATATCGAAGCCCATGCGCATAAACACGGATTTTATCCGCTCAAGGGTCAACGTCAGGGGGTGTTTATGGCCGATGACGGGGCGGCGGCCCGGCAGGGTTACGTCCAGTCTGGCGGCGGCTATTTTATTGGCCAGTTCAACCTGCTTGAGTTCTTCCGCCTTTTTCTCGATAAGCTCCTCAAGTTCGGCCCTCAGTTCGTTGACGAGCTGGCCGACGCGCGGCCGATCTTCGGGACCAAGCGAGCCGACGCCGCGCAGGATAGCGGTCAGGCTGCCCTTTTTGCCCAAATACTTGACGCGGAGGTCGTTGAGGGCGTCAACGCTTGCCGCCTGAGGAAGCTCGGCAACGGCCGCCTGGCGAAGTTCCCTGAGTTGTTGTTCCATACATACCCTCCATTTGTTCTTGATAAAAAAATAAAAATGCTTTCGCCCCAAGGGGCGAAAGCATGCTTCCGCGGTACCACCCTACTAGTGTCCTCGCTTTTCCTGTAACGGGGAAAACCGTCCGGCCTACGCAAGAAACTCTCTTCAGCGCGGATGCTCGGGAGTGAACTTCGGCCGTCCGTTTGCGGCGCCGCTCTCAGTCTCTGGCGGCATCCTCCCTGTGGAAACGAAACAGGCTTACTCTCTCCGTCATCGCAGACAATTTATTGGATCATCAGCCTTTTATAGAGTAAATACGCAGCAATGGAACCGGTGGCTTCAAACATTCTCCAGAAGAAATCGGCGGTCACCAGCAACGAGACCACACCCTCTCTGCTATCATGGAAATAACAGGTCATTGCTAAAACGTATTATAGCATATCAGCCGGGAAATTACAAGGTTGCCCGGCGCTGGCGGGCCGCTTCGTACAGGATGATCGCCGCTGCCGTGGCGACGTTTAGCGATTCTGCTTTACCGTAAATCGGCACGATAATCCGCTCGGTCGCGGCGGCTAATAGTTCGCCGCTGACTCCCTGGGCCTCGTTGCCGAAAACGACGGCGGCCGGTCCGGACAGGCGCGCGGCCGAGTAGACGGTGGCCCCCGTCAGATCCGTGGCAATCAGCGGGATGCCAGCAGCGGCGAGGGTTTTCCGAAGGTTGTCGGGCGTGGCGCCGTCGACGACCGGCAGGTGAAAGAGCGAACCCATGGTGGCTCTGACCGTTTTGCCTGCGTAGAGGTCGGCACAACCCTTAAGAGCTATGACGCCGCTGCAGCCGGCGGCGTCGGCGGTGCGGATTATCGTGCCGGCGTTGCCAGGGTCCTGAATGCCGTCGAGGACGACGATGAGGGGTGCGCCCGGCCGGGCGAGAATGTCGGCTAAGGCGGCCTGACGTTTGGGAGCGACCAGCATTATCCCCTGAGGTTCCTGCGTATCGGTGATCTTGTCAAAAACGGCGTCGGAAACTTGTACCAGCCGGCATTTCCTAGCCTTAAGCAGGTCGAGTATTGCGGCCGCCCGGGCCTCGGCCGCGGCGGTTTCGGTATACAGGCAGCTTTCGACCGGCCAGCCGGCGGCGACGATTTCTTCCGTCAGCCGCACGCCTTCCACGGTGAACAGGCCGAGTTCGTCGCGATATTTCTTCTGCCGGAGAGCGGCAACCGTTTTCACCAGCGGATTGTGTTGACTGGTGACAACCTCGGTCATTCCATCTCCTCCAGTTTCTGCACGCCGGAGTTTGAGCCGACGATGATGAGGATATCCTCCGCGGTTATCTGTTCGCCTGGCCTGGGCGGAACGATGATTTGCTCACCGCGTTTGATGGCAACGACGTTGATGCCGTACAGGGCCCGCAGGTTGGCCTCCGCCAGGGTGCGTCCCTGGAGAGCTTTGGGCGCCGCCACCTCGACAAGGCTGAGGTTGGGGGAAAGCTCGATGAAGTCGAGAACGTTGGAGGAAACGAGGTTGTGGGCGACGCGGGCGCCCATGTCGCGTTCGGGATATATGACCTTGTCGGCGCCGATTTTCTCAAGCATCTTGCCGTGCAGCTCATTGCGGGCTTTGGCAACGATATTGGGAACGCCTATTTCCCTGAGGAGCAGGGTTGTAAGGACGTTGGCCTGTATATCTTCGCCGATGGCGACGACGACTGTGTCGAAATTGCGGATGCCGAGCGCCTTGAGCGAAGCTTCGTCGGTGGTGTCGGCCTGAACGACGTGGGTGACCTCTTCGCTGAATTTCTGGACCCGCTCTTCGTCGGCGTCGATGGCGAGAACTTCGTAGCCCGCCTTGGCCAGCGTTAGAGCGACGCTCGTGCCGAAGCGCCCCAGCCCGATTATCGCGAACTGCTTATCCTTTTTACCCATGGTTCTTCACCTCTAGCCGATAATTACTTTGCCTTCGGGATATCTGACCATTGCCTTGCGCTGCCGGAGGGCCAGCGCCAGGGCAATGGTAATCGGGCCGACCCGGCCGGCGAACATTGTGAGGATAATCCACAGCTTGCCGATTGCGGTAAGTTCCGGGGTAATACCGGTGGTCAGTCCGACCGTGCCGAAGGCGGAAACGACCTCGAACAGGATGTTGAGGAAGGGGGCCCGCTCGCTGATGCTGAGGATCATGGTGACGAATATGACGAGCCCGGCGGCGATGAATACGAGGGCGAAGGCTTTGTAAATCACCGCTTTGGGCAGGCTGCGCTCGAAGATTTCCACGTCTTCCCGGCCGCGGATAAGCGCCCAGATGGCGGCCGCCAGCAAGCCGGCGGTGGTTGTTTTGATGCCGCCGCCGGTGGAGCCGGGCGAGGCGCCGATGAACATGAGAAGGACGATGAAGAACAGCGTGGCGCTCCCCATGTCGCCGATCGACACGGTGTTGTAGCCGGCGGTGCGGGGCGATACTGACTGAAAGTAACTGGCGAGAATTTTGCCGTCCCAGGAAAGAGAGCCGAGGGTTGCCGGGTTGTCCTGCTCAAAGGCGAAGATGACGACAGCGCCGAAAACGATCAGAAAAACGGTCACGGTAAGAACGAGTTTCGTGTGCAGGGACAGATCGCGGAAGCGGCGGTTTTCCCAGACGTCGGCCATAACCGAGAAACCAATTCCGCCCATGATGATGAGGATGGATATTACGAGGTTGATGGTGATGTCGTCGACGTAGCCGGTGAGGCTGCGGAATCCGCCGAAAAGATCGAAGCCGGCGTTGCAGAAGGAAGACACGGCATGCCAGTAGCCGAAGTAGATGCCTTTGGCGCCGTAGTCCTGATAGAAACGGATCGCCAGAAGAGTGCCGCCGACGAACTCGATCAGCAGGGTGACTTTGATTATGTAACGGGTGAGGCGAACCACGCCGGCGACCGTCAGGTTGTTCATGGCTTCCTGGATAACGAGCCGCTCGCGCAGGTTGATTCTCTTGCCCATGAGCAGGGCCATCAGGGTGGTCATTGTCATGATGCCGAGCCCACCCGCCTGGATAAGGAGGATGATGACAAGCTGTCCGAACAGCGAAAAACGCGTGCCGGTGTCGACCACGACCAGGCCGGTGACGCAGACGGCCGAGGTGGCGGTGAAGAGCGCGTCGATGAACCTTATCGGCACGCCGGTGGCGGAGGCGAGGGGTGAGGCCAACAAGACCGCGCCGACCAGTATCAGTCCGGCGAAGCCGGCCGCTAGTATTTGATAAGGGGTAAGCTTCCATTGCGATATGTCGAGGAGGTCGGTTACATTCTCCCGCACGGCCATTATCGATTCCTTCTCTTTCCGGGAATATGTGGAATCTAATTGGGAACGAAATTATTATATACTTACAGTTTCCCGATGTCTATCGCAAATTATGAGTCGTCGCGCATTATAACCGGCCCGGGGAATAATCAGACACCCGCCGGTAACGGCGGGTGTCTGATAAAAGGATTTACACCGCTTTACTTATGCAGTCGAACGCGAGCATGTATTTCCGGACCGAGTCTTTGACGCCTTTTTTTACTACCGACATGAGGTGAATGTAATTTGCGGTCGGGCTTTTTGCCAACTCGGCTTTGAGCGTTTCCGCAGCAGCCTGCGACATATCGGTGGCGACGTTGATTTTGGAAATGCCGGATATGATAGAGTTGCGGTAATCCTCCCTGCTCAGCCGCGAGCCGCCATGCATGACCAGCGGAACGTTGACCGCCATGTTCAGTTCGCTCAGGCGGGAGAAATTGAGTTTGGGGCTGCCGCGGTAAGCGCCGTGGTTATTGCCCACGGCGACCGCCAGGGCGTCGAGTTTGGTCTTGTCTACAAAGTCGGCGGCAATGTCGGGAGTGACGATGTTGTCGTCTTTTATATCGGTTTTACTATCGTTAAAACCAACATAGCCCAGTTCACCCTCGACGGTAATACCGAGAGTATGGGCTATGCGAGTAATCTCTTTAGTTCTTTTGAGGTTTTCGGCCAAAGGCAGCGCCGATCCGTCGAACATCACTGAAGTGAAACCCCAGCGGATGGCTTTGAGTACCCCTTCGTAGGTGTGGCCGTGGTCCAGGTGCAAGGCGACGGGCACCGACGTTTTCTGCGCGGCCCGGACCATGGCGGCGCTCAAGGTGTCCACGTCGACAAATTTGAAGAGGCGTTCGGGAATACCGAGGACCAAAGGAGTTCTGAGTTCTTCTGCGACCTCCATTACCGCGCTCAGTGTTTCGAAGTTGAATACATTGAATCCGCCGACGGCATACTTCCTTTTCCGGGCGTCCTGCAGCAGTTCCCGCATGGTTACCAAGCTCAAGTTAAACTCCTCCCTTGCATGATGCTATGTATAGCCGCTGTTTGTATTATGATATTCGCGCCCGCCGGCGAAAAAACCTTCGGAATGTTCTTAAAAATTTTCCGGTGGCGTTTTGTTTAAACCCCATTGTGTCCATCCCGCGCGCCAATTATACGGCTTGAATCGCGTTGCAGCAAATATGTTGATAACAAAAAACAAGAACCCGGACAAAGTCCGGGTTCGGCGATTACTGCTTGGCAGCTTTGGCGGTATCTACCAGCTTGGTGAATGCGCCGCTGTCGTTGATGGCGAGGTCGGCGAGAATCTTGCGGTTGACCTGCACGCCGGCAGTTTTCAGGCCGCTCATCAGCTGGCTGTAAGAAATGCCGTTGAGGCGGGCGGCGGCGTTGATACGGGCGATCCAGAGGCGACGGAATTCGCCTTTCTTGGCCCGACGGTCGCGGCGGGCGTAGTAGAGGGCTTTCATTACCGTTTCGTTGGCTTTTTTGAAGAGTTTGCTCTTTGAACCCCTGTAACCTTTGGCGAGCTTGAGAATTTTCTTGTGCCTTCTATGCGCCGTCACGCCTTTTTTTACTCTTGGCATGTTATATTTCCCCCATTCAAAAATCTATTGAAATTACTTGTTGTTAGGCGTAAGGAAGCATTTTGGAGACACGGTCGTGATCAGACTTGCTGATGAGTCCGGCTTTGCGCAGATTGCGCTTGCGGGCAGGCGACTTTTTCTCCAGGATATGGCTCTTGTAAGCTTTGGCGCGCTTGAATTCGCCGCTGCCAGTAATTTTAAACCGCTTGGCGGCGCTTCTGCGAGTCTTGATTTTCGGCATTGTCAGTCTCCCCCTTAGTGTTGTTGCTGTTTGGCTGCAAGGATCATAATCATATTCTTGCCTTCCAGTTTGGCGTCGCGTTCCACATTGGCTATCTCCTTGAGTTCGCCCGCCATACGGACAAGCACCTGTCGCCCGAGCTCGGGATGAGAAAGTTCGCGGCCTCTGAACATGACAGTCGCCTTAACCTTATCGCCATCCAGGAGAAAGCGTTGGGCGTTTTTCAATTTGACTTGAAAGTCATGGTCCTCGATATTGGGACGGACCTTGACCTCCTTGATTGTGACGATTTTCTGCTTTTTCTTGGCTTCCTTCTCGCGCTTCTGCTGCTCGTATTTGTACTTGCCGTAATCCATCATGCGGCAGACCGGCGGCTTGGCAAGCGGCGCGACTTCCACCAGGTCAAGCTGGGATTCGGCGGCGAGGCGCAAGGCTTCCCTGAGCACCATGACCCCTAACTGTTCGTTGCTGGCGGAAACGACCCTGACTTCTCTGGCGCGGATTTCTTCGTTGATCCGAAGGTTATCCTTACTAATTGCATCACACCTCCCAATATTTTCGTGCAAAATAAACAGCGGGTGGAATATAACCACCCGCATAAAAATGCAATAAAAATCTTGATTGCCTGACCTTACGAACAGCCTCTGCGTTGTAAGGTGAGAAGCGGGATGGCTTCTTCTTCATAAAGGATATTCTGTTTACTTAGACATATTAGCATTATCCACCATCAAAGTCAAGCGGATTATCGGACCATTCAGGACTTGGCGGCGATTTCGGCCAGCAGGTTGGCAACAAAGTCCGTCGCGGCTGTCGAGCCGAGGTCGCCTTTGCCCCGTTGGCGGACGGCGACGGTATCGGTTTCCTTTTCCTTGTCGCCGACAACCAGCATGTACGGCACTTTTTCCATCTGGCCTTCGCGGATTTTGTAACCGATCTTCTCGTTGCGGTCATCAACCGCGACGCGAATCCCCTTGGCCTTCATCATGGCCGCCAGATTTTCGGCGTAGTCGAGCTGGCGGTCGGTTATCGGCAGGATTTTTGCCTGGACAGGGGCGAGCCAGACAGGGAATGCGCCGGCGTAATGCTCGATGAGGATGCCGATGAAGCGTTCGATGCTGCCGTAGCAGGTGCGGTGAATCATAACCGGGCGGTGTTTCTGCCCGTCTTCGCCGATGTAAGTCAGGTCGAATTTTTCCGGCATTTGCACGTCGAGCTGAATTGTGCCGCATTGCCAGGTACGGCCGATGGAGTCGCGGAGATGGAAATCTATCTTCGGTCCGTAGAAGGCGCCATCGCCGGGGTTAATTTTGTATGGCATCCCGTATTCCTCGAGGGCTTCCTGCAGGGCGGCGGTGGCCACTTCCCATACTTCGTCCGAACCCATGGCTTTTTCCGGCTTGGTGCTGAGCTCGGCGTGATAGCTCATGCCGAAGGTGCCGTAGATGGTGTTGAAGAGGTCGATGACGCCTTTGATTTCCGCTTTGATCTGTGAAGGCAGGCAGAAGATGTGGGCATCGTCCTGGGTGAAGCTGCGGACCCTCATGAGGCCGTGGAGAGCGCCGCTGAGTTCGTGGCGGTGAACAAGGCCAAGTTCGGCCGTGCGAAGGGGAAATTCGCGGTAGCTGTGATGCTGGGACCGGTAAATCAGGATGCCGCCGGGGCAATTCATGGGCTTGACGGCATAGCCTTCGTCGTCGATGGTGGTGAAGTACATGTTGTTACGGTAGTGGTCCCAGTGGCCGGACTGCTGCCAGAGCTTCTGGTGAAGGATTATCGGCGTCTTGATTTCCTGGTAACCGTATTTAATATGCAGTTGGCGCCAAAAGCTCTCCAGTTCGTTGCGGACGATCATGCCTTTGGGGTGAAAAAAAGGAAAACCGGGGCCTTCGTCCTGGATGCTGAACAGGTCGAGCTCGCGGCCAAGCTTGCGATGGTCGCGTTTGGCGGCTTCTTCGAGCATGATGAGATATTCATCGAGGTCGCTCTTCTTTTCGAAAGCCGTGCCATAAATGCGCTGGAGCATTTTGTTGTGCTGGTCGCCCCGCCAGTATGCCCCCGCAAGGCTCTGCAGTTTGACCGCCTTCACGCGTCCGGTCGATGACACGTGCGGCCCTGCGCACAAGTCGACAAATTCGCCCTGGCGATAGAGCGATATGTCCACGTCTGCGGGCAAGTCGCGAATGAGTTCCTGCTTGTAGGGTTCGCCTCTTTCGGCGAATAATTGCAAAGCCTCTTCCCGGCTTGTCTCCATTCGCTCGATCGGCAGGTCTTCCTTGACGATCTTCTCCATTTCGGCCTGAATCTTTTCGAGATCTTCGGGAACAAAAGTATGGGCGGTGTCGATATCATAATAAAAACCGTTGGCAATTGCCGGGCCGATGCCGAGCTGGACATTGCCATACAGCCTTTTGACCGCCTGGGCCAGGATGTGCGATGCGCTGTGCCGCAGCGCGTCTTTGCCCTCGGCATCCTCGAAGGTGAAAAATTCCACCTGGGCATCTTTGTCCACTTTGTGCCGCAGGTCGACGATCTGACCGTCCACTTTGGCGACAAGGGCGCTCTTCCCGAGATTGCGGCTGATGGATTCGGCCACTTCCTGCAGCGATGTCCCTGCAGCCACCTCTCTGCTTGCCCCGTTTTTCAGCGTAATGTTGACTTTGCTCACGCGAATTCCCCCTTATACCGAAAATAATGAAACCCCGTCCACATAGGGACGGGGTTATGCCCGCGGTTCCACCCAATTTGGCCTGTCGGCCCAACTCGTCTATGCCATAACGGGCAACGCCCGGCACGGCTTACTGCTTTCAACCGTGCAGTTTGGAGGGGGTAACGAAGGGGTGATACGTAAAAGAGCTTTCAGCCAAGGCCCCTTTTCTCTGCAACGTCCGTTCGCCGTCGTCATGTCCTCCGCATTACTGTTGACTGTATATATTTAAGGTTATTATAGCCACTTTGGCGGTGACTGTCAATTCCTCTCGGTTTCGGGAACGCCGATGCCGTTTATGCACAAGCTGCAGCCGCCGCAGATCTTGACCCGCCCGGCAAATACACTCTGGATGGTATCGACGACCGAGTTGGTTTTGTCTGGCTCTGTGGAGAAATGCAGCATCACGGTTTGGGGGGCGATAGTAATCAGGGCGCTTATCAGAAGATCCTCGTAGTTGACTTCTTCGTTCCTGACCATAATGGTATCCAGGTATTGGTTATGGATGTTCCGTCCGTGGGCGTCGCGAATTTTAAAAGTATCGCCATCGCCAAGAACAATGTGGACCTCATCGACCTGGGCCTCCTGCACATCGACAAAATAACGGAGAACACGGATGAATTCCTTGTATTCCATATCCATCATGTATTCGTCAACCGCTTTATCGACCACCTCCGTGAGGCGATCACGATATTCTTTGAGGCGAAAAGAGAGAAATCCGTCCAAAACCAACTCATGATGAATATCAAAGTATTCCTGGAGCTTGACGAGTATCCGGTCACGGCGATCCGCACAGGCGAAATCGCCCATGCACCCGCCATCGAGAAGCTTCAGGGCGTTTTCATAGATCGCGTCCCGTTCGAGTTCATTGAAATAGTAATAATTGTGGTTGACAATCTTCCGAATAAGGTTTTTCTCCTCACGGATAACAATATACTCTGCCAGCATTTGGGCGGCTAAATTTTTCAGGGTATTTTTCACGCGTTCATAGTTGCGAAAAGACAATTCCCCTTCGGCGATATTGCAGCCTAAGAAAGTATATCGTCCTTTGCTGCTCTCGTCGACCGCCACCCGGAAGCCGTCCTGGGCCAGGGCGCGACAGTCGTGCTGAAGTCTGGCCCTTATTTCGTCTGGCGCGCCGCTTAAGCCAAGTGAGAGTATTTTCACGCCGCTCACTCCCTTCGCTGTTATTATATGTGCGCGGGTATGCCGGCATACGACACGATGACGAACGGATTCCTGGCAAAATAAAAAAGCAATCCGGGTTCGGATTGCCAAAAGGCAGCGGCAGCGGCGATTATATTGTGCTGAGCTGTTGTTCGATGGCCTTCAGCCAGGCGTTCCGGTCTCCCGGATCGACGATGATTTTCAAGGTTTTACCTGTAAAGGTGGTTACGGTCAAGGCATTCGGGACGATATAAAAAGTCCGTTCGCCGCGAACTTCCCTAATATGCTCCAGCGGCACGGCCTCGACGTACTTGCGGGTAATATCCATTACATAGCCGACGAATACGAGCCGTTCGCCGGTAAGATAAAGGGCCCCGGTAAAGGCGCTGTCTTCCAGATGCAAACTGGCGTGGCCCTTTTTGATTATCGTCTCCGTGTCGTCCAGGGGAAAACTGTACATGCTGCCACCTCCTGATTCTTATTATGCCCCTATATCTTGTCCATCCGTTCCTTGATCGCTTCTATCCAGGCGTCGCGGTCCTCGATCGTGAAGCGAAACCGCCGCCCGCGGATTGTACTGATTTCGATGGCGTTGGCCAAAAGCGCGAAGGTCTTCGCCGCTTTTATTTCCTCGATGTGCTCGAGAGGAATTTCCTCCTCAACGGTGCTGGTAATCGTTGTCCTTTCGTAACCGATAAATACGATCCGTTCATTGGTCAGATAAAGGGCCCCCAGGCCGGCCTTATCGTCAAATTGCGCCGAGCCCACGGCTTTTTTGAATATGCGTTCGTTGGCGTTGAGCTGAAAAACGTACACCCTTACCCCTCCCCGGCGGCGCCTAGATATCCAATTCCCCGGAGTTCATGGCCGCAATGAATATTTCCGCCAACCGGGGATCGAACTGGCTGCCGGCACAGCGTCTGATCTCGGCTATAGCCTGGGGCGCAGTCATAGCTGCCCGGTAAGGTCTGTCGCTCGTCATCGCGTCATAGGCGTCGACTATTGCAAAGATGCGGCATTCGATCGGTATCTTTTCCGCCCTGAGCTGTAAGGGATAGCCCTGGCCGTTCCACCATTCGTGGTGGTTGAGAATAAGTTCGGCGATAGGAGCAAGGTCGGGAGTGGAGATAGCGATGCGATAGCCGATATCCGCGTGCCGCTCGATATTTTCCCGTTCCTGGGCCGTAAGGGATCCGGGCTTAAACAGGATGCTTTCGGCGATGCCAACCTTGCCGACATCATGGAACTGAGTCAACAAACACAGTTCCCCCAGGGCTTTTGTTTTTAACCCGCATTTTTCCCCGAGGAAAGTAGCCAGCCTCAGCATTCGTTCGGCATGGTGCGCCGTAAAAAAGTCGCGGGCTTCCATCGCCTTGGTGAGAGCGATAAGGGTTGTCTGGCGGGCGTTCTGGCTATGCCGCAGTTTTTCGCGGTACATGTTATCGTCGGCTTCTTTGAACAACAAAGCCATATCGACATTTTCCGAATCCCCGGTGGCAAATCCGACGGACACGCTTATAGGCATTTCATGATCGGCGCTGTTATGCAGGATGATCGAATCCCTAAGTTCCTCGCAAAGCTTTTCGGCGGTCGGCCTGTCGGTATTCGGCATGATGGCGATGAATTCGTCGCCGCCAAAACGGTAAATGACTGCACTGGTTGCGAGGTGCTTTCGCAGAATGCCGGCCACCTTGATCAACAGTTCGTCGCCGGCGTTGTGGCCGAGGGTGTCGTTGACGAATTTTAGCCCGTCGACGTCGCATACGGCCAGACTGACCGGCAGGCAGTCCGCGCGAGAAAATGAGTCGAGCTCTTTCTCGAAGCTGGTCCGGTTTCTGAAGCCGGTCAGGGAATCATGCTGGCTGATGAAGTGCAGCTGATATTCGGCGTGCTTGCGGTCGGTTATATCCTGACAACTGCCGCGAAAACCGCAGAAATCGCCCTTGTCGTTGTAGACCGGCCGGGTAACGCAGCTCACCCAACGGACATTGCCCTCTTTTGTCACAATGCGAAGCTCGACATGTTCAAACACGTTGTCGCCGGTACGTCGCGTTCGGGCCAGCCACATATCTTTGTCTTCGGGATAAACGATATCGTCGAGCAGCCACGGCTGGGAATAAAATTCGCGATCGTTGCAGCCAGTGAGTCGCTCGCAGTTGGGAGAAATATAAAACATTTCGCCGTTGGGGCCGCGCCAAAAAACCATGTCAGAGGCAAATTCGGTAACGGTTCGGTATAACTCCTCGCTTTTTTCCAGCGAGGCATTCTTGCGGTCGAGTTCACCGAGCATATTGTTAAAGGCTGCCGACAGAGCGCCGATTTCATCGTTGGGAAAGATTGTGCTGAACCGTCGTGCGCCCTGTTTGCCGCCGACTTCTTCGACATGGCGGGTGAAAGAGACCAACGGGGTTGTAAAATAGCCCACAATTAGCCAGATGCCGAGCAGGAGAAGGCTAATACCGGCAATGGTGGCAATGATGAAGTATTGCCTGGCCTGAATGATGGGGTAATATACTTCGCTGAGAGGGTGGTGGGCGGCAAGAATCCAGTTTGTCTGGGACAAGTGTTTGAAACTTGCCAGATGTGAAATCCCGCGGGAGCTTACGCTTTCTTCCGATCCTTCGAAACCCTGGATCGCCAGGTCAAACAATCTGTTTACTCCCGGGGGAACATCCCGTTTAAGGGTACGTTCGCTGTCGGGATGAATGATCATCGTCCTATTAGTGTCATAAAGGTACACAAAGCCGTTATTGCCTATCCTGGTGCGGGCAAGCGTGCCGAGGAAATTATCTTTCATCAAATCAAGGCTGCCGGCCATTATGGCGACAAGTTGGCCGTCGCTGCCGTATATCGGTGCCGTCAGCATGATTGCGGGGTGTCGGTGGGCCTGGCTGGAGATATAGGGCTCGCCGATATACGGCCGGCCCAGCTCGCGCGTTTTCTGTATGTACTCGCGGTGGGCGAAGCTCATGCCGCGGCGGCCTTCTTCGAAAGGCGATTCGGCGATAATGTCGCCGGTAGGAGAGAAGAAATATATGCGGTTATCGAACATCGAAACCAAAGCAGCCTGAGTATCCAAAAAAGCCTGGGCACGATCCGGGTCGGCAAGGATTGCCGGATCGACAACCTTGCTTGTGGCGATGAGGGAGTTATGGGCGGTCTCCAGCTTATTGTCGATCTCCTGCGCCATACCGGAAATCAAGGTAAATTCCTGGCCGGCGATCGTATCCTTAAAGGTTGCTTCGAAATACGAGAATATAAAGGAAGCCATAACGGTAACCAGCAAAATGACCAACAGGGAAACGAACACCGCGACTTTGGTTTTTAAGCTGTTCATATGAGTATCCTCGATGGTTGTTATGACTGACCGCCGTATTCTTTTAATTCTAGCGAATCTCCGTCTTTCCTGCCATGTAATATCCACCCGCAGGAAAATAGGAGAGTATCTGGCGGCGGTTGATCAGCTTATCTCCGGATACGGCCGGATCGGTTCGCGCGGCAACTGGTAATGAGAACGTATTCATTGATTAACTGTTCCAACCGCCGGATTTCACCGATTGTCCGGGGACTGCTCAATTCGTCTAAGGATAGTTCGCCTATTTGGTATCGTTCTTTTTCGATGGCAATAGCCAGCTTCCTGACGACTTCACTATCCCCAGGGGCTGAAGACAACGACATCTTTTGGGGGGATGACTTTTTTTCGCCGAATATCATCATGGCATCACTGCTCCCGAAGCTGCAATTATTTGTCATCTTCCGACAATCGAGTGCTTAACCAAATTATTTGTTAGCAATATCCATGCCATACTTCTCTTGCTGCATCCTGCCCCTGGCCCGCGGAGCCAAGCCTCCCCCGTGCATTATTGTGCACTTATCGGTGCACTCAACGGTCCACTTGCGCTTTTTCGTACAACGATCCTTTCATTGAATGGATTTTATGCTGGCGTTTAGATTGGCAATACTGTTGGCGATCGCGATGATGTTGTTGAAGTTAGTCAGCGGGTTTACGGTTAACTGGATCAGGATGTCCTGCAGGATCAACATGGTGAAAATGGCGACATAATTGCCCATCTGGGCGGCAACAACGGGAACCTCCAAGGCCTGGTTGGCTTTTTGCTCCAGGTCCTGCCTGTTCATAAGCAACCCTCCCGGTGTGTTTTTCTTCATCATATTCAAGCTGTGGCCGGTACAGGCGCAAAAGACAAACAAAAAGCCCCCGGCGATTGCCGGGGGCTTTTGAGTGGTGGGGTTAGTAGGACTCGAACCTATGACCTCCTCGATGTCAACGAGGCGCTCTAACCAACTGAGCTATAACCCCATATTTTTTGCGGCAGAGCTTTAATCAACTGCCGCAAGCAATATTATATTACTGTAAACAAGGGTTGTCAAGGGGGCTTGATCAATACAAAATCTGGTTGGCAATTACCAGCCGCTGGATCTGGTTAGTGCCCTCGTATATCTGCATGATCTTAGCGTCCCGCATGTATTTCTCGGTGGGATATTCTTTGATATAGCCGTAGCCGCCAAGGACCTGGACGGCGTCGGTGGTGACCTTCATGGCGACGTCAGCGGCGTAGCATTTGGCCATGGCCGCTTCTTTGGCGAACGGCTGGTTATTGTCCTTCAGCCAGCAGGCCTTGTAGACCAGCAGGCGGGCTGTCTCGATGGCGATCGCCATATCGGCGAGCATGGCCTGCACGAGCTGGAACGAAGCGATGGGCTTGCCAAACTGCTCACGTTCTTTGGAGTATTTGACGGCGGCTTCAAAAGCCGCCTGGGCAATTCCTACCGATACGGCGCCGACCAGAGGACGGGCGGCGTCGAGGGTCTTCATGGCGATTTTGAAGCCTTCCCCTTCCCTGCCGAGCCGGTTGGCGACGGGAATACGGACGTTATCAAGGATAAGTTCGCAGGTGTTGGAGGCGCGAATCCCCATCTTTTCTTCTTCTTTGCCAACAGAAAAACCGGGAGTGCCGCGATCGATGATAAAGGCGGTCAGGCCGCGAATGCCGGCCGATTTGCGGGCGTTGGCGAAAATAATGAAGATATCGGCAATGCCGCCGTTGGTGATGAAGCATTTGGTGCCGTTGAGAATGTAATGATCGTCGCCGTCTTTGACAGCGGTGGTGGCTACCGCCCCGGCGTCGGAGCCGGCGCCTGGCTCGGTAAGGGCAAATGCCGCCAATTTGCCGCTGTTAATGACGTCGAAATAATGTTTTTTCTGTTCATCGGTACCCATAAGTATAACAGGATATGAGGCCAAGGCATTGGCGGCAACACTGGTGGCTACACCGGCGCAGCCTTTGCCAAGTTCTTCGTAGACGAGGGCGATGGTGATGGCGTCTAGTCCCGGGCCGTCGAACTCTTCCGGCACGACCAAGCTTACGAGACCGGCTTCGTCAAGTTTCTTGAGCAGTCCGGGTCTCATTCCCCCGTTGTGATCCATCTCAATGGCATATGGAGTAATCTCTTTGGCAACTACTTCCTGAGCCATCTTCTTAAGGGCAAGCTGGTCGGGAGTAAAGTTAAAATCCATTACTTATCCTCCTTGTCAAGATTCGGCATGGCAAAAAACCCTAAAGATAAGTATACATTATAATAATTTTTTTGTGAAGAAAAATCTATTTCAGCAACAATCTGGCGCCAATGGCGAGAAGTGCCAGTCCGGCGACCTGATTCCAGCCGCACGGTATTTTTTCCAGGCTAAAGGCGCCGAAGTGATCGATTATGACGGCGGTTAGAACCTGGCCGACGATGATGGCCGTGGTAGCGTTGGCAACCCCGACGCTGGGAATGCTTGCGGCCACCAGATAGATGATGAAGACGCTTATCACGCCTCCCAGATAGGAATACCATGGCGCCTGCGACCAACCGCCCAAATCGCCGCGACCCATTTTCAGCCCAAATAAAACAACAAGCAAGACAACCGTACCGGTGGCATGGACGACGAACGTCGCTTCCCACAGGCCGACCACCTTGCTCAGCGCGGTATTGAGCGAACCCTGCACAGCCATCAGCACGCCGGACACAAGCGCCAAGAGGAGCGGCAGCAAATGGGAGGGTACAAAATCCAATGGGCCAAGCCTCCCTTGTCGAGCAATCTGCTTACTTGGGTAGTATAAGCCCATTTTACGATTATATGCAGGCGCGCTATGGCCCAGGTCGCCTGGGGAAGCCATCGCCCAACCAGGCCAGCACGGCGGCGGACGCTTGTTCGTGGCCGCTAAGAAAACGGTGATCGCCGCCGGGGACGACGACGATCTTTTTCGGTTCTGCCGCTGCGGCGAATAAATCGGCAGCCTGGCGGAGAGGGACGATTTCGTCGTTCTCGCCGTGAACGACGAGCAGCGGCCGGCCGGCTAACCGCCCCGCACAGGCCAGGAGGTCAAAACGGTCGAAGTCGCTAAGAAAATCCGGCGTCAGGTTAAGAACCCCGAATTCGTCGGCGACCGTGATCGCGCCGCCGGCGGCCAGGCGGTGGTATTTATCGCCCAGCGACAGGCGGAACGTCTCCCGCAGATCGTGGGGAGCCGACCACAAGCACAGCCCCTCGATCAATCGGTCGGCGGCGGAAACGGCGAGAGCGGCGCTGCCGCCCATGCTGCGGCCGAAAAGGATTACCCGGCGACTGACGTTCCGGCGACAGTACTCGACAACCGTTTTCAGTTCGTCTACCTGCTCCGGCAGCCGGCCAAGCGGCGTAAAATCGAACAGCAGGGCGGCAAAGCCAAGCTCCGCCACTTTCGCGGCCACGGACAGCACCCGGCCACCGCCTTCCTTGGAGCCCCGGAAGCCGTGGCAAAATACGACGGCGATGCCGTTGCCGCATCCCGCCGGGAGATGCAGAACGGCGGCAAGCCCGCCCGCCGCCGGGATCGTGAACTCCCGCATATTATTCGAAGTCGAATTGTCCGACGACATAGAAGGTCCCCCGCGCTTTGGCCAACAGCCTTCCGGCGGTATCGCGGTGCTCCGTCTCTACTACGACGGTATGCTGGCCGTTATGCAAGACTTTTGCTACTGCGGTCATCGTTTCGCCGGCGGCTGCTCCGTAAATGTAATTAATATTCATGTCCAGGGTTACGACCCGCTTACCCAATGATATGCAGACGAGCCCCATAGCCGTATCGGCGAGCGAGGCCGTAGCACCGCCGTGGGCCATCCCGAACAAGTTGCCGTGGACTTCCTGGATAATGGGCATGGAAAGCGTTGTCTCCCCCTCTTTAACTTCCTCCACTTTTATGCCCAGAAGGCCGACAAAGGGATTGCGCGTATAAAGGTTATGCAGCTTTTCTTTCAGGATGCCGATTTTGTCTGTCACTATGTTGCCTCCAGTATGAATTTAGCACTTAGCAGGTTATTATGGTATACGCTGTGAAAAGCCGTCATTCCTTGGTGACGAAAAAAAAGGCAGGTTGCCCTGCCCTTTCAGTCAAGAATATAAACGGTGACTCTTTGCACGCCGAATTGCAGAGCCTCGGCCCGGCTTTCAAAGGCGAGGTCGATCTTGTTGCCCTTGATGGCGCCGCCAATGTCGTCGGCGATAGCAAAGCCATACCCCGTGATGAACAAGCGCGTGCCGAGCGGGATGACCCGCGGGTCGACCGCCACCAGACCCTTTCGGAGCTCGTGGCCACGGGAAGTGTAGCTGCTGTTGCCGGCATCATGAGCGGTATAGGCGGTAGCGTACATCGTCAGTTGACGGCTGTAACGCCCAGGCTCGGTGGTGGCCCGTTCGCGCTGGAGAAAGGCGATGGTTTCTTTGCCGACCGCTCCGTCCGGCGTCAGACCGTTATAAGTCTGAAAGCTTTTCACCGCTTCGAGGGTAGCGCCGCCGAATACGCCGTCGATCTGCCCGACGTAATAACCCGTGTCCGCCAGCAGCTTCTGAATCACCTTAACGTCGTCGCCCCGTGCGCCATGCTTGATGAGCTTGTCCGCTTCGGGAGCGGAAGGAGGCGCGGGAGCAGGCGCGACCGCGGCAAGGGCGACGGCGTTGACGATAAGCAATACCGCCATTATTACCGCAACAATATAAACCCTTCTCATCCATTCACCCCTCTTGTTTCATGGCCTCCGTAAATCCGCCCGCGACACGGAACGGATTTCCGGAACACAAAGCCTCGGGGATTAGCTGTCGGGTTCGGGCGAAGAGGATTAGACGCCCTTCCGCAGAAGCGGATTCACCCCTTTTTTTCTGGTGGTTCTCCCCTACCGAGTTGGATTCGGCATATTATGTATTCGACATAAGACGGCAAAATCATTTATTTTGCGTGAATAATTGTGCATGGATTCCGACAGGGCGGGTTCAGAGACTGCCGCGCGGCCAGGTTATAAACCCAGCATATCAAGTGTCTTACGGTCTGCTATTCCGCTGGGTTTCAGCCCCTTGTCGTGCTGGAATCGTTTTACTGCGGTCTCGACATCCCGGTTGAACAGTCCGTCGGCCCGTCCCTCGTAATAGCCGTGTTTACGCAATTGCATCTGCAGCAAAACGACATCCGGACCTGAAGAAGTATAGCGAAGCGCACGGGCGACACTTACCCTTTGGCCTTCGATGCGAACCGGGGTGCCCACAGGTACCCACTCGAACAGTTCCTCGATGTCTTTATTGCGCATCCGGATGCAGCCTTTGCTGGCGAACTGACCGATGGACCACGGCCGGTTTGTGCCGTGAATGCCGTAGCCGCCCCACGGGACATTGAGGCCGAGAAATCTGGTGCCGAAAATGTCGCCGGAATGATACGCTTTCCAGGTCACGACCCATTCTCCATACGGCGAAGGCGTGTCGGAGCGGCCGACGGCAATGCGGTATTTCTTGTAGGCCTTGCCGTCGCTCCTGACTTCAAGGATGCGGGCCGGCACGTTAATAACCAAAGTAACGATGCCCTCGGGGCGTGAAGTCGGCTGACCGGGCGCTGCAGCGAGCTCCCGCTCATCCCAGTATTCGAAGCCCGCAAGTCCAGCCATCAGCCCAGCAATGGTCAAGACGACGATACCGAATTGCCAGTGGCGCATCTTGTATGTGCGTATAATTGTCAATTGCTCTCTCCCCTTTCTCCACCCTTTCTGGTCAAATATATGAGCCACCCGAGTACGATATCCCTTGTGGGCGTCTTTGCCTCCATGGCGGCGGTCAGGTATAATGGAGATGGATATTTAACGGAGGTTAACCCAAAATGACGGAAAAACTTTATTATGCTGATTCTTATCAGAAGGAATTTTCGGCTAAAGTTGAGGAGCTTCATCCCCTGGCAGGAGACCTGTGGGGCATAGTCCTTGACCGTACCGCCTTTTATCCCGAGGGAGGCGGCCAGCCCTGCGACACCGGCTGGCTTGACGATATCCCGGTGCAAGCGGTGCTGGAAAAGGACGGTTCGATTATGCACGTAACGGCAACAAGGCCGGTAGGAAACACCGTCGTGGGGCGCCTGAACTGGAGACGGCGGTTTGACCATATGCAGCAGCACAGCGGCGAACACATTCTGTCGGCGGTTTTCGCCGATCTCTTCGGCAGGGAGAATATCGGGTTCCACCTCGGCGCCGATGCCGTTTATATCGATGTCACCATGGATTCGCTGACCGGTGAGCAAGCGGCGGCGGCGGAAGCTGCAGCCAACGCGGTCGTGTTCGCCAACCTGCCGGTGAAGTGCCAAATGGTTTCCGATCACGACCTGGCCAAGTTCCCGTTAAGAAAACAGCCGGCCAAAGGCTTCGCCAAGCTCCGGCTGGTCAGCGTGGCAGGGGTCGATTGCTGCCCGTGCGGCGGCACTCATGTGGCGGCCAGCGGCGAAATCGGCCTGATAAAGATCCGCTCCTGGGAACGGAAGGCCGGAGCAGTCCGGGTCGATTTTGTCTGTGGCGGCCGGGCGTTGGAGGACTACCGGCTGAATAGCTCCGTGGCCCGCGAGCTTTCCGTGCGCCTTTCGGTGCCGGTTGCGGAGGTGCCGGCGGCGGCAGAGCGGCATTTAAGCAGGCTGGAGGCGCTCAACAAGCAATTGCAGGCCGCCAGGCAGGAATTGGCCGGCCGGCTGGCCGACGACCTCTATGAAAAGGCTGACATTTTCACTGACATGCGACTGGTCGTTTCTGTCATCCCGGACGCCACTGCCGCCGAGTTGGCCGATCTGGCCAAAACGGTGCTGGCCCGCGGACGCGCCGTTGTCTTTCTGGCCACAGGCAATGCCGAGCTTAACAAGTCTCACTTCGTTTTCGCCTGCACACCCGGCACGAGCGCGAATATGGGAGGCTTGCTTAAGAAAGCGCTGGCGGTAACGGGGGGCAAGGGCGGCGGTAGCGCACACCTGGCGCAAGGCGGCGGAATATGGAGCGACAAACTGGAAGACGCCCTGCGGTTGGCCCGCGAGGACGTCATCGGTTAGCAGATTATATTTATGTACGGAAAGTTGGCGCTTGCCAGCTTTCCATTTTTTGATGCCAATTTCACGCACTCGGGCTACTGGAGGACAGGCGTCGTTGCGGCCAAGGCATTGCCGGCGGAGCTGACGGTCTGGGGAATCAGGCCGCCGTTCATCAGCAACTGGGCCAGCAGATTCATGCTATCGTTGTAAGGGGCAAGCCTGGATTCCAGTTGCGCCGTGATTTCCTGCCGCGCGGTGGTCTCCAGGATGGTCCTGATATCCCCGCCGGCGGCAACCTCATTCACCAGCCCGCCGTATTTGCCCTGACCGGCCCGTTCGAGAGCGGCCTGGGTCACGCGGCTTACGACCGCGCCCCGGTTGCCTTGCTCGAGGTCCTGCTTGAGGGCCAGAATCTCCTGCGCTTGCGCGGCATTGGGATTTTGAGCCAATATCTGCGCCAGTACGTCGTCGGCGGTGGCGGCGTGAGCCGAGGGCATCAGGGGTGCGAAGACATTGGCGGCCATGGCGAGCATGGCCACGATAACGAATTTTTTCATAGACATCCCCTTTCCACGTTGCTCAGCCTCCATTGTACCATTAACATTACGTAAACTAAAGGCGAAATATTTACCTAAAGAAATACCGGGTGCCGTCTAGGCACCCGGGGCTTTTATCTCTCCGTCCTGGAATTCGGGAACGACGTTAAAGAGATCATGTCGCAGGCAATTCCCGATATCTTCGCCGTAGCCGATGGCGGCGAGATGCCTGGCATGAGCGCTCTCCATCGTACGCCGGACGAGGTCGCCGCGGTAGTCGCTGTAAACCGCTCTTGCCGCCAGGGCAGCGTCGCTGAGGCCGCCGCGGCCGGCCAGCCGTTCGACCAGGAGTCCGGCGCAGAGCACGTCCTCCATGGTAAGCAGGCCGCGCGTGCCTGCACAAAGAACGACGATATTAAGCGGAGCGGCGGTGAGTTTCCGGCAAAGGGCGGCGGCGTTGACGAACGCGCCGACGTAAACCTTGGCGGCCTGTTCGGCTGTTTTTAGGGCAACGGTGCCGTTGGTCGTGGTCATGCCGATCGTTTTTCCGGCAACCGTCCGACGGCTATACTCACCGGGCGAGTTGCCGAGATCAAAGCCCGGTATGGGTCGGGCTTCCCGCTCCCCGGCCAACAGGGCGCCGGGGTGGCTTTGTTTCAGCGCCAGCGCTTCTTCGACGGTCCTCACGGGAATAACGCGGTCACAGCCGTTGGCGAAGGCGGTGACCATCGAAGTCGTCGCCCGGAATACATCGAGGACGGCAACGGCAAATTGTCCTTCCGGCGGTCTGGTCAGGAACTCCTGGGGGGTGAAGTATACGTCGATTGTCACGTGAGCACCTACCTGGCGAGTTGTTCGAGGGTGGCGGCGAGAACGTCGATGCCCTTCATGATATCTTCGGGAGCGGCCTCTTCGCTTGGATTGTGGCTTATTCCGCCGCGACAGGGGATAAAAATCATCCCGGTGGCGGTAATGGCGGCCATGTTCATGGCATCGTGCCCCGCGCCGCTGTTCATGAGGCGGTAGGGTATATTGAACTGGCGGCAGGCGGTTTCAATAGCGTTGATAATATCGCCGTTCATGGGCACCGGTTTGTCGGCTGTCACCACTTCGATCGCCACCGGCGTTTCTTGGCCGTCGGCGATTGTACTGACGGCATCTTTGAGATCCTGGATGGTTTCGATGATGCTGTCATGATCCACGCCGCGGATATCTACACCCAGTTCAACCCTGCCGGGGATAACGTTCATGACGTTGGGGTGGTTGCGGATGATGCCTACGGTACCGACCGTGCCCCTGTGGTGCTGTTCCAGGGCGATCTCCTGTACGGCGAGGATAATCATCGCCGCACTTACAAGGGCGTCCTGGCGGTCGTCCATCGGCGTCGACCCCGAATGCCCCGCCATGCCGTCTACGACGATCTTCAGCCGGGTCGGAGCGGCTATTGCTTCGACGATGCCGATAGTTTTCTCCGTCCGTTCGAGAATCGGACCTTGTTCGATATGCAATTCGATAAAGGCTTTAATTTCCTCCCGGCCCCGGACAGCGGCGCGGACGGAGGTCAGATCAAGGCCGTGGCGGCCGAGGACGGCGGGGAAGCCGTCGCCAGCCTGGTCTTTCGCCTTAGCCCAGGAGGGATTGGCGGACCCGATCATCGCTTTGCTGCCCATGGTGGCGAAACCGAAGCGGCTTGATTCTTCGGCCATAAATACGATGAGTTCCAAGGGGTGAGGAAGCGGCTCTTTCCCGGCAAGGCGACGAATGGCCGCCAAGCCGCCGACGACGCCGACGACGCCGTCATAGCGCCCACCTTCGGGTACGGTGTCGAGGTGCGATCCGGTGGCGACAGCCGGAGCGCCGGGCATTGCACCCTCCAACCTGCCGATGATGTTGCCGAAGGCGTCGCGGCGCACGGCGAGGCCGGCCTGGCCCATCAGATCCTGGATATATTCCCCGGCGCGGCGATCTTCGTCGCTGAACGCAAGGCGGGTAATTCCCGGACCGCCGGTACTGAACTTGGCAATTTCTTCGATTGTGGCCATAACCCATTCCCTGTCCACGGCCATCCTCCTCAAATAATAGGATCCGCTGCCTGCGGCGATCAGAGGGTAAGCAGCAAAGTATGATCGAACACCGCCACCCCCGCGCCGCCGCTGATTGCGGCGATACCCGCCTCGCTCTTGAGAGCGGCATCTGTCTCTGGCATCAATATACTCCCCGTAATCTTTCAAAAAATAAGCGCCGTCAGGCGCTTGGGCTGAGAACCTACCTAATGAAGGAAACGACCATTACCAACAATAGGACGGCAGCGGTAACGCCCCCGATGACGAGAGCGGTGCGATTCACCTTTTGCATATCCTGCTTATGATAGCCTCGCTTGCTGGGCCCCTTAGGCATAGCCCATCCCCCTATCATAGTTCGTCTCTTAAATCAATTTTACAATATCTGGCGAATATTTCAAGCCTTCTAAGCCCCAAAGACAAATTCTTGCCGGCAATTTGCACAGGTTATTTTTTCACCGTTCACCGCTTGGCACATGGGAACGACAACTACGGCGCCGCAGTGGGGGCAGATGATCTTGATTCCTTTCTGAATCGGGCACTTGCGGCGGCGCTTAAGCCTCAGCATTGTGCATCCCTCCCTGCCTTCATGATATGCAGGGCGGCCGGCGCGGGAAACGTTAGTATTTCACGGGCTTTATGACGTTGTGGGCGTAGTGCTCTATCAGATGCTCCAGGATATTGTCCGTGGAGGTTAGAACTGTTTCACCGTCCACCAGCACCGGCACCGAGTATTGGCCGGTGCGTTCGAAGACCTGCGTACGTTTGGCCTTAACCGGATTCACGTTTACGCAGAGATAGGTTAGTTCCAACTCGGCGAGCTTTTCTCTGATGCTTTGGCATTCCGGACAGGCATGAAGATTATACAGGACAAGCCTCACATCCATTACGCTTCCCTCCTCGTTTTAGGCCCAGGCGTCTATCATTTCGCGGAGTTTGACCACATGGCCCTGTTCTTCCCTTTTCAGGAGCTGGAAGACATCCCTGGTTTCGGGGAACTTGGCGTGGGCGGCCAGTTCGTCGTAAAACAGCACGGAGTCTTTTTCCGCCTGCATGGCGGCCTGCAATATGGCTTGCACGCTTGTCAGCTCGGCAACATGTTTCGCGGCGTCATACGGTTTGGGAAAAACGTGTTCTTCGGCGATAACCGTGAGATAGCGGGACGTGTCGGGGTCGAAGAGGTACTCGGACGCATGGGCGTCCTGACGGGCATCAAGCATGTTGAAGAGGTTGGTGAATCTGGCCAGGTGGTGTATTTCCTCATTTTTTAGCCACAAAAAAAGTTCTTTGTGCGTGGGGCTAACGGCCTGCTCGTAAGCCTGGTGGTAAAAGTCCCGGCCGCGGGCTTCCATCGCCATGGCGATGCGCAGTCCTTCAAGGTCGCTGAATAAGTTGGCCATCCCCTATCCCTCCTAGTGTGATTTGATAATATATTCCTTGCCGCCGCTGGATATTCCTTCTTGCGGCCGACGCTTGTCACTGACTGTGGTAAAGGCGCCAGTAAAGGCCCCGCCGCGCTACGAGATCGGCATGGCTGCCGGCCTCGGCGATCGCCCCCCGGTTTAGAACGAGAATGCGGTCGGCGTCCTGAATGGTGGAAAGGCGGTGGGCGACGACGATCATGGTGCGCTGTTTGGCGATATGGGTCAAGGCGTCCTGAATGAGCAGCTCGGTTTCGCCGTCGATGTTGGAGGTGGCTTCGTCCAGCACAAGCACGCCGGCCCGGCAGGCGAGCATGCGGGCCAGAGACAGGAGTTGGCGCTGGCCGACCGATATCATTGCTCCCTGGTAGCCTATGGGAGTGTCGTAGCCCTGCGGAAGCCTGGCGATGAATCTGTCGCAATTCGCTACGGCGGCGGCAGCGGCGATATCCTCGCGGGAGATGGCCGGGTCGAACAGGCTGATATTTTCCGCCACCGTCCCGTTGAAGAGGTGCACGTCCTGAAAAACGACGCCGATCGTTCGCCGCAGGACGTCGAGGGGGATCTCGCGGATATCGACGCCGTCGAGGAGTATCCGGCCCCGCTGCGGTTCGTTCAGGCGGAGAAGAAGGTTGATGATTGTAGTTTTTCCGGAGCCGGAAAGCCCGGCTATGCCGACGAAGTCGCCGGCCGCCACCGAGAAGGACAGGCCGCAAAGTACCCAGTGCGGCTCATCATAGGCGAACCAGACGTTTTCGAAGGTTATTTCGCCGTTAAACTTCGGATGCCGGCCATGTTCCGCTGGTTCCTCGGCCGGCCGGCCGGCGGCGATAAGCTCGTATACCCGTTCGGCTGCGGCCAGGGCTGACTGCAGAAGGCTGTATTTTTCCGCGAGATCCCTGATCGGCCAGAAAAATTTCTCGATGTAGCGCAGGAAGGCTACCACGACGCCGATCTCCACGACGCCCAGGCTGCTTTCCCAGTTGCCGTACCACAGGAGCAGGACGACAGCGAGCGTATAGATCAGATCGACCAGCGGCCGGAAAATGGCGAAAGTGCGCATTTCTTTCAGTCCGGCGGCCAGGTAGTCCCCGTTCACGCCGGCGTATTCCGACTCGCTGCGGGTAAAGCGGGCGAACGCTTTAACGACGGCGACGCCGTTGAGGGTTTCCTGCAGGAAGCTGTTGATGGCCGCCGTTTTTTCGCGCACGAGCCGGTAGGCCCGCCTGGCAAACTTCTGGTAAAGGGAGGCAATGGCGATCATGGCCGGGATGACGGTAAACGATACCAGCGCCAGACGCCAGTCAATGACAAGCATGACGACGATTATGCCGGCAAGCACGAGCAGGTCGCTGGCAAAAGCGACGAGCACGTCGGTGTAGAGATCCTTTATGGCGTCGGTGTCGTTGGTAACCCGGGTCACAAGACGTCCCACGGGCTGACCCTCGATATCGGTGTAACGATTGTAGATGAGTTGGCGGAATACCTTCTGCCGTACATCGAAGATGATTTTCTGGCCGATGTACTGCAGCAGGATGGTTTGCGCCCAGGCGAATACCATCCCGGCGGCAATGGTAATGCCGTAGAGCCAGGCGGTTTGCCAAAGACCGGCAAGGTCGCCGGTCATAATCTGGCTGTCGATGGCGACTTTCAAAAGATAAGGCCGGGCGAGATCGGCGGCGGTTTCAAGGAGCATGACGGCCAAGGCCGCCGCCATGAGCCCCCGGAAGGGCCGGGCGAAGCTCCACAGGACGGAAGCCACTTCCCGGTCGAGCGGTCGTTCCCGGGTGGCGGAATCGTATTCCCGGCCGCGATAGTACATGCTCATGGCTGCTCTCCGTTGACCAGCTGCTGTTCGTACAGCTTGAAGTAAAGCCCGCCGAGGGCGACGAGTTCGGCGTGAGTTCCCTTTTCGACCACAGCGCCGTCGTCGAGGACGACGATGAATTCGGCGTCCTTGACCGCAGCGACCCGCTGGGAGACAATAACGGTGGTGCGGCCGCCGCTAAAGGCTTTCATATTGGCGAGCAGTTCGGTCTGAGTTTCGTAATCCAATGACGCAAACACATCGTCAAGAAGGAGGATATCCGGATCTTTGACCACCGCCCTGGCGATCGCCACCCGTTGCTGCTGGCCGCCAGACAACCTGCGGCCCTTTTCGCCGAGAACGGTGCCGAAGCCGTACGGCTTATCATCAATTGCTTCTTTCACCGCCGCCAGGCCGGCTGCCTTTTCCACGGCAGAGCGAGGGTATTCGCCGTCGTAGCCGATGTTTTCGCCGATGGTGCGGGAAAACAGGAAGCTGTCCTGGGGAACGTAGCCGATGCCCCGGCGGAGGGTGAGGTAGTCGAGGGCGTGGATCTCCCGTCCGCCGATGAAAATGGCGCCGGCGGGCGGTTCGTACAGACGGAGCAGCAGCTTGAGCAGGGTGGATTTACCCGCGCCCGTTCTGCCGACAATACCGACGACGGTTCCCGGGGGAATGGAAAAGGATACGTCTTTCAAGACGGGGGAGGCGTTGTCAGGGTAGCCAAAGGTCAGATGGCTGAGCTCCACTCCCCGGCCGGGCAAGCTTCCGGCCGCAGTTGGCAGCCCGGTTTCATAGGCCGGCTCGGCGAGGAGCGCGGCGATGCGGATCAGCGACGCCGAACCGCGCTGCACGGTGGCGACCAGGTAGCTGAAGCCGGTTACCGGCCAAATCATAAGGCCGAGGTAGCCGAGAAAGGCCACGAGATCGCCGACGGACAGGGCGCCGTCCATAATCAGGCGACCGCCGCCATACAGGGCGATGGCGTAACAAAACAGCGGCGCCGTGTGAGAAACAGGAAAATAGGCGGCCTGCAACCGGGCCATATCCAGGTTTGCGGCAACGTTCTCGCGGCTGGCTGCGGTAAAGCGGTCGATGGCCACGGGTTCGGCGGCGAAACCTTTTACGACCCTGGCGCCGGCGAAGGTCTCCTGAGCCAGCTCGGTAAGTTGGCTGAACCGTTCCTGAACGGTACGGAAGCGTTCGTGGATGGGCCGTCCCATCAACGCCGTGCCGATAAGTACGAACGGCAGCGGCACGACCGCCTGCCAGGCCAGCTGCCAGTTAACCACTTCGACCATAACGATGAACGAGGCCAGCCCCATAATGACTGCATCGACCAGCAGGACGGCGCCCAGCCCGACGGCGACGCGGACGGCGGTGACGTCGTTGATGGTGAGAGCCATTACCCGCCCCGGACCGTGCCTGTCGAAGTACTCTGACGGCAGGCGCAGGGTATGGGCGAATAATCTTTCCCGCAGGTAGTATTCGAGGTGGCGGGTGGTTCCCATGATAAGCACCCGGTAGCAGTAACGGAGGATGGCGATTATTACGGCGAGAGACGTCAGAAAAATAAGCAGCTTGGCAAGCCCCGCACCGCCGGCCGCCAATGCGTCGACCGCCTGGCCGGTAAGCCGGGGAATGACCAACTGCAACAAGTCTACGACGAGGAGGATAAGGATGCCGAGCCCGTAATACGGCCACCGCCGCCGGAAGAAAGGCACCAGGATATGAACGTGGCGTAAGAAGTTCATGATACCACCTTTGTCTGCTCGATATATCCTATACTTCCAAATACGGCCCGCGGACCGCTAATTCCTGCGATAAAACTTTATAGACTTACTTTGCCCCGCCAAACCCAAATACTTGTCTGACAGACAGGACAAAATATGGTATAGCGAGATCACACCAAGCGCAGGAGCGGGCCATGAGTGTTTTGAAACGGATGAACACCCCCGTTTTCGCCGTCGAAGGCGTTCTCCATCGCGATCATGGCGGTTACCGGCTGAAGATCAGCGGTCTCGCTGACGGCGACCGCACGTTCAGCCTCGGCGAACTTAAGGCCGCTTTTCCTATATCCATGGTCAGTACGAGGCTGACGTCCGTAAGCGGCGGCTGGTCGGTACGCGCCGACTGGGAAGGAATCCTCTGGCGGGATTTTGTGTCTGCCTGGCGTCCGGTGGAATTCGCCCGCTATGCTTTGCTCACGAGCGCCGGCGATTATACCACCTGCATCCTGCTACCCGACCTGACGGCTTCGCAGGCCATGCTGGTCTGGGGTGTCGGCGGCGAGCCGCTGGAGGACGAGTACGGCGGCCCGTTGCGCATGGTGGTGCCCAACCTGTGGGGATAAAAGAGCTGCAAGTGGCTGACAAAAATCGCCTTCACCGACAAGTATGTCACCGGCTACTGGGAGCTGCGCGGCTATACGCACCGTGGCAGCATCGAACCCGGAGATACTTTGGACGTGAATAGTCAAAAACGCCGCCCATCATGGGCGGCGAGGTAACGGATTTTTAAACCCCGGAGAACGCTCCGGGGTTTTTTCTCAGGACAGATTGACCTTCTTGCCGGCTACCGGCGTCGACAGCACTAGATGGGTTTCGGTGCCGCCAAAGGCGGCAAGGTCGTCGAGCAGTTTCTCCAGGGCGGCGTTGTCGGCAACCGCCGTCCCGATCAGGTAGGAGGCGCTGCCGGCCAGACGATGGCACTCAACGAGCCTGGCGCTGCTGCGGCAATAGTCGACAAGCGCCTCCCCCGAACCGCTGTCGGTTTTGACGAGAATATAAGCCCGAACCGGCAGCCCTGCTTTGGCGATGTTTATTTCCGCCCGGTAGCCGCCGATAATGCCGCTCTCTTCCAATTTCTTGACCCTTTCTATCGTCGCCGGGCTGGTCAAACCCACCCGCTGGCCTAACTCTTTCATGGTAATCCTGCCGTCGGCCTGGAGGATATCGACGATTTTCAAATCGATGTTATCCATATTTCACCTCATAAAGGTTTATTCAAATACATTTTAGGTTAATTTATTATTGATTTCAAGTCATAATTCGGAAAAAAATAAAATCCCCCGACAAATGCCGGGGGATAAGCCTTAGATCAGATTATGTTGCGTTTGTATTGGGCGTACAGGGCTGTAAGCTCGCCCATTTTATCCGCCATTTCGATCTGCAAGTCGGAGGCTGCCGCATAATCGCCGGCCGCAACCGTATCCCGGATCCGGCTGAAGAGGCTTTTGGCGGCGGTGGTGTCTTTGGCGAGGTAGCTGCGCAGGGTGTTGATTTTCTGCCAGGCTTTCTCGTCAATTTCGTCCTTGCTGTCATGCACGGGTTTACATTCTTTGATCGCTTCGCAGTTTTCGCCGATGATGCGGTTAACCAGTTCGGTCCGCCAGCGGAGAAGCGCTCCGGCGACAAAGGCGTCGATGAGTTCCTTGCGTAATACGTTCCCGGCGGTAAGAACGGCAACTTTCTGCGGGTACTTTTCGATGTTGAGCATATTTTCCCACACGGTGGCCGGCGGCTTGCTGAACAGGCGGTTACGTTCCTCGGCGGTATAATCTTCAAATACGTCATGCTCGCTACGGTAGGAGCGGCCCTTCTCGAGATAGAACCCGGCCGCATCCGGCTCTTTGGAAAGTTCGGCCTCAAGTTCCTTGGTGGTCTTGCCGGCGCTTACGGCGGCCTTGATGCCGTCCAGCATGCTCAGATAGAAGGCGGAGACGGCGATGTAGGTATTGGTGAAGGGGTTCGGGGCGCGAACTTCGAAGCGGGTGGCCAGGGGATTGTTGACGTCGCGCACGAGGCCGGCCAGAATGGTCCGGTTGCGGGAAGGCACGGCCGGGTTGTGGCCCAGCGAGGTGACGATGCAGACCGGAGCTTCGAAGCCGGGTTTGAGGCGGTTGAGGGAGTCGTTGGTGGCAGAAACGAAGGGATTGACGACTTCGTAGTTCTTGAGGAGGCCCATGATGGCGCCGTAACCGACGGCACTGAGGAAATCCGCCTTCATGTCGCCGGGGGCGAACAGGTTGACGATTTTACCGGACTTGAGGCGGGCGGCGATACCGACGTGGGTATGTTCGCCGCTACCGGCCACGCCGATGATAGGTTTGGCTTTGAAGGTAGCCTCAAGGCCATTTTCGCGGAATACTTCTTTAACGATTATGCGGGCCTGAAGTTCGTTGTCAGCCGCCTGCCTGGCGTCGGCGAAGCGCCAGTCGATTTCCATCTGCTCGACGACATGGGCAAGGCTGCCGGATTCGCCGATGCGGGCTTTGAGACCGCCGACTTCCTTGTGGCCCATCTCGGGTTCGAGGCCATAGTTGGTCAGCATGAGGATGGCTTCTTCAAGGGCGGTGCGGGCCTGACCGCGGGTGCGGGCCCAGTAGTTTTCCTGCATGACCTGGGTTGCCGAAAGTTCCTCGATTTCCGCGGTTTCTTCCGGCGTCTTGACCCAGAATTCCAGCTCGGTGCCGACGGTAAAGACGATGTCGTCAATCTCGGCGGGATCGATATGTTCAAGCCCTGATACTTTGCCTGCTTTCTTTAGCGCGGCAATGATTTCTGCTTTAACGTATTCGAGGGTCTGGGCGAGGATGGAGCGGGAATCGACCCTGAGGCCGTTGTGAACGAGGAAAGCGGGGATGCGCAGCGAACCGATCGGCTTGCCGGTTTCTTCATCGATGCTTTCCCAGTTGTAGTCGATAAACCAATTTACGTTCGGATCGACAACCATGTCAACTTTGGCGTTGTTCAGCGTTGCCACGCCGGTCAGTACGACCGACGAACCGTCCGTTTCCACGGCGCCGCCCCGGAAGAATTTCTCGACATCTTTCAGGAACAGGCTAATGGGAATTTTTTCGTCGGTATCATTGCCTGCCAGGTCAATGCCGACTAGGGACACGAACTTGATCTCGGGGTGCTCCTTCAGCAGATTCACCAACTGGCCGTTGGTATATTTGCCTGCCGGGATGTAGTAAAGCAAATCTTTCAACATTGAACTCCACCTCTCAAATAATTATAAATAGTATCCTTCATTGTGTTAAACCATATTAATATCTTGTTCCTGGCTCGATGCAGGTATTTGCGCGCTCTCGCCGCTGCACCAGTACCGCAGCAGGGAAGCGACCTGCCAGTAAAGGGGCATCATGGTAAACTCTTCGCTGCCGGATAACATCGATTTTCCCTCCTTTTCCTGCATGACCTTGCCATGGAAGCCAAGATTCGGGTTGCTGCACTCTCGTGCCGTTTATACGGCCGCTAAATGCGCAGAGGACTTCCCAAAAAAATTAGGAAGTCCTCATCGACTTATTGTTATTAATTTTGTATTTATTATAGTTTTGGGCACAGCCATTTGTCAATACTGAAGTAGCAATTTTTTTCATGATTTCCGTCAGGATTGTTGCCTGACCTGGATGAACGTGTTATCTTTAAATTTGAAGATACTACCGGGAGGTCTTGCCATGGCTCACGCCAGCCTCGTGATAAAAAACGCCGCCGTATGGACCGGCCGTCCGGGCGACCGGCGCCAGGCCATAGCCATTCTCAACGACAGGATTATGGCGACAGGGAGCAACGCAGAAATAACCGGTCTCGCCGGTCCGGCGACCATGGTGGTCGACGCCGGCGGCAAGCTTGTCTTACCCGGCTTTAATGACAGCCATGCTCACCTCCTGCTCGGCGGTCGCCAGCTTTTGAGCGTCGATTTGCGCGGCGCCCGCAGCCGGGAAGAACTTTCCGCCATGGTCGCGAAGCATGCCGGGGCAGTCCGGCCGGGAAGATGGCTAACGGGCGGCAATTGGGATAACGGAGCCTGGTCTGATCGGCGATTGCCTGCGAAGGAAGACCTAGACGCTTATACCCCGGTTACGCCGGTATTCGTTACCCGCAGCGATCTGCATATGGGCCTGGCCAACAGTTGCGCCCTGGCCGCAGCCGGGATAACGCGCGCCACACCCGACCCGACCGGCGGCGCGATAATGCGCGATCCCCGGACAGGCGAGCCGACGGGCATCCTCAAGGACGCGGCCCTTGAACTTGTCCGCCGGATAATACCCCCGCCCAGCCTGGAAGAATCGCTCGTCGCGGTGGAGAAAGCGTCCGCGTTGGCGGCATCTCTTGGCGTGACCTCGCTTCAGGATATGGCTGTCGGCGAAGAATGGGAAAGCTGGCGCATTTATCAGGCCTATCGACACCATAAAGACCTGACGGTGCGGTTGAGTTTTCACATGCCTTTATTTGAATGGATCCGCACGCGGGAGTTGCCGGCCGGTGCGCAGGATGCGTGGCTCAGACTGGTCGGGGTAAAGGCTTTTGTCGACGGGTCGCTCGGCTCTTCCACCGCCCTGTTCTTCGCCCCTTATGATGACGAGCCGGATAACCGCGGCCTGTTGGTGCAGCCCGCCGACGAATTCGGCGAACAGCTCGCCGCCGCCGACCTTGCCGGTTTGCAGCCCGCCGTCCACGCCATCGGTGATAAGGCTAACAGCATTCTCCTCGAGCTTCTTGCTAAAATCGCGGCCCAAAACGGCAAGCGCGACCGGCGCTTCCGCATTGAGCACGCCCAGCACCTGTGCGCCGGTGATATCGACCGGATGGCGGCACTGGGGGCAATTGCCTCCGTCCAGCCCTGCCATATCATCGACGACGGCCGATGGGCAGAGAAACGAATCGGTCCGGAACGGGCCAATTTCGCTTATCCTTTCCGCTCGTTGATCGACGCCGGCGTTAAACTGGCCTTCGGCAGCGACTGGCCGGTGGCTTCCCTCGACCCGCTTAGGGGAATTCAGGCGGCTGTCACCCGCGAGCTCGACGGGGGGCAGTCCTGGCACCCCGAGCAAAAGGTCACTGTTGAGGAGGCGGTTGTTGCCTTTACCGCAAACGCGGCGTATGCGGAATTCGCCGAGCAGGAGAAAGGGGCACTGGCGTCCGGCATGTTAGCCGATATTATCATTCTTTCCGACGATATCTTCGCCTTGCCTCCGGATGAAATCGCCACCGCCAAGGTTGTATGCACGATTTGCGGCGGCAAGATTGTCCACGAGAAATAACGGGGAGGTTGGCTAGTGACCAGTGTCGGGCAAATAATGAGAAACGTCCTGGCTTTAGCGGAAACGGCGAAAGGCAAAGGCTGCGACGAAGCCGAGCCGGTTTTGGCACGCTCTATCGTCGTCGACCCGCGGGTGAGGCTGAAGTGCCGGCTCAATCTCTGCGGTCAGTTCGGCCGGAACCTCATGTGTCCTCCCGCAGTTTGGGATGTGGCGGAAACTTCGGCTATCCTGGCCCGCTATACCTTTGCTCTGCTCGTACAGATCACCCGCCAGTCCGAACCTGCCAACTACCGGGCGGTGTTCGACAAAGAAAAAACGGCCATGAATGCGCTTATCGTCGAATTTGAGCAGGAGGCCTTCCGCTATGGCTTCAGTCTCGCCGTAGGTCTGGGCAGCGGCCATTGCCAGCTTTGTTCCGCCTGCGCGGGCGAGACCCTTCCGACATCTTGCGCCCTGCCGGCGCAAGCCCGGCCATCGCTCGAAGCCGCAGGAATCGATGTCGAGAAAACATGTGCCGCCGCCGGGCTCCCGTCCGGCTTCATCCCCGGGCGCGTCACCCTCACCGGGCTCTTGCTCATCGACTAAACCTGACTCAGCCAGTAGTCGGAAAGGAAGATAATATGGCTAAGTATTCTACTCCCGTTTATCTTGTCGCCGCAATGGTCGCGGTAGTAATAATCGGCTCCACGGTGGATGTGATGGACGCCACCTTCGGCACACACATGGCCGCCAGCAGCGGCATTTGGTTAGCTCTGGCGGCGACAATACTATTTTTGACTTATCTCGTCTATGCCTATAAAGCCTGGAAAAAAAGGTAATGCCATAATTAATTGTTATTAAAAAGAAAACCACGGCCCCTTCTTTTGGGGTCGTGGTTTTTATTAAGGCTTGTACATCTTATATGCGAGAGCCTGTCCTTCTATCCTTCTTACGACTATCACGGACTTCTTCACATTATGGTCAGCCTGATCGATGTGAATTGTTCCAAGCAGGCCTTCTACTTCGATTCCTTCGAGAGCTGTTCGTATACTTTCAGGATCGGCGCTGCCTGCCTTTCTGATCGCCTCGACGAGAACGACGGCTGCTTCATAACCCATAGCTGCATAAATGTCGACCGGCCGCTTGTATTCCTTTTCGTAAGCTTCCAAAAACGCTTTGACTTTAGGCTGCTTATTACTATTAGCATAGTACCCAAAATAATAAACATCATTGAGCGCTTCTTCACCCGCGTAAGCTACAATCCCCTGCGACTCCAATTGTTCGGTCCCCAAGAGCGGAACGCGGACGTTGTTCTCGCGCAAACTGCGAATAACCAGTCCGGCCTCGCGATAATCCAGGGAAATGAAAAGTACCTCCGGCTCCGCTTTAATTATCTGTGAAAGATATTCCTGGGAGGCTTCCCCGCCGCTGCCTACCTGTGCTTTGGCTACGATTGTTCCTCCTAAGGATTTGAATACTTGTTCGAATACGGTAGCCGTCGATCGGGATATTCTCAGTTTTTCTTTATAGATGATCGCGGCGGTCCTGACCCCCAGTTCGTCATAGGCGAATCTCGCCATGACGTCGGCCTGCATTGGCGCTGCTAAGCACGTTTGAAAAGCATATGCCCGTGCCTTGCCATCGGCTCCTTGCAATAAAAAGCCGCTCGCCGTTGGGCTGATCAAAGGCATTCGGTTCTGTTCGGCTATAATGTAGGCCGCCTCTGTATTTGAAGATGCCAGGCAGCCTAACACAGCCGAGACGTTACCCCGGGCTACGAGGCTCTTCATAACAACAGCCGCTTTTGCTTTATCGGAAGCATTGTCCAGAGGCACGAACTCGATTTTACTCCCAAGCACTCCTCCAGCGTCATTGGTTTGCTTAAAAGCCAACTTGATTCCATTGACCACCATTTCGCCGAAGTATGCATAACGGCCACTCAGGTCGAAGTTGCCGCCGATGCGAATGGTATTAGCAGGGTTTGTCGCCCCAATCGGTGAGGCGCTTGCCTGGGAAACCCCAAGGAAAGCGCAAACCAGAATGGCAATCAATATATTTCTGACGCAAAAATACAAGCGGCTTTTCTGCACTGCCGTCACCCACTCTCTGCTCTATAACTCTACCCAGTGAGGATTCGAAGGCTTGGGCGCGCTTGCCGGCACACCGGCCGGGGCATCCGGAAAACCAAGAACTTTATTCAATTTGTTGCACAGTTCTTCGGCTGTCGGTTCACCAGGTACCGGCGTCATAATTCTCCGTCCGGCAAGCATGAGCGTGCCATATTCAACTGTAGCCGGCTCTGTCGGCCGCGGCGACTGGTGAAAAACGCGGGCGAGATTGCCAGCCACCAGAAAAGCGCGCTCTTCGGCCATCCGCGCCCCGATCGGCTTGGTATTCAATAAAAGTTGACCCTTGACATTCACTCCGGTGCCATTCACAGTAATGTTATTGCCGGAAAACGCGGTCAGCTTGTTGGAAAAGTTTGCAATCCGCTGCTGATGTGTAGGATGCGTGCGGGGGTTAAAGAGAGCTTGAAATAGGCTTGGCTTGTCCTCGTAAAATGAATTCATCCGGATAAAGGCGGCTGCTGCTCCCCCAGGATTATAGCCGGCGTTGACGGCGTATTCGAAACCGGTGTTGTCGGCCTCGTACTCGAAGGGAACAGAATAGCCGTTATTGCGGATATGCAGAAGCACGAGCCCGGCCAGGCGGAACTGATACTCCGGGATATATTCCCCATACCTTTTGGCGATAAGCTGTGCGGCGACCTGCAAAGGTAATATTCCTTCAACCTGCCTTAGGGCGTGCCGCTTGGTCCCATGGCCCATTTCGTGCGTTACGATAAACGCGACCATATCCTCGTTGAACCCGAACTCATGAAAAACGCCCACATTTACCGCGATAACATTGCCGAGCGCACGGAAAGCATTGATTGCGCCATCCGGGACAACAAAATAACTGGGCGGGCGGGCGAGTATTTCGCCGTTGCCGGGCGCTGCCCCCACACGGGTAAAAATGCGGTACAGCATTTCGTTGGCGGCGTCGTCCCGGCTGACGCCGAGCTCCTTCTTGTATTTCTGAAAAACCTGGCTCTGCATTTTAAACTCGGTCTCTTGGAGCATTTCCTTGACTGCTGCATAGGTGGCCACGGCGCCAAGCACGTCTATTACTGCGTCAAAGGTGTCCGCCCGTGCCGGTGTCGGCGCGGCAGAACCGAAGCCTAGATTAATAATTACGACAAGAGTGAGGATTGCGCACAGTTTTTTCATCGCGATACCCCCCGATGCTTGTCTCACTTTTCTGATTAAAGTATAGAACATATGTACGATTATTGTCAATATATGGACTTTATCACTTTATTTTCCTATATCCTGTTGTAATTTTAAAAAAACAGACGAATTCGACACGCCATTTTGAGAAGCAAATAGATTTTCCTCGAATAAACAAAAAAAGCCCAAGAAAAAATTCCTGGGCTTTGGTCCGTGGTGCCGGAGACCGGGGTCGAACCGGTACGGGCATTTCTGCCCGACGGATTTTAAGTCCGTTGCGTCTGCCTGTTCCGCCACTCCGGCATGTATTTTTATCCCGGCAGCTTGAACTGCCGGGACAGCATAGATATTATATCGCGAATCAATCTATATGACAAGAGCGCAAGTCGTTAGAAGACACGGCAAAATAAGGTTCCAGGGGACCCTAAAAAGTCAAGCCAATGATTGAAATATCCCGGTTTTTGGTCAGATCAATAAACATGCCATCCTCGGTTTCCAAGACGGGGGACGTCGGATTGATCGTCGGCAGAAAAACGACCTTCGCCTTACGGCCGTCGTTTAGCTTCACCGGGTTGTTCATCAGGTAGTCGTTAATCCGCCTTATGAAGGTATCGCAAACTTCGGGATCAAGCCTGGTAAACATCTCACTCTTGACCGTCTCCACCAGATTAAACGGATTCAGGCCGCCGGCCCCCTCGACAATATGGCACAGTCGGTCGGCAACCGTGATTATGCGGGCGTAAAAATTGATATTGTCGCCCTCTAACCCCAATGGGTAACCGCTGCCGTCGCGGTATTCGTGATGCTGGGTGACGGCGGCAAATACATTGGCCGGCAATCCGGCTACATCCTTGAGCAGCTCGCTGGAGAAAAAAACATGCTGCATAAGCATTTCCTGGCGTTCGGGGCTGGGATCGTTGTCCATTATCAGGCTTCTCGGCATCCGTATTTTGCCGATATCATGAATAAGGCCGGCGAGAACGATCTCGTCAATCGCGGCTGGCATCATCTCCATCCAAGTCGCGATCATACCTGACAGGGCCGCTACTGAGACCGAATGGCGCTCAAGATAATCGCGATCGCGCGCAACCGTGATCCGGAATAAAAGCCTGTTGATGGCCTCGTGCGGCTGGACGAGGTGACGAGCCACCTTAGCGGAAATCTGCCGGCAACCGGCTACCTCGACAGTACCGCCGTTGCGCAATGCTTCGAAAAAGTCGGTAATATTATATAACGCTTCCTCCAGGTTACTGGTAAAATTCATTACCTTTTTCGCCATCGTCTCCGGAAGAATTTCCAGCACCGGATCAACCTTTTCGGGTGGCGCCAGCAGCTCGGCCTCCGTTGCTTCGGCGATCATGATGAAAGGGACATCCCAGTTTTGGATTTGGCGGATAATATGTTCGGTAAGCTCGCTGCCTGCCTGAACAAGTATCTGCCTGCCATCGTGCGAAAAGACCGGTTCAGCGGTAATCATGCCTGGTTGCAAATCATATGATATTAGTTTACGCACCCCAAGGCCTCCTCAGAATAGGAGTTAAATTAAGCCAACGCCTGAATGCCAAAACAAAACAGTCTATAGTCATTATATCGTGGAAATAATAAGAAAGATTAAGCAAGAAATACTATATTTAGTCTAAATGTCGAAATTCGTCAAAATAAAAACCACCCGCTGAGGGTGGTTATCTTTTTGGAGGCGGCACCCAGACTCGAACTGGGGAATAGAGGTTTTGCAGACCTCTGCCTTACCACTTGGCTATGCCGCCAAAATAATGGAGCGGAAAACGGGATTCGAACCCGCGACCCCCGCCTTGGCAAGGCGATGCTCTACCACTGAGCTACTTCCGCAAATGGTGCCGCAGGGCGGAATCGAACCGTCGACACGAGGATTTTCAGTCCTCTGCTCTACCGACTGAGCTACCTGGGCGGATGAGCCTCATCTTATAGCCCCATTTCCTTTCGGTGTCAACAGATTTTTCCCCAATAACCCCTCAGGCCCGGGAAATGAATCGGGCGTCGCGGGTATCCACCTTGATCTTCTCCCCTGCCTCCAGGTACGGGGGCACCTGGAGCCGCAGACCGGTCTCCAGGACCGCTTCCTTGGTCTGGGCCTGGGCAGTGGCATGCTTGATC
>JARKNV010000042.1 GCA_029976065.1 Selenomonadales bacterium
ACCTTCCGCCGCTTCACCACCACCCGCATCGACACCCCCAACACGCACGGCACCGGCTGCAGCACCGCCTCGGCCGTCGCCGCCTTCCTTGCCGGGGGAGAACCGCTGCCGGTCGCCGTTGCACGGGCCAAGGAGTTCATCACCAGCGCCATCAGGCTCGCGGCGCCCCTCGGGCAGGGGCACGGGCCGGTCAATCATTTTCTGGCCGCTAAAAATCAGGTGGATAGGCTGAAGACTGAAGGCTGAAGGATTACATTCAGCTTCTACGGTTCACCCTTCAGCCTTCAGCCTTCAGTCTTCAGCCTTCAGTCTATCAACCTGCAGTACCACGAATGAGGTATTTCCATGACACAACTTGAAATGGCCCGCCAGGGCATCGTTTCCGACAAGATGAAACAGGCCGCCGCCGATGCCGGCATTGATGCGGAAGTCCTGCGGCAACGCATTGCCGAAGGCACGGCCATCGTCTGCCATAACAACAGGCACGTGGGCGGCCGCCCACTGGCCGTGGGCAAAGGCATAGCCACGCGGGTCAATGCCAATATCGGCACCAGCAAGGACGACACCAGCATCGACAAGGAACTGGAAAAGGCCAGGGTGGCCGTGGCCGCCGGCGCCGACTCCATCATGGACCTGTCAACCGGCGGCCCCATCGACGAAATCCGGCGGGCGATCATCGCCGAAACCAACGCCTGCATCGGCAGCGTCCCCCTCTACCAGGCGGCCTGCGACACGGTGGTGAAAAAGGGCAAGGCCATCGTGGACATGACCGTCGACGAGATCTTCGACGGCATCAGGAAACACCTGGACGACGGGGTCGACTTCATCACCGTGCACTGCGGCGTGACCCGCGCCACCGTGGAGCGCATGGACCGCGAAGGGCGCATCATGGAGGTGGTGTCCCGCGGCGGTTCTTTCACTGTCGCCTGGATGACCCGCAACGACGCGGAAAACCCCCTCTACGAACACTACGACCGCCTGCTGGAACTGGTCAGGCCCTATGACGCCACCCTTTCCCTGGGCGACGGCTTCCGCCCCGGCTGCCTGGCCGACGCCACCGACCGGGCGCAGCTCCACGAACTGATAGTCCTCGGAGAGCTGACC
>JARKNV010000004.1 GCA_029976065.1 Selenomonadales bacterium
AGATGCGTTCGTCGTGCCCAGGAAAAGGCGCAGCACATTCGGCACATCCTCGAAATCCAGCCCACCTGCGCCGCAGCCGACCTTGTCCACGGTAAATATCGGCGGCCGTTCAAAGCCGGTTGCGAGGGCTGCCAGGATGGCTGCGCCGGTGGGCGTGACCCGCTCTCCGTTTCCCAGTTCGCCATGCACCGGGAGTCCCCGCAGCAGTTCCGCGGTTGCGGGCGCGGGCACCGGCAGCCTGCCGTGGCACGTTTCCACGAAACCGCCGCCCAAGGGAACGGCGGATGCGCATATCCCGACAACCTTCAGGTGGTGGAGGCAGACGGCGGCTCCCACGATATCCACGATGGAATCGACGGCCCCCACCTCATGGAAATGAACGCGGTCGACTTCGACGCCGTGGACCTTGGCTTCGGCCTCGGCGAGCCGCAGGAATATCCGCCCGGCCGTTTCCTTCACCTCCACCGGGAGCGAACCCTGTTCAATCATTCCTGCGATGTCGGTGTAAGGGCGGTGCGGCTGTTCTTCCGTGACAAGGACATTGAACGAGACCGCACGGATGCCCCGTCGACGTGTTTCTGCCGAGGACAGGGTGTAGCCCGAGAGAGAAAGTCCCGCGAGCGTGTCCCGCAGCAGATCGAGGGGTACCCCCAGGTCCAGGAGAGCGGCAACGGTCATATCGCCGGAGATGCCGGCGTAGCAGTCAAAGTAGAGGATGTTCACAGCATCACCTTTGGGGGCTAGGGGCTAGGGGCTGGGGACTGGAGATGCGTCTCGGGATTCAAGCCCCAAGCCCCTAGCCCCCGCCTTTCAGTCTTTCCGATTCATCAGGCTCGCCGCGTAGGCTGCGCCGAATCCGTTGTCGATGTTGACCACGGTAACCCCGGAGGCGCAGGAATTGAGCATCCCCAGCAGGGCCGCGATGCCGCCGAAGGAGGCGCCGTAGCCGACAGAGGTGGGTACCGCTATCACCGGTCGGCTCACCATCCCCCCGACGACCGAGGGAAGCGCCCCCTCCATGCCGGCCACCACGATCAGGACCGATGCGGAGAAAAGGAGGTCCTTCCGGCCCAGGAGACGGTGGATCCCGGA
>JARKNV010000007.1 GCA_029976065.1 Selenomonadales bacterium
GCCTCCTGCACCACCAACTGCCTGGCGCCCTTCACCAAGGTGCTGCACGAGAAGTTCGGCATCAAGCACGGCATGATGACCACCGTCCACTCCTACACCAACGACCAGCAGATCCTCGACCTCCCGCACAAGGATATGCGCCGGGCCCGGGCCGCGGCCCTGTCGATCATCCCGACGACCACCGGAGCCGCCAAGGCGGTCGCCCTCGTGCTTCCCGAACTCAAGGGCAAGCTCAACGGCTTCTCCCTGCGCGTGCCAACCCCCAACGTCTCGATAACCGACCTGGTCGCCGAGGTCGAGAAACCGACGACCGTCGAAGAGGTCAACGCCGTCCTCAAGGCCGCCAGTGAAAACGAGCTGAAGGGCATCCTCGGCTATTCCGAAGAGCCGCTCGTCTCCAAGGACTACAACGGCGATCCCCGCTCCTCGATCATCGACGCCCTGTCCACCATGGTCGTGGACGGCTCGCTCGTCAAGGTCATCTCCTGGTACGACAACGAGTGGGGTTACTCCAACCGCGTCGTCGACCTGGCAGCTTTCATCGCAAAAAAAGGGATATGAGTATTCCCAAAGAAGAATATTATTTAGGATAAAGAAAGTAGGCTTTCGCCTGCGACGCTCCATGGAAGGAGCTAGTGCCGAAAGAGCCATGGATGGATACTCTTTCGGCGCCCGCGAGGGCCGGCGTAAGCCGGCTTTTCTTTACGGCAACCGATCCGGCCTCGTCAGAGGCCTTGTGGAGGTGACCACGTGAACAAAAAGACCATCCGCGACGTCGACTACGCCGGCAAGAAGGTGCTGGTGCGGGTCGACTACAACGTCCCCATGGACGGGGCCGCCATCACCGACGACACCCGCATCCGGGCAACGCTGCCCACCCTGCGCCACCTGCTGGCGGCCGGCGCGGCCGTCATCCTCGCCAGCCACCTCGGCCGGCCCAAGGGCGGCCCGGCCCCCGAGTTCTCGCTCGCCCCGGTGGCCAGGAGGCTGAGCGACCTGCTCGGCCAGGAAGTGCTGTTCGCCGCCGACTGTGTCGGCCCGGCGGCCGAGGCCGCGGCCAAGGCGCTCAGGACCGGTCAGGTGCTGCTGCTCGAAAACCTCCGTTTCCACAAGGAAGAGGAGAAGAACGACCCCGAGTTCGCCCGCCAGCTCGCCTCGCTGGCCGACACCTACGTCAACGACGCGTTCGGCGTCTCCCACCGGGCCCACGCCTCGGTGGAGGGCATCACGAAATACCTGCCGGCCGTGGCCGGGTTCCTGCTGGAGAAGGAGATCGACTTCCTCAGCCGGGCGGTCGAGAGTCCGCCCCACCCGTACGTAGCCATCATCGGCGGCGCCAAGGTCTCCGACAAGATCGGCGTTATCGCCAACCTGCTCACCAAGGTCGACACGCTCATCATCGGCGGCGGCATGGCCAACACCTTCCTCGCCGCCCAGGGCTTCGCCACCGGCAAGTCGCTCGTCGAGGCCGACAAGATCGATCTGGCCGCTTCGCTGCTCAAAGAGGCGAAGGCCAAGGGCGTCAAGCTGCTGCTGCCGGTCGACGTCATCGTCGCCGACCGCTTCGCCGCCGACGCGGATTCCAAGGTCGTCGGCGCGGACGCCATCCCCGAGGGCTGGATGGCCCTCGACATCGGCCCGGCCTCCGGGGCCGCCTTTGCGGCCGCCCTCGCCGGCGCCAAGCTCATCGTCTGGAACGGGCCGATGGGCGTCTTCGAGATGGACGCCTTTGCCAGGGGCACGACCGCCGTCGCGGCGGCGGTGGCTTCGTCCGGCGCCGTCAGCGTCATCGGCGGCGGCGATTCGGTAGCGGCCATCGAGAAAGCCGGTCTGCAGGACAAGATCAGCCATATTTCCACCGGCGGCGGCGCATCGCTGGAATTCTTAGAAGGCAAAGTGCTGCCGGGAGTCGCAGCGTTAAGCGACAAATAAGGGGGCGGCCGTTGATAGGCCCCCATCTGCGGCGTCCCCGCAAGGGGGAGGCCGCCGTTCTAAGGCGCTAAAGCGCCAAGAACGGCGCACTTGCTCCTCCGGTGCGCCCCGCACATTGTTCGTGGCGGCTATCGCCAGAAGACAATGTGCGCTGGCAGAGCCGATGTAGTCAGGACGTGCATCTGGGGACTTCTGAACGGCCGCTGCTCGGAGGGACCAAAAAATGCGTAAACCGATAATAGCGGGCAACTGGAAGATGCATAAGACAATCTCCGAATCCGTTGCCTTGATAAAAGAATTAGCGCCGCTCGTCGCCGGCGCGGCCGCCGAAGCGGCCGTCTGCCCGCCCTTCACCGCCCTGGCGGCGGCCAAGGCGGCGCTGGCCGGCACCGGCATCAAGCTCGGCGCCCAGGATATGTACTGGGAGAAGCAGGGGGCCTTCACCGGCGAGGTGTCGCCCGTCATGCTCAAGGACGCCGGCTGCGACTACGTCATCATCGGCCACTCGGAGCGTCGCCAGTTCTTCGCCGAGACGGACGAGACGGTCAACAAAAAGCTGGCCGCCGCCTTCGCCCACGGCCTCGTGCCGATCATGTGCGTCGGCGAGACGCTCGCCGAGCGCGAAGCCGGCGCCACCGAGCAGGTGGTCGGCCGCCAGGTCCGCGGCGGCCTGGCCGGCATCACCGCCGGGCAGGTGGCATCCATGGTCATCGCCTACGAGCCGGTGTGGGCCATCGGCACCGGCCGCACCGCCTCATCCGACGACGCCAACGCCGTCTGCGCCTTCATCCGCCGCCTCGTGGCCGAGCTTTCCGGCAAGGCCGCGGCCGACGCCGTCCGCATCCAGTACGGCGGCAGCGTCAAGCCCGACAATATCGCCGAACTGATGGGCAAAAGCGATATCGACGGCGCCTTGGTGGGCGGCGCCAGCCTCGATGCAGCCACCTTTGCGAAAATCGTCAAATACTGAAGCGAGTTGATACTGTGAGCAAACTCTCCGTCCCCATCGCCCTGATAATCCTCGACGGCTGGGGCATCGGCCGCCAGGACGACGCCTGCAACGCCATCGCCCGCGGCGACACGCCCCACCTCACCCTCCTGTCCGAGCTCTACCCCGCGACGTCGCTCGCCTGCTCAGGCGAGGCCGTCGGCCTGCCGGACGGGCAGATGGGCAACTCCGAGGTCGGCCACCTCAACATCGGCGCCGGCCGCATCGTCTACCAGGAGCTGACCCGTATCTCGAAGGCCATCCGCGACGGCGATTTCTTCGCCAACCCGGTGCTGGGCGAGGTGGTCGCGGCCGCCAAACAGAGCGGCTCCGCCCTCCACCTCATGGGCTTGGTGTCGGACGGCGGCGTCCACAGCCACATCACCCACCTTTACGCCCTGCTGGAGGTGGCCAAGCGCGCCGGCCTCGCCAAGGTCTACGTCCACGCCTATCTCGACGGCCGCGACGTGCCGCCGTCGAGCGCCCTGGAATTCATCGACGCCCTTGAGGCCAAGATGGCCGCGCTGGGCGTCGGCCGCATCGCCACCGTTTCCGGCCGCTACTGGGCCATGGACCGCGACAAACGCTGGGACCGCGTCGCAAAAGCGTACACCGCCCTCGTCAGCCGCGAAGGCGAACGCGCCCCGACGGCGAGGGCGGCGGTCGAGCAGGCCTACGCCCGCGGCGAGACGGACGAGTTCGTCCTGCCGACGGTCGTAGAAGGGTGCGGCGACTGCGCCATCCGGGCCGGCGACGGCGTCATCTTCTTCAACTTTCGCCCCGACCGGGCCCGCCAGCTTACCCGCGTCTTCACCGACAAGGATTTCGCCCAGTTTTCGCGGCCCTTCCTGCCCCTCCGTTTCGCCACCTTCACCCAGTACGACGAAACGCTGCCGGTGCCGATCGCCTTCCCGCCCCAAACAATCGCCAACACTCTCGGCGAGATCTTCAGCGCCGCCGGCCTTACCCAGTTGCGCATCGCCGAGACCGAGAAATACGCCCATGTCACCTACTTCTTCAACGGCGGCGAGGAGAAGCCGCTGCCGGGCGAGGACCGGGTGCTCATCCCGTCGCCCAAGGTGGCGACCTACGACCTCAAGCCCGAGATGAGCGCCGTCGAGGTCACCGACCGGGTAGTGCAGGAGATCAAATCAGGCAAGTACGACCTCATCGTGATGAACTACGCCAACGGCGACATGGTCGGCCACACCGGCCTCCTGGACGCCGCCATCGAGGCGGTGGGCGTCGTCGACAAGTGCGTCGGCCGGGTGACGGACGCCATCCGCGACCGCGGCGGCATCGCCTGCATCACCGCCGACCACGGCAACGCCGACTGCATGTTCGACAGCAATACCGGCGAACCGCTGACCGCCCACACCCTCAACCCCGTGCCCTTCATCCTCGTATCCGAGAAGCACCGCCAGGCCAGGCTCCGTTCCGGCGTCCTCGCCGACATCGCCCCCACCATCCTCGATCTGGCCTCGCTTGCCCAGCCGGCCGAAATGACCGGTCGTACGCTCATAATCAAGGAGGGAAAATAATGACGACAATCACCGACGTATTTGCCCGCGAGATTCTCGATTCGCGCGGCAACCCCACCGTGGAAGTGGACGTTGTGCTGGAGGACGGCTCGCTCGGCCGCGCCGCCGTGCCCTCGGGCGCTTCCACCGGCGCGTACGAGGCGGTCGAGCTGCGCGACGGCGACAAGGCCCGCTACCAGGGCAAAGGCACCCTGCAGGCGGTCGAGAATGTCAACAACATCATCGCCACCGAGATCATCGGCCTCGACGCTCTCGACCAGAACGACATCGACGACATCATGCTCAAACTCGACGGCACCCCCAACAAGGCCAAGCTGGGCGCCAACGCCATCCTCGGCGTCTCCATGGCGGTCGCCAAGGCCGCGGCCGTCTCGCTGGGCATGCCGCTCTACAAGTACCTCGGCGGCATCAACGCCAAGGAACTGCCTGTGCCGATGATGAACATCATGAACGGCGGCAAACACGCCGACAACAACGTCGACATCCAGGAATTCATGGTCATGCCGGTCGGCGCCGCCTCCTGGGCCGAGGCGCTCCGCATGTGCGCCGAGATCTACCACACCCTCAAGAAGGTCCTCAAGGACAAGGGCCTGGCCACCGCCGTCGGCGACGAAGGCGGCTTCGCCCCCAACCTGGCGTCGAACGAGGACGCCCTCAAGGTCATCGTCACCGCGATCGAAAAAGCCGGCTACAAGCCCGGCGCGCAGGTGGCCCTGGCGCTCGATCCGGCCGCCACGGAGTTTTATAAGGACGGCTCGTATGTACTGGCCGGCGAAGGCAAGACGCTGAGCGCGGCCCAGATGGTAGACTACTATGCCGGCCTGGTCGAGAAATATCCCATCGTTTCCATCGAAGACGGGCTGGCCGAGGACGATTGGGACGGCTGGAAGCTGCTGACCGACAAGCTCGGCGGCAAAATCCAGATCGTCGGCGACGACCTGTTCGTCACCAATACCGAACGCCTGGCCCGCGGCATCGCCGCCAAAACCGCCAACTCCATCCTCATCAAGGTCAACCAGATCGGCACCCTCACCGAGACCTTCGACACCATCGAAATGGCCAAGCGGGCCGGCTACACCTGCGTCATCTCCCACCGCTCGGGCGAAACCGAGGACGCCACCATCGCCGACATCGCCGTGGCCGTCAACGCCGGCCAGATCAAAACCGGCGCCCCGGCCCGCACCGACCGGGTGGCCAAATACAACCAACTGCTGCGCATCGAGGAGGAGCTGGGCGAATCGGCCCAATTCAAAGGCAGCGGCGTATTTTACAACCGGAAGAAATAAGCGGTAACCAAAAAGCCTTGGCGTACGCCAAGGCTTTTCTTATGCGGATACCCCCATAACCAAGTCTTTTCTGTGAATTTGCCCCCGCTGGCAGGGAAAGGATGCCCGGGGGAGGAATTATACACTATATTTTCATCGGATATCCTGGTGAGGGGGAAAATAACCATGCAGAAATGTTGCGGCACCATCCTTGAAGCGGTCGGCCAAACGCCGCTCGTATATCTCAGGCGCGTCTCGCCGGCGGGCGGGGCCAAAATCTACGCCAAGGTCGAATGCGTCAACCCCGGCGGCAGCATCAAGACCCGCACCGCCCTCGGCATGATCGAGGCCGCCGAGCGCGACGGCCACCTCAAGCCCGGCTCGATCATCGTCGAGGTCACCAGCGGCAACCAGGGGATCGCCATGGCCATGATCGGCGCCGTCAAAGGCTACAAGGTCCGCATCGTCATGCCAGAGAACATGAGCGTCGAGCGCCAGAAGCTCATCAAGGCCTACGGGGCCGAGATCATCCTCACCCCGGCCGGCGCCAGCATCACCGAAGCCATCGAAAGCGCCCTGGCCGTCGCCGACGACATGGCCGCCAAGGACAGCCGCGTCTTCCTGCCCCGCCAGTTCGAAAACGTCAACAACCCCGACATCCATCGCCGCACCACCGGCCAGGAAATCCTCGCCCAGATGGCCGGCCCGATCGACGTCTTCGTCGCCGGCTTCGGCACCGGCGGCACCATCACCGGCATCGGCGAAGTTCTCAAAAAGGCCCACCCCAACGTGCGCATCATCGCCGCCGAGCCCGACAACGCCGCCATCCTCGCCGGCAAACCGATCGGCCACCACGTCCAGCAGGGCATCGGCGACGGCGTCATCCCGCCCATCCTGAACCGCGACATCATCGACGACCTCGTGCTCGTCAGCGACGACGAAGCCTGCGAAGCCTCCCGCCGCCTCGCCCGCGAGGAAGGCATCCTCTGCGGCGTGTCCAGCGGCACCAACGCCTGCGCCGCCATCAAGATCGCCGAGAAACTCGGGCCCGGCAAGAGCGTCGTGACGGTGCTGCCGGATACCGGTGAACGGTACCTGAGCACCTGCCTGTTTTAGTCTCGAATACTAGGGAGGCCGCCTATAAAGTCCATCTTCTGCGTTGCTCCTCAGACGCTTGCTAGCGTACGTCCCGAGTACGCTAGCAAGCGTCTTCCGGTGCGCCTTGAAGCTGGAGCTTTCTAGGCGGCCTCCGTCTGTTCATGGATGTTACTCAATTAAGGGATGTTATCGCTACAACTCGCCCTCTTTGTTTACATTTACCATATTGTACAGCACAATTTTCCAATCAGTGTATATTATTTGTCTAAAGTAGGGAAAATATATAGTAAATTGCGATTGTCAAGCCATTGGCGATTTGATAAAATAAAGTGGTAAAAACGGCTAGGAGGTTTGCAAGTGTATACTGCACTGATGATTCTCGATGGTATTCTTTCGATAGCGATAATCGCCGCGGTCGTGCTCCAGTCCGGCAAGAGCGCCGGCATGTCCGGAGCGATCGCCGGCGGCGCCGACACCATCTTCGGCGGCAAGAAAAAAGGCATTGACGAGGTTCTCTCCAAGGCGACCATTTTCCTTGGGCTCGCGTTCGGCGTAGTTACCCTCGCTTTGGCGAAAATGTCGATGTAATCCCGCTCCGGGGAAGCGTCCCGGGGAAATAGAATCCGTGGAAATTCCGGGAAATGTAACCCATTTCCCGTAATTTATTGCCTGTAAGGAGGAATGGTAGTTTGGACACCTATCTGGTAGTATCCACGCTGGCGGGCGGGGTGGCGCTGTTGTTCGCCTACTTTCTGGCCAGCAGCATCGCCAAGGCCGATCCCGGCAACGAGAGAATGCGGGAAATCGCCGGCTACATTCACGAAGGGGCCATGGCTTTCCTGTATCGTGAGTACCGGTACCTGGTTGTATTCGCCGCGATAGTCTTCATAATCTTATCCTTTTTCATCAATTGGCAGACAGCCGTCTGCTTTATCGCCGGCGCGACCTGCTCGGTGCTGGCAGGCTACTTCGGGATGCAGGTGGCCACCAAGGCCAACGTGCGCACCACCGAGGCCGCCCGCGGCGGCATGGGCGAAGCCATCAAGATCGCCTTCTCCGGCGGCGCCGTCATGGGCATGTCGGTGGCCGGCCTGGGCGTGCTCGGCCTGGGCATAATGTTCCTGGCGTTTGCCAAGGACGTCAACTACATCGCCGGCTTCAGCCTGGGGGCCAGTTCCATCGCCCTCTTCGCCCGTGTCGGCGGCGGCATTTACACTAAAGCGGCCGACGTCGGCGCCGACCTTGTCGGCAAAGTCGAGGCCGGCATCCCCGAAGACGACCCCCGCAACCCGGCGGTCATCGCCGACAACGTCGGCGACAACGTCGGCGACGTGGCCGGCATGGGCGCCGACCTGTTCGAATCCTACGTCGGAGCCATGGTTTCCGCCTTTGCGCTCGGCGCCGTCCTCTTCAAAGGCGGCGAAGGCATCCTTTTCCCGATCGCCCTGTGCGCCATCGGCATCCTGGCGTCGATAATCGGCGTGATGGTCGGCCGCGGCAGCAACGCGGACAACCCCCAGGCCGCCCTCAACATGGGCACTTACGTGGCCGGCGGTCTTACCATCGTGGCCGCGGCCGGGCTCAGCTACATGCTGTTCGGCAACCTCAAAGCCTTCATGGCCATCACCGCCGGCCTCGTCTCCGGCCTGGCGATCGGCAAGGTCACCGAGATATACACCTCCGGCGACTACCAGTACGTCAAGCGGATCGCCGAACAGTCGCAGACCGGCCCCGCCACCACCATCATCTCCGGCATGGCGGTCGGCATGTACTCCACCATGTGGCCGATGCTGTTCATGACGGTCGGCATGCTCGTATCCTATTACGTCATGGGCGGCGGCACGATGGGCCTGTACGGCATAGCGCTGGCGGCGGTCGGCATGCTGTCCACCACCGGCATCACCGTGGCCGTCGACGCTTACGGCCCCATCTCCGACAACGCCGGCGGCATCGCCGAAATGTCCGAGCTGCCTCACTCAGTCCGCGAAGTCACCGACAAGCTCGACGCGGTCGGCAACACCACCGCGGCGATCGCCAAGGGCTTCGCCATCGGTTCGGCGGCTCTCACCGCCCTGGCGCTCTTCGCCGCCTACTCCGAGGTCGTCAACCTCAAGGCCATCGACCTGCTTAACCCGCTCACCCTCGCCGGCCTGTTCATCGGCGCGATGGTGCCGTTCCTGTTCGGCGCCCTCACAATGGAAGCCGTCGGCAAGGCGGCCACCGAAATGATCGAGGAAGTGCGCCGCCAGTTCCGCGAAATCCCCGGCCTCATGGAAGGCAAAGCCAAAGCCGAGTACGCCAAGTGCGTCGACATCGCCACCGGCGCCGCCCTCCACAAAATGGTCGTTCCCGGCACGCTGGCCGTAATCCTGCCCCTCGCCGTCGGCCTCATTCTCGGCACCGAGAGCCTGGCCGGTTTTGTGGCCGGCGCTCTGGTCACCGGCGTCCTCGTGGCCGTATTCATGGCCAACGCCGGCGGCGCCTGGGACAACGCCAAGAAGTTCATCGAAGGCGGCGACTTCGGCGGCAAGGGCAGCTTCGCCCACAAGGCCGCGGTTGTCGGCGACACCGTCGGCGACCCCTTCAAGGATACTTCCGGCCCGGCGATGAACATCCTCATCAAACTGATGACGATCGTCTCGCTCGTCTTCGCCCCCGTCTTCGTCAAGTACGGCGGCTGGATCGCCCATATCGTCAAGTAACTGTTGAGTTTCCAGGGCCCGTCCCGGACGATCCGGGGACGGGCCTTTCCTTTTCGGCGCCCTTCCCCATATAATAGCTTAGATGGAAGGAATTAACATATACGCGGCGAATATAGTCTGCGGAGGACCCTTCCGCCGGCGAAAATGTTTGCAGAGGAGGGAGTTGCGGAAACCGCGGGCGTATTTCTGCGTGGTTATCAAGAGAAATAAGGGGGGTTACCAGTGCAAGGTATCGAGAAATTCATTGCCGACATGGCCGATTTTGTCTGGGGTCTGCCGCTGATTATCCTGCTGTTCGGCACGCACTTGTTTTTGACATTCCGGCTAGGCTTCATCCAGCGCTATCTCGGCAAAGCGATCAAGATTTCGTTGACCCGCTCCACCGAAGGACGGGGCGACGTCAGCCAGTTCGGCGCGCTGACGACGGCGCTGGCCGCGACCATCGGCACCGGCAACATCGTCGGCGTGGCCACCGCGGTCGCCGCCGGCGGCCCGGGGGCGGTGCTGTGGATGTGGCTGACCGGCGTGTTCGGCATCGCCACCAAATACTCCGAGGCGCTGCTGGCCGTCAAGTACCGCGTCCAGACCGCGGACGGCCAGATGGCCGGCGGTCCGATGTACGCCCTTGAACGCGGCCTGGGCATGAAATGGCTGGCCGTCGTCTTCGCGGCCCTCACCGCCATCGCCGCCTTCGGCATCGGCAACACCGTGCAGGCCAACTCGATCGCCTCGATGCTGCAGGAGACCTATAACGTCTCGCCGTATATCTCCGGCATCGCCATGACCATTCTGACCGCCATGGTCATTCTCGGCGGCATCAAGTCGATCGCCCGCGTGTGCGAGGCGCTGGTGCCCTTCATGGCCATATTCTACGTCGCCGGCTGCCTCGTCATCCTGCTGTCCGGCTTTTCCACCATCCTCGATTCCATCGTCCTCATCTGCTCCAGCGCCTTCACCGGCCAGGCGGCGGTAGGCGGCTTCCTCGGCGCGGGCATGAAGGAAGCGATGCGTTTCGGCATCGCCCGCGGCCTGTTCTCCAACGAATCCGGCCTCGGCAGCGCCCCGATCGTCGCTGCCGCCGCCCAGACGAAAAACCCCGTCCGCCAGGCGCTCGTCTCCAGCACCGGCACCTTCTGGGACACGGTGGTCGTCTGCGCCATGACCGGCCTGGTGCTCGTCAACACCGGCGTGTGGCAAGGAGGCCTCAAGGGCGCCGCCCTCACCAAGGCCGCCTTCTCGACCATTCCCGTCCTCGGCCCGTTCGTGCTGGCGATCGGCCTGCTGACCTTCGTCTTCTCCACCATCCTCGGCTGGTCCTATTACGGCGAAAAAGCGGCCGAGTACCTGTTCGGCAAGGGCGTCATCAAGCCGTACCGCTACCTGTGGGTCGTCGCCGTCTTCATCGGCTCGGTGGCCAGCCTGCCGGCGGTGTGGAACTTCGCCGACGCCGCCAACGGCCTGATGGCCATCCCCAACCTCGTATCGCTGCTGCTCCTGAGCGGCGTGCTCGTATCCGAAACCCGCGAATACCTCTGGAACGGCAACCTCGACCACGAGCCGGCGGATTTCGCCGCCGCCCCGGGAGAAAAGGCGAAAGGCAAAGGCTGATAACTCCGTACGAAAGAACCTGCCCCGGCATGGCCGGCGGCAGGTTCTTTTCGTTTCCGGCGGCCGGCGGATAACGGCCGCGGCCGGCGCAATCAAGGACTCAGCGGTTCTCATCGCCGTCGAGCAGGTCGACGAACGCCTTCTCGGCGGCGTTGTAATCCTGGCCGGCTCGCGAGATCAGCAGGAAGCGCCGGTCGATCGTGTTCAGCCGGTTAAGGGGCACCTCCTCCAGGCGTCCCGTCTCGAGCTCGTGGCGGATGGCCACCGAGCTTATCAGGGCAATGCCGATCCGCTCCTCCACCGCCAGCTTGATCGACTCGTGGTTGGCCATCTCGATCACCGTTTCGAAGGTGAGCTTCTCCTGGTGGATGAACTTGTCCACCACCGACCGCATGCCCGAATCGGGGCGGCTGTGGATGAAAACGTGGCCGCGCGTCAGCTCCCGCGGCTCGACGAGGCTGCGGCCGCACCATTCGTGCCCCGGCCACACGATCAGGGACAGATGGTCGCGGGACACCGGGCGGGATTTGAGGGCAGGGTCGGCCAGCCAGTTGAGGTTGTGGCCGACCAGCCCGAGGTCGATGTCGCCGGTGCGGACGGCGTCGATGATTTTGTAGCCGTAATCGGTCTTCACCGACAGCTCGATCTGGGGGTAGCGGTCCTTGTAGCGGCGCAGGAGCGAAGGCAGGAGGTAAGTGCTCACCGTCGACGAGGCGCCGATCCCCAGGCGGCCCTTGCCCATGCTGTTGACCTCCTTGATTTTGCCGGGCAGCTCGTTCAGCGTGTCGATCACCTCCTTGGCGGTCTTGTAAAGCATCCGCCCTTCGGGGGTCACGCTGAAGCGCTTGCCCACCCTGGTGAACAGCGCCACCCCGAAATGGCGCTCCAGGGCCGCGATCTGCTGGCTGACCGACGACTGGGCCATATAAAGGCATTCGGCCGCCCGCACGAACGATTTCTGTTCGACAACCAGGCAGAAGGTCTGCAACTGTTGGAAAGTCATATTTTCACCCGCTTATATGATTTACATTATCGATTCCATTGGATATTATACGTTGCACCCTATAATTCCTTCCGGTAAGATTATATCAGCCACCGGATAATCCATTTTCTAAAGGGGGTCTCATTTTGGAACTTATATTCGTCGCACCAGTCGCAGGAATCGTCGCTCTCGCCTTCGCCGCCTACCTCATGGTCAGCGTGTTGAAGGAAGACTCCGGCAACAAGAGAATGCAGGACATCTCGCACGCCATCTTCGAAGGGGCGATGGCGTACCTCAACCGCCAGTACCGCACCCTCATCCCCTTCACCGCCCTTGTATTCGTCGTTCTTTACTACTTCGGCGGCTACCAGCTCGCCTTATCCTTCCTCGTCGGCGCGATCTGCTCCGCCATCGCCGGCTACGTCGGCATGACCGCCACCACCAAATCCACCGCCCGCACCACCGAAGCCGCCCGCCACAGCCTCAACAAGGCGCTCAGCGTATCCTTCCGGGCGGGCGCGGTCATGGGCATGGCCGTCGTCGGCCTCGGCCTCCTCGGCGTCTCCGTGCTGTACGTCGTTTTCCGCGACCCGGTCGTCATCAACAGCTTCGCCTTCGGCGCCAGCGCCATCGCCTTCTTCGCCCGCATCGGCGGCGGCATCTTCACCAAAGCCGCCGACGTCGGCGCCGACCTCGTCGGCAAGGTCGAAGCCGGCATCCCCGAGGACGACCCGCGCAACCCGGCCGTCATCGCCGACAATGTCGGCGACAACGTCGGCGACACCGCCGGCATGGGCGCCGACCTGTTCGAATCCTACGGCGCCACCGCCATCGCCGCCATGCTCATCGGCAACACCCTCTTCGGCGTCAACGGCGTCATCTTCCCGCTGCTCCTGGGCGCCGCCGGCATCCTCGCCGCCATCGTCAGCACCTTCCTGGTGCGCACCGGCGAGAACGGCAATCCGCAGGCAGCCCTCAACCGCGGCCTGTGGGGCACCAACATCCTCGTCGCCGTCATCGCCTACTTCATGGCGGCCAGCATCTTCGGCGCCAAAGGCCTCGGCATCTTCGTCGCCATCGTCGCCGGCCTGGCCGTCAACGTCCTCGTCGGCCTGATAACCGAGTACTACACCTCCCACGCCCACTTCCCGACCCGCGACATCGCCGATTCCTCGCGGACCGGCGCGGCCACCAACATCATCTCCGGCGTGGCCACCGGCCTCAAGAGCACCGCCCTGCCGATGATCGTCTTCGCGGTCGCCACCTATGTCGCTTACAGCAATGCCGGCATCTACGGCATCGCCATGGCGGCGATGGGCATGCTCTGCACCGCCGGCATGGTGGTGGCGGTCGACTCCTTCGGCCCGGTCGCCGACAACGCCGGCGGCATCGCCGAGATGGCCGAACTTCCCAAGGAGATCCGCAAAACCACCGACAAGCTCGACGCCGTCGGCAACACCACCGCCGCGATCGCCAAAGGCTTCGCCATCGGCTCGGCGGCCCTCACCGCCCTGGCCCTGTTCACCGCCTTCGGCGAAGAAGTCGCCAAAAACCCGAAACTCGCCGGCCTGCTCCAGGACGGGCACCTGGTCGTCAACCTCACCGAGCCGGGCGTCATCATCGGCATCTTCCTCGGCGCCGCCCTGCCGTTCCTCGTCTGCGCCTTCACCATGGAGGCCGTCGGCAAGGCCGCGTTCGAAATGATCGGCGAAGTCCGCCGCCAGTTCCGCGACATCCCCGGCATCATGGAAGGCACCGGCCGTCCCGACTACGCCCGCTGCGTCGACATCAGCACCCAGGCCGCCATCAGGGAAATGCTCCTCCCCGGCGTGTTCGCCGTCGGCGCGCCGCTGATCGTCGGCTTCCTCATGGGCGCCAAAGCGCTCGCCGGGTTCCTGGCCGGCGTCACCGCCGCCGGCGTGCTGCTCGCCATCTTCATGTCCAATGCCGGCGGGGCGTGGGACAACGCCAAGAAATTCATCGAATCCGGCCAGCACGGCGGCAAGGGCACCCCGGCCCACGCCGCGGCCGTCATCGGCGACACCGTCGGCGACCCCTTCAAGGACACCTCCGGCCCGGCCATGAACCCGCTCATCAAGGTGGCGGGCACGATATCGCTGATCATCGCTCCCCTGCTGTTCTTCTAGAAACGATAAAAGACACCGGCCCTTAGGCCGGTGTCTACTTTTATTGATATTCAGTTGCTGTCGGCTTTGTTGCCGGCTCGGGGCGGCGCTTTGGCTTAAACAAGGCGATTGTCAGGACGAAGGCGGCGACGCCGATGAGGCCGAACAGCCATTGGGGATTCGGGTACCGGTAATACGCGACCCTCAGCCCGCTGCCCCACAGAAAGAGCGCGCAGCCCGTCAGCAGCAGAAGCGTCCACTCCGTCAGCCGGTCGCCTTTGGCAAACAGGGCGTTTACGCGGGGTAAGACCTTTTCGTATAGTACCTTTAAGCCGGCGGCGAGCGCCAGCGAGCCGGCAATGAACAGGAACCAGGGCGAAAGCGTCATTCCCCGGTTGAATATGCCCACATCGCCGTTGGCGACAAACGAGGCCATGACGATGTAGGCGATAAGCTCCATGAAATTGGCGACGACGAACCAGAAGAGAGTATGAAACAGCCACTTCTTCTCCGTCCGGCCCTTTTTCATCAGCGTCAGTCCGGCGGCAACGATCGCCGCATGCACCACCAGGGGGCTTACCCCGATGACCGCGGCGGCATGGCGCTGACCGGCCGCGAAGAGCCGGGAATACGCCACGCCTTCATCCCAGCCGGTCAAGGTCAGAGGATTGCCCCAGATGATGTCGAGGGGGCTCTTCATATGTCCGAGCAGCTAGGCGACGGTGCTGTGAGTGAATTCGTGCATGACGACCAGCAGCGTCTGCAGGACGCAAAAGGAGACTATTACAATGCAGGCGTATTGGGCGGCAGGCCGGATTCGGCCGGAAACAGCCATGCGGCTCAACTCCCTCCGCTTGTTTTATTCCCGGGTTTAACGAAGGACCCCGGCCCGGTCTGGCGCTACATCGAATGCAGGCCGATGCAGTTGCCTTCGCTGTCTTCGAACAGGCCGAAGAAGCCGTATTGGCCGATATCCGTCTTCGGGACGATGATCTTGCCCTTGTTGGCGGCGGCTTTGGCCAGCGTGGCGGTGATGTCGGCCACCGCGAAGTAGATGATCGTGCCGGCATGGGACGGCGCGTAATGCTCAGCCTTGACCAGCGCGCCGCCGGCGCCGATGGCGTTCATCTCCATCGGGAACATGGCCATCTGCCGCTCGCCCATGTCGAGCACTTCGAGCTTATGGCCGAAAACCGCCTCGTAGAAAGCTGCGCCCCGCGGCATGTCCGTCACGGGAATTTCGAACCAGATCACCGGATTGATCGTAGCGGTCATCCACATCACGCTCCTTATTTTCTGAGCTTATTATATACCCCGGGCGACGACAAAAAACCAATTATTGCTAAAATAGCGGCCCAATCTTCCGTTTTGCCTGGCCATGCCTGAAAATGGTATAATGAATGATACCAAGGACAATGGAGGGATGCTTGTTGGCGATCATGCGCGGGGCCGAGCCCTTCCTCCTGCCCGGCGGCGACCGGGGCGTGCTCCTCCTCCATGGGTTCACCGGCGCGCCCTCCGAGATGCGCCTTCTGGGCGAGCACCTCAACCGCCGGGGTTACACCGTCCTGGGGCCGCGCCTGACGGGGCACGGCACCAGCCCGGCGGACATGGCCGGCACCAGGTGGCCGCATTGGTACGGCGACGCCGAGGACGGCTATCACCTGCTGCGCGGGCTGTGCGGGGAGGTGTCGGTCGCCGGCCTGTCGATGGGGGCGCTGCTGGCCCTGAAGCTGGCCGCCGAGCACCCCGTGGCGAGGCTCGCCGCCGTCAACGCGCCGGTGTTCCTCCTCGACAAGCGCCTGCCGCTGCTGCCGCTCGTTCGCCTGTTCCGCCGCTTCCAGCGCCAGGAGAAGCGCCGGCTGACGATCAACGAGCCTTACAACGTGGCCTACGAATATATTCCCCTGGCCTGCGCGGCCAGCCTGCTGGATCTCATCAGGCATGTAGACAGACTGTTGCCCCTCCTGACCCGGCCGGTCCTCCTCGTCCAGTCGCGCCACGACCGCACGGTGAGGCCGGAGAGCGTACTTCACCTCCACCACCGCATCGGCAGCCACGACAAAAAAATCATCTGGCTGGAGAAGTCGGGCCATGTGGCGACAATCGACGTGGAGCACGAGCGGGTTTTCCGCTACATCGAAAACTTTTTCGCGACCAGAACAAGCGGCGACTGAAGGGAGACTGACAAATGGGTGACACACGCAACACCTGGTGCTTTGCCTGCGGGCCGGACAACCCCATCGGCCTCAAACTCAAATTCAGCGACGACGGGGAGAAGTATACGGCCCGCTTCACCGCCGGCCCGGAGCACCAGGGCTACGACGGCATCGTCCACGGCGGCATCCTCAGCACGCTGCTGGACGAAATCATGGCCCGTTACCCGTACGCCAGGGGCGAGAACACGGTGACCGCCCGCCTGGAGATTCGCTACCGCCAGCCGACCCCGATCGGTCAGGAGTTGACCGTAACGGGATGGATCGTCGGCAAGCGGGGCAGGATATACGAAACGGCCGGCACGGTAGCGCTGGCGGACGGGACCGTCACCGCCGAGGGCAAGGCCACGGTAATGGTTATGAGGAAGTGACGATATGACCCTGCGGGAAAAAATCCTCGCCTTCATGCGCAAGGAGGCGTATAAGCCCCTGGCGCCGGACGATCTGGCCGCCGAAATGGGCCTGAAGGCGAAGGAGCTGGCCGATTTCTGGCCGCTGCTGGCCGAGCTGGAGCGGGACGCCGTCATCATCAAGACCCGTTTCGGCAAGTACGGTGTGCCTGAGCGCATGAACCTGGTGGTGGGCGCGCTGTCGGCCAGCGAGAAGGGCTTCGGGTTCGTCATCCCCGACGACCCCGAGGAAGCGGATGTGTACATACCCCCCGACGCGATGAACGGCGCCCTGAACGGCGACCGGGTGGCGGCGCGCATCCACGGCCAGCGGCCGGGAGGCAAGGCCCGCGAAGGGGAGATAATCCGGGTGGTCAAACGGGCCAACGCCAAAATAGTCGGCACGTTCGAGGCCAGCCGCCACTACGGGTTCGTAACCCCCGACGACGCCCGTCTCCGCCAGGACGTTTTCGTGCCGCGGGACGAATGGGGCGAGGCGGAGAACGGCTGCAAGGTGGTCGTGGAGATCACCAGGTGGCCGGAAGGCAAGCGCAGCGCCGAGGGCCGGATCGTGGAAGTGCTGGGCCGCAAGGGCGACCCGGGCATCGAGATATTGGCGATCATCAAGAGCCACAACCTGTCGACCGCTTTCCCGCCGGAGGTGGAGGCGGCCGCCGCCCGCTGCCGCGATGCGGTGGGGGCGGACGAGCTCAAGGGGCGGCGCGATTTGCGCAGCCTGCCGGTCGTGACGATCGACTCCGAGGATGCCAAGGACCTCGACGACGCCGTATATGTGGAGAGGCGCAAGAACGGCCATTTCCTCCTCGGCGTCCACATCGCCGATGTCAGCCACTATGTGCGCGAGAACAGCCCCCTCGACGACGAGGCCAGGGAGCGCGGCACGAGCGTCTATCTCGTCGACCGCGTGCTGCCGATGCTGCCTCATCGCCTGTCGAACGGCATCTGCTCCCTGAACGCCGGCGTCGACCGGCTGGCGATGTCGGCCGAAATGGAGATCGACCCCCGCGGCCGGGTGGTGAACTACGAGCTTTTCCCGAGCGTCATCCGCGTGCACACGCGGCTTTCCTATAATGTCGTCCGCCGCATCCTCGCCGAGGACGACGAGGAGCTGAAGGAGGAATACCGGCCGCTGCTCGGCATGCTGGCCGACATGGAGCGCCTGTGCCACATCCTCCGCCAGCGGCGCCTGAACCGTGGCGCGATCGATTTCGATTTTCCCGAGCTGAAGGTGAAGCTCGACGAGCGCGGCCGGCCGCTGGCGGTGGAGAAAAGGGTCCGCAGCATCGCCGAGTCGATTGTCGAGGAGTTCATGCTGGCCGCCAACGAGACGGTCGCCGAGCATATGGACAAGCTGGGCGTGCCGTTCGTCTTCCGCGTCCACGAGGAGCCCGACCCGGAGAAAATGACCAAGCTCAACAACCTGCTCCACAACTTCGGCCAGGCGCTGTCCAAGCCCGACGACATCCGCCCCAAGGCGCTGCAGAAGGTGCTGGGCCGGGTGGCCGGGCGGCCGGAGGAGCGGCTGATAAGCACGGTGATGCTCAGGTCGCTGAAGCAGGCGCGCTATGAGGCCGAGAATCTCGGCCATTTCGGCCTGGCGGCCACGTATTACACCCATTTCACCTCGCCCATCCGCCGCTACCCCGACCTGATCGTCCACCGCATCCTGCGCGAGACGTTCACCGCGGGCGGCATTTCCGCCAAGCGCCGCCAGAAGCTGGCCGCCGTCCTGCCGGAAATATCGCTCCACGCCTCGCAACGCGAGCGGGGCGCGGCCGAGGCCGAGCGGGAGACGGTCGACCTCAAGAAGGTCGAGTATATGGCCCAGTTCATTGGCGACGAGTTCGCCGGCGCGATCAGCGGCGTGACGGCCTTCGGGCTGTTCGTCGAGCTGGAGAGCGGCATCGAGGGCCTCGTCCACGTGTCGAGCATGGACGACGACTATTATCGCTACGACGAGGAGCGCTATTCGCTCATCGGCCAGCGGACGGGCAAGGTGTTCCGGCTGGGCGACGCGGTGACGGTGAAGCTCGTCAAGGTCAGCCCGGCAGAGCGGACGATCGATTTCGCGCTGGCCGGCGAGTCGGCCGCCGCGCCGCAAGGCCGCCGGGGCAAGGGTCGGCCGGCCGCCAAGCCGCAACAGGGCGGCCGCAAGGGCAAGAATGACGGCGGTAAGGGCAGGAATGGCGGCGCCAAGCCCGTTGACGGGGCCAAACCCGCCAAGGCCGCGGAAAAGCAGCGGCCGCCGGGGACGAAGCGCAAGCGGCCGAGGAACACTGGCAAACGGCGGACAAGGGCGGACAAATCTCCGACATAAACTCTGACAAATTCACTGACAAAAACCCTGACATTTGGTCTGACATAAGGGAAGGATGCACGCTATTTCCCGGAAATAGGAGAGAAACCGACAGGGAGAGAAGAGGATGGACCGCAGGGAATTCCTGAAGATGACGGCAATGGCCGGACTGGGAGCGGCGCTGTTGCCTGGCTGCATGTCGGCGCCCGCGAAGCCGGCGCCCCGCGCCGACGTGGGCGCGGGCCGCGAGACGGCGCCGCCGGCCGGCGGCGAGCTGATCGTGGCCGAGGGCACCGATCCGGCGGAGATGCTGGCGCGGGGCCTGGCGACGCTGGGCGGTATCGGGGCGCTGGTGAAGCCGGGGGCGACGGTGGTGCTGAAGCCGAATTTCAGCGTGCCGCGGGCGCCCGAGGAGGCGGCGACGACGAACATCACTCTGGTGGGGGCGCTGGTGCGCACCTGCCTGGCGGCCGGCGCCAAGACGGTGAAGGTTATCGACAACCCGTTCACCAATCCGGTCATCTGCCTGGAGAAGACGGGCATGAAGACGGCGGTGGCGGCGGCGGGCGGCCAGATTTACACGCTGAACGGCGGCCGCGACAAGTATTTCAAGCCGGTGCAGATCGGCGGCCAGGCGCTGGCGGCGGCGGAGTACAGCAAGGACGTGCTGGAGGCCGACGTGTTCATCAACATGCCGATCCTGAAGCACCACAACGGCACGACGCTGACGCTGGGGATGAAGAACCTGATGGGGCTGGTGTGGGACCGCGGCTATTTCCACCGCACCGACTTAAGCCGCTGCATCGCCGAGACGGCGGCGTTCAAGAAGCCGCACCTCGTTATCCTCGATGCGCTCCGTGGCATCACGGACAACGGGCCGATGGGCCCGGGGCCGATCCGCGAGTACAACAAACTGGTGTTCGGCACCGACCAGGTGGCGGTGGACGCCTACGGGGCGACGCTGTTCGGGCTGAAGCCGGCCGATATCGGCTATATCCGCATCGCGGCGGAGCTGGGCGTCGGCCGCATCGACGTGGACAAGGTGCCGGTGCGCAAGGCGTAGCGGCCGCTGCGTCTAGCGAGCGGGGAGGAAGGATTATGAGCGCGATCGACAGGCTGCTGGACGGCATCGCCTTGCCCCGGGTCGCAAGGGTGAGGCAGACGTTCGAGCGGCCGATCCTTGCGGACCCTGTCGCCGAATTGGCGGCGCAGCTTACGGCTAAGGGGACGCTGGCGGGCGTGAAGCCCGGCCAGCGGATCGCTATCACTGCCGGCAGCCGGGGGATTACCGCCCTGCCCGAATTGCTGCGGACGCTGGCGGCGGCGGTGCGTGAGGCCGGGGGCGAGCCTTTTCTGGTGCCGGCGATGGGCAGCCACGGGGGCGCGACGGCCGAAGGGCAGACGAATATGCTGGCCGGGATGGGCATCACCGAGGATGCCGTCGGGGCTCCAATCAGGGCGACGATGGAGACGGTGGAGGTCGGACGCACGGCGGACGGCAGCCCCGTGTATCTCGACCGCTATGCTCACGAGGCGGACGGGATAATCGCCGTCAATCGCATCAAGCCGCATGTGTCATTCCGCGGCCGGTACGAGAGCGGGCTGGCGAAGATGATCGTGATCGGCCTGGGCAAGCAGCAGGGGGCGGACGTCTGCCACGAGCTGGGCGCCGGCCGGATGGCGGAGAATATCCCGGCGATGGCGGCGGTGACGCTGGCGAAGGCCAATATCATTGCCGGGGTGGCGATTATCGAGAACGCGTACCACGAGACGAGCCGGCTGGCGGTGCTGGCCGGACGGGAGATAATGGCCGCGGAGCCGGCGCTCCTGGAGGAGGCCTGGCGGCTGTGCCCCCGCCTGTATTTCGACAGCCTGGATGTGCTGGTTATCGACGAGATCGGCAAGGATATCAGCGGCACGGGCTTCGATACGAACGTGGTGGGGCGGTACCATACGCCGAATATCAGCGGCGGCCCGCGGATCGCGCGGGTGGCGGTGCTGGACCTGACGGCGCGGACCAAAGGCAACGCCAACGGGCTTGGCCTGGCCGACTATACCACCAGGCGGGTTTTCGACAAGCTGGATTTCGAGAATACCTATCCCAACTCCCTGACGACGACGGCGCCGGCGAGCGTGAAGATTCCGATGGTGCTGAAAAACGACCGCCAGGCCATCCAGGCGGCGGTGAAGACGTGCAACGTCGCCGACAAGGGGGCGGTGCGGCTGGTGCGGATAAGGAACACGGTCGCGCTGGACGAGATCGAGGTGGCGGAGAGCCTCCTGGACGAGGCGGCGGCGCACGGGTTTATGTCGGTGACGGGCGAGCCGTACGCGCTGCCTTTCGACGACAACGGCAATCTTTTGTGAACAATTGACGGGAAAGACGACCGCCGCCGGGTTACCGGCGGCGGTTTTGCGGTTATCCGCGGGCGGGGTGGTTTCGCGCAGCGATGGCGGGCGGCCGGCTGTATTAATAATAAAAGGCGGCAAGTAATTGTTTTCCGCGGCTGGCGTGGCGGATTGGGGTTGGGGAGGGTGTATTATTTGCAGGGTGGGGTGAGAGGGATGAGAGACGAGAAGAGGGTGAGATGAAAAATGGGGGGATGAATGACGGGGGGGGGATGTGGGATGAGTAATGGGGTGGATGAGAGTTGGGGGCAAGAAAGCGCAGGAAGTGGAGCAGCAGTTAGAGGAGTAGCTAGGGCGGGGGGATGGTGCAGAGGTATCGCCGGAGAGAATCAAGGTGGCGCTGGCGGGCTTCCGCTGGGGTTCCGCACTGGACAGATTGTATTTCGCAGCTAATAATCTACTTCGGCGACCGGTTTAGATATTGTTAATGACTGGACTAGATGAATTGGTGTTGAGAATTAACCTCTAGGCCAATACATGATTATGAGGACGCCGACCAAGGCTATAAAACCGCCAATTACGTCGAATCTGTCAGGTAAAATATTATCGACTTTCCAGCCCCATAAAAGTGAAAGAACGATAAATATGCCGCCGTAAGCGGCATAAACGCGGCCGAAATTGGCAGGTTGCAAGGTAGGCACTATACCATAAAGGACCAGAATGAAGGCACCAAAAACGCCATACCACAGACCTTTTCCTTCGCGTAACCAAAGCCACATTAGGTAGCCGCCGCCGATCTCAAATAAGCCGGCAAGAATAAAATAGGCCAATGATTTAATTACTTCCATGATTACCCCTCTTTAAGAATGACTTAATGGGCAATTCGGGGCAATAAAAAGGAAACCCTGCAATCGCGGCCTAAGTCAACAAAATCCGGTTACACAAAATGTTTTACACTACTATAAAAGCGGAAGTAACCGTTTGCCGCGGCTGGCGTGGCTGATCGTGGTTGGGGAGAGTAGCTTTTTTTACGGGATGAGATGAGGGGATGGGTGACGGGGAGAGGGCGGGATGATTTGAGAGTGGATGACCAGGGTGAGTGAAAGGGGATGATGAGGGAGCGATAAAACCGCCGTTGAGTATTCAGCGGCGATTTTTGCGCGGGCGGTCGGCGAGGTCGGCAGGCGGGGGCGGCTCGAGGGCGAGTTTTTCGGTTTTGACGCGGGCGGCGAAGTCGTCGGCTGCGGGGCAGATGTCGGGGTGGGCGCAGGGCTGTTTCTTGTCGGCCACGGGTGCATCACCTCGCGGTTAGTGTGCGCGGCTGGCGGGGTTTTTAGCCGCGTATTGGGCGGCGGCGGGGGGCATAATAGGGGGAGAACGAAGGGAGGTGAGGGTATGGCGCGGGATGTGATGTGTATGGTGGAGAATTGCCAGTTCTGGGATGACCGCAAGTGTACGGCGAGCGCGATCGAGGTGAATGTGGACGGCGGCGGCCATAAGGCGGGGTATACTGGTGAGACAAATTGCCACACGTTCGTGGCGGGGAATAAGGGATGAAGGATGGCCCGGGGCAGCCCGGGCCGTTTCGTTTGCCGTGAGGAGGGCGGCAATTGATAATGAAAAGTGGCAAGTAATTGTTTTCCGCGGGTGGTGTGGCGGGGTGGGGTTAGGGAGGGTCGCTTTTTGGATGGGGTGACGGGGGAGGTGGTGGGAAGAGGACGAGGGGGAGTAATGGGAGAGGATGGGAGGAAGGCTGAGGGGATGAGGAGCGGAGAGAGGGTGGGGGATAGGGGGGTGAAATGGAACCGCCGATGGGTGGCAGCGGCGGTTTGCGCGAGCGGGGAAAAAGGTCGGCGGGCGGGGACTTTTCACTGGCCGTCGGTGGGCGTGGCCGGGTAATTGATAATAAAAGGCGGCAAGTAATCGTTTTCCGCGAGTGGAGTGGTGGTTGGTGTTGGGGGGAATGACTTTTTGGGTGTGATGGGGATGAGATGAGACGAAGGGATGAGTAAGTGGGGGATGTGGGACGAGGGGACAGGGGAGGAGGAGTAGGGAGAAAACAAGGCCCAGGAAATAGGGCAGCGGCTAGAGCGGCAGTTACAGCAGGGGGACGATGCAGAGGTCTCGCCGGAAAGAATCAAGGTGGCATTGGCGGATTTCCGCCGGGTGTTCCGTAAGGCTAGCCGGGATAAGCGGAAGCGGCTGGTGCATGCGGCAGGCAATAAGGGATCCTCTGGTCGGGCCTGGCAAAGAGGGTTTTCGTTTTTCGACAGGTAAATTTCCGGATTACATGGTGGCGGCGAGCGTATCCACGTGGCTGGCCGGCAGGAAAGATTCACCGGCTACAGAAATATCCAAAATGTGTAAACATGCATTGGAATGGGAGGTTGGGATGTGGAGATCAACGCTTTTGTGGAACACCGCGAGGAGGATTCGCCGAACGTGCTGCGGGTGAAAGCTCTATACGGGGCCTTTCGGGAGAAAGACACCGCCAAGATCGGCGCACTTTTGGCCGAGGCCCCCTTCTGGAACGTGTGCCCCGGCTTTCCCGCCGGGGGAATTTACCGCGGGCTGGGCGAAATCTTCGGAGGATTTTACGCGGACCTGCTGGGCCGATACAAGTATTTCAACGCCATCCCCGAAGTTTTCCTCGACGGCGGGGACGCCGTTACCGTGCTCGGGCATTACGTGTTCAAAAATGAGGAGAGCAATCCCCAGGGGTCGGCCCGGTTCGCGCATATCTGGGGGATAAATGCCGAGGGACGTATCAGAGGAGTATGGCAGGTTGCCGATTCCGCGCGGTTCATACAGTAAGCTATCTTTCCTTCGTTTCCGGTTTTAGCCGGGGGAAGTCACCTCCACCAGCCCCCCACAAACAACAAGAGCCCGCGAAAGTCGCGGGCTCTCAGTCATTCCGGATTTGCACTGCGGAGGCGAGCCGTGACACGGCAAATCCACCCCATTGGGGGAGACAATGATACAAAAGAACCGTCCCCTTGTATCACTGGTAATTGATAATGAAAAGCGGAAAGTAATTATTTTCCGCGGCTGGAGTGGTGGGGTGGGGTTAGGGAGGGTCGTTTTTGGGCGGGGTGACGGGGGGAGGTGGTGGGAAGAGGACGAGGGGGGAGTAACGGGAGAGGATGGGAGGAAGGCTGAGGAGCGGGGAGAAGGTGGAAGGAAAATGGGGTAATCCAATATGGTTCAAAGATTATTATCAAAACTGAGCTTAGGTGCAGCTAACAACTCCTAGGTATTGGGAAGTATAGCTCAACGATGTCTTTATAGTTTCGTCACCTGCTTTTCCCGATCGCGGTCCCACCGAGACCCACCCTTCACATTCATTAACAATCTATCTATTTTAATAATCTATAAAGTGACTTCTCTTCCACAATTCAATAGTCTCAATAATTCTTTTTTCTGCAATTGGTAACAATAGAAATCTGGAATGAACCAGTGTGACGAGCCTTTTTAGAGTTATTATCGAATCTCGGTTGTTAACTAAATTTGTTATTAATGTTTGAACAATTATATCATTATGCAGTGTCAAATCTGCCTGTTTAGATAATTCATACAAGAACTCTACTGATACTTGAATTGCGGAATTTGGTTCGCAATATTCCCCACCCAACAACCGGGATACTTTATCAAACCGTCCTACATTTATTTTCCCTTCAGACTTTATAGAATGTAGTAATATTTCGGCATTAATAGCTGGATATTGATAATTAGACAAAATCAAACGCATCACAGCCTCATTATAAGCCGTTCTCTCTAAATGCCCTTGCTTTAAGCAAATATCTAAAACTTGTTGTGTCCATAAACTTTCGACTTTAAAGGATTGAGCAAATAGCCTCAAAGTAAGATCATCCGAAAATAGTGTCAACGCCGATTTGATTTTGCATGAAAGTGGCATTTAAAATTTGCATGTTTGTGGCGATGGGTTATTGTTGTTTTTGCTCGAACAGTGTGTTGATGACATGCTGTTTTTGCTTCATGTACTCTTTGCGTTCTTTAAGCCTGTA
>JARKNV010000014.1 GCA_029976065.1 Selenomonadales bacterium
CGAGCCCGACCCGGCGCTGTTCGAGATTCCGCCGGGGTTCACGAAGATGGATATGAAGGGCATGCCGTTCGGGCGGTAAGTTTGATAATGCGAAGAGCCTCGGCCCCGGTTGGGGGCTGAGGCTCTTTTGTTATTTGTGCCTACCATGTGAGGATATGGTGAGCGGGTTGGCTCATCCCACTTGCGGGACCGCACGCTCGAGCCTGGAGGCGAAGCGACAATCGCAAGCGCGCTTTGGCGGAGGATGTTACGCGCTGTCGGCTTGATACGCGCCGCGAACGAGTGCGCAAGTTCTTAGCGCTTCAGCGCTTAGAACTGCGGCCTGCCCCTTGCGGGTGCACCGCGCGAGCCGCCATGGACGGCGGTGAGAATCGCCGCTTAGCCGGATGCGCTTCGGACGGTGGCGCGGCGGAGTCGGCGACGAGCCTAGCAGGGAGCCAAAACGCCAAGTGAAAACGCCGGCGTTTTGTGCGAGTCGCTATGCAGGACAACAGCGAACCGAAAGTTTACTTTCGCGTGAGTCGTTGCCCTGCTAGTAAGACCGCCGACGCAGCGTGTGGCAAACCCCAAACCGCCAGATAGGCGCGGGGTAACGGCACAGAACAAGGAGACAGCAAAAACCCGGCCTCCTCCGGCCGGGTTTAGTTGCTTTATTTTCATATTTTCCCCAGCAACATAAATGGTCCGTTGGGGTAAAAGGACAATAGGTCAGGTGCGGATAGGGATGTGAGGTAGGGAGAGGGCGAGAGGATGCGACCCGCCCCGTTGACCAGTCGCGGTCACGGCCACCACCGGCAGGGTGCTGGCACCGGGCTGCGGATGGCGGGCGCTGCAGCGGCGCCGCTGCCCGGCGCCGGTTTGCCGAGGACGGGGGGGCGAGCGGCGAGCGAATAATTCCCCGGCCAGGTATATTGGCAGCACGTGTAGTTTGTGACCTTGTTCAGACAAATGCAAATTCAATCGCCGGGGCTACCTGCAACTCCCTTTGGGGCGGACGGGCCGGCTTGACGGCAACCAGCTCCACGGTCATTTCTTTAACGATGTTGCGCAACACCATAATATCGCGCAGGATCTCCTCCCGCTTTTTGCCCCCATAGGCGTCGCCGGGAATTTTCAGGAGGATTTTTTTCGTCAGCCAGTCGCCGCGGTAGCCATAATCGGCCCGCCAGTAAAAGGGCTGGGAAAAATAGCCGAAGGATTGCAAAAAATACTGGCGGACATGGGTCGGGTCCTCGAAGGCGTCATCGCTCGACCCGTACGGCAGGACAAAGGTCGCCCTGGCGTTCGGGCGGGCAACGCGATACAATTCCTCCATCATCGGCAACGGGTGGCGGATATGCTCAAGCAGATGGCAGCCGAGAAATTCCCCGACGCTGTCGTTCTGCAGCGGGAGCGGGCAGGTGGCGCACTGTTCCAAATCGGCGACAATGTCCACCCCGGGCAAGGCCACCCGGTCCAGATTGAGCCACCCGTCGAGGATTGTGCGGCCGCAGCCCAAATGCAGCTTCGCCGCTCCGGGCCCGGCAGCCTTGGCGGCCTCATCCGCGGCCGCGGCATCGTTTAAAAGCCTTGCAAAGTATTGCCGGTTTTGGCTGATCATCGGCGCGTCCGGCACGAAGGCGGCCGCGAGCTCGTTATACTGGCGCGCCAGCTCATGCTGGCCCAGCCGGTCATAGCATACGCACAGTTGAATAAGGGGCACCCAGGTCCAGCAGGCGTGGTCGATGTTGCCCCACCCTTCCGCGGGCTTTTCCAACTGGGTTGCCGTTTTGTACCAGAATATCGCTTCTTTCAGGCGGTTCCGGCCGGCGAAATGATGGCCGAGGCGGCAGCAAAATTCCGCCCGGGGGAGGTCATACTCAAACGACCGAAAGACATATTGGAGGTAATTTTCCTGATCGCCCAAAGCCAGGCAGCAGTCGGCCAGCTTGCCGCAAGCGGCGATATTGTCTTCTACCCAGCCCTGCTTGGTTGCCAAGAATCTGCGGTAGTATTCCGCCGCTTGTTCATATTCGCGGTGATCCCGCAATTCATTTGCATAATAGTAGAGATCGCGGGGAGTGAACTCCGCGCCGGCCGCCAGGAGCTGCCGATATATCGTTATATTCCGGTCGGCGTCGTGGGCGAGCGGCTTATGAGTAATGGCGACGGCGCTGTTGATTATACGGCCGTACACTGCGAGAAACTCGTGGACGTGACCGACCCACTGAAACTGCCGGCAGCGCTTGACCAGCCTGTTTCTGCGCAGGCTGGAGGTTACGTTGCCCCGGTCGTCGCTGGCCAAATTATAGGGCATCGATACCGCGTCGGCCGTTCGGTCCAAGGTCCGCTTCAAAGCGATAAAGCCGGCCCTGTCCTTCTCCAGGATAACATCGTCGGCATCCAGCCACAGAATATATTCCATGGTCGCCAGGCTGAAAGCGAAATTGCGGGCGGCGGCGAAATTATCGGTCCACGTAAATTCATACAGCTTGTCGGTAAAAGTGCGGACAATTTCCTGCGTATTATCCGTAGACCCCGTATCGACAACGACTATTTCATCGGCTATGCCCGCTGCCGAGTCCAGGCACCGCGCAATAACGCCGGCCTCGTTTTTCACGATCATGCAAAGGCTGATGGTTATCGGTTTTTCTTCCAAAACAGTACCACCTCAAGCAAAATACGTCCTTGCCCCTTCGCGGCCCGGCAATCCGGCCCCCTGAGCGGGTTTATATGATATAGTATGTGGAAGGCAGGGAAACGTTCGGGGCCGATTGCGGGCGTTATTTATATTACATAACAATGTCACATCATTATCCCGCGCCACGTATTATATCAATGAATAGGGTATTAAAAGGAGGAGCGGTATAATGTCCACGGAAAACGACACCAGGAAAAAACACTTCATTTGCGACGGCGAAGGAACCTGCCACGAATATTATAAATGCCCGGAATGCGGCGAATATTATCCGTGCGATGAAAAGCACGAGTGTGGTCACGACCACGAAAAGCACGGATCTAAGGTAAAATATGGACACCACCCTGTATGTTGTCCCGTATTCCAGCCCGGCCCCACAGGGCCTACGGGCACCACGGGCGCGACCGGCGCCACAGGCGCCACCGGGGCCACCGGCGCTGCCGGCCCCGCAGGTGCTACGGGGGCAACAGGCGCCACCGGCGCCACAGGTGATCCTGGAGCTACCGGCGCTACAGGGGCCACGGGGGCCACGGGTGAAGCAGGCGCAACCGGAGCAACGGGGGCCACGGGTGCCACCGGGGCCACGGGTGAAGCAGGCGCAACCGGGGCCACCGGTCCCACGGGTGCCACTGGGGCCACGGGTGCCACCGGCGCCACAGGGGCCACGGGGGCAACAGGCGCCACCGGCGCCACGGGTGATCCTGGGGCCACCGGCGCTACAGGGGCGACCGGGGCGACCGGAGCCACGGGAGACACAGGCGCTACCGGGGCCACAGGTGAAGCAGGTGCAACCGGCGCTACAGGGGCCACCGGCGCGACCGGGGCCACGGGCGACACAGGGGCCACCGGCGCCACAGGTGATCCTGGAGCTACCGGCGCTACCGGGGCCACCGGCGCGACCGGCGCCACGGGAGACACAGGCGCAACCGGCGCGACCGGAGCCACAGGTGAAGCAGGTGCAATCGGCGCTACAGGGGCAACCGGCGCGACCGGAGCCACGGGAGACACAGGCGCTACCGGGGCGACCGGAGCCACCGGGGCCACGGGAGACACAGGGGCAACCGGCGCGACCGGAGCCACGGGAGACACAGGCGCTACCGGGGCCACCGGGGCCACGGGGGCTACAGGGGCCACTGGTGCGACCGGGGCCACCGGTGCTACGGGCGCAACCGGGGCCACGGGTGCTACGGGTGCTACGGGTGAAACAGGTCCCACCGGCGCAGGGGCGATCATCCCCTTTGCATCAGGACCCCTCGCCACCCTGACGACAGTTTTGGGTGGAGTGATCGGCACCCAGGCCCTGATCGGTTTCGGGGCCAACGAGGTGGCCACGACCGTGGGCGGCACCATCGACACCACCGGCCTCGTCGACGTTTCCTTCTCCATGCCGCGCGATGGCCTAATCACCGATATTGCCGCTTATTTCAGCGTTGGCGCGGCTGTAGCCCTCGTCGGCAGCGAGGTGACCATCTCAGCCCAGCTTTACAGCTCTACCGCACCCGATGACACCTTCACTCCCATCGCCGGCACCGTTGTGAACCTGGCTCCGCCCCTTACCGGTGCGGTTGCTATCGGCGACACCGCCAACGGCATCCTCACAGGGCTTGCCATCCCCGTAACCGCCGAGACCCGATTGCTGATGGTCTTCACCGCCACCGTTACCGGCGGGATCGACATTGCAACCATAATCAGCGGGTTCGCCAGCGCAGGTGTAAATATCACCTAAGCAGCGAGGATGTGCGGCCGGTGCTTCAGATTGTAATTTGAATTACGCAAAATAAATAACCAGTTATAAAATCGACTGGTTATTTGCGACCCATATTTCCCCCGCACCTGTATTCTTCCTACGTCTCAGGATTATACACGCTTCTTGCCAACAGCCCTTAAGGTCTTGTTTTACAAGTCTTTAGGGGCTGGTTTTTTCGTGTGAGCCGTTGCCCTGCTACGTAAGACCGCAGCAGCAGCGTGTGGCAAATCCCCAAAAGCCAGATAGGCGCGGTAGGAGCTACCATATCGTGACGCGAAAACCCGGCCTCCAAGGCCGGGTTTTGCCGGTGGCGTAATTCGAAGGGATCAGATTTCAATTTTCGCGCCCAGGAGGGTGACAAAGGCCCGCAGCCATTCCGGATGATTGGGCCAGGCCTGGGCGGTAACGAGGTTGTTTTCGCTTATTACCGGGTCGCTCCGCCATTCGGCGCCGGCGAGGCGGCATTCGGCGGCGCAGGCGGGGTAGGATGTCACCGTCCGCCCGCCCAGCACGCCGGCGGCGGCCAGGAGCTGAGGGCCGTGGCAGATGGCGGCGACCGGCTTGGCGGCGGCGAAAAAGGCTTTGACGATGCCGATAACTTCCTCGTGCATGCGGATATACTCCGGAGCCCGGCCGCCGGGGATGACCAGCCCGACGTAATCCTCGGCCCTGACGTCGGCGGCGGCAATATCGACCGGAATGCGATGGCCGGTCAATTCGATGTAGGTATCCAGGGTGGTGAAGTCGTGGACCACCAGTTGCAGCATATCGCCGGCTTTCTTCGCGGGCGCCGCCACGTCCACCTGGTACCCCAGCATCATCAGGGCTTGCTGAGGTACCTTGACCTCGTAATCTTCGGCGCAATCCCCGGTCAACAGCAGAACTTTTTTCGCCATCACCTTTTCTCCCTTCGTCATCGGAATAACATAGCCTTCGCTTTTTTCCACAAATTCCCTGCAAGGCGGAATAAGTTAACGGAAATTTAATGATTGGCGCCGCGTCCGTGTATAGCGGGGAAGCAAGGCGCGGCGGCGATCGGGACCGGGACTTAGGTCCCTGTTTCGTAGGAAGAAAGTCCCAATAAACATCTTGACACTTATAATCGCCAAGTAGTAATATGAAGTTACAAATATTTGTTATAATTTGTCGAATGTGGCAAACTTGCCGAAAGGCAAGGACGCAAAGCTATGGGTCTAAGGACATGGGTCTATGACTGCCAAGCCGCCAACTATTTCGCAGGATAGTTGATTCCGTGCAGGCAGCGGCCTGCCTTATTTATTTTGCGCCGTTGCCTTGACCGGCGCTATATATTGCGGAAATCCGGGCATCGATACATTCGGAGGTTTGTATGCTAAATCGAGAATGTATTTATAAAACGATAAAGGAATATCTGCCGACCGCCGAGGAGGATGTGCTTGTTTATTTGACGACGCAGGCCGAAAAGCAGATCGAGCTGCAGGGCAAGGACATTATCCGCAAGCTGGTGCTGCAGAGGGCGGGCCTGGAGCCGGTGATGCTAACCTCGCGGATCGATACGAAGGTGTAGTTTGCCTGCCGGCGGGGGATGGCTATTTTAGCGGCCGACGACGGCAGGCGATAAGGAGGGCGGCGGTAGATATGCCAATGAGAGAGCTGGCCATCGAGAAGGCGTTCATGCTGATCGAGCCGGGACCGGTCGTTCTGGTGACTACGAACGCTAACGGCCGCAATAACGTCATGACCATCTCGTGGCACATGGTGACGGATTTCACTCCTAAGATCGCCCTGACGACCGGCCCGTGGAATTATTCTTTCCATGCGCTTAAGCAGACAAAGGAATGCGTGCTGGCGATTCCGACGATCGACCTCGCGGAGAAGGTGGTCGGCATCGGCGACTGTTCCGGGGCGGATACGGACAAGTTTGCGAAATTCGGGCTGACGCCGTTGCCGGCCGTCGCGGTAAAGGCGCCGCTTATCGCCGAGTGCCTCGCCTGCCTGGAGTGCCGGGTGACGGATTATTGGGGGCCGCAGGATATTTTCATCCTGCAGGGGGTACGGGCCTGGATCGATGAGGAGCGGGCCGAACGGCGGACGTTTCACGCCAATGGCGACGGGACGTTCGCGGTGGACGGCGGCGTCATTAACTTGCGCAGTTTGATGGAGGATAAGCTGCCGCCCGGCGTTTGACGCCGGAATAGTAACCGCGCAAGAGGGCTTCGACACGAAAACCCGGCCTTGGAGGCCGGGTTTTGCCGATGTTGGCATGCCGGGGCCGGCGGGAGCCGCCGGGTTACGGGTTGATGGTTTGTTTGTACATTTGTTGGCCGTCTTTGAGTTCGATGATGACGACGCCGCGGACGGCATCGTGGGTTTCGTTGAGGTTCATTGCGCCGCTGACGCTGTTGAAGTTTTTGGTGGCGGCGAGGGCGTCGCGGATTTTGGCGGCGTCGGTGCTGCCGGCGCGCTTGATGGCGTCGACGAGGAGATAGACGGCGTCGTAGCCCATGGCGGCCATGGAATCGGGGGTCTGGCCGTATTCTTTTTTGTAGGCGGCGACGAATTTATTGGAGGCGGGATTTTTGTCCTCGGTGGAGTAGAAGTTGGTGAAGTAGGTGTTGTTGGCGGCCTGCGGGCCGGAGAGTTCCACGAGTTTGGGGGAGTCCCAGGCGTCGCCGCCGAGGATGGGCAGGGCGATGCCGAGTTCGCGGGCCTGCTTGATGATTTTGCCGACGTCTTCGTAGTAGCCGGGGATGTAGATGAGGTCGGGGTTTTGGGCTTTGAGCTTCGTGAGGATGGGTTTGTAGTCCTGGTCTTTCTGGAGGTAGGCTTCTTCACCGACGATCTGCCCGCCGCCGGCAACGAAGGCGGTTTTGAAGATATCGGCGAGCCCTTTGCTGTAGTCGCTGGAGTTGTCGACCATGACGGCGACTTTGCGGGCGCCCAGGCCTTTGAGGGCGAAGCCGGCGCCGACCTTGCCCTGGAAGGAGTCGATGAAGCAGGCGCGGAAGGTGTAGTCTTTGACTTTGCCGGTGCGCTCGTCGACGGTGACTTTGGGGTTGACGGTGGCGGCGGCGACGAAGGGGATTTTGCTGGCTTCGGCGACGGCCGAGGCGGCGATGCCGCAGGAGCTGACGGTGAAGCCGGCGACGGCGATCACTTTGTCCTGGGAGATGACTTTGGCCATGGCGTTGGTGGATTCGGAGGGCTCGCCTTTGTTGTCGGCGGTGACTACTTCGATCTGTTTGCCGAGGACGCCGCCAGCGGCGTTGATTTCCTTGAAGGCGAGCCTGGAGCCGTTGGCGGCCGAGGTGCCGTAGGATGCGGTGTTGCCGGTGAGTTCGTAGACCATGCCGATTTTTACGCCTTTGCTTGCGGTGTCTCCGCCGCAGCCGGCAACGAGGCCGGCAAGGATGATGAGGGCGAGCGCCGTCGCCAGGCCCGCCACGGAAAATCTCTGCATTTGTATGTGTCCTCCCTTGTCCGATTGGCGATTTTGCAGCCGCGGGCCGCGTATCTTTCGCCCTGTCCGGCGGTCTGCCAAAACGATATTTGACACTTATTTGACACGGAGGGCGAAAAACCTGCCGGCAAATGTACCCGGCGATTAATTTGCTGAAGCCTCAAGGAGGAAGAAGGGGGCAAATTGCAGAATAGGTGAGCATTGATTATTAATCTTCAGTGGACGGTGGAGAATGGATATTAAGGACAGCGGCAACAGGACAAAGTTTAACACCGGGGCTGTTAGGGATTTCCACGAAGGGAAAGGACGATACGATTTGATTCCCTGGGACGCGATCCACGAGCTGGCGATTCATTGCGAGCAGGGCGCGAAGAAATACGGCGAGCGCAACTGCGAGAAGGGCATTCCGATTCATTCGTTGCTGGACAGCGCGATGCGGCATTTGTCGTGTTATATGCGGGGGATGAAGGATGAGCCGCATTTGCGGGCGGCGCTGTGGAACGTGGCTTTTGCGATATGGATGGAGAAGAACCGTCCCGATATGCAGGATATCCCGGTGCGGCTGCCGCCCAAGGACGGCAACGAGTGATATAGGGGTTCAGACAGCAAACAAGCCCGCGCGGATGCGCGGGCTTTCCTTGTAGACAACAGACTGGTGAGAAAGGCCCAGATGCTAGGCGGCTCCGAGGACGCGAAGCGACGCGTACAAAGACGTACGCTAGCAAGCGCCCGGAGGAACAACAACGCAGATGGGCCTTTATCGACAGTCTGGGCCCGTGCGGATGCGCGGGCTTTCGTATTTCCCGGGGAATATTGTCGAGGACGCTAGACCCAGAGAAGGCTGTCGTCGTCACTGAGCCGGGCGCGGATTTCTTCCCGCCAGCGGCCGGGGTGGCGGAGGTATGCTTCGAGGCCGGGGAGGGCGGCGGGGAAGTGCCGGCGGTACAGGCCTTTGAGGCGGCCGACGACGGCGGGATAGGGGTTGAGGCTGTCGAGGAGGATTTCTTCTATGCCGGCGGCGCGCAGGGCGCGCAGGAGGACGCCGAGGGTGTCGCCGCCGTCGGTGAGGCCGGGGAGAATGGGGGCGACGAAGACCCAGACGGCGATGCCGGCATCGACAAGCGTGCGGGCGGCGGCGAGGCGGGCCTGCGGCGGGGAGGCGCCCGGCTCGAGGACACGGGCGACGGCGGGGTCGAGGGTGGTGATGGTGAAGCCGACTTCGCACGCTGGCAGGCGGCGGAGGAGGGCGAGGTCGCGGGTGACGAGGGCGGACTTTGTGAGGATGTTGACGTCGAGCCGCCCGTAGTCGGCGAGGGCGTCGAGGCTGGCGGCGGTGATCCGGTAGCGCTGTTCGGCGGGCTGGTAGGCGTCGGTGACGGAGCCGAGGAGGACTTTGCCCTGCGGGTTGGCCCGGCCGCCGAGCTGCCGGGCGAGGACGGCGGGGAAATTGGTTTTGACGTCGAGGAAGGTGCCCCAGGGCTGCTTGTGGCCGGTGAAGCGGCACATGAAGGAGGCGTAGCAGTAAGCGCAGGCATGGGTGCAGCCGACGTAGGGGTTGAGACAGTAGTCGTAGCCGGGGATGCCGGTTTTGGTGAGGGCGGATTTGCAGAGTATTTCCCGCGGTACGGGCGCGGTCATGAGCTTATCCCCTTTGGCCGCCGGCCGGGGTCAGAGGTCGAGGGCGGCGTGATGGCCCTGGTAGATGGCGGCGGTGATGTTGGCGACGCGGACGCAGTCGCCGATCTGGGCGACATGGGGGGCGCAGTCGAGCAGGGCTTCGGCGTCTTTGCGGTTGGACCGCTGGCCGAGGGCGCAGATTACGGAGGCGCCGGGCACAAGCTTCTCTTCGCCGTCCCGGTCGGCGCAGACGACGCCCTCGGGGGTGACGCGCCGGCCGGTGCAGCCGGTGTGAACGGCGATGCCGAGGGCGGCGATTTCGTCGAGGAGGATGGGGCGGTGCCGGACGTTGGCGTCGGGGGCGAGGTCGTCCTTCATTTCGACGAGACTGACGGCCTTGCCTTCGCGGGCGAGGTGGACGGCTATTTCGCAGCCGGCGAGGCCGCCGCCGAGGACGACGACGGCGGGGCCGACGGCGTCTTTATGCAGGTGGTAGTCGTTGACGATCACGACGTTTTCGCTCTCCAGGCCGGGAATGGGAGGGACGAGGGGCGTGGAGCCGACGGCGACGATGAGGGCGTCGGGATTTTCCTGTTCGGCGTATTCCCTGGTGACGGGGGTATTGAGGCGGATGTCGACGCCGGCGGCGGCGGCCTGCCTGGCGAGGGTGAGGGCCAGTTCGTACATTTCGCGCTTGAAGGGGATGGCTTCCTCGCTTGTGAGGATGCCGCCGAGGCGGCCGGTTTTTTCGCAGAGGATGACTTGGTGGCCGCGCCGGGCGGCGGTGACGGCGGCCTGCAGGCCCCCGGGCCCGCCGCCGGCGATGAGGACTTTGCGGGGCTGCGGGGCGGGGAGGATTTCGGTGCCGTCGAGTTCGCGGCCGATGACGGGGTTGACGGCGCAGCGCCGGGTGGCGGTGGCGGCGCGCTCGGCCATGCAGGTGAAGCAGCGCAGGCATTTGACGATGTCGCCGTCGCGGCCGGCCATGACCTTGCGGGGGAGGTACGGGTCGGCGAGGAGGGCGCGGGCCATTTCGACGACGTCGGCCTGGCCGGAGGCGAGGAGGTCTTCCATCATGGCGGGGTCGTTGAGGCCGCCGAGGGTGGCGACGGGGATGCTGACGTGTTTTTTGATTTCGGCGGCCAGGTAGACGTTGCAGCCGTGGGGCACGAACATGGAGGGGTGGGTGCGGCTGAAGCCGCGCTGGTAGGTGCCGGCGGAGACGTGGAGGAGGTCGATGCCGGGTTCGAGGAGTTTGGCGATGGCGACGCCTTCGTCGAGGTCGTAGCCTGCGGGGAAGAGCTCGGAGCCGCTCATGCGGAATTCGACGGGGAAGCCGGGGCCGACGGCCTTGCGGACGGCGGCGAGCACCTCGCGGGCGAAACGGGCCCGGTTTTCGAGGGAGCCGCCGTATTTGTCGGTGCGGCGGTTGAAGTAGGGGGAGAGGAATTGGTTGATGAGCCAGCCGTGGCCGCCGTGGACCATGACCATTTCGTAGCCGGCCCGCTTGGCGAGGGCGGCGCAGTTGCCGTAGGCGGCGACGATGGCGGCGATGAGGTCTGCGGTGAGCGCCCTGACTTCGAGGCCGTCGGGGCGGACGCCGTCACTCGGGCCCCACTGGGCGAGGCCGCGTTTTTTGTCTTTGTCGGTGAGGTAGGTGCCGGCGTACTGGCCGGAGTGGGAGAGTTCGACGCTGGCGAGGGCGCCGTGGCGGCGGATGGCGTCGGCGGTATAGGTGAAGCTGGCGAGCGAGCCGGGGGTGGCGAGGTCGAGGTGGAAGGCGTGGGAGCCGTCGGTTTCGGGGTGGACCATGACTTCGCTGACGGTGACGGCGGCGGCGCCGCCCTTGGCCCGCAGTTCGTAGAAGGCGGTGGCGGCGCGGCCGATGGTGCATTCGGGCGTTATGTCGGTGCCGCTCATAGGGGCGGAGAACATGCGGTTGCGGAAGTGGACGCCGCCGATGGTGATGGGCTTGCACAGGTGCGGGTATTTTCTTTGCATTAGTATCGCCCCCGGTTCGAGTGGGTATTTGTATAAGCTTTCAGCATTTCTGCCGGCATTCCTGCCATTTTTTACCTGAGCGGCTAGCGGATGCGCTCGGCGATGATGCGGACGGCGTGCTCGAGTTCGACGTCTTCGCCGCGGGCCGCCCGCAGGGCGTTGTGCCTGGTCATGGGGACGCGGATGGAGGGGGCGACCCCGCCGATGCCGTCGCGGCTGTCGAGCTGGATCTGCCTGCTCTTATCGAGGGACTGGCCGTAGGGCCAGTGGATTTCTATGCCGCCGGGCATTTTCGCCTCGCCGCCGGCCATGCCGAAGGAGCCGCTGGTGCCGTAGAAGCCGAGGGTTTCGCCGTTGGGGAGGTTTTTGACGCCGAGGGCGAGCCCTTCGCCCGAGCTTTTGCAGCTGCCGTTGATGAGGGCGACGACGGGGCCGCGGAAGAAGGGCGGGGCGGGCTTGATATAGAGGCCGGGGTCGGGGGAGGAGTCCCCGGGGTCGGCGGGCACGGGCTGCCAGGCGCCGGTGGCGGCGTTGAGGCCGTACAGGTATTCGTAGAGCCGCGGCGCGGGGTAGAAGGAGGCGAGCATGTCGGCGGCCATGGCGTCGAGGCCGCCGATGTTGTTCCTGATGTCAAGGATGAGCCCTTTGACGCCGGCGGCGTTGAATTCGGCCAGGGCGGCCCGGAAGAGGCCGAGGGTGGAGGGGGCCTGGCCGGCGTCGGCGAGGTCGAGGTCGAGTTCGCCCCAGATTTTTATGTAGCCGATGTTGCCGGCGAGGATTTTCTTTTCGACCATGCTGGCGGGCGGCGGCGATGGATTCGGCGCGCCGACAATGAGGTCGCGGAGGCCGTCGGAGAGGACGGCGGCGGGGTAGGTCTTGGCGAGCGACTGGCCTTTGTCGTCGTAGGCGACGACGGCGGCGACGGCCGGTTGGCCGTCACGGAGGAAGGCGACGGTCGCCCGGGCGCCGAGCGGGGCGCGGGTGAGCCAGCGGGCGCGCTGGTTGGCGAGGTCTTCGGCGGTGGCCGGGATACTGCCGAAGATGACGGGGACTTCGCGGAGGGCGTCTTGGACCGGCCGGCCGTTCCAGGCGGTGATTTCCGCTCCGGCCTTAAGCCCCTGGGCGTAGGCGGCGCTTTGCCCGTCGACCCAGGCGGCGATGATTGTGCCGTCGGCGAGCTGCGCGGCGGCGAAGCCGAAGCCGCCGCCGATGTATTTGTCGTCGATGGCGCGGATGGCGTCGACGCGGACGTGGCCGTCGGGAATGGAGTGGGCGTATTGCCTGAGGGCGAGGTAGTAGGCCGGGAAGTCGCCGGCGGCTTCGGCCCGGTCGATGAGTGGTTTGTACTTGTTGTAGAGGGCGGGCCAGTCGATCTTTTTCCAGGCGGTGAAGGCGTATTCGGCGGAGAATTTGGCGTGGAGCTTGTCGAAGGCTTCGCTCCAGGGCAGGTCGCCGAAGTCTTCGGGCGCCGGGGCCTGGTAGGCCGGCGGGACGGGAGCGTCCGCGGCGAGCGCGCCGGCGGGGCTGGCCAGTATGGCGATTACCGCGAGGAGGAGTAGGATGCGCAGGGAGTTTGCTTGGCGGTGCGGTTTTTTGTCCATTTATCGTTGCCTCCTGGTGCGCCGGACAGATTGTTTTGTGCGGCTGCATATATTTGGTTATTTGTACTAATTCGCGGTTTTTCGCCGCGCTCCTCGTTGGCTGCGTGCTTCGCCGGGCGAAAAGGCGGGTGGTGTTTTGTGCGCAAAGAGTGTTATTATGGTAGTGTGATGTTTGTGCGACAAATTTTTCGGAGAGGTGCGCGGTAATTATGACGGTAAGAGTTGCGGCGGAACAACTGAAGGAGGAGATTATCTCCTGGAGAAGGCAAATCCACGCCAACCCGGAGGTGGGCTGGCACGAGGTGGCGACAGGGAATTTGGTGGCCGCCGAGCTGGCGAAGATGGGCGTTGAGGTGACGAGGGTCGCCAAGACGGGCGTGCTCGGCGTGATTAAGGGAACGGCGCCCGGCAAGACGGTGGCGCTCCGGGCGGATATGGACGCCCTGCCGATTGCCGAGGCCAACGACGTTCCGTATAAATCGAAGAACCCGGGAGTCATGCACGCCTGCGGCCACGACGGCCCTACGGCGATGCTGCTGGGAGCGGCCAAGATCCTGAGCGGGATGCGGGATAAGTTCAAGGGTACGGTGAAGCTTTTCTTCCAGCCGTCGGAGGAGATCGGCGGGGGTGCCCTGGGGTTCATCGAGGCCGGGGCGACCGACGGGGTGGGCGCGATCCTGGCGATCCACCTGTGGCCGAGCCTGCCGAGCGGCAAGGTTTCGCTGGTGGCCGGCCCGCGGATGGCGTCGGCGGACAAGCTGCTGATCAAGGTGAGGGGGAAGGCGGGCCACGGCTCGATGCCGCATCTCGGCGTCGACGCCATCCTGGCGGCGGCGGCGATCACGATGAATCTGCAGTCGATCGTGAGCAGGGAAGTGGCGCCGCTGGAGCCGGCGGTGGTGACGATCGGCCGCTTCACCGGCGGGACGACGTGGAATATCACGTGCGACGAGGTGGAGCTGGAGGGCACGACGCGGTGCTTCAGCCGCGAGATCAGAAACAATTTCCCGGCGACGATCGCAAGGATCATCAAGAGCACGGCGTCTTCGTACCGGGCCGAGGCCGAGCTGGAGTACATCCCCATTTCGCCGCCGACGATCAACGACCCGCTGGTGGCGAAGGTGGCGGCCGAGGCGCTGACGGAGCTGTACGGCGAGGATATGCTCGGCGAGCTGGAGAAGGTGATGGGCGGGGAGGATTTCGCCTATTACCAGGAGCGCATACCGGGGGCGATGGTGTTCATGGGGGCGGGCAACACGGCGAAGGAGACCGATTTCCCGCTCCATAACGAGCGGTTCAATCTCGATGAGGACGTCCTGCCGGCCGGCGCGGCGCTGCACGCCCAGTTCGCGCTGAATTTCCTGAACCGCTAGTTTTACCGAACGCAAAAGAATGAAGCCCGCGCTTCCGCGCGGGCTTTGCCGTTTGTGCCCTTTGGGCGATTGGGAGGCGGGGGCAAGAAAGCCGGCGGGAGCGCCGGCTAAATCTTCGCCAGGCACTCCGCCGCGCGGTTGATTATGCGCTCGATCATGTCAATCGGGTCTTTACCGTTGGCTTCCCTGACGTCGAGGAGCATCCAGACGGATTCGTCCGTCTTGTTGTCGATCAGCATGTATTTCATGCCGGCGTTTCCGTAGGTGTCGTAGTGGGCGGGCGTTACGACGGTCCGCTCCACGGGTTTCTTGATTTTCCTCTTTTCCGTTCGCCAGTTGCCACGCGAGTCCTGGATGTAGACGTCGGTTTCCACTTCCACCTGCTCGGTGTATGTGGATATCCTTTCCGGCACGAAGCGTTTATCGTAGCCGAAGGAGCTCACTTTGACGTGTAAAACGGCGTCGGTCAGCAGCGGGGTGAATCTGGCTATTTCGGCTTTGTAGCGCGCCGGGTCCTCGAGCTCCAGCCGGCGCAGGTCTTCCCCGGTCGCCTTGGTTATCATGTCTTTGAGCTTGTTGAGCGAGATGAAGTTTAAGCTGCTGTTGACCCATCTGGCCCGGTCCTCGATAAATACGTTCGTATAAACGTTTTCCAGCCTGCGAATATGGAATTCGTCCATTTCCGCCTTGGGATCGGCCGATGTCATTATCAGGACGGTTTTTATGCCGCGAAAGTTGAAGCCGGGTTTTTTCCACTCGTCCTTCCGCTCTTCGGCCTGGCAGACGGATATTGACAGAATCATAACCAGGGCGATAAACAGCGTTGCGTATTTTGGTCTCAAGCGATCGTCCCCCTTATCTTTTCCGGAGCGGAGCCCGCAACAGGCTTGTGACCTGTCCGCGTTTTCAGCGCGGTTGGTGCGGCGCTTATTTCTGGATTTTGGCCCAGGAGTCCTTGAGGCCGACGATGCGGTTGAAAACTGGTTTTTCGCGGGTGGAGTCGGGGTCGGCGGAGAAGTAGCCGTGGCGGATGAACTGGAAGCGGTCGCCGCTTTTGGCGTTGACGGCGTAGGGCTCGATGAGGGCGGCGAGGGTGACGAGCGAACCGGGGCTGACGCGGGTGAGGAAGTCTTCGTCGCCGGCTTCGGGGTCTTCGGAGGGGAATAGGTGGTCGTAGAGGCGGACTTCGACGGACAGGGCCTGCTTGTCGGCCACCCAGTGGACGGTGCCCTTGACTTTGCGGGTGCTGCCGGAGCCGCTTTTCGTTTCGGGGTCGTAGGTGCAGCGCAGTTCGACGATGTTGCCCTGGCCGTCTTTTACGACTTCCTCGCATTTGATGATATAGGCGCCCTTGAGGCGGACTTCGCCGCCGGGGGTGAGGCGGAAGTATTTGGGGGGCGGGTTTTCCATGAAGTCGTCCTGTTCGATGTAGACGACGCGGCCGAAGGGCACGCTCCGCGTTCCCAGGGTTTCGTCCTCGGGGTTGTTTTCGAGGATGAGGGTTTCGCTTTGGTCTTCGGGGTAGTTGGTGAGGACGACTTTGAGGGGCCGGAGGACGGCCATGAGGCGGGGGGCCTTGGGGCCGAGGTCTTCGCGGACGCAGTGCTCAAGAAGGGCGTAATCGACGACGCTGTCGGCCTTGGCGACGCCGATGCGGCCGCAGAAGTCGCGGATGGCTTCGGGGGTGTAGCCGCGGCGGCGCAGGCCGGATATGGTGGGCATGCGGGGATCGTCCCAGCCGGCGACGCGGCCGGTTTCGACGAGGGCCCGCAGTTTGCGCTTGCTCATGACGGTGTAGGTGACGTTGAGGCGGGCGAATTCGATCTGGACGGGATGGGGCTTGAATTCGCCGAGAACGTCGACGCACCAGTCGTACAGGGGCCGATGGGCTTCGAACTCGAGGGTGCAGATGGAGTGGGTGATGCCTTCCCAGGCGTCGGAGAGGGGGTGGGCGTAGTCGTACATGGGGTAGATGCACCACTCGTCGCCGGTGCGGTGGTGGTGGGCCCGCATGATGCGGTAGAGGACGGGGTCGCGCATATTCAGGTTGGGGGAGGCCATGTCGATTTTGGCGCGGAGGACGCGCGCGCCGTCGGGGAATTCGCCGTTTTTCATCCGTTCGAAGAGGTCGAGGTTTTCGGCGACCGGGCGGTTCCGGTAGGGGCTTTCCTTGCCCGGCTCGGTTAGGGTGCCGCGGTACTGGCGGATCTGCTCGGCGGAGAGGTCGCAGACGTAGGCCTTGCCGGCGAGGATGAGGTCGCAGGCGTAGTCGTAGAGCTTGCCGAAGTAGTCGGAGGCGTAGAAGAGGCGGTCTTCCCAGTCGAAGCCCAGCCAGCGGACGTCTTCCATGATGGATTCGACGTATTCGGTTTCCTCTTTGCTGGGGTTGGTGTCGTCGAAGCGCAGGTTGCATTTGCCGCCGTATTTGAGGGCGGTGCCGAAGTTGAGGCAGATGGATTTGGCGTGGCCGATGTGAAGGTAGCCGTTGGGCTCGGGCGGGAAGCGGGTGTGGACGCGCTGGCCGTATTTGCCGCTGGCGTTGTCTTTGTCGATGATGTCGTGGATGAAGTTGCCGCTGACGTGGTGTTCGGGTATGGACATGGCTCTGTGCTCCCTCAAAATGTTATTTATCCGCCGATCATGTCTATAATAGTTTATTTTACCACAACGGCGGGAATAAGCAAACCGCGGCCGGCGGCGAAATATTCCGGGGCCAAAATGGCGGGAGCCTTGCGGCCTGGCCGCAAGGCTCAGTATTCTATCGGTTTTTCAGGCACCTTGCCCATCCGCTCCAGGCTGTCGGCGATGCGCTGCAGCGAGCGGGAGATTTTCGTGAACTGCCACAGGACGTAGACGACGATCGCCGCATGCAGCAGGGCGAAGATTATCCCGAAGCCGCTCATGAAGCCGAACATGCCGGGGCCGTAGCCGTAACCCATCATTTAGTTCCACCTCCGCGACGTGTTGCCTTAGTATACGCCGGGGGCGGGGGGAGTATGTATGGGGGAGTGCATCACGGGTCCTTTTTCTCGTAGACGAAGACGCGGTTGCCGCCGGCTTCTTTGGCTTCGTACATCATGGCGTCGGCTGTGCGGACGAGGTCTTCGAGGCTGTTCTCTTCGCCGTCTTCGATGCTGATTACGCCGAAGCTGGCGGTTATGGAGACAAGGGTGGCGCCGTCGGCGACGGTCATCGCCTCGACTTCCCGCCGGAGCCGCTCGGCGAGTGCCGTGGCTCCGGCCTTGTCGACGCCGGGGAGGATTATCACGAATTCGTCCCCGCCGTAACGCCCGAAGATGTCTTCGGCGCGCAGGTTGCTGCGGCAGGTGCGGGCGAAATCGGCGAGCACCCGGTCGCCGGAGACGTGCCCGTGGGTGTCGTTGACGATTTTGAAGTCGTCGAGGTCGGCGAGTATGAGGGCTATGGGTTGCTTGTCCCGACCGGCCTGGGCCACGAGCTCCCGGCCGACTTTTTTCCACCGGGTGCGGTTCCAGGCTTTGGTGAGCGGGTCGATGGCCGCTTGGAGGCGCAGCCCTTCCATTATCGAGGAGAAATGGGTAATGTCGCGGAGGACGACCATGAGGCCGGCGTCGTCGCCGTGGCCGTCGAGAAGCGCGATGCGCTGCAGCTGGTAATTGACCCTGTCGCCGTCGACTTCAAGGTGGATGATTTGCTCGTCGGCGGAGCCGTCCAGGACGGGCAGCATGGCCGCGTAATCCTGGAAGAGGTCGCGGCCGCGCCTGCCTTTGGCGTCGTCGGCGAGGAAGGGGAAGGTCCGGGCGGCGGCGAGGTTGAAGTCGGCCAGGCGCCCATCGCGGTCGAAGACGAGCAGGCTGTCGGACAGCCGCTGGAAGACTTCCTGGCGGGCAAGGGGGACGGCTTCGAGCATGCCGAGGCCGAAGGTGGCCCAGGCATAGAGAAGCCCGGGCACGAGGAAGGCGACCGGATGCGGGTCGAGCCCCCAGGGGACGGCGTCCATGAGGTAGGCGATAAAGACGCCCCAGGGAAATAGGGAGCCGAGGAAGAGGACGAAGGCCTGGTTGCTTTTTGCGGGCGGAGCGTTCCGCCAGGCGCGAGCGAAGAGGATGTTGCCGTAGAGGACGGCGAGGTTGATGTAGGCGGAATGAAACCAATACCACGGCCCGGGTTTGAAGATGACGACCGGGAAGGGGGCGGCGGGGTTGAGAAGGAGAGGGCCGTAGTGAAGGTGGTGAATTTCCGGGGAGGTGTTGCTGAGCAGGAAGGTGATGGTGGAGAGCATGAGGAGGACGGCCTTGAGTTGGGGCCAATAGCGGTTTGCGGTTTTGGTGTGGTGGACGGCGAGGATGATCCAGGCGGCCGGCAGGAAGGCGATGCCTACGGCTTCGACGTGCAGCCAGAACCTGATCGCCGCGAGGGTGTCGCTGGCGAGTTCGCACATGTAGCCGAAGGTGTAAACTGTGACCAGCAGGGCGAAAAGGAAGAAGGTCCGGCCGAGGGGGCTCCGTCTGCGCCGCCAGGCGGTAAGGGCAAGGGTGCCGGTAACAAGAGCGCTGAGACCTATGAGGACAACGAGTGCCCACCTTGCCGAATACATTGCAATCACCCTTTTGTCTTCCATGATAGTAATTGTAGGCTACAACCAGATTTTATCACCCCTTTTCTTTTGCTGACAAGCATTTGGGGTAAAAAGGATCGGCAGCCGCGAATAAGTTTCGGCGGGAAGGCCTGAGGGACCTATTGGTTGGCAGGGATGCGCGGGGCGATGTAGAAGTGGATAATTATTACAATGACCGGAAGGGCGGGATTGCTATGGCTAACGAGAAGGATTTGCTGGACAGGCTGGAGGCGATGAGCTTTAACAGGCGCACGTTCCTGAAGAGCCTGGTGGCGGCGGGGTTCGCGGCCGAGTTCGGCGGGCTGCTGCCTGCGGCCGCGCCCCGGACGGCGGCGGCCGCGTCTTCAGCCCCCGAGGCGTTCGTGACCGAGCCGAGCCGCCGCATTCCTCTGCTGCGCGAGGTGGATGTGCTGGTGGTCGGCGGCGGGATGGCGGGGGTGAGCGCGGCGGTGGCCGCGAGCCGCATGGGGATGAAGACGCTGCTGGTGGAGTATTTCGGTTTTCTGGGCGGCAACGCGACGGCGGCGCTGGTGAACGATTTTTGCGGCTTTTATACCCGCACGCGCAAGACGGTGCAACTGATCGGCGGCATCGGCGGCGAGGTCGTCCAGGAGCTGATCGACGGGGCCGGCGGCCGCAAGTGGCGGCATGTGGTCGATTTCGACCCGGAGGCGCTGAAGGTTATTTTGGATAAGAAGGTGCTGGAGGCGGGCGTGGAGCCGCTCTTTTACACACAGTTCGCCGCGCCGCTGATGGACGGCAACGCGGTGCGGGGGGCGTTTATCGAGAATAAGGCCGGCCGCCAGGCGATCCGCGCCAAGGTGGTGCTGGATTGCACGGGGGACGGGGATGTGTGCGCCGCCGCCGGGGTGCCTTTCGAGGTGGGCGACGGCAAGGGGGATATGCAGGCCTGCGATATGGCTTTCCGCCTCGGGAACGTGGATGAAACGACTTTCGACCAGGGCTTTTTCTTCGACAACGCCGACCGGCTGATGGCCGAGGCGGTGGCGCTGGGCGATTACAAGCTGACGCGCACGGGCGGCAATCTGGGCTATACGTTCGTGCCGGGGGTATACTGGGCGAATATGGCCAGGGTGCCGTGGGCGGTGGACGGAACGAAGCCGGAGCATCTGACGCGAAGTTCGGTGGAGGGCCGGCAGATCGCCCGGGAGTTCGCGCGGTTCCTGCGCGACCGCATTCCGGGGCTGGAGAAGTCGGCGATCGTGGAGACGGCGGCGAAGATCGGCCTCCGGGAGACGCGCCGGGTGACGGGGGAACACTTGCTGACGGCGGACGAGGTGCTGGGCGCCAAGAAGTTCGAGGACGGCGTGGTGGCCAACGCCTGGCCGGTAGAGATGCATATCCCGGGGCAGCTTAAGCGGAAGATGATGTTTTTGAAGGGAGACGAGTACCACACCATCCCCTTCCGGTCGCTGGTGCCGAAGGGTGTGGAGGGGGTGCTGATGGCCGGCCGGTTCATCAGTTGCTCGCATAACGCCCAGGCGTCGATCCGGGTGATGGGCCCGGCGGCGGGGATGGGCCAGGCGGTGGGCGTGGCGGCGGCGCTGGCGGTGCGCGCGGGAACGGCGCCCCGCAAGGTGGCTGCGGCCGCGTTGCGCGCGGAGCTGAAGAGTCAGGGGGCGTTCATCGGGTAAGACCGCGAATGGCAAAGTATATTTTAGGATGCAAAAAAGGACCTCGCGGTCCTTTTTTGTTTTGATTTGCCGGGGCTGAGCTAGAAAGTTCCAGATGCAAGGCGTACCGGAGGATGACACCGGAAGCGTACACAAAAGTACGCTGAGGATGGCAGCCGAGGAGCAACGCCGCAACTGGACTTTTTAGCTCAGCCCCCCTGTACTTCCGCCACAAGATTTAGCTGGGTTGGTAGTATTCCTGCAGGGCTTTCTCGGCAATTGCCCTGACGCCTTCCCAGCCCGGGGCGGCGGCTTTGGCAACGACGGCTTTGAGCCGCTGGATGGCGGAGGAGTCTTCGTCGAGGTTGAGGGCTTTTTCGACGTGGCCGGCGCCGCGGCGGGTGAGGATGATGTTGTCGGTGGAGAAGGCGACGGGGTTGTCGTCTTCTTCGCCGAATTTGACGGTGACGCCGCTGACGAGCCCGGCGGCGTAGAGCGAGTTGACGGCGCGTCCGAGGGCTTCGCCGGCGAGTCCGATGCTCTGGGCGGCGGCGTTCATTTGCGGTTTTTTGGCGCTCTTTTCGGCGTAGAGGGTGTAGAGGAGTTTTTCGGCGTTGACGTCCATAACGGTCCTCCCTTCGTGTGATGAGTTATAAGATTATATGCTGGCGGCGGGAGTTTTGGCAAAGGGGGCGGGGAATAAGGCGGCGGCACGGGGTTAAGCTATAGGCACACGAGGTGAAGGGGAGGATGGTATGGAGCACGGTATTCCGGTGACAATCGAGCTGCCGCAGGAGGTTTACGAGGAGGCGGCGAGAATCGCCCGCTACCGGGGCGAGACGGTGAGCGAACTGGCGACGGCGGCGGTGCAGGCGGTGGTGGCGGCGGAGCGGGCGGATTACGCTTATCCCGACTGGCCGCTGGGGCCGGCGCCGGGCTGGGAGAACAGGCGGTAAAGCGCGTTCCCGCAGGGCGCGGGACGACGGATTTGGCAAGGGCCTTCCGGACAGCGGGGGGCTTTTGTGTTTTCCGGCGGCTTTTTGAGGAATTAGTCGATCTTTTGTCGGTGGCCGGAGGACAAATATTTGTTGATATTTGCTTTTTTTGTTTCTACTGGCAGGAAGTGGTTCCAATTGGCAAGAATTGTATGGTATCTGTTTTTGGAGGCTTGTTTGTGTTGCAGCGTTTGGGTGCGGTGGATTACGCCGAGGTTGTGGAGAATATGGGACAGGGGCTGCTGGTGTTCGCGCCGGCGGCCGACGGCACTGGTTTTGCTTTGGTGTATGAGAGTCCGGAGGCTTTGCAGCTGCTGGAGATGGCGCCGGAAGGCCCGGAGCGGAGCGACAGCCGGTTGGGCGACTGCCTGACGGCGGCGCTGGCTGAGGTGGCGGCGGGGCGCAAGCGGCTGACGGTGGAGAAACGCCTGGAGACGGCCACCGGGGTAAGGTGGCTGCGGCTGAGGGTTTTTCCGCTTAGGGGGACGCGGCTGGGGGTTTTGCTGGAGGATGCGACGGAGGCCCGGCTGGCGCAGCAGAGGCTGGCCGATGGCGAGCTGATGTTCCGCATGATTACGGATAACAGCCGCGATTGCCTGTGCCTGCACGGGGAGGAGGCCCGCTATGTTTATGCTTCGCCGGCGGTGAGGACGTTGCTGGGGTATGAGCCGGAGGAGCTGTACGGACATACGCCGTTCGAGTATGCTCATCCGGACGATCTGGAGCGTGTTTTGGAGCCTTTCCGCCAGATGATGCTTACGGGGTTGTCTTTCGGGGGCGTTATGGCGAGGTATCGCTGCAAGGACGGGTCTTATCGCTGGCTGGAGACGGTGGTGGCGCGGGTGGAGAGTTGCCCGCAGCCGGGGGTGCTTTACCAGAGTTCGACCCGGGATGTGACGGAGCGAAAGCGGCTGGAGGAGCGGCTGACGGAGATGGGGTACCGCGATGCTTTGACGGGCCTTTATAACCGCGGGTATTTCGAGGAGGAGATGAGACGCCTCGACCGCCGCCGCGAGGGGCCGGTGGGCCTGATTATCGTGGATGTGGACGGGCTGAAGGTGGTTAACGACGCTCTGGGCCACGACGCGGGGGACGAGCTGCTGAAGCGGACGGCCAAGACGCTGGTGGGGTGCTTCCGGGACGAGGATCTTATCGCCCGGATAGGCGGCGACGAGTTCGCGGTGCTGATGAATGAGGTGACGATGGAGGATCTTCGCCTGGCCGGCCGGCGGATTATGAAGCGCACGGAGGAGGATAACTGCGGCAGCGCCCCGGTTTTGAGCCTGTCGCTGGGGTATGCGGTCGGCGAGGACAGCGCTACGCCGATGCGGGAGCTTTTCCGGGCGGCGGATGATAATATGTACCGCGACCGATTGTATCGCGGCAAGAGCCCCCGCGGGGCGATCGTGAATATTTTGCGCCGCTTGCTGACGGAGCGGGATTTTGTGACCGAGGAGCACGGCAACCGGCTGGAGTCGCTGGTGCTGATGCTGGGCGCGGCAGCGGGGCTGAGCGAGGAGCGGCTGGGGGATCTGGCGCTGTTCGCCCAGTTCCATGATGTGGGGAAGGTGGGCATTCCGGATGCGATCCTGAGCAAGCCGGGACCGTTGACTCCCCAGGAGCGCAAGGAGGTGGAGCGCCACTGCGATGTGGGCTACCGGATCGCGTCGGCGTCGAACGAGTTGCTGCCGATCGCGGAGTGGATTTTACGCCATCACGAGTGGTGGAACGGCCAGGGGTACCCGCTCGACCTGGCGGGGGAGAGCATTCCGTTGGAGTGCCGGTTGCTGGCGATTGCCGATGCTTATGACGCGATGACGAGCGACCGGCCGTACCGCAAGGCGATGAGCCATGAGGCGGCTATGGAGGAGATCAGGCGCTGTGCGGGCACGCAGTTCGATCCGTCGCTGGTGAAGGTTTTTATGGGACTGGATTTCAAGTCGTAGATAATGACAAAGCCTCCGGCATTACGCCGGGGGCTTTTTGCGTGGGGCGGATTAGGCGGACGGCGCCGGGAAAAAATAGAAGCCCCGCATTGCTGCAGGGCTTTTCGTTTGATTGGAGCCGATAAGAGGATTCGAACCTCCGACCCGCGCATTACGAATTTGCGGAGAGCTCTATTTCACTGGTCAAGATAATCTTTGACAGTCAATATAGCAGTAGCTTTCAGTGTACCAAGAAAATCAATTCCACTCTCCAAGATTTTTTTGACCAGTCAATTACGCCGGAAAGCATGTCGGAAAGATTCTGATTCGGGGCGATAATTACAACCCCGATTCCACCCTTGCAGAATCTTATCCTCCATTATGCTCATTTTATAGGGGTGCAGATGTCATATAACTCCACCAAGCTTGTGACCGTATATGTACTCTGAATTTCTGCTGAACATTTTGGGGACTTTCTGTTAATCCAGCAGGTATCGATTCCCGCCAGAAGGCCACCTTTAATATCGGTTTTTAAGGAGTCCCCGATGATAAGTGCTTCCTTTATATTAAAATCTTTAATATGACTCATCACGTAATCGAAAAATTCTTTTGATGGCTTTTGAAATCCGATACTTTGAGAATCAAAAATGTCCTCAAAGAATTCATATAATCCCGACTGCTTCAGTCGCTTTATCTGAGTTTGGGTTATACCATTAGTGATAACAAACAGTCTATGCGATACAGATAAGCTCTGACATACTTCCAAGGCTCCCTCCATATGTTGACATCCATTGCCCAGAAGTTCTCTATACATGTTTTCCCATTCAATACCATCCACAACTTTTCCCAGTCTTAACATAGTTTCTGAAAATCTGGAGTTTAGCACATCATCTAATACAATATTTCCATTTTCATAATCAGCCCATAGTTGTTTGTTGACGGAATTATATACTTGAAACAACTCATCCGAAAAAGTATATCCATGTTGCTGAAACAATTTGTTCAACGAATCAGTTTCGTTAGCGCCGAAATCTAGCAGTGTATCATCTAAATCAAATAAAAGTATTTTATAACTCATTTTTCCTCCCCAAAAGAATCTATAGGACAATTATACTATAGGTTCGTCTAAATATCAGTTTTCAACTCACTTGAAAATAGAGCCATTTTGTATAAAAATTTTTCCCGTGCGACTCGTCATTAAAATTAAGCCGAGTCGTCTTTTTTGCTTATTTTTATGCTAAATTTTCCACCAATCCCACTTAAAAATATGCTATTTTTCGTATATACTTACTCTGAACAACGAAGGAGGAGTGAACCATGCAACTATTTACTGTCAAGACCCTAGCGGAGCATCTGGAATTAACTCCGCTATATATCCGCTCGTTGATAGCAACGGGGAAAGTGCGAGCATCAAAAATTGGCAAGAGCTATTACATCACGGAAGAATCCGTGATGGACTTTTTGAAAGCCCATGAAATCAAGCCGAGGGAGCAACAAGACACTATAATCGTAGTGCCAGTCCAAAAGAAGGCACAGTGAAAGGGGGAACTGCCATGAAAGTGAATTTGTGGAGCAAGAGTAATGCGGAGATAGTGTCATTCGTAATCGATGAAGTCACTGCCTACGAGTCACAGAAAGCCAGAGAAGAGTACTTGTATGGAGGGACACAGTTATCCGACCTACAGAAATATGAAGCCTATTTGAGCCGAGCCGTTATGTGCGAAACTCCTGGAGCCGTAGAGATACGGAATAAAGTCCGAGACATATTGCATAAGGATGCCCGAATATAAGCGCTGAGCCAAGAACGTAAATACTCCTTATGGAGTCTACCACGCTGTCAATCTGAGGACAAAGTAGCAGTATCTGCTCCTTGTCCCTCTACATACTAAACTTTGCTGTCATCGACAGCACGTCCGAGGGCGCATGCTAATGAGACGTTAAATAGAAAAACCGAGGGTCACGCGGCAAGAAGGACCGAAAGCTATCGCTTTGATAAGCAGCATCTTGATTAAGATGTTATTCGTTAATTGCGTCATGCAACAGCGACACCCGAACCGCGCAGGATGGGGAATACGAGGAATGTTAGCGATAACAGGGATATATTGGCCTGCAACGAAGTCCCTCGACTTGTATTGTCTACACTAATACCTAGCTATTAGTTGACTTTTCCCCCCGCAAGGGGGGAAGTCTGCCTAATACCAAAGAAACACGAATACGATAACAGATTGCGAGCTTGCGAGCAATCCTTCTGAGCGAAGCGAGGAAGCAGATGATTTCCCGCACTCCCCCTCCAAACACATTTACAAGAAAGGAGGAGTGCGGGGAAAGAAAAATACAACTCTCCCAATACAAGTGAGATAATCCTACCCCACCTTCGAGGACTGAACTTGCGTATACTCCTCTTCACCAAGATATTTATTTCGGCGATATTCTCTAAACACGGCATCGAAAACTGCTTTTGTACCCCGGATTACTCAATTTACATACTTTGATAAGCTATAGGCTTTTGTTGGTAATAGTTAATGAGAGCAGGCTGCGGGATAAATTCTGCCGCTTAATTTGCCCCCGTTTCCTAGAGGCATACGTAACAGGTGGTATTTGGAGTTTCTAACAATGGTCTTATGCAGTTTTACAACGCACTCTTGCATAACGATGAAAAGGCGTATATAATAAGCATAGACAAGCATTTTAGGAGTTGAAATCGCCGTGGATAAAAAGATTCTCATGGAGAACCTGGATAACCTTGGAGTAGATATAGGGGATAGTACAATCAGAAAGTACGTTCTTGAAGGACTTGTTCCCGCGCCTACCACTCGCTCACTTGGACGAGGATTAGGACGGAGTTCCGAATATCCCGATGATGCTCAAGGACAAATCTATGCGGCCTGGAAACTCCTGAACGGACCAATACAGACTAGTATCAAGCTTCTTAAGGATATCAGGACTTTCGCTTTAGAACTGTTGGAGCATAGGAGATTAGAAGTCGAATCACCCAAATTGCAAGAACTAGGTATCTCCTGGACTGATTTAGCCTACCTTACGGAGTTATGGATAAATTACCGCGAAGAAATGAAGTGGGAGTATACAAAATATAGAGTTGATGTCGAGGGAGTTAAGAGCGACATTAGACATATAAGTATTACGCAGACAAAACTAGTGAGAACACGGTCGCGCTTTCAGAAAGGATTCCGGCGGTAATAAAAAATTTTGTTTTACAAAAACACCGTTACGGTGAATATAATTGTAAAAAGGAGAGGATATAACATGCCAAGAAAACGCGGAAACGGAGAAGGAGCCATTTACAAGAGGACTATTAGGGGGCAAGATTACTATATCGTAGAGGTAACTATCGATACCGACGATAATGGTAAGCGCATCAAGAAAACTTCGTCTGCCAAAACTCATACGGAAGCCGTAGAAAAACTCAAACAGATGCAAGCAGATGCAAAAAACGGAAGTTTAATCAAGACTACCCATACTACTCTATATCAATGGCTTGAGGACTTCCTAGACACTTATAAACGGGATAACATTAAGCCTACAACCTTTGATAGCTACAAGAAACTCATAAGTTGCCATATCGAAAACAGCAGTATGGGCAAGAAGCAGTTACAGAAGCTAACACCCACTGATATCCAACGATTCCTCAAACAGTTCCAGCAATCGAATAAGCGGGAAACGGCCAGAAAGCTTCTCCTGATTTTCAATATGGCGTTACGGAAAGCCGCTCAAATCGGTATACTCACCAAAAATGTCGCAGAGTATGTGGAGCTTCCCAAAAGCGTCTCTAACGCAGCAGTAGCCGTTCTGACCGTCGAAGAGATTGCCTCCCTAAAGAAAGCCGCCGAAGAAATTAACACTGCTGAAGAAGCTAAAATTGCGGCTATAAGGAAGAACAGGAGAAAAACCGCCAATCCCACAAAAACTATAGTAAGGAATCACTTAGCGGAAGCAGTTTGCCTCGCACTAGATACAGGGATTAGGCGGGGAGAACTGCTAGGGTTGACCTGGAGTGATATAGACTTAGAGCAGGGGAAACTCTACATCAGGCGGAATGTCGTCGAAACGTCAATAGGGAAACTGATTCAAACTCCAAAGACCGACGATAGCAATCGGGTAATCCAACTGCTGCCGGAAACAATCGACATGCTTACAAAGCTTAAGCAAAATAGTACACACGAATACGTATTCTGCCAGCAGGACGGCCAGCCTCGTTCTCCTCGCCACTTCTCCAAACTATACACACAGGTCTGCGAAAAGGCGGGAATAGATAACTCGAAGTTCCATACGCTTCGCCATACTCATGCCACAGAAGCGTTAGAGTCGGGAATGGATGCAAAAGTAGTGTCCGAACGACTAGGACACGCCGACATTAGAACGACATTCAACATTTACGTACACCCGTCCGAGGAGTTTCATAAATCTGAATTAACAAAAATCCAAAACAGACGCATGCGGGGGATTGCCACTTCAGTTCACACTCTTTCACCCGCTTAGCACAATTCTCGAAAAATTAAAACGGGAAGGCATCGGATACACCAAGCCTATCCCGTTTCCTGCTTTCCTGCCCAAGAGTCTGATGAAGTATTCTGAGTGGGGCAATTTGGAGTCAAGAGGAACCCCCTCCCTCCTTTTTTCCATTCCCAATAGGTGGTTTACTACGTTTTTACTCTATTTCGTCCATTGCATTATTTAGCCTTGCCTTTGCTAACTCAGCTTGAGGATAGAAAGTGGTCTTTCCGTCTGCGAAGCGTCGGTCAAGCCCAGTAACAATCCTTACCCAGCCACGTCCATCCTCTCTGTCAAACTCGTCAGCATAGATGTACTGTATTAGCATCACCAACAGGTAATCTACCATAAGCTTGTCCTCATTTGAAGCTTGTTCCGCTATAACCTTGGCTTTCTTCAAGTGCTCAGATGATAGTGTGCTTCCAATATAGTTGTGTTCCTTGATTGTCGCTAGCATCTTGTTGAACCACGACTGATAAAGGTCTATTTGGCATACTCTCATTGTTACAAAGTAACCGCCACGGTCAACCCATGCGTCTGGGTCTGGGCGCTTATTGCTCGACCAGATCATGAAAACACTCTCCTTACTTTCCACGGGTTACTATCACACTGAGAATTTGTTGTAGGTCGAACCCAAAGGAAATCAATATCCATATTACCGCAACAATCCAAATCAAATTCAAAAGCTTCGCCCATAGCTCCTGCTCTATTTTTGCAACGTCAAAACCGGAAAATGAAAGAACCGTATGTGGTAGACGTATGATGTGAAGTGCAACTAGCTTTACCCAGTAAAACGGGTTTATCATCTGCCGGAATTGTCTCTCCACAATCCGTTCGTACTGTCCAATCGTTTGGTTTAAGGCATCTATAATATATCTTGGTTCGACGCCGCCATGGGAAGTGTCATTCAAGATAGCAAGGAAGAGGTTAATAGGTATTACCGGACCACCGATGGCAGGAGCAGGGTAAGAGTGCATGATGATAGGAATCCCAGCTTTCTGGGCCAGCCCTACCGCATGAATCGCATCTTTTGCGACTCGATCTCTTATCTCTTGATATTTCGGATTTTCTGAAGCTTTGTCTTTTCGCATACTGCGATATTCTGAAGGGGATAACATGACTGACCTACCTGTTTGGACATTGTTCTCAATCTCGATCATCTCAACGGCGTCTTTTTTGAATTGTCTTATGAACTCAAGGTCCTGCTTCGCATCAAAGTAAATCAAGCACATCCCTCCTATGTAATTGATTACTTCCATATTTTATACAATTTTCCTCCAAAAACCGCGCATAGCGATATCTAGAGCTATAACCCCTAGACATTTCCGCACGCATCTGGCGACCACTCTTTCACTCCATCAATTTAGACCATCCCTGTAAAATCATGTGACATCCCATGAGTTTTGTATAACTACGCCGGAAAATTTGCCTGAAACAATAAAAAAAGGTCTGCGAAATAGTCGCAGACCTTTTGATTTACTTGGAGCCGATAAGAGGATTCGAACCTCCGACCCGCGCATTACGAATGCGCTGCTCTACCAGCTGAGCTATACCGGCATCAGTCCGATAATTATTTTAGCTGCTGGCGGCGGAAATGTCAACAGCGCCGGCGAGGGAATGTTTGTCAGGCAAAGGCGGTGAGGCCGGCGGGGTCGGCTTCGAGGGCGGCGTCGCCTGCTTCGAGGAGGGTTTTGACGATGTCGAGGTCGAGATGGTTGGCGGCGGCCATGCCGAGCATGATTTTTTCGACTTCGCCGGCCGGCAGGCTGGGCCGGTAGGGCCGGTGTTCGCGCAGGGCGGCGTAGACGTCGGCGACGGCGACGATGCGGCTGCCGAGGCGGAGATGGGCGGGGGGAATGCGGAAGGGGTAGCCTGTGCCGTCGAGGGTTTCGTGGTGGTAGGCGGCCCATTCGGCGATGAGTTCGAAGCCGTCGACCTGGGTGAGGATGCGGTGGGTGTAGTAGGCGTGCTGTTTGACGATGGCAAATTCGCGGGGGGTGAGTTTGCCGGGCTTTTCGAGGATGTCGTTGGGGACGGTGAGTTTGCCGAGGTCGTGGAGGAGGCCGGCGACGCGCATGATTTTGGCTTCGGTGTCGGAGTAGCCTTTGGCGCGGGCCAGGAAGGCGGACACGGCGGCGACGGTGCGGGAGTGGGTGGCGGTGAAGCGGCTGGTGCGGTCGACGATGGTGGCGAATATTTCCGCGGCGCCGAGGAGGCCTTCGATGTTGAGACGGATCTGGCCGTGGCTTTGGAGGCTGCGGAAGAAATGGTCGAAGTACTGGGGGGTGGCGAGGTCGAACCAGAAGCTTTCCTGGCTGGCGATTTCACCGACGGCTTTGACGAGGGTGGGGTCGAACTGGCGCCCGCTCTGCTGGCCGATGGCGGCGAGGATGCTTTCGCGCTGGTCGAGGATGTAGCGGCCGTCGTCTATTAGGACTTCGAAGGTGTCGGCGAGGTTGATGATGCGGCCGGCGAGGGGGATGTCCTTGCCGGCGAGGCCCGAGGGGCTGGAGCCGTCCCAGCGGTCGTGGTGGTGGCGGATGGGTTTGGCCAGGGCTTTGAACAGGGGCGTGCCGACGAGCAGGTTGTGGCCTTCTTCGGCGTGTTGATAAAGGTCGGCGACGGGTTTATGGCTGTAGAGGCTGTTTTTCTCGTCCCAGCGGGCGGCGGCGCCGATGTCGTGGAGGAGGGCGGCGTAGAGAAGGGTTTGGCGCGGTCCCTGGGCAAGGCCGAGGTGGCCGCCGATGCGGTCGGCGATCATGGCGGTGCGCCAGTGGTGGCGGGAAAGGCCGCCGTCGGAGAGTTCCAGGGCGAGGGAGAAGGCTTTGAGAAGGTTCGTAAGATGAATGCTGAAGATCAAGTTGTCACCCCGCTGCTTTTTGTTGTCCGTACCGGCCGGTCAGGGCGTCAAAATATATAGTATGCTAATTTCGTCGGAATTTGTCGCAATACCTGCCGGATTTCTGCAGCCGGTAATTTTTTTGCCCTCCATGGGGGCGGAGACAAATCCAGGTTTTTCAACAAGACAAGCGCCGACCGGTCTGGTAAACTGAAGTTACCATAAAGGAGGTGGGGACGGATGACCGTATATGATGTACTTAACAGGATCGACAAGGATCTGGGGGCCTGCGAGGCTGTCATCCGCCGTTCTCGCCGCAAGAAGGCTCTGTATGTGCTGGTGAAGGCGACGGAGCGCAAACGGGCCTTGGCGGAGATAAAAGAGTATATTTTGGCGAATCATTGACCGCGGCCGGTTTCCGGCCGCTTTTTCATGCGCAGGCTTCCACCGGGAGGCTTTTTACGGAGGCTGGCGGCCGCGCCTTGCGATATGGCCGGGAAGCGCCCGACGCAAATGGAAGGCTTTTTTATTAATGATTTCGCGGCAGGCGGCGGTTTTCCTGCGGTGAATTCCTAATTGGGTCCGCATCGATACGAATTATAGGTCGTAAAGACAGGAAAGCCCCCGTCGGCACACCGGAAGGTGGCGCTGACGGGGGCTTATCGTGAATGGGACAAGGCCAGCGATTGTTCAGAAGCCCCCAGATGCAAGGCGGCTCCGCCGGACGAGCAGCGACGCGTACTCGGATGTACGCTAGCAAGCGCTCTGAGGAGCAACGCCGCAGATGGGGGCTTATCACCGGCCTCACATGTGGAGGCGGAGGAGGAGGATGGTGATCATCCCCACCCCCATCGTCAGCGGCATGTTGCGGAACCGCCAGGCGACGAAGGCGGCGACGAGGCCGGCGAGGAGGTAGGGGTTGTGCCAGGTGAGGTCGAGGGTGCCGCGGGGAAGGACGAGCGCGGGGACGATGAGGGCGGTGAGGATGCCGGTAGGGACGTGTTTGAGCCAGCGGTGGAGCCAGGCCGGGATGCCGGTGCCGCGGAAGGCGAGCTGGGCGGCGAAGCGAGTGAAGAAGGTGACGGCTGCCATGCCGAGGATGATGATGAGGATGTCGCTTCTCATGCCGTTTTCTCCTTTTCCGGGGCTTTTTCGAGGAGCCCGCCCACGAGGGTGGCGGCGAGGGCGGCGAGGATGATGAACCATTTGCCGGGGAGGAGGACGGCGGCGGCCACGGCGACGACGGCGGCGACGAGGCAGACGGTCAGGCTGGTGCGCGAGTCGAGGCGGGGGACGAGCATGGCGAGGAAGGTGGCGGGCAGGGCGAAATCGAGGCCCCAGGCGAGCGGATCGGGGATGTATTCGCCGACGAGGACGCCGGTTACGGTGGCGGTATTCCAGGCGACAAAGAGGGCGGCGCTGGCGCCGAGCTGGTGGCGTTCGCTGTAGCCGTGCCTGGCGATCCGGTCGATGGTTATGGCGTAGCTTTCGTCGACCATGAGGAAGGCGAGGAGGGCTTGGCGGACGAGGGGCAGGCGGGTGACGTAGGGAGCGAGGGAGGCGCCCATGAGGAGGTGGCGGAGGTTGATGAGCAGGGTGGTGAAGACGATGAGGGTAAAGTCGACGATGCCCATGCCGATCATGGTGGCGCTGATGAACTGGGCGGCGCCGGCGAAGACGGCGAGGGACATGAATACGGTTTCGAAGGGGGTGAGGCCGACGGTGAGGCCGACGATGCCGAAGGTGACGCCGAAGGGAACTACGCCGAGGAGAACGGGGAGGGTGTCGAGGACGCCGCGGCGAAAATCGGCGGTGTCGATTGCGTTCACGGGGTTAATCAACTCCCTGGGTGGTATTTCTTTTATAATACCTGGCAGGAAAACGGCGGTAAATATCCAATTTAATTTTTTAGATGATAATTGGTCATATTACCGGAGGTTTTGGCGCAATGGATATGTCCATTGATTTATCGGCAGAGAAGTCGGCGGAGCCGATGTACGAGCAGATCGCGGCCCAGATCGCAGCCCAGATAAGGAGCCAGGCGCTGGCGCCGGGGATGAAGCTGCCGCCGGAGCGCCTGCTGGCGGAACGGTGCGGGGTGAGCCGGACGACGGCGATCAACGCGTACCGCCGCCTGGAGGAGCTGGGCCTTGTCAGGACGCGGGTGGGCAGCGGCACGTATGTGGCGGAGGGAGGCGCCGAGGCGGCGGCGCAGCCGATGCCGTGGCACCAGCTCTTAGTGCCGGCGTGGCAGAGCCCGGTGGCGGGCATTATCCGCGATTTGGTGGCGATGGGGGATTCGGCCGGGATTTCGATGGCGACGGGGATGCCCGACCCGCGGCTTTATCCGTGGGGGGCCTTCCAGGAGCTGCTGGCGCAGGGCGGCCTGGCGATGGCCGATCTCGGCCATATCGCGACCGAGGGCTACGGGCCGCTACGGGAGGCTTTGGCGGCCCGCCACGCGGCGGCGGGCGTGCCGGCGGGGCCGGAGAACGTGGCGGTGGTGGCGGGGGCGCAGCAGGGGCTGTATCTGTTGGCGAAGGTGCTGCTGAACCCGGGGGATTATGTGGTGGTGGAGACGCCGACTTATATGGGGGCGCTGCAGATTTTCCAGGCGGCGGGGGCGCGGCTGTTGACGCTGCCGGCGCCGGGGCCGCTGCAGCTCGATTTGCTGGAGGATTATCTCGTCCGCTACCGGCCGAAGCTGATGTATGTGCTGCCTACGTACCAGAATCCGAGCGGCCGGGTGATTCCGCAGGGCGAGCGCCAGGCGCTGCTGGCGCTGGCGGCCCGCCACCGCCTGGCGGTGATCGAGGACGACCCGTACGGCGATCTGTATTACGACCGGGAGCCGCCGCCGCCGCTGAAGGCGCTCGACCAGCACGGCGGGGTAATCTATATGCGCACTTTTTCGAAGACGGTTTTCCCGGGGCTGCGGGCCGGCTGGCTGGTGGCCCCGGAGGCGGTGATCCAGCGGGTGGCCATGGAGAAGCAGTACGTGGATCTGCACAGCAATAATCTGGCCCAGTGGCTGCTATACAAGTTTGTCGTTTCCGGAGGGCTCGACGGCCATCTGGCGGCCGTCCGCCGGGAGTACCGGCTGCGGCGGGACGCGATGGGCCAGGCGCTGAGGCGCTTCGCCGGCGGCCGGCTGAGCTACGCGGTGCCGGGCGGGGGCTTTTATTTCTGGTGCCGGCTGACCGGCCCGGTGACGACCCGGTCGCTGCTGCCGGAGGCAGGCCGGCAGGGGGTGAGCTTCGTGCCGGGGGATGCCTTTTATCCCGGCGCGGAGGGCGAGCGGGAGTTTCGCCTGTGCTTCGCCACGAACGACGCGACGGAAATACCGGAGGGGATCAAACGCCTGGCGCGGGCGATCACCCTGGCGGAGAAGGCCGCCGGGGAACACGCGAAGCGAGCAGGCGCCGCATCTTTGCCGCCAATAATTTAGAAAACCGTCCCCACAATACTTTCCTGAACTGTGCGCAGGCCGTTCAGGGCCTCGTAGGCAAGGCGCCCCGAGGACGCGCAGCGACGCGTACACGCAAGTACGCTAGCAAGCGCCCGCAGGGGCAACGCCGCCTACGGGGTCATCAACGGCCTGCCCCTGTACAAAAAGCCCCGTTGACAAGAGTCAACGGGGCTTTCTACTACCCATTATTTTTTTGGAAGTCGAGCATGAATTGCGATAACGCTCTGCACGCCTCTTCCGGCACGGCGTTGTAGGCCGAGGCGCGGCAGCCGCCGACGGAGCGGTGGCCGCCGAGGCCGACGAAGCCGGCTTTTTTGGCTTCGTCGAGGAATTTTTTCTCGAGGTCTTCGCTGGCGAGGCGGAAGGTGATGTTCATGAGCGAGCGGCTGTCGGCGGCGGCGTGGCCGCGGTAGAAGCCGCCGCTGTTGTCGACGACGTCGTAGATGAGGGCCGCTTTGGCCTGGTTGCGTTTGTAGACGGCGGCGACGCCGCCCTGCTCCTTGACCCAGCCGAGGACGAGGCCGACGAGGTAGATGGCGAAGGTGGGCGGGGTGTTGTAGAGGGAGTTGTCTTTGGCGTGGGTGGCGTAGCGGAGCATGGTGGGAACGGCGGTGTTGGCCCGTTCCAAAAGGCTGCGGCGGAGGATGGCGACGGTGACGCCGGCCGGGCCGAGGTTTTTCTGGGCGCCGGCGTAGATGAGGGCGAATTTGCTGACGTCGACGGGCCGGGCGAGGATGTCGCTGGACATGTCGGCGATGAGGGGCACGGCGCCGGTGTCGGGGAAGGCGCTCCATTCGGTGCCGAAGATAGTGTTATTTGAGGTGAGGTGGATGTAGGCGGCGTCGGGCGGGTAGCGGAGATCGGCGACGGCGGGGATGCGGCGGTAGTTGTCGCTTTTGGTGCTGGCGACTTCGAAGACTTCGCCGAACTGCTTGGCCTCGCCGTAGGCTTTCTCGGCCCAGGAGCCGGTGAGGATGTAGCCGGCTTTGCGGCCGGCGGGGAGGAAGTTCATCGGCACCATGGCGAACTGAAGGCTGGCGCCGCCCTGGAGAAAGAGGACGTCGTAGTCGGCGGGGACGGCCATAAGTTCTTTGAGCAGCCCGGCGGCCTCGTTGTGGACTGCTTCGTATTCCTTGCCGCGGTGGCTCATCTCCATGATGGACATGCCGGCTCCGCGGAAGTCGACCAGTTCGGCCTGGGCTTTCTGGAGTACCGGCAGGGGCAGGGCCGACGGGCCGGCGTTGAAGTTGTAGGCTCTCGTCATCAGATTATCCCCCTTGTGCTATATTTCACTGATGTGTTTTTTGTATTGTAAAATATTTTACCTCTCGCCGGCCGATCCGTCAAATTTTGTTTGCCGCGGCCGCCTATCCGGATTTTACCATGAAAAGGTTGCAGAAATAAACAGGATTTTGTCCGACGGTGTCGAATGATTTTAACGCCATCAAGCAATTTTTCCGATGGCTGTATAGCGCCGGCGCCCGCGAGGGCCAGGCATCCATTACTGGAAGTCCGGTCAAGACTATGCCAGTTCGGTCGAGACCGGTATTATTTATTAGGTGGGGAAGGACAATGGACTTCATTTATTTGTATGCGGCGATGGCGGCAGCTTTCGCCCTGGCGATGACGGCGGCGCTCGTGCTGCGGTCGCGTCCCGCCGTCGCCAACTGGCTGGCCCACGGTCTGTCGGCGGCCGGTTGCCTGCTCGCCCTGGCCGGGGCGGCTTTCGTTTTTTCGGCCGGGCCGCAGGCGTTCACGCTGCCGGGCGATACGCTGTTCGGGCCGGTAGCGGTGAGGGCGGACTACCTGTCCGCTTTTTTCCTGGCCGTTATCGGCACGGTGGGGGCGGCGGCGAGCGTGTACGCGGTGGCTTATTGCCGCGAGTACTACGGCCGGCGGCTGGGGCAGATGGCGGCGCTGTACGCCGCGTTCGTGCTGTCGATGCTGGCGGTGGTGACGGTGAGCCATGTGGTGGCGTTCATCGTGGCCTGGGAGCTGATGACGGTGGCGTCGTTCCTGCTGGTGGCCCACGAGCGGGAAAAGGCGGCGAGCAGCCGGGCGGCGTACGTTTATTTCGTGATGACCCATATCGGCACGGCGTTCATCATCGTGGCGTTCCTGCTGCTGGTGCCGCCGGCCGGGGGCATGGCGTTCGCGGATCTCAGGGCGCCGGCCGGCTGGCTGCGCGACGCGGCTTTCCTGTGCGCGCTGATCGGCTTCGGCACGAAGGCGGGGATCATTCCCCTGCACGTGTGGCTGCCCGAGGCTCACCCGGCCGCGCCGACCCATGTGTCGGCGGTGATGTCGGGGGTGATGATCAAGACGGCTATTTACGGGATGGCCCGTTTTTACCTGGAGTTCCTCGGCGCGGGACCGGTGTGGTGGGGTGCGGCGGTGCTCGTGGCGGCGGCGCTGTCGGCGGTGCTGGGGGTGCTGTACGCGCTGATGCAGCATGATGTGAAGCGCCTGCTGGCGTATCACAGCGTGGAGAATATCGGCATTATCCTGCTGGGCATGGGCGGCGGCCTGCTGTTCGCGAGCAAGGGGTTGCCGGGCCTGGCCGGCCTGGCGTGGGCGGCGGCGCTTTTCCATGTCCTCAATCACGCGATTTTCAAGTCGCTGCTGTTCATGGGGGCGGGGGCGGTGCTGCAGACGACCCATACCCGCGATATCGAGCACCTGGGCGGCCTGATCCGTTATATGCCGTATACGGCCGTCTTTTTCCTGGCGGGCGCGGTGGCGATTTCCGGCCTGCCGCCTCTGAACGGGTTCGTGAGCGAGTGGCTGACTTTCCAGGCGCTGTTTGCGCTGCCGGCGGCGCTGGCCGGGCTGACGGGCAAGCTGGCGGCGGCGGTGCTGGTGAGCTTGCTGGGCCTGACGGGCGCGCTGGCGGCAGCCTGTTTCGTGAAGGTGTTCGCGATGATTTTCCTCGCCAAGCCCCGCAGTACGCATGTGGCCGAGGCCAAGGAGGCTTCGCGCCTGATGCTGGCGCCAATGGGGCTGCTGGCGGCGCTGTGCCTTGTCCTGGGGGTTCTGCCGGTGCCGCTCATCGGCCTGCTGACACGGACGGTGGCTCCCTTCCTGGGCGAGGCGCCGGCGGCGACGCTGGCGGCCGGCGACTGGTACGCGGTGGGCTTCACGGCGGCGACGGCGGCGGGGACGATGTCGCCGGCAGCGCTGACGGCCCTGCTGCTGGCCGGGGCGGCGGCGGCCTTCGCGGGCTACCGCCTGTATGGCCGGGCCAGCTGCGCGGCGGGCGAGACGTGGACGTGCGGTATCGTGCCCAACGCGCGGATGGAGTATACGGCGACCGGGTTTTCCGATCCGATCCGCCGGGCGTTCCGGGCGGTCCTGCTGCCCAAGCCGGATGTGGTGACCGAGGACGGACACCGTTATTTTGGCCGGCGGATGGTTTTCCATGTAAAGATTACGTATGTTTTCACCGAACTGATATACAGGCCCGCCAGCCGGGGCACGGTGGCCCTGGCGCATTTCATGAAACGCCTGCAGACCGGGAGCGTGCAGCTTTATGTCGGCTATATCATGGCCGTGACGATTGCCGTGCTGGTCTGGAGCACAAGGTGGTGAGCGCGGTGGATGTGATTGCGCAGCTTTTGGTCGGTCTGAGCCAGGCGGCGATGGTCGCTTCGCTCGCCCCGCTGACCGCCGGCCTGATCAAGACGGCCAAGGCCCGCCTGCAGAACCGGCGGGGGCCGGGCCTCCTGCAGCCGTATTACGATTTGGCGAAGTTCCTCAGCAAGGACAGTGTGGTGTCTCCAACGACGTCGTGGCTGTTCGCGGCCGCGCCGGGCGTGTATTTCGCGGCCGCGCTGGGAGCGGCCGCCCTGGCGCCGGTGTTGGCGCCGCTGGCCCTCGGGCTGGGCGTCGGCTTTGCCGATCTGTTCATGCTGCTGTATCTGTTCGCGCTGGGCCGCTTTTTCCTGGCGCTGGCGTCGCTGGACGCCGGCAGTTCGTTCGGCGGCATGGGCGGGTCGCGGGAGATGTTCATCGCGGTGCTGGCTGAGCCGGCCATCCTGCTGGCGCTCTTAACGGTGGCCCTGCCGGCCGGGACGACCGGCCTGGCGGCGATGGCGGCCGCGGCGGGCGGCGTGGAATGGACGCTGTCCGAAGTGTTCGCGGCCGGAGCGTTTTTCATCGTGCTGGTGGCCGAGACGGGCCGCATTCCGGTGGATAATCCCGATACCCACCTGGAGCTGACGATGATCCACGAGGGCATGATTCTGGAGTATTCCGGGCGCCCGCTCGGCCTCATCCACTGGGCGGTGGCGATCAAGCAACTGGTGATGATTGCGCTGTTCGCGGTGCTGTTTTTGCCGGAGGCGCCGCTTTCCTGGCCGCCGCTGGCCCAGGCCGGGGTGCTGGCGGCGAAGGTGGCCGCGACGGCGCTGGCCCTGGCGGCGGCGGAGACGGCGACGAATAAGATGCGGCTGTTCAGGGTGCCGGCGTTCATGACGGTATCCGGGGTGCTGGCGTTGCTGGCGCTCGTGGCGCGGTAGGGGGAGAGGGAATGGAAACACTCGCTGTTTTGTTGCTGTTGTCGGCGTTCCTGCTGACGAGGACTACGCGCCTGTCGACGGCGGTGCATATCCTGCTGGCCCAGTCGGCGGTGGTGGCCGCGGCCTGCGCGGTGGCCGGCTGGCAGGCGGGCGAGGTGCATATGTTCGCGGCGGCGGTGCTGACGGTGGTGGTGAAGGCCGGCCTGATCCC
>JARKNV010000022.1 GCA_029976065.1 Selenomonadales bacterium
AGGCTCCCTTTTCGCAGGCAGCCAGCGTCAGCTCGCGGAGCGCCTCGCAATTGGTCTTGTAAATGCGCAGCATGATGTTCCCTCCTTCTCGTCGGGAAACATGCCATCTATCTTGCCGGATCGGCGGCAAGAAACATGGATATTGCCCGATAATTGCTCAAATACGACGAAAAATTGGTACTACAATAATCTGTATCCATATCTCTCACCCGCCTTTACTCTGGAAGCTTATTGCTCTTAAAATATACTCTCCGGGCGGTGATTAGTCAATACGCTGGCGCTGTAATATTTTGTCCCGGTACCGGCCGCTTAATCGCCGGCCTCTGCGGCCAAAATTCCCAAACCACTTTTATTGACAGGGTTGGGGCCTTTTGTTATAATACAATATGTGCCGGACACGGAGGGGTGTCCGAGTGGTTTATGGAGCTGGTCTTGAAAACCAGTGATCCCGCAAGGGACCGTGGGTTCGAATCCCACCCCCTCCGCCACGCATGTCTGGCGGCGGGATCATACTTTGGCAGCGTCATCACGGAGTGGTACTCAAGTGGCTGAAGAGGACGGTTTGCTAAATCGTTAGACGGGTTACACCGTGCGAGGGTTCAAATCCCTCCCACTCCGCCACACATACAGCTCAAGGCTCTCGCCTGGAAACAGGCGGGAGCCTTTTTATTTGGGACTGACCTCCCAGAAGGAAGGTCTGTCCCAAATAAACCACCCGCTAGCGGGTGGCAAAAAGTTTTACAGTTTAAGAGCCTAAGTGGTATCAAGCATTGATTCCGAGATTACAGAGACTGTTAGTTGAGTAAAAATAGAGTCATTAACTCGCGGTGCTCTTTCTGACATCCCTGTTTCCTTGATAAAACATATTCAGAATGGTATGATTAAAAAAATTGAAAAAAGTGGTTAGATGGGGATTTAGCCTAGGCTATTTCCAATGGTCGAATAGTAAAAAGGAGAACTGGATATGCAGACGGCCAATATTTCAATCGCATATGAAATAACTCTTGAACAAATGTTGAAGGCAAGAGATGAAAGAGCGGAAAAGCAAAAGCATTTGATTAAGGAATATAAAAAGACTCTGATTTCTTTTACCGTGAATATACCTGGAGCAAATAAAAGGACGCCCGTTAGTGGAAAAATATTCAGAGAAGGTTACCAGTCACTGATAAAAAGGTTGCTGGAAAAAGACATACAGATTCTCTATAGGGAAACCCGTGATCTTGTCACAGGACCAGAAGCTTATGTTGTAGTTGATGAAGATGCAGGCAATTTGAAGATATATTTGATTGAAATGGAGAGCCAGCATCCGCTGGGCAGGCTTTTTGATTTTGATGTAATCGGCCTTGAAGGGTACCCTATTTCCCGAAAAGACGTAGGGCATCCACCGCGTAAATGTCTGCTTTGCGAACAGGACGCCCATGCTTGTTCCAGAAGTAGAAGCCATTCTGCTCATGAGCTTATAACCAGGATTCACGCTATGGCACATAGTTATTTTAAAGGTCAGCAATGTTGAAGACTTATATTCAAAATAGGGAAGGATGGTTCTGTGATATCAGATTCTGGGCTTTGTGAAGATATAGGACGATATGCAGTGATGTCGCTCTTGTATGAGGTTTCTGCAAGCCCCAAGCCAGGGCTTGTGGACAGGTACAATCAAGGGGCTCATAAAGATATGGACATTTTCACCTTTATGGCAAGCTCGGCTGCTCTTCCTTACTATTTTTATAAATGTGCACGACAAGGTGCGTCATTTAAAGGGGGCGACCTCGAAGAGTTATTTGGCAGTTTGCGGTGCATTGGCTTAGAAGCTGAAAAAGCGATGTTTAAAGCTACTAATGGCGTAAACACACACAAGGGGTTAATATTTTCGCTGGGAGTCATTTGCGCAGCCGCTGCATACTGCATGAAGGCTAAGGGAAATGAATATGTGAAAGCAGAGCAAATTTGCGAAACAGTCACCAGGATGACACGCGGCTTATGTCTACGGGAACTAATTTCCATAAGAAAAAGTGGCGGACTTACACATGGTGAACGTGTTTTTGAACAATATGGCATAAAAGGTATTCGCGGAGAAGTGGAAGACGGATTCCCCACGGTAAGGCTTTTTTCGCTTCCGGCGCTTAAACGATTGAAAGCCATGACGGAGTATTCTTTTAATGATATTTTAGTGCAGATACTCCTTATTCTAATGGCAAAAAGCGACGATTCGAACATTGCAGCCAGACATGGCGCTAAAATGGTTGAATATACCCAGGAATACGCCCGGCGTATTATTGATTGTGGCGGGATGCTGTCTTCGCAAAGCAGACGGATGGTATATGAAATGGATCGCGAATTTATTGAAAAGAATATCAGTCCGGGAGGTTCGGCAGATCTTCTCGCAGTAACTATTATGTTTGACCTTCTTGATGAAATGAAATAGAAAAACGTCTGAGTTGTTCAAGGAGGAGCAATGTCGATGAATGATTTAAAAGAACAGATTCTCATTCTGTCATCCCAAAGTGAAAGGTCCAGATTGGAAAGCTTTCTGAAGGCACAAGATTTGTCCTTGGACAAGAATCTCGAATATTCCTTTGCCTTGACTGACGAGGACAGAATTGTTGCTACGGGTTCCTTTGAAGGCAACATACTGAAGTGTATTGCAGTAGATGAAGAATATAAGAGTCTAGGGCTTTCTGCAATCGTAATTACTCACCTCGTAAATGAGTTGCACCGCAGAGGAAGAACGCATCTTTTTATTTATACCAAACCGGCAAATAAAAATATTTTTTCGGAATTGGGGTTTTATCCTGTTGCCGAGGTTGATTCCAAGGTAATTTTAATGGAAAACAGGCGGGATGGCATTCAAACATACTTGAGTGAGATTACCTTGGAATCAGGGACTAGTGTTCCTTCAGCTGCAGTTATTGTAAATTGCAACCCGTTTACATTGGGACATCGGTATTTAATCGAATATGCAGCGTCAAGGTGTGAGAAGCTTCATATATTTGTTGTATGGGAGGACAAATCCAGTTTTCCGGCAGAAATCAGGTATAGGCTGGTTAAGGAAGGGGTAAGTCATTTATCCAATGTTGTTGTACACAAAGGAAAGGATTATATTATTTCCAATGCTACCTTTCCTTCTTATTTTCTTAAAGAATACGACGACTTGGTAGAAATTCAGGCAAAGATTGATTTGACAATTTTCTCTGAGTATATTGCCCAGGCTTTGAAAATAGAAAAAAGGTTTGTTGGTGAAGAACCGTACTGTGAAGTGACCTCCGCATACAACCAGATTATGAAGGAGATGCTTCCGCCTGTTGGTATTGGCGTAGAGGAAGTGCCTAGATTAAGTTTGGATGGAATAGCAATTAGCGCGTCCAGGGTCAGGGAATTGATCAGGAACGGGGACATACCTGCGGTAAAAGATTTGGTGCCCGAAACAACATATAAATTTCTCTTATCTTCAGAAGCAGAGCCAATCATCCGTAACATTCAATCATCGTTCAAGCGTCATTAAAAGTATAATCAAACAAAAAGTCTGTCTCGCAATATCAGCTTGCGAGACAGACTTTTTTAACGATAAAGATAATAATGTATCTCAGAAATCGCTTTCTGGAGAAGTCTTATAACCTCATGGCTCTTCTCTTCGCTTGCGTTTCCGATCGGAAAGGAAATATTTATGGACGCAATGATATTATGGGTGGGGCTGATCAATGGTTCGGCAATACTTCTGGCGCCAAGACCCATCTCATCTAAGGTAATTGCATAGCCGTCCTTGCGAATCTGGGCAATTTCCGCGCGCAACTTGGCGATGTCAATGTTGAAAGAGTTTTCGGACTCCTCAATCTGCTCCCTGATGATTTCGTCAATTTGAGAATCGCTCAGTGACGCGAGTATTACCTTACCGCCGGCACCGACGTACAGAGGCACCGGCGTTCCGATCGGCAGATAATGGTACAGCCTGAATCTCTCTTCGCCCTCTACACGGCTGACCACGACGCGGTATTTGTTCTGCAGAATATTCAGCGTTGCATTCGCTCCAACTTTCGCTACAATATCCTGCATATATGGCATTGAAATCTTGACAAGATCCATTTGCGTCAGTGCGGCGCTTCCCAGTCGGAAAAATCCTTTGCCGATGCTGTACAAATCAGTTACCTGATCCTGATCGACCAAAGCGTAGGATTTTAACGTTCGCAGGATGCGAAACACTGTCGCTTTAGGAAGGGATAAGCTTGCCGCGATCTCTGTCAGGCCTTTTCCGGGATGCTCAGCGATATAATACAGGACTTCACAGGCGCGCTCAACGGCGCGGACGGAATTTGTGCTTTCATTTCGATTATGAATGTTCATACATGCACTGCGTCAGAAGCTATAATCGCCAAGGGTATAGAGATGGTCGATCACCGTGCCGTCGCGCCAGAGAATATCTGCAACGACTTTATTCCCGAGGACGATCGGCTTCGGTTTTCCGGTTTTCTTTTCGATCATAAACTGCAGCTCGTGAATGTCATACACAGGCAATTTGGCGTCTTTCAGCCGCAGAAACAGGTCGGCATTTTTCGCCAGTGCAGTATTAACGGCAATTCCCAACTGGCAGACAAAAACATCGATGTTCTCGCCCGGAGTGGAAATACAGGTAACGCGGTCAAGGATCATCGGTAAACGCGAACGGTATGCCGGTGCGCAGACGATACTCAGTTTCGCGCCCTGCGCTGTATCACCGTGACCGCCGGCACCGGCGATGCAATTGCCGAGCGAGTCTGTGTGAACATTAACATTAAAATTGACGTCAATTTCCGTCGCGCTCAAAATGACGGTGTCTAGATCGTTGACCAGGCAGCCGCCCGGGATATCAGGGTTTGCGTACATCGAAGCACTAATCTCGATATGATTGGGGTCCTTCGCCATCGACTCGATCGCGCCGGTATCAAAGCACTGAACGTCATAAAGAGCCTTGAACAGTCCTTGATGCATCATCTCGATAAACGCAGTGGTAATTCCGCCCATACCCCATTCCCCGCACACTTGATGCTTAGCCATATACTCTTTCAGCATCGAAGTGACAGCCAGAGAGATTCCACCTGAACCCGCCTGCATGGTAAAGCCGTCTTTGATATAGCCGGAAGCTTCAAGAATCTTCTGGGCATACTCGGAAATCAGCAGGGAAATTGGATCGCGCGTGATTCGCAACGCGGCGCCGGCAATTTTTTGCGGATCGCCAAGATTTTCGACTTCCACGACATAATCAACATACGTCTGGTCAATGGAAATCGGCCAAATCGGGGCTTCCGAAAGACCATCTGTAATCACGATCACTTTTTTTGCATGGCGGGCGTCCGTCATCGCATATCCCATCGACCCGAACGCGCTATTTCCGGTCCTGCCGTTGCAATTTCCGCGCTTATCACAGCAGGGTGCATAGATAAATGCAAGATCGGATTCATAAAAACCATCGGCGAACAGTTTCGGGCGTCCGCCGTGTGTTGTAAGTCGGGCGATATGCTTCATATTGCCGCGCTGAATGGTATTGGCAACGCCGGTTTTTCCAAGTCCGCCGCCGTCTATACGGGTAATGACGCCATCCTCAATACATTTAGCGGCATAACGGCCGTTTTCGCCCATCACACCACCACTGGAGTTCAGACGGATGTCGTGAAACCCCATATCGTGAATCGTACGCAGGACCTCACCGGTAATCTGATCTCCAAGGCGCAGATTATGGGTAATCGAAACGGTCATTCCGTCTTGCAGTCCGCAAAGCTTGACTGCATCCTGTAAACTTTTAACAACTTTACTCATTGTACCCTCCAAAGCCTCAACTTTTTATACTGTCAGCCCATTTCAAGACGTTCTGCGCCTGCAGAAGAACCGGAACATCCAGCATTTTTCCGTCCAGCTCGACTGCACCGATGCCTTTTTCCTCCGCCTCTTTCATCGCAGCAATGACACGGCGGGCATGCTCAATCTCGGCTTCCGTCGGCTGGAACACTTCACGGATGACCTTTGCCTGTCCCGGACTGATGCAGACTTTCGAAGAGTAACCAAGCGTTTTGGCGAATTCCGTCTCGGCGCGCAGACCTTCCATATCATTGACGTCGGTAAACGGAATATCACGGGCGGGAACGCCGGCAGCGGACGCCTCTGTAACAAGTCGCCTTCTGGCATAATCCATTTCCTGATTGGATCGGGTTCTTTTTGTGCCGAGGGCAACTGCATAATCCTCGGACCCGAGGCCGACGGAAATAATACGATTACTGGCTGTCAGGATCTCGTAGGTATGCATTAAGCCTTTCGGCGTTTCGATCGCGACGTTGACCTTCGTTCTGCCGATCTCAAGCCGATGCTGCTGCTCCAGTTCGCTGAGCGCATCATCCAGTCTGCGAATCTGGTCGGCGGAGTCCGCCATCGGGAAAGTAATCAATTCCGGTTTCAGTGGAATGATCTCTCTTAGATCATCCATAAAATACGGTGTGCTCATGCCGTTGACCCGAACGCCCCATTTATAATCGCAAAGTCCTGAGTGCACAAAGCGACGCACAAGACAGCGTGAGGCATCTTTCTGGTTTTGGGCTACAGCATCCTCCAGGTCAAAAATGATCGCATCAACGCCAAGCAATCCTGCGTCGACCATCCGCCGCGCCGCGCTTCCCGGTACAAACAACGTTACACCTATAAACATGTTTCAACCTCCGAACCTCTCATGATCGCCGTTTCCACGCGGGCCTTAATCGCAAAGTCAAAAGCGCCCTGATCCACGACGTCAAGAACGGCGTCCGCAACTTCAAACTCGTCAAGGACTTCATTGATAGTATCAAGAACACTCTCGAGATATTGAGGGCCGACCTTGCTTTTGACATGAATTTCCCTTTTTCCATTTCCGGGTGAGATCGTAACCATTAGATCGCTTGATTCCAAGGTTCCGGCTAGCGCGGTTTTGACGATTTTCATGATCACCATTCCTTTCGCTGCTTCAGGGTCCGATATTCACAACGGCCCGGCCGTCGGTTCACTCTATGAACCGTTGTTTCAATCTTGCGCCAAAAAACAGGCATATTATTTTTTTTAAAAGTAGCACTCTTCAACTGACCTGTCAAGGGCCTGTGTTATAAAGTTTGCATATTTTGGAATATAACACGACAATTATCACTTTATGGTTGGCGGCCAGACCGGCATAGGTTTTCGTCTGCCCCGGTTGTTGACCGGGCCAGACGAAACAAAGCTCATGATGACACTTCTCCGGCAATTATTTCACCTTGTCTGTAACCGCTAACAGCTTGTGGAAAGAAATGTATTTGCCGGCAGGAACATGGAGAATTATGTCGAAATATAGAAAACGTTTTCCGATATACGGAAAATTACGCAAAAAACTACCGAGGAGTAGCGAGAGGGAGGAGATTTTTACGCGAAATATGCAGATGAACAGTATTCAAATGAAACTCACGATTACTACCCTGACCATCTTTTTGCTGGCGCTTACAGCATTGGGCGGATTGAATTACTGGAAAGCCAGAGAGATTATTTCCGAAAAAATTGTCGGCGAGCTTACCGAGAAAGCGGGAAATTCTGCCGGCGATATCAGGGACTGGCTGGAGGCCCGCAAGGGCGAGTTGCTGCTTCTGGCGGTGGCGCCGGTTGTTCAGAGCGGCAATAATGATGCTATTCTGCCGTTTTTGGCCAATGCTGCCGCAACCAATAAGGCGTATGTCAATATTCTTTGCACTAAAGCTGACGGCAGCTATGTCCGCGCTAACGGCACAAGCGGCACGCTGGCCGACCGCGACTATTTCTGGCGGGCTATGAAAGGGGAAACTGTCGTCTCCGACCCGCTTGTTTCCAAATCCACCGGGCGTCCGGTTATTGTCGTGGCGATGCCGGTAAAATCCAACGGTCAAATAACCGGGATCATGATGGGGTCGATCGACATAAACGATCTCGCCAACAGGGTGCTGGCGATCAAGGTCGGGCAGACGGGCAACGCATTTGTGACTCAGGGAGATGGCCTGCTTATAATCCACGCCGACAACGAACTGGCAATGAAGGCCAACCCATTGAAGGACGCCAACGTCGACGCCGGGATGAAGCAAGTCGTCGGACGCATGGCACAGGCGGAAACTGGATTGGCGCGTGCTACCATCTATGGCAAGGAAAATTATGTCGCTTTTGCCCCTGTGCCTGGAATGGAATGGTCTTTGGCAGTTACCGTGCCGGTGGAGGAGGTCACGGGGGCCGTTTCAGCGTTGACAGCAATAACCATGGCGACAATAGCCGTCGTTTTGCTCATCGCTAGTCTGCTTATCGTCGGGTATGCCCGGCACATCGCGCGGCCAATCATTGGTCTGGAGGCCGCGGCCAGCCGGATTGCCGGAGGGGATATATCGCTGACCAAACTGGGTATAGTTTCGAATGACGAGCTTGGCCGACTGGGCCAGGCATTCGAAAAGATGACCGAGAATCTGCAGTTGCTGATTCGCAAGATAAACGCGGCCACCGACCATGTAGCTACTTCCACGGAAGAGCTGACGGCCAGCGCTGAACAGTCTTCTCAGGCGGCCAGCCAGGTAGCCGTCGCTATCGGCGATGTGGCTACAGGTGCCGAGCGGCAACTCAAAGCGGTCGATGAGACGGGGGCGATTGTCGGGCAAATGTCGGCAGGCGCCAAACATATCGCCGCGCAAGTCGATACAGTAGCGGAAACATCGACCAAATCGATGGCTGCCGCCCAAGAAGGCAGCAAAGTAGTAGACAAGACCATTACCCAGATGGGGAATATTGCCGATATAGTGGCTCGTTCCTCGCAGGTCGTGACAAGGCTGGGCGAACGGTCGACCGAGATTGGCCAGATAGTTAACTCCATTGCCAGTATCGCCGGGCAGACCAACTTGCTGGCCCTGAACGCGGCTATCGAGGCGGCCCGGGCAGGTGAACAGGGCCGCGGCTTTGCCGTGGTCGCTGACGAAGTCCGAAAATTAGCCGAGGAATCTCAGGAAGCTGCCAAACAGATCGCCGGATTGGTTGCCAGTATTCAGCAAGACACCGGTAGTGCGGTGTTGGCGATGACCGAAGGCTCCCAGGAAGTCGATTTGGGTATCTCAGTGGTCAATGAGGCCGGACAGGCTTTCCGGGAAATATTCCGGTCATTCAACGAGGTGACCGAAGAAATTCAGGAAATAGCGGCAGCCGCACAGCAGATGACCAAGAGTAGCCAACAAGTCGTAGCAGCGGTAAACGAAATCAGCGTCATATGCAAACAGACGGCAAGCCAAGCGCAGACCGTGTCGACGGCCACAGAGGAGCAATCTGCCACCATGGTTGAGGTTGCATCCTCCAGCCAGGCGCTGGCAAGCATGGCGGAAGACCTAAACGTTGCGGTCAACAAGTTTAAAGTGTAATCGATGATGTAGCGAGAACTCGATACGGAGGTTTTCAGCTATACAGAAAAGAGAACTCAAAAAAATGAGTTCTCTTTTCTGTATAAGAGAGGGGATGAGTGGACTCTAATTATTGCCAAAAAAATTTAATTCGAAAAATTTAGCAATTGTAGAAGGAGTTCAAGGGGATGTGGCGAAGTAGAAAACGGAAAATATTTTCCGAAATACGGAAAACGAAACGGAGTAGTTGGGGCATAGAGGGAAGAAAGGTTTGTTATTGATGTAGTACCCTTTGCGTTATTTTAAAAGTAATAGGAGGTCAAGGTATGGGAAGCTTTGTCGATCTGAAGGAAGCTGTCAGTAGGTTATCGGAGAAGGTCTTGACTGTAGCAGCGACAGATTTGCCGCCGGCTATGGTGAAGGCACTCGGAGAGGCTGATGGACGGGAAAGAGTTCCGGCCGCCAAGGCGCAGCTGGAAACGATTTTAACGAACATTAATATATCGAAGCAGAAGTGCAACAGCATCTGCCAAGACCCGGGAATCCCTGTGTTTGATGTTAAAATCGGTTCGAAGTTTCCGCTGGATTTTGACATTGAGGCCATTCTAACTAAGGTAACGGCCGATGTGACAAAAAATGTCCCTTTGCGGCAAAACATTTGCCATCCGTTGACGAAAGTGAACACGAAAACTAATACCGGCTATAATTTGCCGTACATTTTTTACAAGTATCTTTACGGAGTGGACTATTTAGAGATTACCGGTATGTTGAGAGGCGGCGGCTCGGCATTTCGTTCCGGGGTGTATTCGTTGGCGCCGACCGCGCCACGTTTAGAGGGAATTAAAAAGCTGGTGTTCGATCATGTAGCCATGGCCGGAGGAATTCCCTGTCCGCCCACAGTTGTAGGTGTTGGGTTGGGGGGGACGCCAGATATCGCTTTATACTTGGCGTTCGAAGCGTTGCGGAGAAGTCCGGTGGGAGGCAGCCATCCAGATGCCGATATGGCCAAACTGGAAGAGGCGCTTTTTGTGGAGTTGAATAAGACGGGTATCGGGACGATGGGTTTGGGCGGCGACACAACCGTATTAGGGGTGCATATTGAGTATGTCGGCAGTCATATCGCCACCCATCCGGTAGCCATCGCTTTCAGCTGCTGGCCAAATCGCTATGCTACCGCCCGACTTTACGCCGACGGGCGGGTGGAATGGATAACGCATGAACAGGAGGTCGCGAAATGAGCGGTAAAATTTACCATCTAACAACGCCGGTTACTAAAGAGCAGGCCATGGCTTTGCGGGTCGGTGACGTGGTTTATCTCGACGGCACTGTATATACGGCCAGGGATCTTGCCCATGAACGCCTGTTTGAGCTTGCCGATAAAGGGGAAAAGCCGGGCTTCGACCTGAACGGGGGGGCGGTTTGGCATTGCGGGCCGGTCTCACGGAAGAAAGGCGAGAACGAATGGGAGGTAACATCTATCGGTCCGACCACCAGTTACCGTTTGACGAATGAAACGCCCCGTCTGCTCAAGGAATTCGGTGTAAGGTTGATTATCGGCAAAGGCGGCATGGGCTTCCCGACTGTACGGGCGATGCAGGAGCATGGTGCGGCTTTCTTAGCAGCGACGGGTGGTTGTGCCAGCGTTTATGCGGAAAATGTCAAGAGAGTGAGAAATGTGTACTGGGCGGATTTGGGACTGGCGGAAGCCGTATGGGAGCTTGAGATCGCCAAGCTGGGCGCTTTAGTGGTGGCGATCGATTCTACCGGCGCTACCCTTTACGAACAAATCATGAAGAATGCTGTGAGCAGGCTGCCGCAGTGTTATGACAATCTTGGCATCAAAGATCCGGGTTATCGGGTTATTCATTGGCCGCCGACTTTGGCAGGTACGAGTGACGTGCCGGAGGGTATGGCCAAAGTGGGTGGTGGGGAATAAGTGGAAATCATCAAACATGAGGTAGTAGTATTCGGCGCAGGCGCGGCGGGGTTGCGCGCGGCGGTTGAGGCCGCGAAGGTGTGCAAGGATGTGGCCGTGATCAGTAAAGTTCATCCGCTGCGGGTACAGTCGACGATGGCGACATCACTTAACGCGGCTTTCCGTGAGGGCGATAGTTGGGAGGACCATGTATTCGACACCGTCAAAGGCAGCGACTACCTGGGGGATGAAGACGCCATCACCTTTTTGTGCAAGCACGGCAAAGAGGATACGCTGGAGCTAGAACGTTTTGGGCTGATTTATAGCCGCGATCCTGACGGCGGTTATACCAAAAAGTCGTCAGGCAGCGGAGGACAAGGATTCGCCCGCAGCATATTCACCGCCGACCGCACCGGACACACCATCGTCAAAACGTTGTACGGTTACTTGCAGCAAACAGGCGTGAAAATCTATGATGAATGGTATGTCACTTCGATGGTAGTACAGGACAACTCGATAAAAGGTTTGACGTGCATCGACCTGAAAAGCGGCAAGATGTATTTTGTACACGCCAAAGCAGTGGTTACCTGTACCGGCGGTTACGGGCAGGTGTATTATCCCCGCTCTACCAACGCGCTCAACACCACCGGCGACGGCATGGCGCTCGCGCTCCGCGCCGGGGTCCGGCTGATGGACATGGAATTCGTCCAGTTCCATCCCACCTCGCTTTCCAGGACCAATATTCTCATGAGCGAAGCTTGCCGATCCTCGGGCGCCTACCTGATCAACCGCCACGGCGAGCGTTTCATGAGTAAATACGCTCCCAAGAAGATTGAATTGGCCACGCGCGACGTTGTATCACGCGGCATCCAGTCGGAAATCGAACTAGGCAACGGAATTGACGGCAAGGAATTTGTATATCTGGATTTGCGGCATCTCGGCGCACAGAAGATACTGCACTATCTGCCCAAGAACCGGGAACTGGCCCTTCAATATACCGGACGCGACATGATCGACAGCCCGATCCCCATACAGCCGGCCCAACACTATTCGATGGGCGGGATCGAAGTGACGATTGAAGGTGATACCAAGGTCGCAGGCCTGCTGGCCGCGGGCGAAACAGCCTGCGTCAGCGTGCAAGGCGCCAACCGCCTGGGCGGGAATTCCGTTCTGGAAACGATCGTGTTTGGGAAACGGGTAGGAGCGTACGCCGCCAAGTCCATCCAAGACAGGGCGCCTTCCGACGTTGTATCGCAGGAATTAATCGCGCAGGAAGAAGCGCGAATCAAAGAGTTGATGCAAAGCAAGGGCAAGGAAAATGCCCTGGCCCTCAAACGGGAACTTGGCAAAATCATGAACGAAAACGTCGGGATATACCGGGATGAAGCTGGGTTGAAGCGGGCGATGGGTCTTTTACAGGATCTTAAGGAGCGGACGAAGTCGATCGGATGCTCGCAAAGTAGCCTTGTTTTCAACAACGGGCTGGTAGATCGGCTGGAACTGGCCAACATGCTGCTATTGGCCGAGGCGATAACGGTCGGAGCCATAGCGCGCAAGGAAAGCCGAGGCGCGCATGCCCGCCGCGATTATCCCAAGCGTGATGATAAGGAATGGCTACGTCATTCGATCATTACACTGGATGCTGCAGGCGGGTTGGAGCTGTCCTCCAAGAAAGTCTTTCACGATAAATATCAGCCTGCAGAGCGCACTTATTAACCGGGAGGCAGCTATATGAAAAAAGTCAAAGTGTTCCGTTATTTGCCGGGGAGCGAATCACACTGGCAGGATTATCAAATAGAGGCTGATCCGGAAGACACCATTCTGACTGTTCTCAACAACTTAAGAATTCAGGACCCTACGCTGTCCTTCCGGTCTTCCTGCCGCAGCGCGGTTTGCGGCTCATGTGCCATGGTTATTAACGGCAAATTCCGCCTGGCGTGCAAAACAAAAGTAGGGAGTATAAACCGGGACGAAATCGTTTTATCACCGTTGCCGGGGCTGAAAGTGATCAAAGACCTAATCGTCGATCTGGAACCGTTCTGGGACGCCTACCGTAAAATCATGCCCTGGCTGGTGGAAAAGCCGGACGGCGAAAACATGGTAATTACCAACGAAGTCAGCGATCTGATGGAAAAGTTTTACGTCTGCCTGTTGTGCGGATCCTGTTATGCAGCTTGCCCGGAAGCAGGGGTGGACCGGCCATATCTCGGTCCGGCACCGCTGATGGAAGGATATCGTTTTATTTGCGACCCCCGGGATGCTATTACCGATGAAAGAATGAAGGTTGTTGGCGGCGACGAGGGGGCTTGGGGCTGCGACGGCGCCTTTGCCTGTATCGATGCCTGCCCGTGGGATGTCGCTCCGATCGAGTATGTGGCCAAAATACGTACTGCCGCCACCAAATTGCGGCTTGGTTTTAAATAAGGAGTTGCGCGCACTGGGAGGGAGAACGTTGGATAAAACGGAGATCAGAACCCGCACGCCTTGGAGCTTGGGAACTTGGGCCTGGCTGTTAAATCGGATCGCCGGTACGGCTCTGATATTGTACCTGTTGGTTCATATAATGGTCATTTCCCAAACCCTGTATGGGGCAAAAGGGTTTGACAGCTTGATGGAGTTGGCGCACCAACCCGTAGCGTTAGCATTGGAAATAATGCTGATGATGGCGGTAGCTTTTCACGGTTTGAATGGCCTTAGACACGTGTTGATCGACTTTGGCATCTGCGGTCCGCGAAACCATCTTGCCCTGTTATGGACGGCAGTTGCGTTTTGTGTGGTGATTTTTCTGGCGAGTGTGGCCGTTTTTGGCCCTATCATCACAGGCAAACTTGGTTAATTGAGAAAAGGAGGGGATTTGATGCCGTTCTGGGGATGGTTTCTGCAGCGAATAACGGGCGCTTGTCTGCTGTTCCTTTTGGCAGCCCACATGTATTTGACGCATTTCGTTACGCCGCAAGACCCAATCACGCTGCATAGTGTTCAGGCAAGAATGCATGTTTCGACATTGTTGACGATCAATTACCTACTGCTTTTTTTGGCCCTTTTTCACGGGCTTTACGGGTTGCGCATCGTGCTGATGGATCTGGCCCCGAAAACGCTTAATGCCAAAGTTGTCGGCGTTGTTCTAACCATCGTCGGGATTTGTTTCGGTGTTTTTGGCGCTTATACTTTACGCGTTTTGGCTTCATAATCCAACGAAATGAGGTGTAGAATGTGGCTCGTGTTTTTGAACACAGGGATACCTGTAGTTGGCCGAAACCATGGTTAGCCTGACGGCCTCGATTAGCGGCCGGGCGCTGCTGATCGTAGACGACTGGGTTACAGCGATCGTATCGGAGCTGGACGCCGATCATCGTATCGGCAAGAGTGTTTTCCTGCTCGGCCGGGTATTCGGCATCACCGCCGGCTTCTTTGAAGAGAATGTGCGGGCGCAGTTGCCGTCCGCCGGTCAACACAAATATGACGGTCCGCAGTTTCGGCCGTTTCTGGGAGTAATGTGATGGGAAGAGCAATTAGCGAACAAATTGCTTCCTATATAAGTAGCATTAAATTTGACGATCTTTCACCGGCCGTGATCGAGCAGACGAAAGCGTGTCTGTTAGACTGGCTGGGGTGTACCTGGATTGGCGCACAAACACCACTGGGGAAAAAAGCGATTGAATTTGCCCTGCGGCAAGGGCGAAATGGGACATCTACAATAGTAGGGGCCGGGGAACGGACTTCAACTTGGGCAGCCAGTTTTGTAAATGGCTTCAATTCCCATGTGGAAGAGCTGGATGATGTCTATGAAGGTTCTTATTACCATCCGGGTGTTGCTGCCGTTGCTGCGGCGCTGGCTGTAGCCGAGGCGGAACGCAATAGCGGCAAGGACTTGATCTGCGCCGTTGCCGCCGGCTACGAGGTGGGAATCAGGATAGCGCTGGCGGTCAATCCCTCCCATTACGAATTTTGGCACACCACCGGGACGGTCGGCACTTTTGCGGCGGCCGTTGCCGCGGGGAAGCTACTCGGCCTCAGCGGGGAACAATTCGTTTGGGCGTTGGGCAACGCGGGAACCCAAGCCGCCGGGTTATGGCAGTTTGTCGAAGAAGGCGCGATGAGTAAGCCGCTCCATCCGGGGAAGGCGGCTTTGGGCGGAGTCATGGCTGCTTATTTAGCCGCAGCGGGGGTGACCGGCGCCAAATACATTTTTGAGGGCAAGAAAGGCTTCTGCAGGGCCATGTCGACTGATGCCAAGTACGATACGATAACCGCCGGTTTGGGGGAGGACTACCTTATCCTCGGCGTTTCGCCCAAGCGCTTTGCGTCATGTTTTTACACGCATCCGGCGATTAGAGCCAGCCTTATTCTCCGGGAAAAACTAAAAAACCGGATTGGGGCGATAAGCAGGATAGAGATATGGACCGACCGTGTCTCAGCGCAAATAGCGGGACTAACTGACGTAACCGCTTCGCACCAGGCCAAATTCAGTATAGGATTTTGTTTCGCTTTGGGGCTGATTTGGGGCAAGGCCGGTCGGGATGAGTTCGCCCAAGAAGCGCTTAATAACCGGGATGTCAGGAATGTTTTTACGCGAACCAGTTTAGTGGTGGAGCCTAAATTTTCCGAAGGCTTTCCTCGCCGCAAGCGTTGTAAAGTGGTTGTTACGCTGACAGACGGAGAGGTATTGGTTGAAGAGGCAGATACCGCCGGAAAGCAGACTCTAAGCTTGCAGGAAATACGGACCAAACTATTGGACGTCATCGGCATGCCGGACAATCTTGTCGCAGGTGCTTATAAGCGCATTAATAGCTTGCCCGATATTCCACAGATAACCGGCTGTTGGGATGCGCTGCCATAAGAATCTGTGTTCAGGCGGGATGGTATACCGAACGGTTGGCGAACCAAGGAAAGGAGTGAGTGACTATGGAGGACAGAAAAGATTTCTGGCTTAGCGACTTTAACACTTTGCCGGACGTGACCAGAGAGTTGACGGGATTGCCGCCGAAAGTCAAAATCTATGACACGACCCTGCGGGACGGAGAACAGACTGTCGGAATAAGCATGGACGTTGACGAGAAAGTAGCGATCGCCAATGCGCTGGCCCGTGCCGGGGTTGACCGCATCGAAGCTGGTTTTGCCAGCAGCAGTGCGAGCGATAAACTGGCGATAACGAAGATCGTCCAACAAGTAAAGGGCGCAGAAATATGGGGTTTTGCCCGCTGCAATGTCAACGATATCAAAGATTGCGTCGAAACCGGCGTCAAATCGCTCGTCTGCGAAATAGCCACAAGTCCATACAAAATGCAGGCCTGGAGTTTGAGCGAGGAAGTCATCCTGAAAAGAATTCGCGACAGTATCAAATTCGCGAAACAACAGGGCCTGTATACGGCATTTTTTGCCGTCGACGCTACCAGAGCTAAATTGGATTTCTTAAAGCGCGTCTACCAATGCGCGGTAAATGAATGCGGGGCCGATGAAGTCGTTGTCGTCGATACCTTGGGCGTGGCGACGCCGGAAGCGATGTTTTACCTTACAAAGCAAGTCAAAAGTTGGGTGAATGTCCCGGTGGCCGTCCACTGCCACAACGACTTCGGGCTGGCCACGGCCTGTACATTAGCGGCCCTTAAGGCGGGCGCAGAATGCGCCCACGTAACGGTGAACGGCCTGGGCGAAAAAACCGGTAACGCCGATATTGCCGAATTGGCTATCGCCTTATACGGGCTATATGGCGTTGAAACCAATTTGAAACTCGGCGAACTGTGCAGCCTGAGTAAATTGGTCCAGGACATTACCAAGGTGCCGGTTTCCCCCCAGAAACCAATGGTGGGCGATATGGCGTTCAAGCGCGAGAGCGGTCTGGTTGTTGCCCAACTGCTTTCCTATCCGCCGTCGGTAGAAGGTTATGCACCGGAAGTCGTCGGCCGGGAGCGGGAAATCGTCTTGGGCAAAAAGAGCGGCAAGAAGTCCATTGAGTATGCCCTTGAGCGAGTCGGGATTACCCTGTCGCCGGAGAAGGCGGATGAATTACTGGCCCAAGTAAAACAATTGGGGACCGATAAAAAGGCTGCCGTTGCTTGGGACGAATTCCGGAAACTAGCCGAAAATTTACAATAGGGGCAACTAAAATCCTCGATTCGCTCTTGTATAGTGGGGGGCGGTGAAAAAACCGCCCCCTCACAAAAAAGAAAACCCACCCGCTACGCGAGTGGAGTGCTTTAATCGTATTTTTCAGTTAACCCGCAGGTTATAGTAATGAGATATTTTCTTGGCAGCCTGTAACACTTGAGGAACAATTTTTTCTTCCAATTTATTATCGAATCTTGTCATAGGAAAAGAAACGCTCACCGCAGCAATTACTGCACCTGAAAAACCAAAAACCGGAGCGCTGATGCCACCTACCCCTTTGTTTCTTTCACCGTGGCTTACAGCATAGCCTCTGGTTCTTATCAACGCTGCTTCATTGAGCAAAGCCGCCTTATCACAGATCGTTTTATCGGTTAAGCGTGTCAGTTCGATGTTATCGAGAAGTTCGATGATTTTGTCATCCGAATCAAAAGCCCACAAGACACGGGAAGCTGAACCGGTATAAAGCGGGGCTAAATTATTTACCGGCGAAGTTGTTTTCAGTTCCTGCAAGCTTTCTATGGAGAAGACATGTTCGCGATATAATCCGTTGCGGACATAAATCAGGGCCGTCTCCCCCGTGCTGTCCCGCAGGTCAACCAATATTTTCTGGGAAATGTTTTTCAGGATAGTCTTGTTATTGCCGATGTTCATGAATTTTTGCAGGACAAAACCGATACCGTACTTTTTACTCGTTGGGTTCTGAATTACGAAGCCTCTCCGCACCAGGGTTGTCAAAATCCGCGATATTGTACTGACGGGCAATAAGGTTTTGTTGCTTAACTCAGTAATTCCCATCTCTTCAGCATTATTTGCCAACTCTAACAGGAGAGTTAGTCCTTTATCCAATGAACTGCTAATATCCAGTTTATCATTAGATCGGCTCAAGTTCGCTCCCCCAAAATTCATTTTATCATCGCCACAGCCATCTCGGAATAACGGATTTGCTATTTATTTCACATAGTCCGATAAACTTACGCTGCTAGCTGGACATTACAATGCTATTCTACCACATAAAACGTGCAAGTAAATACAATATTTGCTGGAATTCGAAAAGAAGCAGTCCTGGATTCCCTTATCGATTAAATTGCCGCTAATTATTATGAGGAGGGATATACTTGTTGATTTGGATTGGTGCTCTGATTGTCTTGTTGACTATTATCGCCATTGTTAAGCGGTATGAGACAAGAATGGTGATGCTCGTTTCCGGGTTTGCCCTGGCAGCGATAGCGGGGAAGCCCTTCGCGGCTATGGATGCGTTAGTCAAGAATATGGTCAACGGCGTACTTTTCCCGAATATCCTTATGATAATGGGTTTCGCATATGTAATGAAGCTGACTGAATGCGACAGTCATTTAGTGCATCTGCTGGCCGATAAACTGAAGAAATTCCGCGGCCTTTTAATTCCCGGCGCAGTTTTTATCACCTATGCCATCAATGTTGCTCTCCCGAGCGCAGCGGGGGTTGCAGCTGCGGTCGGGACGATCATGATACCGGTGCTGATGGGCTCCGGTGTGCATCCGGCAATTGCCGGGTCGGCCGTTCTGGCCGGCACGTTCGGCAGCACGATAAGTCCCGGTAGCCCGCAAAACATATTTATGATGAAAGTTGCCAATACGAATATTATGTCTACAGTTTACACGGCTTTGCCAGGTTCTTTGACGGCAGTGGTTATTGTGGCCTTGACGTTAACCGCAATCGCCTATTTTCGCAAAGAGCATAAGGGATATGAGAGTGATATTATCGGCGACCCGAGCCACGAGTTCAAGGTTAGTATTCCCAAGGCCCTGATGCCGCTGGTGCCGTTGGCTTTACTGGTGGCGTTTACTAGACACGGCGTCACGATTCCCATGGCTGTTCTCGTTGGTACGGTGGTTACCCTGCTCGTCACCAGGGTTAATCCGCAGTCGCTCACCAAACAGTTTTTCGCCGGAATGGGCGAGGCATACGCTCACATATGCGGCATAATCCTTGCGGCGGCGGTGTTTGTCGTTGGCATGGATACAATCGGGCTGATCCGCGCCATGATAGAGACCATGAAAGCTTCGGAGCATATCGCCAAAGTTGCCGCGACTTACGGGCCGTTTATCGTCGCCGTTTTATCGGGATCAGGCGATGCTGCCGCCTTGGCATTCAATGGGGCGGTTACTCCGCACGCACAACAGTTTGGTGTCGGTGTCCTGGATATGGGGATAACGGCAGCAATCACGGCCGGGATAGGACGAGCCATGTCGCCAGTGGCCGGATGTACCATTATTTGCGCCCAACTGGCCGGCGTCAGTCCGCTTGACTTGACAAAGCGCAATGCGTTAGGAACGATTTTGGCTGCGACGGCGGTTATGTTGATCTTACTTTAAACGACGCTTGCGGGACGGGGTAAAAAAGGATTATTTATTAATCGGCCCTACTATGGGCCGATTAATAAATTTAGTGCAACATTATTGGTAGCAAGCGTGTGCGGAACAAAAACGATGGACAGTAGTACCTTGTCGATAAAACGGTTGGTCTGTTGAGCAGAAAAAGAATGTAACGGAGGCTTTACGTTGATTGGATGCACAAAACTACTTTGTGGCACTGCCACTGTTTCCGGGATCACAAAATATAGCCATAGTTCGGAGGATATGCCTTCCCATTTGCTGCAGTTTTCCTCCAACGCCGCTCCCATTGTCGTTTGGAATATGACCAACCGCTGTAACCTTTCCTGTCAGCACTGTTACATCAATGCCGAAGATCGTACCTACGCCGGCGAGTTGACCACTGATGAAGGAAAGACGCTTATCGACGATTTGGCGTCCATGAAGGTGCCGGTGCTACTTTTCTCTGGCGGAGAACCGCTAATAAACGAAGCCGTCTTCGAACTAGGCGCCTACGCTGTAGCCAAGGGAATCCGTCCTGCCATATCCACTAACGGCACGCTTATCACCCCTGAAATGGCGCAGAAGATAAAAGAAGCCGGCTTTCAGTACGTCGGCGTAAGCATCGACGGCAACGAGGAAATCCATGACCGCTTTCGCGGCCGCAAAGGCTGTTTCGCTGAAGCCATCCGCGGTATTCGCAATTCCCTGGCCGCTGGCAACAAAACGGGCATCCGCTTCACCATCAACAAGCTGAACTATCATGTTCTCGGCGATATCCTCGATATCGTTGAACGTGAGAAAGTGCCTCGTTTCTGCATGTACCACCTCGTCTATGCCGGCCGCGGCAAAGGCATGGCTGATCTCGATACTAGTCACGAGGAGAAGCGCAAGACCATCGACCTGCTTATTGAAAGAACCCTGGATTTCGCCAGACGCGGTGTCGAGACCGAAATACTTACTACCGACAACCATGCCGATGGAATCTATATCCTGCAGTATATCGAACGTATACGGCCCGAACGGAGCGAAGAGATTAAACAGCTCCTCAAAATGCATGGCGGCTGCTCGGCCGGAGAGAAGATGGCCAATATCGATCCTTGGGGCAGGGTGCACGCCTGCCAGTTTTGGGGCCATGTCAGCCTCGGCAATATCAGGGAAGAACCTTTCAGCGCAATATGGCGGAAAACCAGGGACGAGTTCATTACGAAATTGCGCGACAAGGGCAGCCACCTCGAAGGACGCTGCGGCGAATGCCGTTACAAGACCCTGTGCGGCGGCTGCCGCATCCGGGCTGAGGCGGTTTCGGGCAGCCTGTGGGGCGAGGACCCGGCTTGCTACCTCACCGACTGGAAGGAGGCCGGGGTATGAATGGTTTCGGAGAGATGGCAGGGGACGTTGACTCCGGTTCTGAATTAGATGAGTTCGATCGTCAGGTGCTCCATTTGCTACAACGCGAATTTCCCGTGTCGGCAAGGCCTTACCTGGAATTGGCCGCCAAGCTTGGCATCAGTGAAACCGAACTGCTGGGGCGGGTTCGCTTGCTTTTCGGCCAAGGGTATATCCGTCGCCTAGGGGCAAGCATCAACGGCAATCAGGTAGGCTATACCAGTATTCTGGTGGCGCTGAAAGTAACGGCAGAGCGAATTGCCGACGTAGCCAGGCTAGTGAACGATTTTGCCGGTGTTACCCACAATTATCTGCGGGAGGGTGACTATAACATGTGGTTCACCGCCATCGCTGCCAATAAGGCTGATTTGAATGCCTTGCTGCAAACGGTAGCCGCTGCCGACGGGGTGAAGAAACTGGTGCCGTTACCGGCGAAGCGGGTGTTCAAGGTTAACGTCAGGTTTCCGCTCATAGCGGGGTGATAAAATGACCGAACTGGAAAAAAAAATTATCATTGAGTTGCAGCAAGACATGCCGCTTGTCCCCCGCCCGTACGCCGTTATCGCTTCCCGCCTGGAAATTACCGAGGGCGAGTTGCTTCGCCAAATCGAGGCAATGCGCGGCAAGGGGGTCATCCGCAAAATGGGGGCGGTTCTTCGGCATCGCCGGATAGGGATTAAGGCCAACGCACTGTGCGTTTGGCAGGTTCCGGAGGAGAGGGTGGAAGCCGTCGGCGAACTGTTTGCTGCCTTGCCGGAGGTTACTCATTGCTATGAGCGGGAGACTCGCTCCGACTGGCCGTACAACCTGTATACCATGGTCCATGCCGCTACCCGCGAACAATGCGAGGAACACCTGAAAGCGATGTACCGTATGAGCCGGATCGCAAACTATCGTGTTTTTTTCAGCACCCAAGAATTGAAAAAAACAACCATGCAATATTTTCGTTAGAGGAGAAGCTTAGTAAGACACTCCGAAAACGTTAGGAAGGTTCTATCCTAACGACGCGCGACCCCAGTTGATAATCATCACATAGAACTATAAAGAAAAGAAAGGACAGTAACGCTAGCGATAAGCAGATTGCTTGGGGAAATTGCATGAAGTAATTCTAGGATAAGTCCTAACAGTCTGAGGCCTACACGTTACTATTCATCTCAGGAGGAAGTTATGTCGACTCGATCCGTCGAAACAAAAATGTCGCGACGCAATTTTTTTAAATTAATCGGGGGAACCGGTCTCGGCGGTATCACCGCGGCGACAATAGCTGGCTGCAGCCGGGAAACGGCGGGCGGTACGGGCTGGATACCCAAGCAATATCAAGTTGCCAGCACATGGCCTGCGCAGGTCAGAGGCCGTATTTCGATAGACCCGGAAAATCCGTCAATTGTCAGGGATGACCGAAAATGTATCCTTTGTGGACAGTGTCTGGAAGTCTGCGAAAGAATTCAATCAGTTTACGGTTGTTATGAGCTTCCGGTAAAAAAAGAGATTGTTTGCGTCAACTGCGGACAATGCACTTTGTGGTGTCCGTCAGGCGCTATTACAGAGCGGGATGATACCGACCGGGTGATTGCCGCGCTGGATAACGATGAACTGCATGTTGTCGTGCAAACAGCCCCGGCCACGCGCGTGGCCCTGGGGGAGGAGTTCGGCATGAGCCCCGGCAGCATCGTTGAGGGCAAACAGGTAGCTGCTTTGAAGAAGCTCGGCTTTGATGCCGTTTTCGATACCAATTACACTGCCGACCTGACGATTATGGAAGAGGGCACCGAATTGGTCAAGCGCATTGAGGGGAAGCCCGGACACCCTTTGCCGCAGTTTACGTCGTGCAGCCCCGGATGGGTCAAGTTCTGCGAGTATTACTATAGCGACCTGATTCCGAATCTTTCGACCGCCAAATCGCCGCAGCAAATGCTGGGGGCTCTCGCCAAGACTTATTATGCGAAGCACAAAAGGATACAGCCGGAAAAAATCGTCTCGGTGGCGATTATGCCGTGCACGGCGAAAAAATTCGAATGCCAGAGACCGGAGATGAATGCCGCCGGCCGTTTGCAGGGCAAGCCGGATATCCGCGATGTCGATATTGTCCTGACGACCCGGGAATTGGCGCGTTTGATAAAGAGAAAGGGTATTGACCTTACCAAGCTGGCAGACGCTCCTTATGACCGGATAATGGGTGAAGGAACGGGAGCCGGCGTGATCTTCGGCGCCACGGGCGGCGTTATGGAAGCCGCCATCAGAGGGGCGTATTATCTTATTACCCATGAAAATCCTCCAGAAACTTTGCTGAATTTGACGCCCGTGCGCGGACTGGCGGGGATCAAGGAAGCAACGGTCACCATTCCTGGTGTTGGGCCGATCAGTGTGGCTATTTGCCACGGGCTCAAAAATGCGCGGCTTGTTTTGGATGAAGTCAGGGAAGGGAAGTCTCGTTGGCAGTTTATCGAATTCATGTCTTGCCCCGGGGGGTGTATCGGCGGCGGCGGACAGCCGCGCACTTCGCTTCCCCCGTCCAACGAAGTGCGGCAGGCGCGTATAGCAAGTCTTTATCATCTGGACGGCAAGGTCTATAAAAAACGGTTAAGCTATCAGAATCAGGAAGTACAAAGCCTTTATCACAACTATTTAGATCATCCTATGAGTGAACTTGCCGAGAAATTGCTGCATACGCATTATACCGACCGGAGCAAACAATTGACGGTAAAAAGAAAGGTCGCCAAGTTCCCGCTAGGAGGTAATACGAATGCCTAAAGGAGTTTTGATCGATTTAACGAAGTGTATCGGCTGTGGCAGCTGTACTGTGGCCTGCAAGCTGTGGAACGAAACAAAATTTCAGGATAAAACGCCCCACACCGGCGAAAATGCCAAGCTGACGAGCGAAAACTGGACGATTGTCAAGCGCCACGCGGTTGCGACGAACGGAGAACCGGCCTGGCGTTTCGTCAAGGAACAGTGCCTGCATTGTGTTCATCCGGCGTGCGCTTCCGCTTGCTTTTCCAAAGCACTGCAGAAAACGCCGGGAGGCCCTGTGGTCTATTATCCGCATTTATGCGTTGGTTGCCGGTATTGTATGGTTTCGTGTCCGTTTGGCATCCCCAAGTATCAATGGGAGAAGGCGTTGCCGCTGGTGACAAAGTGCCAGATGTGCTCTACGCGGCTTGAACAGGGCGAAGCGCCCGCCTGCGTGTCCGTTTGCCCTACGGGGGTTATGAAGTTCGGCGAACGGGACGAGTTGCTGAAGGAAGCGAAAGGCACAATAGCCGGCGATAAAAAATATGTTCAGCATATTTACGGCGAAAAGGAAGTGGGCGGTACTTCCTGGATGTATATTTCCGATGTTCCGTTTGGGCAGCTTGGCTTTAAGACAGGGCTTACTACCAAACCGTTGCCCGAGTTCACGCACGACGGCTTCCTGAAATACACGCCGTTTGTTGCCGCGGGCTGGGGCTTGCTCTTAAGCGGGATGTACCTTTATACCAGGCGCCGAAACGAGATGGCGCAGGCGAGAGACCGGGAAGACGGACAAACCGAAAAAGGTGCGGATCACACGCTGTAAGGAGCTGATAGGGATGAATAAAACGTGGGATATATTGGGATGGAAGTTTGCCATATCTCCGGCGCGGTTGGTTATGCTTGCGCTGGCCCTATTGGGCATTGGCGTGATTTTGGTGCGCTTTCTTACGGGCTTCGGCCTGGTGACGAATCTGAATGATGACTGGCCGTGGGGACTTTGGATTACCTTTGATGTGCTCATCGGTGTCGCCCTGGCCGGCGGCGGCTATTTCACCGCGCTTATCGTGCATGTTCTGCATCAGGACAGGTACCTGCCGATTTCCCGTAGCGCGATGCTGACCTCGCTTATCGGCTATCTTCTGGTGCTGGCAGGTTTGGGCGTCGATATCGGTCAATGGTTTAACTTCTGGCGGCCGTTTGTTTCTTGGGGCTATTCCTCCGTACTGTTTGAAGTATTTCTCTGCATTTCCGCGTATACGACCATCCAACTGCTTGAGTTCGGCGAAATTTTCACCGAGCGGGTGGGCGTCAAATGGCATTCCTTTTTTAAGAAAATAATGCCTGTATTGATTGTGACTGGTATTATCTTCCCAACGCTCCATCAGTCTTCCCTGGGCGGCTTATATCTGATCGCCGTCAATAAGCTGCACCCTCTTTGGTGGTCGCCTTTCCTGCCGGCGTTTTTCTTCATGTCGTCCTTCTTTGTCGGACCGGCGATGATCTGCGTCGAGTCGACTTTAGCCGGGCGCGCCTACCAGCACAAGGTTCCTCTTAAAGTACTGCGCGGGCTGGGGCAAATCGGCGGCGGCATGATGATTGTTTATTTTGCGTTTAAAATGTATGATATGATAGACAGGGGAAATTTGCCGTTGCTGTTCCAGGGCAGTCTGGAAGGAAATCTGTTTCTGGCCGAGATGGTTATCGGCATAATCATTCCGGTTATCATGATTTTTACGAAGCTGACAAAATCGTATCAGGGGCTTTTCATATACGGAATGCTGGTCAGCGCGGGCGTTGTTCTAAACCGAGTGGATGTCTCGTTGGTGGGCATGGCCGGCAAGGCGGCAACCGGTTATTTTCCGACAGTATGGGAGTTCGCCACCAGTGTCGGTTTTACGGCGATAGGCTGCTTGCTATATTGTTTTATTGCTGATAATTTCCGCATTCTGGGACATGAAGAAACGGAGCAAGCCTGAAATATTCTTTCCGCCTACCGCTCGCATCACCAGGTGGCATTGTGGCGATCAATTTGTGGTGTTCCGAACAGCGTGTTGATGACATGCTGCTTTTCCTTAAAAAAATTCTATTGTAAGGGCATCTATTGTTAACAGTTGATTGAGCTTTCTTCGAATAGGCAACTTAGAGCAGGCGCCAAACCGTTTAATAATCGGGATTATTGGGAAATTTGAGCTCATCAAGGTGAATTATGGAAATCTGGAAGAAAAATCTCTGGGTATGCTGGTTCGGGGTGTTCATAGTATCCTCCGGAATGAGCCAGATGGCGCCGATTTTGCCGCTTTATATTGAACACCTCGGTATTCACAACCCGGCAGCCATTGCCAGATGGTCCGGCATTGCCTTTGGCGCCAATTTTATTAGTTTAGCAGTCTTTTCGCCGATCTGGGGCAATTTTGCCGACAAATATGGCCGCAAACCGATGATTTTACGAGCAAGTCTTTGGACAGCGATTATCATAACCTGCATGGGGTTTGTAAATAACGTGTATCAATTGACGGGCTTGCGTTTAATCCAGGGAGCTCTTTCGGGGTACCAATCAGCGGTAATTACGCTAGTTGCGACACAAACTCCTAAAGAACGATCAGGTTGGGCTTTAGGCGTTCTTTTCAGTGGGCAAGTCGGCGGAACATTGATGGGACCTTTATTTGGCGGTTATTTGACGGAAGTAGTTGGGTTCCGTGAAGATTTTCTCGTCATCGGTATTCTTTGTTTCGTCGCCTTTGTCGCATCATGCGTATTCGTAAAAGAACAAAAAGTCGCCGTAATCCACCGCCCCCTTAGTAATCGTGAATTTTGGCGGGCCCTGCCAAATCGCAAGGTGACGGTCTGCTTGTTCATTACCACGCTAGTAATACAACTGGCGCTTATGTCGGTGCAACCGATCATTACCGTCTACGTTGCACAGTTATCAGCCAGCAAGGAGCATATTGCCCTGATTTCCGGTGCCGTTTTTGCTGCTTCGGGACTTGCGAGCATCCTTTCCGCCCTCCGATTAGGAAAAATCTCGGACCGGATCGGACCACATAAAGTACTGTTGGGGGCGCTGATTGTTGCCGGCTTAACATTCATTCCGCAAGCCCTTGTCAATAGTCCCTGGCAGCTGGGATGCATGCGCTTTTTGTTGGGATTAGCCACGGCCGGGTTGTTGCCCTCCATTAACAGCTTAATCAAACGAACTACGCCTGATTCAGTTGCTGGCCGGACCTATGGCTTTAATCAGTCCGCACAATTTTTCGGTATGTTTTGCGGTGGGGTAATCGGCGGGCAATTAGCAGCCGCGCTCGGGATTCAATACATGCTATACCTTACCGGGACGTTGCTGCTGATCAATGCGGTGTGGGTTTATAAAACGATATATAAAGTAAATATCAATTAGCGACAGAGGGCCAAAATCCGCAGGGTGACAGTGGCGCGACGACCGGCCGCCAGCCATAAAACAAACGCCGGATGGAATCTTAAGCACCAGGAGGCCCCAAAGAATAGTCTTGAACCTCGAACTGCGCCACCCATAAAGCTCCAGGCTAGCAGAAATGCTGATAGGCATAAGTGTAACGATGTCTTCGCTTGCGCCGAAAGGCTTGGCGAAGACAAGTTTTCTAATGCCGGTTAGCCGGAAATGCCGGGGAGGAAAATGACGGGAAATAGCGAAGGAAAACCCCATGTATTCGACCGCTATCGGCGCAATAAGGAGATGATTGCATGGAACGGCGCGATTTCCTGAAGCTGGCCTTGATGTCGGCTCTGGCCGGCGGGATGGCCGTCGACTTGCAGCCTGCCACTGCGAGAGGCATACCTGCCGCCGCTTTTCCCGGCTTCCCCCCGGAAAAATGCTATCAGGGCCCGCCCGCCGGCGTCATCCGTACGGCGCTGACCGACCTGTTCAAAGTCGGTCCCGGCCCGTCCAGTTCCCACACCATCGCCCCGCTCAGGATCGCCAACAACTTTTGGACGGTGCTGGCCGGCCTTCCCGATGAAGACCTCCGCCGGGGGGCGAAAATCGAAGCCCGCCTGTTCGGCAGTCTCAGCGCCACCGGCAGGGGGCACCGCACCGACCGCGCCATTCTCGCCGGCCTCATGGGGCAGCAGCCCGAGACGTGCGACACCAGGCTGATGGACGAGCTGGCGGACCCGGCGCGGAAGTATGCCGTCGCCATCCGGGGCGTCGGCTTCGAGCTGAGCGGCGCGACCATCATCTGGGACAAGCACGAGCACGATTACCCGTACGCCAACACGATGATCATGTGGCTGCTGGCCGCCGACGGAGCCGTCATCTGCGAGCGGGAATATTATTCGACCGGCGGCGGTTTCTTCGCCTGGAAGGGCCAGCCGGCCGACGACAGGGGCGAACCGGCCTACCCCTACGGGAGCATGGCCGGCTTCCGGGAAATTGTCGGCGCCAGCGGCAAAAGCCTCGACGAGATAATGCTTGCCAACGAAAAGGCCATCCGCAGGGTGAGCGAGCGTGAGATATACACCCACCTCGACATGGTGCTGACGACGATGGAAGAGGGGGTGCGCCTCGGACTGAGCGAGGACGGCCTCCTGCCGGCGCCGTTCGAATTTTACCGCAAAGCAAAACAGATTTACGAGCGGTCGAAGGCGGCGGGCGCGGACGAGCGCTTCATGGGCCAGCTCAGCAGCTACGCTTTGGCCGTATCCGAGGGCAACGCCGCCGGACGCCTGGCCGTAACCGCGCCGACGCTGGGTTCGGCCGGCACCATGCCGGCGATCGTCTATCTGATGAAAAACCACCTGAAATTCACCCGCGATGCGATGCGCAGAGGGCTGCTGGCCGCCGGCCTGGTCGGCTTCCTCTGCAAAAACAACGCCAGCGTGGCCGGAGCTGAGGTGGGCTGCCAGGGAGAGATCGGCGTCGCCGCGGCCATGGCGGCCGCCATGCTCGCCCATGCCGCCGGCGCGCCGCTCGACGTCACCGAAATCGCGGCTACCATCGCCCTTGAGCACCATCTGGGCATGACGTGCGACCCGGTCGGCGGCTTTGTCCTGCTGCCCTGCATCGAACGCAACGCCTTCGGGGCGGTGAAAGCCTACAACGCCTGGCTGATCGCCAAAAACGAAATAACCGCCCGCCATTGGGAGGATCTGGACAGGGTCATCGCCGTCATGCTGGAAACAGGGCGGGCGATGCAGCCGAAGTTCAGGGAAACGGGCAAGGGCGGGCTGGCCACGGCGATGATAAGCTGCTGAGGGGGCGGCAGCCGCGGCGTTTTCCAGATAATTCATAGAGGAAAATGCCGACAAAAAAGGAAAATTAACAGATGAATACTGGCGATCCGCCCCAAAAGGAGAAATTATGAGCAGAAAACTGATAGTGTTTCTTGTCGCCGCGGTCCTGTGCCTGGGCATCGCCGCCACGGCCCACGCCGCCAAGCCGGTGATCAAGGCCGACAATACCTCGTTCGACTTCGCCCGCGGCATGTATGTGCTGAAAGGCAACGTTTCCGTCGAGGTCAACAACCGCCTGATAACCGCCGGCGAAGCCAGGGTCAAGGTCCTTAGCCTCGAGGTTTGGGGCGAGGGCGGCATCACCCTCACGCAGGACGACATCTATTTTACCGGCGACAACGTATATGTCAACGGGCCGCAGAACAGCGCCGCGATCAAGGGCGGCGTGACCTTCAGGCGGGGCGGCGTATACATAACCGCCGACGAAGCGGATTTCAACTGGCAGACGAAGCAGGGCGTCTTTCGCAACAACGTCCAGATCGACGACAACGGCCAGCAGATAACGACCGACATGCTGACCTACAACGTAGCCACCAATACATATCAGACCGAATAACAGCCATTAAAAAAGCTTCCGGACGCGCCGGAAGCTTTTTCTGTCCCGTTATTGCGGAAGGATGTCGAGGTCTTTGAGGATGGCTGCGGTTATTTTTTTCGCCGCGCCGCCGCTCGCGCCGTCCGGCGCCTCGATGTTCACGGCGAAAATATAGCGGCTGTCCCCTTTTTCCACACAGCCGACGAACCAGCCCAGCAGCCAGCGGCCGTCGGCGAAGCCCGAGCCGGTTTTCCCCATGAAGGTCGTCCCGTTGCCGCCGGACAAAGTAATGTTTCTTTTCACGATCGCCGCGTTCCTCGCCGCGAACGGCAGCCGGCCGGAATAAAGCCGGGCGAGCAGTTCGACCTGCTCCACCGCCGAAATCTGCAGCGACGACTGCAGCCAGAAGGTCGTCAGGCCGCCGGAGATATCCCGGTTGCCGTAGCCGAGCTTGTCGAGCTGCTCCTGCATCCGTTCAGCGCCGATCCGCGAGGCGAGATCCTGGAAGTACCAGACCACCGACTCGCGGGTGGCGGACGCCAGCGTGTGGTCGCGGTTCCAGTTCGGGAAGGTGCGCTCCGTGCCGTCCCACTTAATAAGCGTGTACACGTCCTCGTCGGCCAGCACGCCGGTTTCCAGACCGATCAGCGAGTTGTATATCTTGAAAGTCGAACACGGCGACAACCGCTTGCGGCTTTGCGGCTCGTTGTAGATCAGATACCTCTCGTTCGCTTGGTCATAGAGGACGATTGTTCCCGCATAACCCTGGAAATACGCTTCCCAGTCGTCCCTGACCTCCACCGCCGGCGCGGCTTCCCCGGTCAGCGGCGCCAACAGGAGCGCCGCCGTGCACAGCATTGACAGCAAGACTTTTTTCATCCGTTTTTCCTCCCTTGATTTCCGTTCCTTTTCTATTTTAACCACCGGCCGGGGAGGAAAAAATAGCAGCCGGCTTACAGTTTCCTTACAAAATGACGGCGCGGCCGCCGGATCGGCAGCAGCGCCCGCTATAGCCTCAGTATGCAGCCTTGTCCGCGGCGGGTTACGAGAATATGGCCGTGAGCGCCAAGCTTCTTCCGCAGGCGGTATACGAGCAGGCTCAATTCGTCAAGACCGACATCGGGCGCGCCGCCCAGGAGAGGACGTTCGCTCCATACCGCCGGCCGGATGGCCGCGTAAGGGACGAGCTTGTCGCGGTGGCCGTAGAGCAGTGCGAGCAGGCGCCATTCCTTGACCGACAGCGGCACCTCCGCCTCATCCACGAACAGTGTTCTCCGCGCCAGGTCGACGGCCACCGGCGGCCCTTGCGGCGCCCGGGACGGCTCGTTGACCGGCTGGGTGTCGCCGAACGGGAGCGTTTGCTCGAACTCGGCGGCGAGCGCGAAACGGAGCGCGACCACATCCGCCGCCAGGCCGATCCTGTCCCCGGAGGCGAGCGGGGCTGGGTCCTGGGGCAGGGGACGGCCGTTTACCGTCGTCCCGTGGCGGCTGCCGAGATCGCGGACCGTCCACCGGCCGTCCCGCAGCTCCAGGCAGCAGTGGCGGCGCGATACGAGCAGGCTTGAAAACGCTATATCGGGGCTGGACGAGGCCGTGCCCCGGCCAAGAATTACCTTGCCGGGCTCCAGGGTCAGGCAGGCGCCCCTGACGTGGGGATCGCCCCGCTCCACCAGCAGCCTGGCAATGGCGGGCTTGTCGCCCCTGGGGATATGCATGGGACAATCACTTCTCCGTAGCGTTAATTGCACCGGGGAACTCGCTCATCAGCCTGGCGGCGATCGGCGCGTCGGCGGGGGCGAAATCGTATCCTCCCAGCTCGGACGCGGCGACCCAACGGTACTCCTCATGCTCCACCGGCAGGATATCGCCGCCGGCCCAGCGGCAGAAATAAGCGAGGACAAGAATCTGGCCTCCGGTAAAGGTGTGAAGGCTTTCGGTGAAAAACTCGCCGACGCTGACATCGATGGCGAACTCCTCCGCCATCTCCCTGGCCAGGCATTCTTCCGGGCTCTCCCCGGGCTCGATCTTACCGCCGGGAAACTCCCAGCGGTGGGCGAACCTTCCTTCCGGCCCCCGTTTGGCGATGAAGATGGCGTCGTCGCGGACGAGAATTGCGGCGGTTACCTTGGTAAGCATGGCGCCCCCTGTTTTCACGACAATTTTTTGCTTATTTCGCCCTCCGGCCGATAAATCCTTTTTGGCTTAGTCCTGACGGGAGGCGTTTTCGGCGAGGAACAGGGCGACCTTGCGCCTGATCGCCGGCAGGGCCGCCGAGGGCGGCAGGGCGTCGAGCAGGCGGTCGATGTGGCCGCGGGCCGCCAGTTCCCGGATCGTCCAGGGGAAATTCACGTCAAACAGCCAGCTTAGCATCACCAGCTTGCGGTCGTCGGTTGTTTTGATGTCCTCGTAATAGAGCAAATTGCCGGCGAGAAATTCGTTCTCCAGCCCGGGCGAGCAGCCATCGGCCGGCGGGGAGGGCGGCAGCACCCGGCAGATGTCGAGTTTGTCCGTGTCGCGGATCAGCTTGCTGTGAAGGGCGAGGCGGGCGTCCGGCTGGCCGGGCACAGCGGCGGCGTTGTGCCAGCGGACGGCAAAAGCGAGCGCCTCCCAGTCGCGCGGCTCCAGGCGGCCGTCGATGCCGGCGGCCAGCAGCTCCTCGACCCCCAGGCGGCCATGGTCGACCGAATCCCGGTCGCGGAAGGTGCGGTAAACGGTCACCTGCCGGAAGCGGCCGACATCGTGGCACAAACCGATCGCTTCCGCCAGCTGCGTCTCCGCGGCGTCGAGCCCGAGGCTCCGGGCCAGGTCGCGGTTGAGCCCGGCGACGATAAGGCTGTGTTTTTCTTTTTCAAGCACCTTGGGCTGAATCTCGGCATCGTCGCTGTAAAAGGTTTGCACATAATCTCCGAACCAGTGGTAAAGGCTTTCGAGTATGGCGGTTTCCAAATCACGGTTCCTCCGTTGGCTGTGTTTGCAACCAGAATACCACTTTTGCCGCCCAGCGGCAAGGCCGGCAAAATAGGACCAGCGTCCTAGCAAAATACGACAAAAGTATGCAGGAATATTCCTTTTTAATAGCCAATTTGTTCCATTACCCTCAAAGAGGGGTGATGGAGGTAGGCGCTATGAACGTCGGTGATTTCAAGGCAGGCAACGCGGTGCGTTGGGACACCAACGACAACAAGATTTATTTCGATACCGAGCAATGGGCTGTGCGCGGACGACTGGTGCTGCGCAAGAACGCCGACGGGAAAATCGACATGTACATCCTTAAGGTCGACCCGCCGCTCGCCCAGGATTATTGACAGGTCACGCCATAGCCGCTCTTTCTGCTGCCTTGAGTCAAGGCAGCTTTGTTTTTTGCGGAGGATGGCCGGGACGGGCCATGCGGCGGCGGGTGATGGATATTGTATACCGAAAAGATAAAAATGAGAAAAAATAGGTATTTTTTTATTTATAGCAAAAAGTAACCACGAACATCTTTTTTTCTCTAAAGGAGGATGCAGCTATGAAAATCAGATTGTTGACCATGACAGTGCTTTGCCTCGTGTTTGCCGCCGCCTTCGCCTTCTCCGGCATCGCCCTGGGCGCGGGGCTGACGGGCGCCCAGTTCGAGCAGCCGCTGCTCATCACCAGCGTCGGCCAGAGCGCCGACGGCCAGATGGTGCGGATTCTCGCCCAGCGTGCGGGCCTTAACTTTACCTACGACTCCGTGGCCGGCGCCGATGCCCTGTCGGGCTACAAAACCGTCGCTCTCGTCGTCGGCGGCAGCTCCAAGGGGCTGGGCGCCGCGGGCATCAATCTCGACCAGGAGGAACAGCGCGCCCAGGCCCTGATCGACGCCGCCAAAAGCAGCGGCGTAGCCGTAATCGTCATGCACGTCGGCGGCGAAGCGCGGCGCGGCGACCTCACCGACCGCTTCGTGCGCGTCTCCGCTCCCAAGGCGGATTACATGATCGTCGTCGCCGAAGGCAACATGGATAACCTCTTCGGTCAGATCGCCGGCGACAGCATTCCCGTCGATTATCCCGGTTCGGTCGGCGAAGCCGGCGGTTACCTGAAAGCCGCTTTCAAATAACCGCGCCCGTTTCGGGATATTGATGGGGGTTGTTCTATGTCGGAACTTATGCTCTTAGCCGTCATGCTGGCCGTTTTTCTCCTCTGCGTTCTCTGGCTGAAGCTGCCGGTCGGCCTTTCCCTGGCCGCCACCAGCGTCGCTTTGGCCGCCGCGGCCGGGCACGGCCTGCCCCTCCGGCATCTCGTCGAGGGCATGTTCGGTTATTTCGACGTCTCGCTCGTGCTGGCCACGGCGATGATCTTCATGAAAATAATCGAGCGCAACGGCCTGCTCGAACAACTGACGCGCGACCTTACCGCCAGGTTCGGGAAATCGCCGCTGGCCATGCTCACCGTGCTGACGCTCATCATCATGTTCCCCGGCGCCATAACCGGCTCGTGCACCGCCTCGGTGCTCAGCACCGGCGTGCTGCTCGCCCCGGTCCTGCTGGGGATGGATATGCCGCGGCATATCGCCGGGGCGATAATCGCCATGGCCTCGGTGTATGGCATGATTGCCCCGCCGGTCAACATCGTCGTCATGATCATCGGCGGCGGCATCGACATGCCGTACGTCGGCTTCGACCTCATTCTCCTGCTCGTCACCGTGCCGCTGGCCATTTTGACGACCATCTACCTCGGCTACCGCTATGCCCGGAAGGCCAACCTGGCCGCGGTCGTCGACAAGCTCGGCGACGCCGGCGCCGGCCGCGGCTATACGCTCTATCTGCCGCTGGCCGTCCTCATCGTCCTCATGGTCGGCCCCAAGGTTCTGCCGGGGATTTTTCCCGACCCGCGCATGCCGCTCGCCTTCCTTATCGCCAGCCTCGCCGGCCTGCTCGTCGGCCGGAAGTTCGCCTTCCTCCAGGCCGCCCGCGAAGGCGTGCGGGAAATTCTCCCCGTTATCGGCATCCTCATGGGCGTCGGCATGCTGCTGCAGATCATCACCCTGACCGGCGTCAGGGGCTATATCGCCGTCAGCAGCCTCAGCCTGCCGTCCTATCTGCTTCTCGGCAGCATCGCCGTCACCCTGCCCCTGTTCGGCGGCATCTCGGTCTTCGGCGCCGCCAGCATCCTCGGAGTGCCCTTCATCCTCGCCTTCCTCAGCCAGAACCTCATCGTGACCGCCACGGCGCTGTCACTCATTGCCGCCATGGGCAGCTTCACGCCGCCGGTCGCGCTTACGGCGGTCATCGCCGCCCAGGTCGTGGGCGAGAGCAACTACCTCAAGATCGTCAGGCCGCTGATCCTGCCCTCGGTCGTCGCCATCGTCATCGGTGTCCTGATGATCGTCTACGCCAACCCGATCGGCAAGCTCGTTCTGTAGGAGGGATAGCGATGATAACCGTCGTCTACCGGCTCATCGTCATTTTCGTAGCCGTCCTGGTAATCTGGGAGCTGTTCTCCCAGAAGGAACTCAAAGCGCAGGCCACCGCCGCCCTGGTCGTCATCCCCCTCGTGCTGCGGGCCTTCATGCTCGTATAGGGGAGGGGAAGCCATGACCGGAACGAAGAAAACGGCCCTTGCCCTGCTGGCGGTCGCCGTCGCCGTAATAATCGCGGTAACGCCCCATTTTGCCGCCATGCACACCCCCGACACCATCAATAAAGGCCCGGGCGTCACCGCCGTCAAAATGCTGAGCGATTATTTCCCCGGCCTGAAAAACACCCCCGGCGACACGGCCGTATACGTCCTCGACAGCGGTAAGCCAGGCGGCGCCGTGCTGCTCGTCGGCGGCACCCACCCCAACGAGCCGTCCGGCTATATCAGCGCCATCCTGATGGTGGAAAAAGCCCGGCTCACCAAGGGCAAGCTGTTCGTCATCCCCCAGGCCAACGCCAGCGGCTTCACCCACAACGACTATTCCGAAGGGTCGCCCCAGCGGATCGCCATCGCCACCGCGAACGGCGAGCGCTCCTTCCGCTACGGGTCGCGGGCGACCAACCCCGTCCACCAGTGGCCCGACCCCGACATCTACGTGCACGCCTCCTCGGGGCAGAAGCTGTCCGGCAGCGAAACCCGCAACCTCAACCGGGCCTACCCGGGGCGCCCCGACGGCACGCTGACCGAACAGGTCGCCTACGGCATTGTCCAACTGATCAGGCAGGAGCAGGTGGGCCTGTCCATCGACCTCCACGAAGCCTCGCCGGAGTATCCCGTTATCAACGCCCTCGTCTTCCATGACCGGGCGATGGATGTGGCGGCGACCGCCGCCCTTGACCTGGAGATGGAAAAAATCAAGATCGGCCTCGAACCCTCTCCCAAGACGCTGCGCGGTCTGTCGCACCGCGAATGGGGCGACGCCACCGCCACGATGGCCGTGCTGATGGAAACAGGCAATCCCGCCCAGGGCCGCCTGCGGGGCGCCACCAACGAAGCGCTCGTCCTCACCGGCAAAGACCCGATGTATGAACGGGCCGCCAAACTCGGCCGGCTGTTCATCCCCTACGACAAGAACGGCCAGCCCCTCAGCCTGCGGGTGGCCCGCCACGTCGCGGCCACCATGGTCCTCGTACGCGACGCCTTCGAGAAGGAGCCGCGCCAGACGGTCGTCATCACCGGCGTCCCCTCGTACGGCGAAATCGTCAGGAAAGGCATAGGCGCCTTTTTATAAAACAACGAGGGAGGTTATTGTAAATGAAGGGTAAAAAATTCAACATTCTTGCGTGGCTGATGATTTTCGTTTTCGCCGTCGGCATCGTTGGCAACTTCGTCCCCGCGTATGCCGCCGACAAACGCGACGTCATCGCCAAGAACGGCGTCGTGGCCGCGGCTCACCCGCTGGCCGCCCAGGCCGGGGTGGAAGTGCTCAAGCAAGGCGGCAACGCCTTCGACGCCGCCCTCGCCACCGCCTTCATGCTCAACGTCGTGGAGCCGAACGCTTCCGGCATGGGCGGCGGCGGTTTCGCCATCATCTATGTGGCCAAAGAGAAAAAGACCTACATGATCGACTACCGCGAAATGGCCCCCGCCCAAGCGGCCCCGGACATGTACGCCCTTGACGAAAACGGCAAGGTCAAAGACAACGCCACCGTCACCGGCTACTATGCATCCGGCGTGCCCGGCATGCTGCGGGGCATGGAAATGATTCACCAGAAATTCGCCACCCAGAAATGGGCCGACCTCATGGCCCCGGCCATCGCCCAGGCCGAAGCCGGCCTGCCGGTTTCCAAGAACCTGTCCGGCATAATCGGCGACGAAATGAACCGCCTGGAAAAATACTCGCCGTCGCGCGACTGGTTCCATAAGGTCTACTTCAAGGACGGCATCCCCCTCCAGCCGGGCGATGTCCTCAAAAACACCGAACTGACCGCATCGCTCAAGAAAGTCGCCGCCGGCGGCGCCGACGTCTTCTACAAAGGCGAAATCGCCGACCAGCTCGCGGCCTACTACGAGAAAAACGCCAACGGCTGGATCACCAAGGCCGACCTGGCCAACTACAAGGCCAAATTGCGCGAGCCCGTCACCACCACCTACCGCGGCTACACGCTCGTAACCTCGCCGCCGCCGTCCTCCGGCGGCCTCACCCTCGCCAACATCCTCAATATAATGGAAAAATTCGACGTGGCCCAAATGGGCCGCACCTCGACCGCCTTCCACCATACCTTCATCGAAGCCCAGAAGCTGGCCTACGCCGACCGCGCCCGCTACATGGCCGACACCGATTTCGTCAACGTGCCGATGGCCGGCCTGGTCAACAAGGAATACGCCGCCGAGCGGGCCGCAGGCATCAGCCCCGACACCGCCAACAACGGCATCAAGCCCGGCGATCCCGCCAAATATTCCGCCGGCAGCACCACCTCCTTCTCGGTCATCGACAAGGACGGCAACATGATCACCGTAACCCAGACGATCAACGATTTCCTTGGCGCCTGCGTCGTTCCCGACGGCACCGGCATTCTCATGAACGACGAAATGGACGACTTCGTCACGAATAACCCCGCTTCGGTCAATGCGCCGCAGCCCGGCAAACGGCCGCTCAGCAGCATCACTCCCACCATCGTCCTCAAAGACGGCAAACCGTTCATGACCCTCGGCACGCCGGGCGGTCCGCGCATCATCACCACCGTCGCCCAGATCATCATGAATGTCGTCGACTTCAAGATGGATCTGCAATCCGCCATCACCGACCCGCGGATGCATAACCCCAACGCCGCCGTCGCTCAGCTCGAAAATCCCATCGACGAGGCCACCGTCAACGAACTCATCGGCTGGGGCCACAAAGTCAACCTGCGGCCGGAGCGCTCCCCGTACTTCGGCGGGGCCCAGGGCATCATGATCCTGCCTGACGGCAGCCTGCACGGCGCGGCCGACAACCGCCGCCTCGGCCAGGCATTCGGCTACTAAAACCGGCACCATCCGGCGAGGGGGGAGCTAAGGCTCCTCCCTCGTGCCGTTTGGTGGTGCCGGCAGGGAAATGGAAGAAAACGGGGAAGTTTTTCTTAGAGGTGTGATTATGCGCATATCGTCAATCGTACTGGTGCTCCTCCTGCTCGCTTCGCCCGCGGTAGCCGCAGCGGCGGAGCAAAGCGTCCTCCTGCCGGGCACGCCCTATGCCACCGAGGTCTTCGTCAGCCGCGGCGCCGCCGGCCCCGCCGCCCTCGTGACAGGCGGCGCGCACGGCAACGAGCCGGCCGGGGCGCTGGCGGCCGAAAAAATAGCCCAGCTTGCCGCCAGCCGGGGTACCCTCATCGTCATCCCGCGGCTGAACAAGCTGGCCCTGGCCGCGCACCTCCGCACCCTGCCGGAGATCGGCGACATCAACCGCGCCTACCCAGGACGCCCCGACGGCACGCCGGCCGAGCAAATCGCCGCCGCCGTCGAGGCGCTTGTCAGGCAATACGGCGTCACCCTGGTCATCGACCTCCACGAGGCCCGCACCTTCCACCGCCTCGACCATACCTCGCTCGGCCAGATGCTCCTGTTTGCCGCCAACGACCGCAGCGCCGACCTGGCGCTGGCGGCCATCGACCATGTCAACGGCCTCATTGCCGAGCCGGTCAAAAAGTTCACCTTCGGCGCCCATCCCATCCCCGGCAGCGCCGCCTATTACGCCGGCAACACCCTCGGCCTGGCCGCCTTCACCGTCGAAACCAGCGGCGAGCAGGCGATCGAGGAACGCGCCGCCCAGCACGTCGCAATCGTCCGTTTCCTCCTCGGCCGGGAAGGAGTGGTCGCGGAGTGACCGCTCACGCCGGCGGGTTTCTGTTCGCCCTCGCCGTTTTTCTCCTCCTCGCCGCCTATTACGCCGCCGAGCGCCGCCGCCACGACCGGGCTCTGGCTCGCATTCCGCTGCGCATCCACGTCAACGGCACGCGCGGCAAATCGTCGGTCACCCGCCTGATCGCCGCCGGCCTGCGGGCGGGAGGCCGCACCGTCGTGGCCAAGACGACCGGCTCGGCGGCGCGGGTCATCCTCCCCGACGGCGGCGAACGGCCCCTCGTCCGGCGCGGCCCGGCCAACATCCGCGAACTCATTCCCTTTGTCGCCCGCGCCGCCGCTATGGGCGCCGACGCCATCGTCGTCGAATGCATGGCGGTGAGGCCGGATATGCAGTCCTTCGCCGAGGACAAGCTCGTCAGGGCGCACATCGGCGTAATCACCACCATCCGACCCGACCACGAGGAGGTAATGGGCGAAGGTCAGGGCGTCGCCCGGGCACTGGCCGGCGCCATTCCCCGCAGCGGCACGCTCGTCATCACCCCCGCCGCCCATGCCGCCCTGGCCGCGGCCGGCGCAGCCCCCGCCGGGCCGGTGTGCCTGGCCGGGCCGGACGACCTCGCGCCGGAAGCCCTCGCCGCCTTTCCCTACGAAGTCTTCGCCGAAAATGTCGCCCTCGCCCTCGCGGTCTGCGCGCAGGCCGGCGTCGACCGGGACACCGCCCTGCGCGGCATGCGGGCCGCCAGCCCCGACCCCGGCAACGTCACCGTCGGCGAATACCCGGCCGCCGGCCGGACGGTCACGCTCATCAACGCTTTGGCCGCCAACGACCCCGAATCCACCAGCATCCTCTGGCAGCGGTACGCCGCCGGCCGGGTCTCCGTCATCCTGCTCAACTGCCGCCCGGACCGCAAATACCGCACCGTCCGGCTCGCCCAGATGCTCGCCGGGCTGCACCGCGGCCCGTACCTCGTCACCGGCGACGGCGAATTCGCCAGGCGCCAGCTCATCAGCCAGGGAATCGCCGCCGCCGCCATAACCGTAATACCCCGCCCCGCCGTCCCGGCCGACCTCGCCGCCACGGCGGCGGCCGGCGACCGTCTGACCGTCTTCGCCGCCGGCAATGTCCAGGGGCTGGAAGGCCTCATCGATTGCCGGCCGTCAGGAGTGGATAACTGATATGCACCTACTCTTCATCGGCATCGTCGTCTCGCTCCTCACCGCCGAACTGACCGGATTTTCCCCCGGCGGCATCGTCGTCGCCGGCTACCTGGCGCTATTCATCGGCCATCCCGTGTGGCTCGCCGGCACGGCCGCCGCCGCCCTCGTCACGCTGGCCACCGGCCGGCTGCTGGAACGGCGCCTCCTCCTCTACGGCCGGCGCCAGTTCGCCGTCTATATCCTCGTCGGCATGCTCGTCGGCCAGGGGGCGATGCTGCTCACCCGCGGCGGCGCCTACCTCGACTGGGGCCTGCTGGTCATCGGCTACCTCGTGCCCGGGCTGATCGCCCGCGACTTCGCCCGCCAGGGGATATTGCCCACGCTCCTCGCCCTGGCGCTCGCGGTGGCGCTGACCGCGCTCGCCGCTCTGGCCGGGGAGGGACTGTTATGGTGAGCCGCGCGCGTTTCGCCTTGCTGGCGCTCGCCAGCATCCTGCTGCTCGTCGCCGCCCAGGGGACGGTCCGGCGCGAGCCTGACGCCGCCTATCCCGCCATGGCCGCCGCCGTCGCCACCGCCGTCAGGGCCCAGGCGGCCGTCGGCGACCGGCTTATCGGCCCGGAATACACGGAAATAACCACCACCCTCGGTCCCCTGGCTGCCAAAAAACTGTCCCGCCACCCCGACTTCGCCGCCCTCGCCGTCCGTTATCTGCTGGCCGCCGGCGTCGGTCCGGGCGACCGGGTGGCCGTCAACTTCTCGGGCTCCTTCCCGGCGCTCAACATCGCCGTCCTGGCCGCCATTCAGGCCGTCGGCGCCGAACCGGTGATAACAAGCTCGGTCGGCGCCTCCACCTGGGGAGCCAGCGATCCAGGCTACACCTGGCTGGACATCGAGCAGACGCTCGTCGGCAGCGGACTGTGGCCGTGGCGGTCGGCCGCCGCGTCGGTCGGCGGCGTCGGCGATATTGGCGGCGGCCTGACGCCCGAGGGCGTGGCCGCCGCCAGGGCCGCCATCCAAAGAACGGGCGTCGCCGAAATGCGGTCCGCCGATCTCGATGAAGCGGTCGCGCGCCGGTTGGCTGCCTACCGGCGCGACGGACAACTGCCCGTCGCCCTCGTGAATGTCGGCGGCAGCCATGTCATCTTCGGCCGCCAGGGGCACGACACGCCCCTCAGGAGTGCCCTCACCGCCGGCTATAAGCCCCAGCGGCTCGTCGCCGACGGGCTGGCGGCCCCCTTCGTGGACAACAACCGGCCGGTCATTCACTTCCTCAATCTCGGCCGGCTGGCGGCCGCCCACGGCATCAAAGCCGACAATCCCCCGGGAACGAGCGACGTGCTGTACGCGCGGACAGTCCCGGCCGCCACCCGCCTGGCGATAGCCGCCTGGCTGGCGGCCGTGGCCTGGGCGCTGTGGTACGGCGGGCGCAGGAAAGAGTGGTGGCGCGGACCGTGCCGGCCTTGAAAGCGTTGAACTATCCCCACATCCTCACCGGCCTCGGGCTCGTCCTCCTGGGCCTGCTCGCGCCGGCAGTATTAAGCGTGAAGGGCTTCGGCATCTTTCCCCTGCTGGAGCGCAGCATCGTTCACGGCAGCAGCGGCGCCCTTTTGAGCGCGTCCCTGAAGCTGGTCGCCCTCAACACCATGCGCGCCCTGCCCCTATACATCGGCACGCTGCTGCTCGCCCAGGGGATCGGCACCTTCCGCAGCGGCGCGCCCCGCATCCTCCTCGTTCTGCCGCTGGCCGTAATTCCGGCCGCCTACGAGGTAATCAAGCTCATCTACGGCATCGCCTACGACTTCGGTATCCCGGCCATCAGCCTCACCCTCGCCATCATCCTCATGAGCAGGATGGAAAGCATGACCCGCAAAGTGCTCCACAAAATCCCCGTCCTCGCCCTGCTGCTGTTCGGGGTCGAGTGGCTGGACACCGTGCCTCTCCTCAGCGGCTACTGGTTCGGCCGCGGGGAAATTTCCACCGATCTGAAGAAAATCGCCGCCTTCCTGGAGGCGGAGGAAATACTCAACATCACCGGCATCGCCCTGTTCATCATCTGCACCGCCAACTCGTTCATCCTCGCCCGGCTGCTCAGCGTCTACACCAAGGAGCTGAAGATCGCCGAACAGGTCCGCCTCGACAGCGAACTCAAGCTCAGGACGCTGGAGAACAGATCGCTGCGGGAAATGCAGTCCCTCGTCCACGATCTGAAAACGCCGCTCACCTCCATCCAGGGGCTGGCCGGGGTGCTCGCCGTCTCGGCCGCCGACGACCAGGGCCGCCTGTATGCCGGCCGCATCGTCGAAGCCAGCGACAAGATGAGCAGCATGATCAGCGAAATGCTGCGCGACGACACCCGCCAGGTCATCAGCGGCCGCGAACTCGTCGAATACGCCGCCGCCCATGTCCCCGAACTCAGCGGCCTGAGCAGCTTCCGCATCGAATCGGTCGAACCCCTGCCGGCGGTTGAGGTCAACAAGATCAAAATGGCGCGGGCGATCGTCAACCTGCTCGAAAATGCCATGGAGGCAGTCGGCCGGGAAAACGGGCGGGTCGCCGTCCGGGTGTCCGCCCGGGACGGCCAGGCGATCATCGAAATAACCGACAACGGGCCGGGTATTCCGCCCGACCAGTCGCAGCTCATCTGGGAGCCGGGTTTCTCCACCAAGAATTCCTCGGGGTTCGGGCTGCCCTTCGTGCGCGACACGGTCGCGACCAACGGCGGCGCGATCGCCATCCACAGCGGCGACGGCCACGGAACGCGCGTCGTCATCACCCTGCCGGAGGTAACGGACAATGACTGACAAAGCGATCACCATCCTGGCCGTCGACGACGACCAGGACATCCTCTTCACCCTGGGGGCGATCGGCAAAACCTACGGCTGGCAGGTCATCACCGAAAGCGACGGCCGGCAGGCAGTGGCCAAGGTCCGCGGCCTGAAGCCCGACCTCATCCTCATCGATTACCATATGCCCGGCCTCGACGGCCTGTCGGCGGTCGAAATAATCCGCGCCCAGGACCGCAGCGTGCCGATCGTCGTCCTGACCGTCGACGAGCGGCAGGAAATCGCCGACCGCTTCCTGGACGCGGGGGCGAGCGACTTCGCCAACAAGCCCATCAAGATCACCGACCTCGCCGCCCGGATCAAGGTCCACATGCAGATGCGGCAGCAGCAGGAAATGTCGCCGCCAGCGCCCTTTTACGACAAAGGCATCAACGAGGCCACCCTCAGGCTGGTGCGGTCTTTCTGCCGGTCCGCCGCCGGGCCGTTCGCCGCCGAAGAGGTGGCCGAAGGCACCGGTCTCGCCTATCAGACCATCGTCCGCTACCTCCAGTTCCTGCAGGGCCGCAGGGAGCTGACCGCGTCGAGCAGCTACGGAAAAGTCGGCCGGCCGCGCAAAAAATACCAGTGGGCAGCAAGGCCGGGGCAATAGGGAAAGAAACAGTTAAGTCTCCCGCCGATTGCCACGATAATATGGTAACTGGGGCGTATTCCGTCAGACATGCGGGAGGCTTTCATGGAGATATTCGCCATCCTGACCGTGGGCGCGCTCATCGCCAACTGGTGGGCCTGGCGCCATCGTTAGCGGCGCCGGTATTCCGCCGCCCGCGGGCCGCATTTAAGATCGTCGCAGCCGGCTGGAATATTTCCCCGCCGGCGGGGTATTCTATACGGAGTAGTGCGACGAACGGGGGCATGGTCATGAATGTGCGGAGCGGGCTGGAAATCGTGGATCTGCACAAGGAATACGAACATAAAATGAAAGAACTCGAAGAAGCCGCGGCCCGACTGGAAGACCTCGGCTACACAAAATCGCTGCTCCACACCCAACTTAGCAAGCTCGGCGACGAACTCAAGATACTGGAAACGACCCGCTTTCAGGCGTTGGACCCGGTGACGGTACCCAAATCGGCCCTTGGCGGGCACGACTACTTCGTTTCATAATTGCCTTTACAAGCCAGAACAAGTGTTCTAATATAATAGTAGGATAAATTCACACCGGACCGGCACAGGACAGGTGTGCGTTTTTTTATCTGCGGCCTTGGCGCCGCAGGTGGCGGGTGAGAGCATGCAGCGCTGGATAATTCACGTCGATATGGATGCCTTCTTCGCCGCCGTCGAGCAGCGGGACGATCCCTCCCTCCGCGGCCGCCCGGTCATTGTCGGCGGCGTCGGCCGGCGCGGGGTCGTTTCCACCGCTTCCTACGAAGCGCGCCGTTTCGGGGTGCACTCGGCAATGCCGATGAGCGAGGCGCGGCGGCTTTGCCCCCAGGGCGTATTTATCCCCGGGAACCACGGAAAATACGAACGGGTGGCGGCGGCGATAAGGGCGATTCTGGCCGCCTTTTCGCCGCTGGTCGAACCGCTGTCCCTCGACGAGGCCTTTCTCGACGTCACCGGCATGGAATGGCTGTATGACGACCCCAAGGATATCGCGGCGGCGATCAAACAGAGGATCAGTGACGAGCTGTCCCTGACCGCCTCGGCCGGCGTCGCCCCCAACAAGTTCCTCGCCAAGCTCGCTTCCGACTGGGGCAAGCCAGACGGTCTGGTGGTCGTGCGGCCGGGGGAAGTCGCGGCCTTCCTGCGGGCCATGCCCATCTCCCGCCTGTGGGGCGCCGGCGAGAAAACCACCGCCCAACTGAAAGGCATCGGCATAAACACCATCGGCCAGCTGGCCGGGGCCGACGACGCCCTTCTCCACAGGCACTTCGGCCAAGCGGCCGACGACATGCGGCGCCTGGCGCGGGGCGAGGACGACCGGCCGGTGGTTCCGGAACACGAACCGAAGTCGCTCGGCAACGAGATAACCTTCGCCGAAGACCTGCGCACCCGGGACGAAATCGGCACCTGTCTGCTGGCCCTCAGCCAGAAGGTCAGCCGCCGGCTGAGGCAGTCCGGCTACGCCGGGCGGACGGTGACGGTCAAAATCCGCTTCGGCTCCTTCCGTACCATTACCCGCAGCCGCACCCTCGGCGAGCCGACCCTGCTCGGCGACACCATCTACGAAACCGCGCGGGCGATCATGGCGGGCGTGGAACTGACCGAAGGCGTGCGCCTCCTCGGCGTGACGCTGTCCAACCTCCAGGTGTACGGCGGCCAGACCAGCCTGTTTGCCGTCGACGAAGACAAGAAACTGAAGATATCGGTCGCCGTCGACCGTCTCAAGGACAAGTTCGGCGAAGGCGCCGTCACCCGCGGCCGCCTGCTGATTCCGAAAAAGGAATAATAAAGAAAGCAACCCAAGAGGTTGCCAAGAGGCAGTTAAGGCTATAGGATGTTCAGAAAGCCCCAGATGCAAGGCGCACCGGAGGATGGGCCGCGACGGCGTACTTGTTTGCGTACGTCAAGCGCGGGCCATCCGAGGAGCAACGCCGCAGATGGGGCTTTCTGAACGTCCGTAGTTACGTGCGCCAGGGGCGGTGCCGCAGGCGGCTCTCCAGCTCATCCGCCACCTGCTCGGGATGCAGTCCGGTGATGTTGAGCATAATAGCGCCAGGCAGGGCTTCCTCCGGAGCCCATTCGCCGCGGTGGCCGACGCTGATATCGGCGTTTTCCAGGCTGCTCTGGAAAGCGGGGACGGTTTCCGCCCGGCGGGAGGAGTAAAGCACGGCGTCCACATGGGCGCGGAAACTCAAGGCTTCCTGCAGGCTGATGACCTTATAGCCTCTGGCGGCCAGCGTTGCGGCCACCCAGGCCGAAGGGTGCTGCAATGCGACTGTTTTGTTCATTCCGGCCCGCCCCTTTGCTTGTTATCGGCGTCGCCGCTAGTTTTTCCCCGGCGGGAAAAATTATGTGGCTGCGGTCGGTCAAAAAGGCAGGAACAGGCGCGGTGTTCGCCTAAAGATTAGAACAGACTGTTGCGGGGGAGGCAAAGATAATGGTTAATAAGGAAAGAGTGCTGGCCGAGTTCTACGAACTGGTCACAATTAAATGCTCGACAAGGGCGGAGCGGGAAGTGGCCGATGTGGTCAAGGCCAAGCTGGCCGCGCTGGGCCTCGCGGTGGAAGAAGACGACGTCGGCGGCCGCATCGGCGGCAACTGCGGCAACGTGCTCGCCTACCTCAAAGGCAATGTTCCCGGCGCGCCGGTCGTGATGTTCAGCGCCCATCTCGACTGCGTCGAACCCTGCGCCGGCATCAAGCCGCAGCTCAAGGACGGCGTGATCACCTCAAGCGGCGACACCATCCTCGGCTCGGACGACAAATCCGGCGTGGTGGCCATCCTTGAGGCGCTCAGGGTCATCCGCGAGACCGGCACCGCCCACGGCGACATCCAGGTGGTCTTCACCGTCGCCGAGGAAGGCGGCGTCAACGGCTCCAAAAACATGGACCGCGAGCGGTTCGTGGCCGACTTCGGCTATGTCCTCGACTCCGGCGGCGCCCCGGGACGGATAATCAATGCCGCTCCCGGCCAGAACAGCATCAAGGTCATCGTCCGCGGCAAAACCGCCCATGCCGGCGTAGCCCCCGAAGAGGGCATCAACGCCATCGTCGTGGCCGGCAAAGCCCTGGCCGGGCTGCGGCAGGGCCGCATCGACGAGGAAACGACCGCCAACGTCGGCATCATCAAGGGCGGCCAGGCCACCAACATCGTGCCCGACTACGTCGAGCTCGCCTGCGAGGCCCGCAGCCGCAACAAGGCGAAACTCGCCGCCCAGACCAAGCACATGGTCGATACCTTCGAACAGGTGGCCGCCGCCAACGGCGCCAAAGCGGAAATCACCGTCAAAACCGCCTACGACCCGTACGTGCTGACCGCCGACATGCCGGTCGTCGCGCTGGCCCGCCAGGCGGCGGAAAGCATCGGCCTCACGCCCGTTTTCGAAGCCACCGGCGGTGGCAGCGACGCCAATTTCTTCAACGCCTACGGTGTGCCGTCGGCGGTGCTGGGCACAGGCATGTCCAAAGTGCACACCGCCAACGAGTTCATCAAGGAAGCCGACCTCTACAAGATACCGGAGCTGGTGGTCGCGCTCGTCAAAACCGCCGCCGCGGCTCAGAAGTAAATACAAAATATAGGAACGGCCATCGAATCGTAAAAAAGAACCGGGCGGGGGTAACCCGTCCCGGTTCTTTTTATTCTAATATACCCCCGTATCCTCGCCGGTGATGTAAAATATCGCCCGCCCCTTGGCGACCAATGTGCCCTCGCCGTTCACGACCTCCACTTCGGCGTGGAGGAGTTTGCCGCCCTCGTGCACAACGCGGGCTTCGGCCGTCAGCACGTCGCCGATGGTCGCCGGCAGGAAATAATTCGCCGCCGTCTCCACCGTCACCACGCGGACCTTGAGGGTCCGCAGCGAAATGCCGGCGGCCATGTCGACGATCGACGCCACGACGCCGCCGTGGGCCATGCCATAAGAGTTGGCGTGCTCGGGTTTCAGGGGGATGGCTATCCGGGCGTAGCCGCGGTCGGTTTCGATGATGTCGGCGCCGAAAAAGCGGATGAAGGGGACGGTTTTGAAATGCTGCTTGATGAATTCCGGCCAGTTGTCCATGTCCGGGCGTTCCTCCTCGGTTATGCCGCCGGGAGCGGCGGGCGTAGTCAGAGCACTCCCCGCCGGCGTAGCAGCCGGCAGAGGCTGTGGAGCAGGCGGGCGTAAGCGCCGGCGGCGTCCAGGAGGGCCGCCTTAACCCTGCCTTCCAGCGGCGCCTGGGTTTTGGGGTCGGAGAGGTACATCGCCAGCAGTCCATAAACGACCGTCGCCGCGAACGACGGCTCGGCCAGAGAGCCGGCGCGGTCCATGGCCCGTCGCCAGAAATGGGTCAGGCGGGCGGTAATCTCGTCCTCGTTCCGGTAGTAGGCGACGAAGTTCAGATCGCCGTGGCCGCGGTCCTCGGCCAGGTCGATGAAATAGTCGAGCAGGATGTGCAGGCCGCAGATCCAGGGGAAATAAGCCGTATACGTACCTTCGGCCTCGTCGCCGGTCAGTTCCGGATCGGCGGCCAGGGCGCACAGCATGAACATCCCCAGCGTCGAACCGGTGGCGGCGGCAAACTCCCACAGCGTTATCCCGGGGTGCGCCGCAAGATGGCGGCCGCCCCAGGCGGCCATTTTTTCTTCCCGCACCGCCGGGTCGAGGTGCTTGTATATCTGCAGTTCGCTGTAAAGACCGGCCAAGCGGAGCGCCGCCGGCCTGACTCGGCCGTACCCGGGCAGGTGCGCCGTCTCCTCGCGGCAGGCGGCGACAAGGGCGGCGAGGTAGCCGCCGTCGTTTTTCAGCGGGTAGGCGCGGTAGTAATCGTGCGTCGTTCCCGCCGGATCGAGAGCGTCGGTCATGGCCAGGTGGAGCTGTCGGAAGGCCTCCTCGTCCGCGATCCCCGCCCGGTCGCAGAGGTTATCGAGATAATCGCTGATCGTCTGCAGGGCGACCACCAGCCTGACGAAACGGCCGGTATCGACTCCGGGGTACAGGCTGTAAACAGCGCCCCCCAGGCAGTGGAACCGCTTGTCCCTGATGCTGGCAAGCGCCTGGGCGGCCAGGTCCGGTTCGGCGTCGGCGGCCAACTGCCGCCACCCGGCCAGTTCGCCGTCCACCAGCGGAAACACCTTGCCGACGAAGCGGGCGATGAGTTTCAGACCGGAGGCCATTGTCAAAAACGAGGTCATTGTTCCTCCTGTGCGCGCGGTTACCTGGACAGAGCCGGCATCAACTGCCAGGCGAGCTCGACGCCGAACTCCTTCTTGAACCATTTGCGGTGCTGTTCCGCCTCTTGGATCTCGATGGCCGCTCCCTGGGGGCCGACCGCCAGCGCCAGGCTGGCTTCCTTGGCCTTCAGGCCGGCCGTCGCCCTGGACACCACCCCCATCTGAGTGGTGTCGAGACATTCGGCCAGCGCCAGCAGCAGGGCCATCTTGCGGGCCTTCTGCCAGTCGGTGTCGTCGAGGAATTCAGTGTACAGGCGGTTGCGCATATACTTCGCGGTCGGGCCCTCGTGCCAGCCCGCCACCACCGCCGTCAGCATCTGCTCGCGATGGGTGAGGCCGAACAGGCGGGCATTCTCCACCAGATACGCCGTATGGCGGGGATGATCATAATAATTGATCGTTATGCCGATATCGTGGAGCAGGGCCGCCACCCTGAGGAGCATGCGGTCGCGTTCGTCGAGCTTGTGCAGGTCCTGCCAGCCGTCGAACATGGCCTCCGCCAGGTCGGCGACATGGTAGGCGTGAGGCGTGTTGCCCTTGTAGAAAAGCAGCATGTTATTAGTGCTGTGAAGCAGAATATTGTCGATTACTTCCGGCCGGCCGGTGCTGGTCAGATAGTAACGGAGAAAGAGGCCCTCTCTCAGGCCGCAGCCGCTGATGATCAGGCGGTTGGCGCGGGTGACGTCGAACAGGCACTTGACGATCGTGCTGCCGGCGACGATGATATCGGCCCGTTCGCTGCTCAGCCCGGGAATTTTCAGACGCTGCTTGTAATCGGTCAACACCAGGGTCCGCCACAGGTCGGTGAGGGAAATGTCGCCCAGGCGATAGTTGTGGACCTTGTTGAAGGGGTAGTTTTTCCGCTTCTGATCCATCTTGGCGATGTTGCGGGCCGTACCGCCCACCCCCACGAGGGGCAGGCCGACATTCTTGAGCCACGGATTTTTTTCCAGTTGGTGCATAATATAACCGCGGAGCTTCTCGAGCTGCAAGTCGGTTATGCGGTCCTGGGCGGCGAATTGTTCCGTAAGGTTGACCGCCCCGAACGGCAGGCTGACCACCTTCTGCGGTTTGCGGTCGCGGATGAGCGTAAGCTCGGTGCTGCCGCCGCCGAGGTCGAACAGCACCCCGTCCTCGACATTGATGGTGTTGATGACGCCGATATAACCGATAAAAGCTTCGTCATGGCCGGAGATCGACTCCAGGCGTATGCCTGTTTCCGATTCGATCAACTCGATGAGCGTCGGACCGTTCTTGGCGCTCCGGACCGCCGCGGTCGTCACGGCCAGCGTCTTGTCGACCTTGAACAGCAGGCACATATGGGCGAAGGTCCGCATCGTCTCCACCGCCCGCCTGACCGCGTCCGGCCTGAGGGTGTGCGACTTGCCCATCCCTTCGCTGAGCCGCACCGTCTCCTTCTGGTGATAGACGAGGTTATAGGCGCCGTTTGCGTAAATATGCATTACGATAAGGCGGGCGGAGTTCGAGCCAAGGTCGATGATGGCTAATCTTTCCGTCATTTGTCTATCACTCCCCACACAAAATAGTATTCGGCTTTTTTTACAAAATCCTTGCCGGGCGTACGAAAAAACGGCGACAAACAAATTGACAGACTTTTACAAAAAATTAACATAATAACTAACCGGGAAAGAGGAATTTGGCCGGCAACACCCGAAGTTTTTAGTTATAAGCTTTTGGAGGCTAAATCCATGTCCAACTTTTTCGGCGTAATGCATATCGGTTCCGAGCAAGTCAGCCTGCAGATAGTCGAGTACACCTCCCTGGGGGATATGAAAACCGTCGAGCGGGCCAGCTCGCAGGTCACCCTCGGCGAGGAAACCTTCAAAACCGGTCGGATCAGTTTCGCCGCCGTTCGCGAACTGTGCGAGCTGCTGAAAGGCTACCGGCGGATCCTCCACGAATACGGCGTCAAAGAATACCGGCTGCTGGCCACCACCGCCATCCGCGAGGCGGACAACCAGCAGTACATCATCGACCAAGTCAGGCTGAAGACGGGCTTCACGCTGGAAGTCGTCGACATGCTCCAGGAAATGTACCAGAAATACATCGCCCTGTTCCGCGACATCGAAGCCGAGGGCCTGTCCGGCGAGCAGGAGGGCATCCTGTTCGTCGACATCTCCTCCGGCGGACTGTCCTTCACCCTGTACGAGGCCGGTATTCTCCGCTACCAGCAGAACATCCACATCGGCGCGCTGCGCATCAAGGAGAGCTTTGAAAAATACCAGCGCGACTCCGCCCATTTCTACCAGGCCCTGACCGAATACATCTACAGCACCATCGACCTCGTCGAAATCGAGCTCAACCAATACAAAATCAAATACCTCGTCCTGTCGGGAGCCGAAACCGGCCTGCTGCTCAAAATGCTGGGGCGGGACGAGGCCGCCAGGATATCCTATGTCGGCGTCGACGAGTTCCTTGCCCTGTACGACCGGGTCAAACAACTAAATCTGCCCCAGCTCATGCAGGCCTTCGACCTGTCCGAGAGCCGGGCCGAAATGGTTCTGCCCACCATCGTCCTCTACCAGCAAATCCTCGCCCTCAGCAACGTCGCGCAGATCGTTGTCTCCGGCGTGCAGTTCGGCGACGGCATCACCATCTCCCATATCTCCGAAAAGAGCGGCGACCGGTGGCTGGACGTCGTCGAACAGCAGATCGTCAGCTTCGCCCACACCCTGGGCGAAAAATACCGGCACGACCCCAAGCACGCCGCCAGCGTGGAAAGCACCTCGCTGCTGCTGTTCGATCGCCTCGTCAAGGTTCACGGCCTCGGCAGGCGCGAACGCTTTTTGCTCAAAGTCGCCTGCATCCTTCACGACATCGGCAAATACGTCAGCCTTCGGCGGCACTACTTCTATTCCTACCGCCTGATCATCTCCTCCGACATCATCGGTTTTTCCGAGGAGGAGCGGGCGCTGATGGCCAATGTCGCCTACTACCACTCCAAAGGAACCCCGACCCTCAGCGACGTCAACTTCGCCGCCCTGTCGCCCGCCGGGCGGATAACGCTCGCCAAACTGGCGGCCATTATCAGGGTGGCCGACGCCGTCGACCGCGGCCATCTGCAAAAGGCCACCATCGCCAACGTGGCGCTCTGCGGCGAAGAACTCATCATCACCGTTACCGCCGAACAGGATATATCCCTGGAGGAGTGGACCTTCATCGACAAGGCCGACTTCTTCGAGAACGTGTTCGGCATCCGGCCGATCCTGGCCCGACAGGGGGAAACGCCCGGTGTTCGATAAACACGACTACTTCATCAACCGGGAACTGAGCTGGCTGAAGTTCAACCTGCGCGTCCTGCGCGAAGCCCAGGACAAGCGCAACCCGCTCCTGGAGAGAGTGCGCTTCATCGGCATCACCGGCTCGAATCTCGACGAATTCTACATGATCCGCGTTGCCGGCCTCCGGCGGCAGCTCGAAAACGGCGTCAACAAGCTCGACGCGGCCGGGCTGACGGTGGAGGAACAACTGCGTCAGATCTCGCTGAGCACGCGCGAACTGGTGAAAAAGATGTACAACTACCTGCGGGTGCTGAGGCGGGAGATGGAGAAGGAAGACATCTTCTTCGCCACCGTCGAGGACCTGCCGGACAAAAACCGCGCCTGGACGGAGCGTTACTTCCACCACACCATCTATCCCGTCCTTACGCCGCTCGCCGTCGATTCCAGCCACCCCTTCCCCTTCCTCCTCAACCGCAGCCTCAACCTCGCCGTCGAACTCCGCCAGGACGGCGAAACCAGGACGGCCGTCATCCAGGTGCCCAGCGTGCTGCCCCGGATAGTCGAAACCCCGGCGATCGGCCGCAAGCGGCGGTTCGTCTTTCTTGAGGAAATAATCAAAGCCTATTGCGACGAGCTCTTCCACGGCTATGACGTCAAGGAAGTCACCCCGTTCCGCATCACCCGCAACGCCGACCTGTCCATCGACGAAGAAGAGGCCGACGATCTGCTGGCCGAGGTCCAGAAATCGCTCCGTCAGCGCAAACGCGGGCAAACGGTGCGCCTCGAAATCGCCAAAACGGCCAGCCGTTCCATGCGGGAATTCATCATCGACAGCCTCAAAATCGCCGAACAGGACGTGTTCGAAATCCGCGGCCCGATCGACACCAGCTACTTCATGCGGTTCGCCGATCTGCCCGGCGGCAGCCGGCTGCGCTACGAGCCGTTCATCCCTGCCGTGCCCGCCGATCTCGTGGGCGAGGAAGACCTGTTCGCCGCCATCCGCCGGCGCGAGATACTTCTCCACCATCCCTACGAATCGTTCGCCCCGGTGGTCGAATTCATCCGCCGCGCCGCCGTCGACCCTCAGGTGCTGGCCATCAAACAGACCCTCTACCGCGTCGGCGGCGACTCGCCGATCGTCGCCGCGCTGGCCCAGGCGGCCGAAAACGGCAAGCAGGTCACCGTGCTGGTCGAACTGAAGGCGCGCTTCGACGAGGAGAACAACATCCTCTGGGCCCGCCGGCTTGAAGAGGCCGGCTGCCATGTTATCTACGGGCTCGTCGGCCTCAAGACCCACGCCAAGATCGCCCTGGTGGTGCGCAAGGAGACCGCCGGCATCAAACGCTACGTCCATCTCGGCACAGGCAACTACAACGACGTCACCGCCAAGCTCTACACCGACCTGGGGCTGTTCACCGCCAACGACCAGATCGGGGCCGACGCCTCCGCCTTCTTCAACGTCATCTCCGGCTACTCCGACCCGCCGGTATGGAACAAATTCGCCGTTGCCCCCATCGGCCTCAGGCAGAAATTCTACGAACTGATCGACCGGGAGATCGGCTTCGCCCGCTCCGGCAAGCCGGCCCGCATCATCGCCAAAGTCAACTCCCTCGTCGACAAGGAAGTCGTCCGCAAACTCTACGAAGCGTCCAACGCCGGCGTGAAAATCGACCTCATCGTCCGCGGCATCTGCCAGCTCAGACCCGGCATCCCCGACGTGAGCGACACAATCACCGTCAGAAGCATCGTCGGCCGCTTCCTTGAGCATAGCCGGATATTCCTGTTCGCCAACGGCGGCGACGAACGCGTATTTCTGTCCAGCGCCGACTGGATGTTCCGCAACCTCAGCGAGCGGGTCGAACTCCTCTTCCCGGTGGACGACCCCGCCCACGTCGAGCGCATCAGGGCCATTCTCGACCTCTTTCTGCAGGACAGCCAGAAAGCCTATGTAATGAGAACCGACGGCAGTTACCGCCGCGCGGACAAACGGGCCCGCAACATCAGCAGCCAGGAGGAACTCCTTCTTCAGGCCAGCCAGGCCGCCATGGCCGAGGACGTGCCGCTCGAAAAGCGGCTGAAGCCCGCCTACCGCCGCGGCGAGTAGAAGTTTTCCGCGGGGCGGGGGCGTGCCCCTCTTGACGGGCTATGCCCCACCACTTATACTATATTGTAATACATGTATAATGTATACAGGCACAGTTTATGATGGAAGTGCGCCTAGGGTTCCGGCCGCGCCCGCGGCGTCTGGTCCGAGCGGCGCAAGACCCTGCGACAGGGTCGACACCGTGGGTGCAAAATACCCCAGCGGAAAGTTCCACAGGGAATTTTCGCTGGGGTTTTCTAATTTTCTTACAGGGGAGAGTGGCGGTTATGGCAGAATACACGCTTCCTTTCGGCAGCGGCACGGTCACGTTCGCCCTGCCGGCGGCGCGGAGCATCCAGGTGGTCGACGGCAAACCCGTCCCGCCGGTCAAGGATATCGCCGCCGCCGTGCGCCAGGCTCTCGCTCGCCCGATCGGCACGCCGCCCCTCGGGCAAGTGGTGGTTCCCGGCGACCGCGTGGCCGTCGTCGCCAGCGACCTGACCCGCAGCGGCCTTCGCCATGACCTCTTCCTGCCCGTGCTGCTCGACGAACTTAACGCTGCCGGCATCCCCGACCGGGACATAACCCTCGTCGTGGCTCTCGGCGCCCACCGCTGCCATACATCGGACGAGAACCTGACCGTCTACGGGCCGGAAATCGTCAGCCGCGTCCGCATCGCCCAAAGCTTCGCCGGCGACCCGGACGGCTTCATACTTCTCGGCACCACCTCCCGCGGCGTGGCCGCAAGGCTCAGCCGCCACGTCGCCGCTGCCGACAAAGTAATCCTCACCGGCGGCATCGTCTACCACTCCATGGCCGGGTTCGCCGGCGGCCGGAAAAGCCTCGTCCCCGGCGTGGCTGCCTACGAAACCATCCAGGCCAACCACCGCTTCTGCCTGAGCGACACCCCCGGCGGCGGCCTCAACCCCCTCTGCGGCAGCGGCCTCTTAGCCGGCAACCCGCTCCACGAAGACCAGCTGGAAATCGCCGCCATGCTCGCCCCCGCCTTCCTGCTCAACGTCATCCCCGCGCCCGCCGGCGGCATCGCCGGCTTCGTCGCCGGCCACTGGCGCGAGGCGTGGGAGGAGGGCTGCCGGCGGGTGGCCGCCATCTACGGCGTGCCTGTCCGCGAGAAGACCGACCTTGTCATCGCGTCCGCCGGCGGCTACCCCAAGGACATAAACTTCTACCAGGCCACCAAGGCCACTGAAAACGCCCTGGCGGCCTGCAAACAGGGCGGCGTCGTCATCGCCCTCCTGGAATGCCGTCAGATTGCCGAGCCGCCCGACTTCAGCGGCTGGTTCGACATTACCTCGCTCGCCGAGCGGGAGAGCGGGCTGAGAGAACGATTTACCGTGCCGGGCTTCGTGGCCTTGAAAACCGGCCTCGATGCCCGGCGGATCCCTCATATCATCGTCACCCTGCCGGAAAACCGCGCCTTCATCGCCAAGGCGGGCATGACGCCGGCAGACTGCTTCGGCGCGGCCCTGGCGCTCGCCGAAGCCAGGCTCGGGCGCACGGACTACACCGTCACCGTGATGCCCCACGCCGCCGAAACCCTGCCGCTCCCGGCCGGGTGAGGCGCGCCTCAATTTAGGAGGGATTTATTTGTATTGGAATAAACCGATGGAAACCATGAGCCGGCCGGAACTGGCGGCCTTGCAGACCACCAGGCTGCGCGATACCGTCGACCGCGCCTACCGCCAAGTGCCGTTCTACCGCAGCCGGATGCAGGCCGCCGGCCTGCTGCCCGAAGACGCCGCCAGCCTCGACAACATCGGGCGGCTGCCCTTCACCACCAAACAGGACATGCGCGACAACTACCCCTACGGCCTGTTCGCCGTGCCGCCGGCTGAAATCGTCCGCATCCACGCTTCCAGCGGCACCACCGGCAAACCGACCGTCGTCGGCTACACCAAGCGCGACATCGGCATCTGGGCCGAGGTCATGGCGCGCACGCTGACCGCGGCTGGCGCCAGCCGCCAGTCCTACATCCAGGTGGCCTACGGCTACGGCCTGTTCACCGGCGGCCTGGGCGTCCACTACGGCGCCGAACTCGTCGGCGCGTCCGTCATCCCCGTTTCGAGCGGCAACACCGCCCGGCAGATAATGCTCATGAAAGACTTCGGCACCACCCTGCTGGCCTGCACGCCGTCCTATGCCCTCTACATCGCCGAAACCCTCGGTGAAATGGGCCTCGAGCCCAAGGACCTCTCGCTGCGCGCCGGCGTCTTCGGGGCCGAGCCGTGGTCGGAACGCATGCGCAAGGAAATCGAGGCCCGCCTGTCGATCAAGGCCATCGACATCTACGGCCTCAGTGAAATCATCGGCCCGGGCGTGGCCAGCGAATGCGAGTGCCAGGAAGGCCTGCACATCAACGAAGACCACTTCTACCCCGAAATCATCAACCCCGTGACAGGAGAAACGCTGCCGGACGGCGAAAAGGGCGAACTGGTGCTGACCACCATCACCAAAGAAGGCATGCCCATGATCCGCTACCGCACCCGCGACCTCACGGTGCTCAACCGCAAGCCGTGCGCCTGCGGGCGGACGCTCGTGCGCATGGGCAAGGTGCTGGGGCGCAGCGACGACATGCTCATAATCCGGGGCGTCAACGTCTTTCCCTCCCAGGTGGAGACCGTGCTCCTCGGCCTCGGCGAAACCTCGCCCCACTACCAGCTTATCGTCGACCGCGAAGACAACCTCGACAAACTCACCGTCCTCGTCGAACTCACCGAGGCGCTGTTCTCCGACGAGGTTCGCCGGCTGGAAACGCTCGAGCACAGGATCGAAGCCGCCCTGGCCAGCGTGCTCGGGGTGACGGCCCAGGTGCGCCTGGTGGGGCCGAAGAGCATCGAGCGCAGCGAAGGCAAAGCCAAACGGGTTATCGACAACCGCAAACTGTAAGGGGGAGCGACAACCATGATCATCAAGCAAATCTCGGTTTTCCTCGAGAACAAGCCGGGCACGCTGGCGCAGGTGCTGACCGTCCTGGGCGAGAACAACTTCAACCTCCGGGCCCTGTCGGTCGCCGACACCGCCGATTTCGGCATCCTCAGGCTGGTGGTCAACGAGCCCGACAAGGTCGAGCAGGCCCTCAAAGGGGCAAGCCTCGCCGTCAAAACGACCCCCGTGCTGGCCATGAAAATTTCCGACAAGCCGGGCGGGCTGCTGGCCGAGGTCAATAAACTCACCGCCGCCAACATAAACATCGAATACATCTACGCCTTTGCCGCCGCGGCCGCCGACGAGGCGCGGGTCGTGCTCAAGGTGGACGACCTCGCCAAAGCCGAGAAGATACTGAACGGCGAAAAGACCGACGGCGGCGACGGACCGAATTTCTACTGGTGAATTTAAGCCGGTCTGACCCTGAATTTCATCGGCTCTTGGGGACGCAAACGCGCCCCCCTTTTTTGTTCCTGCGGCAGCCGCATAGCAAGGCGCTTATGGACCTATAAACGATTTCGATTAGCCAAAAAACCGTTTTGGGAGGGGAATGAGCAAATAAGGTTTAAACAAGAAGAGAGAAATATTTCGAGATTTCCGTGAATTGTTTCACAATTTGGAACGGGAGGCGAAGAAACGAATATGTGGGCCAGCAAGTTCCCGCGACGGACCTTCCTCAAAGCCACGGCCGCCACAGCAGCCGCCGTGGGTGCGGGGGATGTCTTTTCCTTCGGCGAGTGGATGAAACAGGCCAATGCCGCTCCGGTGACCAAGATTCCGTCCCTCTGTGAAACCTGCTCGGCGGCGTGCGGCATGTGGGTGCACGTCAAGAACGGCCGGATTTGGAAGGTCACCGGCCAGAAGGATCATTCCCAGAGCAGGGGGCAACTGTGCGCCCGCGGGCACGCAGGCATCGCCCAGGCCTATCACAAGGACCGCATCACCCACCCCATGAAGCGCGTCGGCGAAAACGACTTCGTGCCGGTCTCCTGGGAGCAGGCGTACAGCGAAATCGCCGCCAAGCTCAAAAAAGTGCTCCAGGAACACGGACCCGACAAAGTCTTCTTTTCCCACAATCCCCGGCCGACCAACGCTTTCTATTGGCCGCGCCTCATGGCGGCCGTCGGCTCGAACACCATCCAGTCCCACCACTCCATGTGCAGCACCGGCCGCGACGTCGCCTACAAATGGACGACCGGCGGCATGGCCACCGCCGACCTGGGCAAGACCAAATATATCGTCTTCCTCGGCCGCAACTACGTCGAGGGCCTCTCGCCCTCCTCGGCGGCCGGCATGGCGGCCGCCCACGAAAAGGGCACCACCATCATCGTCGTCGACCCCCGCCACAGCAATGCCTGCCTGTTCGCCACCGAGTGGGTGCCGATCAGGCCGGGCACCGACCTCGCCCTGCTGCTGGCCGTCGCCAACGTCCTCATCGCCGAGGACCTCTACGACAAAGAGTTCGTTGACGAATGGTGCGCCGGCTTCGACGAGTTCAAGAAAGGCATGAAAGAGTACACTCCCGAGTGGGCGTCCGCCGTCACCGACATCCCCGCCGCCATCATCTACGCCATCGCCCGCGGCCTGGGCAAGAACAGGCCCGCCAGCTGTATCGAGCAGGGCTACAAGGCGCCCAACGGCTGCAACTACGCCAACGGCACCCAGATGTTCCGCATGGTCGCCTGCGTCAACGCCCTGCTCGGCAACTACGGCCAGGACGGCGGCATGAAATTCCCCAATGCCCCCAGACTCGGCTCGCTCGACGCCAAAAAATACCCGGCCCCGCCCAAATCCAAGGCCGCCCGCTGCGACGGCGTCGGCATCAAGGGCGAGTTCCCCCTCTGCCAGACCAGCCAGGGCATCGTCCACGTGATGCCCCAGCGGGCGCTCGAAGGCAAAGCCAAAGCCGGTTTCCTCTACCGCATCAACGTCGCCCGCAACGCCCCCGATCCCGAACTGCTCACCAGAGGCTACAAAGCCCTCGACCTCTTCGTCGTCTGCGACATCAAATGGTCCGAGTCGGCGATGTGCGCCCACTACGTCCTGCCGGAGTGCAGCGCCGCCGAGCGCGAGGACCTGCCGGCCATAGTCGGCGCGGCCGTCACCATGCGCACCGCCGCCATCGACCCCGTCCACGCCGAAACCAAGCCCCTGCCGGACATCGTCACCGAATTCGCCGGCTACATGGGCCTCGAGCAATACTTCAACTTCACCCGCGAGGACGTCGCCGCCGCCATGGTCAAGCCGCTGGGCGTCACCCTCGACGACCTCAGAGCCAAAGGCACCGTCAAGGTCAAAGCCCCGGCCGCCAAGCCGCTCAGCTTCGCCACCGGGTCCAAGAAAGTCGAACTCTACTGCAAAGCCTTCGCCGACCACGGCTTCAAGCCGGTGCCCGAATGGGAGCCGCCCTACGCCAAAGCCGGCAAGGACAGCTTCGTCCTCATCCACGGCAAACAGGGCTTCCTGTCCCACACCACCAGCATCAGCGACCCTTACCTCCTGGCCGTCGCCAAACGGGGCGATCTGGAGCGGCTGTGGATCAACGCCGACCGGGCCAAGAAAATGGGCATCAGGAATGGTGACCTCGTCGAAGTCGCCTCGCCGCAGGCCAAGCGGCGCGTCAGAGTCAAAGTAACTGAGCGCGTCCACCCCGACGCCGCCTACCTGCCCGCCGGCTACGGCCGTTTCGCCCCCTTCCTCAAAACGGGCGTCGGCTACGGCATCAACCCCAACGACTTCGTCCCCTGCCGGGCGGAAGCCATCTCCGGCCACGCCATGATGATGGAAGTCACCGTCACCGTCAGAAAGGCGGGTGAATAACCATGCCGCGCTACGCCATGATCATCGACGCCAGGAAATGCGTCGGCTGCTACGCCTGCCAGGTCGCCTGCCAGATGCAGAACGAACTGGGGCCGGAAAGCGTCTTTATCCGCTTTGAAGACCGGGAAACGGGCAAATACCCCAACCCCAAATACGTCATGGTTCCCCTGCAGTGTCAGCACTGCCAGGACGCCCCGTGCGTGCCCGTCTGCCCCACCACCGCCTCCCATAAAGACAAGAACGGCCTGACCATGATCGACAAGAACAAATGCATGGGCTGCCGGCGCTGTGTCGCCGCCTGTCCCTACAACGCCCGCACCTACCTCAAGGACGAAGGCGTCGTCCAGGCCTGCAACCTGTGCCTGTCGCTCGTCGCCCAGGGCGAGGAGCCGGCCTGCGTATCCACCTGCCTCACAAAGGCCCGCTACTTCGGCGACCTCGACGACCCCAAGGGCGAATTCGCCAAACAGCTCGCCAGAGCCAAGCAGCTCAGGCCGGACTTCGGCACCAAGCCGACCCTGCTCTACATCATATAGCCGCCGGGAGGGATAAAGATGCGAAACCTAAGCCGTCGTGAATTCCTGCGCCTGTGCGGTGCGACCGGAGCCGCGCTTGGCCTCACCCACGCCATCCAGCCGGAAATCCTCGAAGCCTTCGCCGGCCCCGCCGGCGGCCAGCCGCCGGTCGTCTGGCTCCAGGGAGGCTCGTGCAGCGGCTGCTCCGTGTCGCTTTTGAACGGCGTCCAGCCGGAGATCGGCAAGGTGCTCACCGAAGTAATCAGCCTCGAATTCCACCAGACCCTGATGGCCGCAGCCGGCGAACCGGCCATGGCCATCCTGCCGGCCGTCAAAAAACGCTACGCCGGCCAGTACTACCTCGTTGTCGAAGGCTCGGTCTCCACCGGCGAAAAAGCCATGTACTCCACCCTCGGCGAACGGGACGGCCGCCCCGTGTCCTTCGCCGAATGGGTCAAAACGATGGCCGAAGGCGCCAAAGCCGTCGTCGCCGTCGGTACCTGCGCCGCATACGGCGGCATACCCGCCGCCGGCAGCAACCCCGCCGGCTGCAAACCGGTCAGCGCCGTCATCGGCGGCGCGCCCCTCATCAACGTCCCCGGCTGCCCCATCCACCCCGACCGCGTGCTCGGCACCCTCGTCCACGCCATCAAATACGGCCTGCCCGAGCTCGACGAGCACAAGCGCCCCACCGTCTTCTTCGGCAAATGCGTCCACGACCTCTGCGGACGGCGCGAAATGTTCGATGAAGGCATATTCGCCACCCGCCTGTCCGAGAAAGGCTGCCTCTACAAGCTAGGCTGCAAGGGGCCGATGGCCTACAACGACTGCCCCACCCGCAAATACAACAACGGCACCAGCTGGTGCGTCGCCGCCAACGCTCCCTGCATCGCCTGCGTCGAGCCCGGCTTCCCCGATCACACCAGCCCCTTCTTCGAGCGCATGCCCGAGTACGGACCGGCCGGCACCCCGTCGCCGCAGCCCCGCCAGGGCAAAATCATCGGGGGTGACAACTAATGCGCAAAATCGTAATCGACCCCGTAACCCGCCTTGAGGGTCACCTTAAAGTCGAGGTCACGGCCGACAACGGCAAAGTGGTCGCCGCCGAAGCCGCCGGCACCATGTACCGCGGTTTCGAAACCATCCTCGCCGGCCGCGACCCGCGCGACGCCGTCTACATCACCCAGCGCATCTGCGGCGTCTGCCCCGTCAGCCACGCCACCGCCGCCGCCTTCGCCCTCGACGACGCCTTCGGCGTCCAGGTGCCGTCCAACGGCCGCATCATCAGAAACCTCATCCTCGGCGGCAACTTCCTCCAGTCCCACATCATCCACTTTTACAACCTCTCCCTGCCCGACTACGTACAGTTCCCGGCGGTCGCGCCCTTCACCCACCACTACACCGGCGACTACCGCTTCAACAAAGAAACCAACGAACGGCTCGTCGGCAACTACTTCAAAGCCCTCGAAATCCGCCGCAAATGCCACGAAATGGTCGCCGTCTTCGGCGGCAAGATGCCCCATCAGGTGGCCATCATCGCCGGCGGCACCTCCATGACCGCCCAGAAGGACAAAATCGACGCCTACCGGCAGCTGCTGGCCGAAATCGCCCAATTCGTCGCCAACGAATACGCCGAAGACACCCGCCTCCTCGCCAACGCCTACAGCGACTACTTCCAGGTCGGCAAAGGCCCGGCCAACTTCCTCGCCTACGGCGCCTTCCCGCTTGACGACGCCGGCGGCGACAAACTGTTTGGCGCGGGCGTCCACCTCGGCGGCCAGCCGGCGGCCTTCGACGCCGCCAAAATCACCGAAGACGCCACCCATTCCTGGTACGACCAAACCGCCGACGGCCAGCCGGCCCAAACCGCCACCAACGCCAGCTACGGCAAAACCGGCGCCTACAGTTGGGTCAAAGCGCCGCGCTACGGCGGCGAAGTCTGCGAAGTCGGCCCGCTGGCCCGCATGTGGATATCCGGCCGCTACACCGCCGGCGTATCCGCCATGGACCGCATCGTCGCCCGCACGCTCGAAGCCGCCCTGCTGACCAAGGCCCTCGCCGGCTGGCTCGACGAACTCGTACCCGGCGCCCCCTGCGAAGCGGCTGTCGAAATACCCTACGCCGCCGCCGGCGTCGGTCTGATGGAAGCTCCGCGCGGCGCCCTCGGCCACTGGGTCACCATCAGGAACCACCGTATCGAACGCTACCAGGCGGTCGTACCCACCACCTGGAACGCCTCGCCCCGCGACGCGGGCGGCAAAGCCGGCGCCCTCGAGCAGGCCCTCATCGGCCTGCCGGTCCCCGACGCCGACAACCCCCTGGCGGTCGTCCGCACCGTCCACTCCTTCGACCCGTGCCTGGCCTGCGCCGTCCACGTCATCACCCCCGGCCGGCCGGTCGGCGAATTCAGACTGTAAAAAAAGCGCGTTCCTATCCGGCAGGAGGCTCTCCTGCCGGGTTTTCCTTTTAATAACAAGCCGTTCCGGAAAAAATATATGTAAACGAGCAGGATTTTCCCCTCCCGGGAAGTATAATTAATACTGCCATACTGCTACGGATAAGAAAGGATGTACTATGGGAGAAAAATACCGCGTAGCGATTCACCACGACAACGACTGCGGCTACATCGAGTACGACCTCGAAACCAAGAAAGTGCAGGTCATACTGGCCGATGCGGTCGTGCGCAAAACCGTGGAAGCCTTCCTGCACAGCGAGCATCTGCTCAGGGAGGCCCAGCGGACCCTCCGCGACTTCCGGGGAAGAACCGCCCAGCCGACCGAAAGCCTGGCATCCCTCAAGCTTTCTCTCACCAGCCTGTGGCAGCAGACCGGCGTATTCGTCGACTGGAGCCGTCCAGTACCCACTCCCTGAGGATAATCTGCCTGCCGGGAAACCAGACAGATGAGTTATCCACAAAACAATCCACAAAATGCCGACAATTGTGGATAAAAACGCGGTACTAGTTGCGAAAATGTCGGTTTATGTTGAATTAACGACAAAGGCTGTTGATATCTCTTGGCCGTCCGTCCGGCGCCCGTTTGACGCCGCTCCCGGCGCTGTGCTATAATCTCCGGCACGGGTAAGGCCCGTGTTTTTTTCTCGCTCCCGCCGGGATAATTTGCCTCACGGCCCTTTATTGACAACGCGGGGCCGGGATGCTATAATCTTTCAGGTAGAGTAGCCGTCCCGGAGGACGCTACTCCTAAATAGTCTTAACGGCAAAACTGACAACGCGCCCGTAGCTCAGGGGATAGAGCAGCGGTTTCCTAAACCGCGGGTCGGACGTTCGATTCGTCTCGGGCGCACCAGGCTTTCAAGCGTGGTGAACCGGATGCCTGACGATGAGTATTATATGGACCTAGCCCTGGTCGAGGCCCGCAAAGCTTACGACGCCGGCGAAGTGCCCATCGGGGCGGTGCTCGTCATGGACGGCGAGGTCATCGCCGCCGGCCATAACATGCGCGAAACGTGGCATGACGCCACCGCTCACGCCGAAATCATCGTTATCCGCGAAGCCTGCCGCAAACTTGGGCGGTGGCGGCTGACCGGCGCGACGCTTTATGTTACAATAGAACCGTGCCCCATGTGCGCCGGCGCGCTCGTCATGAGCCGCATCGACCGGCTGGTGTACGGCAGCGCCGATTACAAGGCCGGCGCGGTCGAATCGATCTTCAACGTCGTCCAGAACGACGCCCTCAACCACAGGGCGGAAGTGCTCGCCGGCGTAAAAGGCGACGAATGCGGTGCGTTGATGAAGGACTTCTTCCGCGAACGCCGCGGCAAAGAGTAAGATAAAGGCGGCTCAGAAGGGTGCAGCCGCTAGGCGCGACGAGGATTGCGCCGTGCCGCGTACTCGAAACGTACGCAAGCAAGCAACCACAGGAGCAACAACGCGGATGCGCCCTTATGGGCCGCCGCACTATACGGAGAGGTGTCCGAGTGGTCGAAGGTGCTTGACTCGAAATCAAGTGTGCCTTAACCGGCACCGTGGGTTCGAATCCCACCCTCTCCGCCATATTGTAAATAAGAATAAATTCATATATAATAGCTTACGTCAACACGGAGAGATGTCCGAGTGGATTAAGGAGCACGACTGGAAATCGTGTGTACTGTAAAAGGTACCGAGGGTTCGAATCCCTCTCTCTCCGCCATCCTTTCTGAAGGTCGGCCCACGGTAGCCGTTGGGTCTTGCGCAATAGGAACTCATGAACCCCGCCAGGTCCGGAAGGAAGCAACGGTAAGTGACAATTCTTATGTGCCGCGAGGTAGCCTGACGGCTGCCTTGGGCCGATGTTTGCACACTGGCAGCCACAGGGGCTGCTTTTCTTGTATTTGCCGGCCCGGCCGAAAGGGAATGCCAGGCCGCGTGTGGAATTAAATCACCTGTTATGGAGGTGTCGGTTTATGGCCTATGTCGCACTATACCGCCAGTGGCGGCCGCAGGACTTCGACAACCTGATCGGCCAGGAGCATATCAACACGACCCTGAAAAACGCCATCGCCGCCAACAAGGTCGCCCACGCCTACCTGTTCGCCGGCCCCCGCGGCACAGGCAAAACCAGCACCGCCAAAATCCTCGCCAAAGCCCTCAACTGCGTCCAGGGCCCCACCCCGACCCCCTGCAACAACTGCCCCAACTGCGAACGCATCACCGCCGGCACCTCGATGGACGTCTTCGAAATCGACGCCGCCTCCAACCGGGGCATCGACGAAATCCGCGACCTTCGCGAAGCCGTCAAGTTCGCCCCTGTCGAGGGACGCTACAAAGTATACATAATCGACGAAGTACACATGTTAACCGCGGAAGCCTTCAACGCCCTCCTCAAAACCCTTGAGGAGCCCCCTGCCCACGTCATCTTCGTGCTCGCCACAACCGAGCCGCACAAAATACCGGCCACCATCCACTCCCGCTGCCAGCGGTACGACTTCCGCCGCATCCCGGTCGCGGATATCGAAAAACGCCTCGCCGTCGTCGCCGCCGACAGCGGCCTCGACATCGCCCCCGAAGCCCTGCGCCTCATCGCCCGGCACGCCGACGGCGGCCTGCGCGACGCCCTTAGCATCCTCGACCAGTGCACCGCCCTCGGCGACGGCCCCGTCGGCGCCGACGCCGTCCGCGGCCTCCTCGGCCTCATCGGCCACGAATGGGTCTGGCGGCTCACCGACGCCATGGCCGCGCGCGATGCCGCCGCCGTGCTCCTCGCCCTCGAAGAAATCCTCGCCCTCGGCAAAGACGTCCGCCAGCTCCTCCTCGAACTCGCCCAGCACGGCCGCAGCCTCATGCTCTACAAGGCCGCGCCCGAAGCCGCCGGCCTCGACACCCCCGGCGAAGACCGCGCCGTGCTTGCCTCGCAGAGCGCCAAATTCAGCCACGACGAACTCGTGCGGATGCTCCAGCTTCTCCAGGCCGCCGCCAACGAAGCCAAATGGGCCGTCGAGCCGCGCATCACCGCCGAAATAGCCCTGCTGGCCGTCTGCCGTCGCGGCGACGACGGCGACCTCGCCGCCCTCGCCGCGCGGGTCGCCACCCTTGAGGCCACCCTGGCCGGAGCGGGCGCCCCCAGGCCGGCCCAGCCCGCTCCCCAACCGGCCTCGCCGCCGCGCCACGCTCCGACGCCGTCCACCCCGGCCGCACCTGCTCCGGCCCCGGTAAAAGCCGCAGCAAAATCGCCGGCCGACGAAGCCAAACCGGCCGCCAGCCTGCCTGCGGGCGCCGGCCCCAAGGAAATCTGGGACGCCGTCCTCAAGGAACTCGTCGCCGGCGGCAAACGCTCCGTCCACGCCTGCGTCTCCCAGGGGGAACTCATCACCCTCACCGACAGCCAGGCGACCGTGCAATTCACCTCCGCGTTCGCCAAAGAACGCAGCGACAAAGACGACTACCGCCAGATCGTCGAAAAGAGCCTCGCCCACCTCACCGGCCACCCGGTCAAACTCAACTGTGTGGCCGCCACCGCCCCCCAGCCCGCTCCGGCGTCGCCGCCTGCCCCCGCAGGCGCCGCCCCCAAGGACGGCGAAGGGCATCCGGCCCTCGATCAGGCGTTGGCGATCTTCGGCGGCAAAATAATCAAACAGGAAAACAATGAGGAGGTCTGATCGATGTTTGGCGGCAATATGGGCAACATGGCCAACATGATGAAAAAAGTGCAGAAACTCCAGGCCGACATGGCCAAACTCCAGGAAGAACTGAAAACCCGGACCCTCGAGTCCACCGCCGGCGGCGGGGCGATAAAAATCGTCGTCAACGGCGAAAAACAAATCCAATCGATTAAAATCGACCCGGCCGCCGCCGACCCGCAGGACATCGAAATGCTCGAAGACATGATCATGGCCGCCGTCAACGAAGCCCTCAAGAAAGTCGACGACATGATGGCCCAGGAAATGGGCAAACTCACCGGCGGCATGAAAATACCGGGGATGTTCTAAAAATGGCGCACATCGCACCACTTGCCAGGCTGGTCGAGCAATTCCGCCGCCTCCCCGGCATCGGGCCCAAATCGGCCACCCGGCTGGCTTACCACGTCCTCGCCATGGACCGCGAACAAAGCCGCGACCTCGCCGAAGCCATCATCGAAGCCAAAGAAAAAATCGGCTACTGCTCGGTATGCTTCAACCTCACCGACTGCGACCCCTGCCAGATCTGCCAGAGCGACGGCCGCGACGTCGGCCTCATCTGCGTCGTCGAAGAGCCCCAGGACGTCGCCGCCATGGAAAGAACCCGCGAATACCGCGGGCGTTATCACGTTCTCCACGGCTCCCTGTCGCCCCTCGACGGCATCGGCCCCGACGAACTGCGCCTCAAGGAACTGCTCGTCCGCATCAAGGACGGCGAAACCCAAGAAGTCATAATGGCCACCAATCCCGACGTCGAAGGCGAGGCCACCGCCATGTACATCGCCCGGCTCCTCAAGCCCCTCGGCGTCAAAGTCACCCGCATCGGCCATGGCCTGCCCGTCGGCGGCGACCTCGAATACGCCGACGAAGTCACCCTCTCCAAAGCGCTCGAAAATCGCCGCGAAATGTAGCCGCTAACGGGCCGGGCGCAAAAAACCAGGAATATTTCTCCCTCTTTCTGGTAATAATAATACCGGGAGGGGAAGAACATGAAAATCTCCTGGACAAAACGCCTGCTCGCCGGCCTCGTTGAAAGCGACCCGTGCCCGTCCGCCCCCATGCCGGCCCTCGCCGACGTCGTCGAACAGGCCCGGCGCGAATGGCTGGCTACCCAGAAATACTACAACTCCGTATCCGACAGCGACCTTGTCGACCATGCCGTCTATCTCATGCAGGCGGCCGAAAAGAAATACATGTATCTACTCAAAAAAGCGCGGAGCGAGGGCATCACCCACTCGCCTTACGGATAACGGACACCAGGCTGTTTGAAATGCTCAAACGGCCTTTTTTTTGTCATACTTGGGACGTGCCGCATATATATTGTAAGGAAACTAACCCCGCGCATGACAGAACGGCCAAACTCGTTTACAATAAGAATAGGCCCTCGCCGAAAGGAGAATGAGCATGCCGAGCATCCCCGGGCTCGTCTGGGACTGGAACGTCATCATCGCCTTCGTATTCGGGATCTTCCTCCTCTACCTCATCGGGCGGCTCTTCCTCATGCCCATCAGGCTGATCCTCAAACTCTTCTACAACGCCATCATCGGCGGCATCCTGCTCTGGATCGTCAACTTCATCGGCGGACACTTCGGCTTCACCATCGCCATCAACCCCATCACCGCCCTCATCGCCGGCTTCCTCGGCATCCCGGGCGTCATCCTCCTCATCCTCTTCAAAATATTTGTCGCCTGATTGTCTTTTTTCCCGGTGGTATGATAGACTATAAAATGACCGCAAGAGGCACTTGATACCCAGCCGGTGCACGGGTGTCAGGTGCCCTTTCATCTGCAAGGGGTGATAAACATGGAACCCATCATCGAAGCCTATGTCGGCGAATACGCCAGCGGCAAAAGCGAAAACGCCGTCAACCGGGCCATCGACCTCTGCCGGCGCGGCCTGCCGGTCACGCTCGTCGACCTCGACACCGTCGAACCCGTATATACCATCCGTCCCATCAAAAAAGAACTCGAAGCCATGGGCCTCAACGTCGTCGCCTGGGAAACGCGCGACACCGTCGGCCTCGGCGAAGCCGGCAGCGTCATCAAAGGCTCCATGCGCTGGGTACTACGCCGGCCGGGCAACATCATCATGGACGTCGGCTACGGCGTTCACGGCGCCCGCATCTTCAACCTCATCGAAGGCGCCTTCGAAAACCCCTACCTGAAAATAATCGCCGTAATCAACATGTCCCGGCCCTTCACCTCCAACATCGAAAACATCCTCGACTACGTCGCCACACTCGGCAGAGTCGACGCCCTCCTCAACAACACCCATATGGCCGAGGAAACCACCGTCGAAATCGTCCAAAAAGGCGCCGTAGGCGTTGCCGAAGCCGCCAAAATACTTGGCCTGCCCGTTGTCGCCACCTCCGCCGTTCAGGAAATCGCCGCCAAGATCGGTCCCGTCGACGCCGTCGGTAATCCTGTCTGGCCCTTGGAGCGCATCATGCCGCGCACCTTCTGGTAGGACAAGTCCGGTTAATTTCTGGCCCGGCTAATTAGTTACCAAACACGAGCATAAATTAGCATATACAAGCATATAATCAAAGCTGTAAACACTATGCTGGATTTTCGGTCGCGGCCCTGCTATAATCGCCGTTTACGCACGTTGAGTAATAAATGGCGGTATGATATATTAATTAAGCGCCTCAATGCACGGCATACGGCGCGAAAAACCAATAAATACCTATTGACACGAGGCTTGAAGCCGTGTTAATATAACAAAGTCGCCGCAAGCGGAACTGGAGTAAAAGGCCAGAGAAGGCAGAGGGCGGCAGGGATGGAAAAAAGAAGTTGTTGACAGAGCCGAGAGGTTATGTTA
>JARKNV010000028.1 GCA_029976065.1 Selenomonadales bacterium
GATCATGTTCTTGACGTAGTCGGCGTGGCCGGGGCAGTCGACGTGCGCGTAGTGGCGCTTCGCCGTCTCATATTCCACGTGGGCGGTGTTGATCGTGATGCCGCGCTCGCGCTCTTCCGGCGCCTTATCGATCTGGTCGTAGGCCACGAACTCGGCGCCGCCCGACTTCGACAGCAGCAGCGTGATGGCCGCGGTCAGCGAGGTCTTGCCGTGGTCCACGTGACCGATCGTGCCGATGTTTACGTGCGGTTTGGTCCTCTCAAACTTCTTCTTTGCCATATTTCTCTTCCTCCTTAACCCCTAGTGGCCTTCACGCGGGTAACAACACTAGTATTTTACAAAACAAGGATATTCTATAAGTGAAGGTAAATTCCTGCACGCCGCCGGTCCCAACCTGCGGACAGGCAGCAAAAAAGCCCTGCGTTCGCAGGGCTCCGGTCGCCAAAATCTTTACTTCGGCACAACCGTATACGTCACCAAAATCGTCCCGTACTGGTCCACGAACGCCACCCGCACCGGCCGGCGGAAATCGAGGTTCGCCCGGTCCACCGCCAGGTAATCGTCCGTCTTGGTCGCCGCCGTATCGCCGGCCTGGGGGCTCTTCGTCCGCACCGTCACCGTCAGATCGTTGCCGCTCCGCACCACCTTGGCGATGCCCACCCCGTACCCCTGCGGCGCCACCGTGCCGGCACGGGCGAACAGCAGCAGCTGGCGGCCGAAATCGACGCCGTTGAGCACCCGGTCCGGAATGTCGGCGTCCACGCCCGTCGGCCGCGGGTCCTGCAGCGCGATCCCGAAGGACATATCGCCCGGATAAACCGCCTCCCGCCAGTTCCAGGCATTAAAGGCATCCGTCTGGAAAAGCGTCGTCTGCCCCGCCGGAGGAACAGGCGTCGTCAGCGCCGCCCCGGGGAAAAAGCTGGCTGGCGTATAAGTGGCCGGATGGTGCATATCGCCGATCCCGCGAATCGTGGTAATAATCCACGAATCGCCGGACCGCTCCAGATCGACCTTGAAAGTCTGCCCGCCATGCCGCACCCGCACCGTCGCCCGGCGGTCCGTCCGCGTCAGCAGCGAAAAGGAATCCTCCCGCGCATCGAAGCCGAACGTCGCCGCGTTGTCCATCACCACCTGCACCGGGCTGCGCGCCTCCCAGCGGCCGCGGTCCCGGTCGCCCCGGTCGCGGTCCCGCCGCTCCGCCGCGTCCCCCGGCGCCTTGTCCGTCGCCGTGCCGGCCGCCGCATCGGTCGCCGGGCTCTCCACCGCCGGATTGGGCGCCGCCAGCACCTTCGCCACCGGGAACCCGTGCAGCAGCGCCGTCGACATCACCGCCGCCCCCGCCACCGCCGCCGCCATCCTCCGGTAGCGGCGCTTCAGCCTCCTCTTCCGCGTCGTCGTATGCATCCCGCTCCCCTCCCTGCGAATTGATCTCATCTTATTTTTCGCCGGGAGGAAGAAGGATTTGCAAAGCATATATTGCCAATAACTACGGCCTCGCCACCCCGCCCCGCACAAACGCAAAGACAAGCCCCCGCACTCCTGCGGGGGCTTGTCTTTTTGGTGGCGGCGCACGGATTTGAACCGCGGACCCAGCGGGTATGAACCGCTTGCTCTAGCCAACTGAGCTACGCCGCCAAAAAAATGGAGCTAGTGACCGGGATTGAACCGGTGACCTTATCCTTACCAAGGATACGCTCTACCAACTGAGCTACACCAGCATCTATAAACCGGCCGCCGGTTAGCCGACGGCCGGATATTAACTTGGTTGCGGGGGCAGGATTTGAACCTGCGACCTTCGGGTTATGAGCCCGACGAGCTGCCAGCTGCTCCACCCCGCGATGTGCAAGGAATCTATATGATTCATAGGGTTAAGTGGTGGAGGGGGGTGGATTCGAACCACCGAAGCGAAACGCGGCAGATTTACAGTCTGCTCCCTTTAGCCACTCGGGAACCCCTCCATATTATACTGTGGAGCTGGCGAAGGGAATCGAACCCCCAACCGCGGGTTTACAAAACCCGTGCTCTGCCGATTGAGCTACGCCAGCAGAGGCTTGCGTCTATAGTGACAAAAGTTATTATATAATAACCGTCTCTTTATGTCAATAGCCCGCGGCGATTTCCCCACGAAACCCGTTGGGTTCGCTCCGCCTGACGAGATATAAGTTTATCATACCTCTTCCCCGTGCGCAAGTGGTAAATCGTGCAATTTATCGACAGCCGTTCGCCGCCGCCGTCCCGGGCGAAACCGCGCGTCCGGCCCGCACGTCAATTGGTCGCTTTTTTGTCGAAAAAAGAAGAAATCATCGCCAAAATTTGGTATAATCTTATTGTATTTATCCCCCGCCGCACCCGCGGCCGGACCCTCTCGCCCGGACGGCGCCGTTTCCCCTCGCAGCAAAGCACGGGAGGAATATCCATGGCGACAATACTGCTGCCGACCAACGACCTCAAACCCGGGATGACGATAGCGGAAAGCGTATGCTCCGACAAGCAGGTCATCCTCCAGGAAAATACCGTCCTTACCAGCAACATCATCCGCCGCCTCGCCGCCTGGCATGTCAAAAGCGTGCGGGTCAGCCAGGAGCCCAGTTACGACGACGGCGTCCCCTCCATCGCCCACCTCAGCGCCGAATTCGTCAAGGAAAACCCCGTCTTCTTCGATCAATACGGCCAAGCCATAACCACCGCCGGCAAACTCTTCCACCACATGCGCGAGCAACAGCTCGTGCCCTTCCAGGAACTCCGCCAGCTCGCCATCGTCAACCTTTACAACCTGCTGCGCAACCGCGGCATCCTCGGCAACCTCTACCGGCTCAAATTCTACACCGACTACACCTTCATGCACGCCGTCGACGTCGGTCTCCTCTCCGGACTCCTCGGCGTGTGGAGCGGGCTGGCCGAGGAAGAGGTAAAAAACCTCATCCTCTGCGGCGTCCTCCACGACATCGGCAAATCGCAGATCCCCCTCTCCATCCTCGACAAGCCCGGCAAACTCACCGCCGAGGAACGGAAAACCATGACCCTCCACCCCGAATACGGCTACTACATGACCAAAAGCATCCCCGGCATCACCCCCGACGTCCAGTACGCCGTCTGGCAGCACCACGAACGGGAAAGCGGCGAAGGCTACCCCGGCCGCCTGCGCGGCGACCGCATCCACCCCTACGCCAAAATCGTCGCCATCGCCGACACCTACGACGCCCTCACCACCGACAAGGTCTACCAGAAAAGCGTCACCCCCTTCCGGGCCCTCGAAATCCTCCAGGACCTCATGTTCGTCCACCTCGAACGCGAACTCTGCCAAACCTTCATCCGCAACGTCATGTACAGCCTGCTTGGCTCCACCGTCCTCCTCAGCGACGGCACCCAGGCCGAAGTTCTCCAGTTCGCCCACTACATGTCCGCAAAACCGGTCGTCGCCACAAATAACGGCGTCATCGCCGACCTCCACCTCAGCAGCAAAACCGCCATCGTCGAAGTCCTCAAATGTCGCCAATAGCCTATTGCCTCGCCGCCAGACAAGTGCCGACGACGATCAGGCACCCGCCGGCCACCTCAAAAACGCCCACCGCCTCGTTAAGCAACAGCGCCGCGAAAACCCCCGTCAACAGCGGCCGGAAATACAGATAACTGCCCACCGTCAGCGACGGCAGCCTGGTCAGCGCCCGGTACCAGGCCAGGTAGCCGTACACCGACGCCAGTCCGCCCAAATACAGCAGATTGAACCAGCCCAGCCAGGACAGCGAAAAGCTCTGGCTGCTTTTTATCTCCCCGACCGTAAACGGCGCCAGCGCCGCCGTCCCGATAAGCGTCGTATACGTTATCAGCGTCCCGGCGGAATACCTCCCCAGCAGCTTCTTGCCGTACACGCTGTAAAACGCCCACGACACCGCCGTCAGCACAATCAGCAGATTGCCGGCCAGCGACCCCGCCGCCGCGAAATCGTAATCCCCCTTCGTAATCACCAGCGCCGAACCGGCGGTCGCGAGCGCCAGCCCGGCCACCGCCCTCAGGCGCAGCGGCTCGCCCAGCAGCGCCCAGGAAATCACCCCCATGAAAATCGGCGACAGGCTTATGAGAATGGCGGCGTCCGTCGCGTTCGTGTACATTATCCCGTAATGCTGCAAAAGATAATAAAACGTCACCCCCGTCAGCGACAAAAAAACGACGCGGGGATAATCGTCCCGCGCCACCTTCTCAAGCTTGCCCCAATTCAGCGCCACCAGGATGACCGAAGCCACGATGTACCGGTACAGCGCCGACAGGGCCGGCGGCACCTCGGTCAGCAGCAGCTTCGTCGCCACGAACGTCCCCGCCCAAATGGCGATCACCGCGAACAGCTCCGCATGGGTCAGCGCCAGCGACCGGTCCGTCGTCATCACGCCCCCTCCAGCGATCTGATCTCGAAATACACCGTGCCGCCCCCGCCGTGCTCCGGCCCGGGGTCGATGCACTGCACCGTCCGGCCCTCCAGCCCGAGGTCCGCCAGGTCCTTCCCCAACCGGGCGGCGAACACCACCGGGTAAATATTCGCGAACGCGAACCCGCACAGCCGGTCCGTCTCCGCCAGCGACACCGTCGCCCCCCGCAGCACGATCTTATCGCCCTCCCTGATCCCGGCCGCGCACCGCCCGACCACCTTCTTCGCCGTAATCGCCAGATCGGCCACCATAAATCCCTCCTATCTGTTATTCACCAGATACGCCAGCAGCGGATTGCCCTCACAAATCGCCCGGAAGCGCTCCTCGCCCAGCAGGCCGATAAGCTCGTGGCCCCAGACATCGTGGCGCACATACTCCTTGGCCACCAGCACCACCGCCGGCGTCGTCGTCCATACCCCCTCGGCCGCCCCGTCGTCGCCCAGCTCGCCGATGAACACCTCGCGCGAATCGCCGGCAACCACCGTCAGCCGCTTCGCCAGCCGCGCCTGCGAAAAAACGCCGCAGCCCGCCAGATTCACCGCGAAATCGTCGCCGGGAGCCACCTCGCCGAACACCGCCTTCACCGCCGTCACGCCCCGCGCCTCGGCCTCCTCCACCGCGCCGCGCACCAGCGCCCACTCCTCCGGCCACACCGACAGCACCAGGCTTTTGGCCGCTCCCCTGATCACGCCCGCCATCCGCTCCACCACCGCGTCATAGCCGGCCACATTCAGCGTCAGCTCGACATCCGGCAGCGGCTCGGCCTCGTTCAGCCGCGCCTCAAGCTCCTCCATCGCCGCCCCATACTCCTGCCTCAGCCGCGCCATCAACAGCGCCGGCTGCAGCGGACAAAACCGCCCCGCCTCCGTCTCCACCACCATCCCCTTGTTCTTCAGGCGGTTCAGCGTCTCGTAAACCTTGGCCGTGGGAATCCTGGCGATCTTGCTCACCTCGTAACCGTTGGCGGGCTGCTTGCGCAGCAGCGCATAATAAGCCTTGGCCTCATAAGGGGAAAACCCCAGCTGTTCCAGCTTCAGGATGATATCGTTCAACCCGCACCCTCCTCTCGCCCCCGATACCTTAATACTAAACAGCGGCCCAATACTTGGCAATATCGACCGCGGTTAGGTAGATAAAATAAACTTTGCGAAAAACCAAAAACCTCGCCGAAAAGGCGAGATTTTTTATTATCCTCCACGCGCACCTCATGCCCGCAGCGTAAACACGCTCACCTCCGGCGGGCAGCCCAGCCGGAACGGGAACCAATGGCCCGCGCCGCTCGACACGTATCCCCACAGGCCGTCCTGCCCGTACAGGCCGCGCACATACGTATGCAGCGACACCAGCGGCTTGCCGCCGATCACCACCTGTCCCCCGTGCGAATGCCCCGCCAGCGTCAGCGGCAGCCCCGCCGCGAACCCGTCGAGCAGGAAATCCGGGTGATGGGCGATCAGCACCCGGAACGCCCCGTCCGGCACGCCCCGGCTCGCCGCCGCCAGGCACTCCCGCCGCCGCTCCGCCGGAATCGTCATGCTCCGGCGGGCGCTCTCCGCCGGCGGATAATCCACCCCCAGCAGGTAAAAGGGCCGTTCACCGGGCACAAGCGCCGCATGCGCGTCCTTGAGAATCTTTATCCCCCCCGCCCGTAGCGCCTTCTCGATCAAGGCCGGGTCGCGGAAATACTCGTGATTCCCCCAGCAGAAATACACCCCGTGGGGCACCGCCGCCCCCAGCGCCGCCAGCACCTCCACCGCCGGCGCCAGCAGCCTCAGGTCATCCGCGAAATCGCCCGTCATCACGACCACATCGGGCTTCTCCGCCTTAAGCCGGGCGCACACCGCCGCCAGCCGCGCCACATCCACATACGGTCCCACGTGCGTATCGCTCAGTTGGCCGATCTTGAAGCCGTCCAGCCCGGCCGGCAGCCCCGCCGCCTTCAGCTCGTGGCGGACCACCGCCAGCTCCACCTGGGCGCTGTAAATCCCCTGCGCCCCCGGCACGAACGCCGTCAGCGGCACCGCCGCCAGCGCCCCGCGCAGAAAAGTCCGCCGGCTCATCCCCGGCCCCGCCGGTTCGGACTCCGCAGGCGCCAGCCGCCTTCCCACCCACCGATCGGCCGCGTAAAACAGCGGCATCAGCACGATCAGGACAAGCTGCCCCGTCAGCCACACCAACGAACCATATATAAGGAAAACCAGCAGCTCCTGCCCCGGCTCCGCCGTCCACGGCCGGCGCGGCCAGCCGAACACCACCGTCAGCACCGCCGCCGCCGTCAGCAGCAGATAAGCGTACCGCGCCGCCCGCCCGCGCCAGAAAAAGAACAACCGCGCCAGCAGCCGGTAATTGAGCCAACTGAGAAAAACCGTCAGACCCAGCAACACATAAATCGCGACAAAAAAACGCATCAATACCTCCGTGAATTAAGCCGTATGTAAAAAATTAGACGGACCCCGACCCGATACCTCCCGGCCCCCTCCCATAAACTTCCCCGAACCGGGCCCGGAAATAAGCCCCCAAGCCGTCGAACCCCCGCCCCGTCCCATGGTATAATTATCCTAACGAACAAATCCGGGAGGTGAAGCGCGGGACGCGCGTCCCGCCGCCCATGACACACGCCGTCGCCATCCACGACCTCGCCCTCGCCGCCGACATGTTCGGCAACCCCTTCGTCATCCACCCCGTCCTCCTCTGGGACGAAGCCTCCGGCGCCACCCTCGTCGACGCCGGCTACCCCGGCATCCTCCCCCTCCTCTCTGCAGCCATCGAACGCGCCGGCGTCCCCCTCGCCAGCCTCCGCCGCGTCATCCTCACCCACCAGGACTGGGACCACACCGGCACCCTTCCCGACCTCCTCGCCGCCGTTCCCGGCGTCACCGTCTGCGCCCACGCCCTCGACAAACCCTACATCGAAGGCGCCAAGCCCGACTACAAACTCACCCCCGACAAAATCGCCGCCCGCATCGCCGCCCTGCCGCCGGACAAACAGTCCCAGGCGGCCGCCGTCTTCGCCGCCCTCCCCCACGCCCCCGTCGCCCGCACCCTTGAGGACGGCGAAATCCTCCCCATCCACGGCGGCCTCGAAATCATCCACGTCCCCGGCCACACCCCCGGCAGCATCTGCCTCTACCTCAAAGATAAGCGCCTCCTCATCGCCGGCGACCAGCTCCGCGTCGTCGACGGCGCCCTTGTCGGCCCCGCCCCCGAACACACCCCCGACATGCCCGCCGCCCTCGCCTCCCTCCGCAAGCTCGTCGCCCGCGACATCGACACCGTTATCTGTTACCACGGCGGCTCGTACGGCCCCGGCGCAGGTGAACGCATCAGCACCCTCTCCTCTTCCACCGGTTGCCCATAAGGCCCCATCTACGGCGCGTTCGGCCGCAGCTCCGGCGCACAGCTTGTCGTTCTCCGCAATATGGTCACCCTTTTCCTGCTCCCAAGCGAGCAGGTTTTCTCTTTTCCCCCGCAAATTCCCAGCCTCCTGTCCCCCGCCCCGCCGTTACCTTTGCCCCGTAAGCACCGTTTAATATTGCGGGGTTAATATTATGTAAAATAGGACAGGAGGTCTCGATATGAACAAACGCATCGCCACCCTCGCCGCCGTATCGCTGCTCGCCGCCGCCCTGCTGCTCGGCGGCTGCGTAAACATCACCCAGACCGGCGGCCCGTCCGCGCCGGCCGGCCCGTCCGCGCCGCCCGCCGGGACCGACACCGTCAAAGTCGTCTACAACTACGGCGACGCCGACAAAGTCCATCTGTCCGACAACAACATCGTGCTGAAAGTCGGCGACAAGCTCGTTCTCCAGCCTGCCGCCGGCCTCACCAAGAATACCCGCTTCAAGTCGACCGGCAAATTCTTCATCGGCGACATCATGAAGCAGGAAAGCGACCAGCCGAACAGCGGCCGGGTCGTATTCACCGCCGTCAAGGCCGGCAAAGGCCAACTGCAGGTGATACCGGATACGGACAAGGTAGACCGCGCCACCGACCTCTGGGTCACAGTCGAGTAACAGGGGATTGGCGATAACGCCCCATCTGCGGCGTTGCCCCTCAGAACGCTTGCTAGCGTACATCCGAGTACGCGTCGCGGCGCGCTCTTCCGGTGCGCCTTGCATCTGGAGCGTTCTAGCCAATCCCGGCACTCAAGGAAGGTTGGACGCGTCCGGGGAGCGACGAAGGTGTCGGGGAAGACGGGCGAGGAGCCACCTGTCACGGATGACAGTTGGCGACGGTACGACTGTGTCGGCCCGAGCCTTCGCCCTGCAGGCATAAGCGATCACATCGCCGCTAAGCCTGCTTACGGCGCGTTCAGCCATAGCTCCGGCGCATAGCCCGCCTTCCTCGTGGCCCGACCTGTTACAAACGCCAAAAGAGACCGTCTGAAGCATCAGCTTAGACGGTCTCAGAGTGTCAAAAGACCCCGGTTTTCCTCAGGGAAAATCGGGGTTAGCTTTGTAAAAGCGTTCATATGGTAAAGAAAAAGGGGGCCTGGAAAGGATAACAGTTATGCTAAAAATGTGATTTTGTTTAGCTTAAGCTGTTGAAACAAAGCATATCCATCGCCTAAGTCCCGTATATCCCTTTTTGACATTTTTGCATCATCCCACAAGGCAACTTCTATTTCTAATCCTTTACCTCTTTTCTTGGCTTTCCACATGCCAACTATTTCACCCTGCCACAACACAGCACCGGGATTTGAAACGGTCTGCCAAATTTGTTTTTGCCGTGCCTTATGGTCCAAAATAACAGCACGGTCTTGCAAACCTAAATAAGGGTCATGCCCTCCGAGCAAGTGTACTTTTCTCTCCGCTTGCGGCGTGGATAAAAGCAGTTCTTTGTCATCTGACAGTATATAGCGTTTTTTCCCGGCCAGGTTGACAGGCTCGATTTCCTCTATAACGGTTTGCCATATTCGTTCGGCCTGTGCAGAGGAACATCCAAGCCAATCCGCAAACCCGCCTATGGATGCAGGGCCGAAACAGTGTAGATATTTTCGCGCCAGTTTTTGTTCGGGGACACCCTTTACTTCAAGTGAATGACCTAGCCAGTGTTTATATGCGGTAAATGTTGGGCTAATACCCTCTCTCTTTCCAAAAACAACCAAGCCCATAAAAGCACAAGGCCGAAGTAAAAAAGAAACTACCGCGCCGCCGACGGTCTGTTTCTCCGGGTTCCCGTACATAGAGGGCTTGTTCCACAAATCCCTTTTATCATTTGGAAGAAGCGGCAACACCCATTCGGCCAAAGTTTGGTCTAACGCGGTTTTGCTTTTTAACACTTCGCCGTCCAGTTTCGGCATGACCTGTGTGAGTAACAGCAGTAATTCTCCCAAGGGCATTTGTAAAAAATCGAGGGCCAGTTGTATTCCCTGGGTATATATCCAAGGTTCGTTTTGTTTGGCAACAAGCGCCGACAAAAACGCATCACTTTCCGAAGTGGGAAAGACCACGGGCGCACCACGAAAACTCCATGCCTGCAACAGTGTTTTTTCGCCTTCAAGCAGCTGTTTCATATCGTCCTGTTTGCAATCAGGGATACGGTTATGTAATGCGATTTCCCATGCCCCGGGTGGCGAGTTTTGAAAACCACAAGCGCCGGCAATGCCCCCCACATCGGCCTTCTGATACCATGTGTCCAAATGGTGCGTATGAAGATGAAATTGTCGAATTTGCTCTTTAGAGATATTATCCATGTAGATACCCCTTAATCCACATTATTTCATTTATATCCCTCGTCTTAACGCGACCAAAACTATATATAGCATATTTATTGATTAGCAAATCCGGCTTGCAACAGCAAGCCGGATAGCGTTCTGACAGGCTGAGACCGTCTGAAGCATCAGCTTAGACGGTCTTTTTCTTATCCCTTCGCGAAGGCCGCGCGGAGCTTGTCCTCGATGAGCGCCCACGCCTCCCGCGCCGCTTCTTCCGGGCCGAAATGAGTGAAAGCGTGCATGCAGCCGGGAAACATCCGGTAAGTGACCTCCACCCCCGCCGCCTTGAGGCGCGCCGCGTACCGCTCCCCGTCGGCGCAAATCGGGTCCAGCTCGGCCGTGATCACCAGCGCCGGCGGCAGGCCGCCCAGGTCGTCGGCCAACAGCGGCGACAGCAGCGGATTCAGCGTATCCTCCGGCGTATTTACATAGCAGGCGGTGAAAAACTCCCGCGTCGCCGGCGTCAGCAGCCGGTCGCCCGTCTCCGTCGCGTAAGGGTCCACCGTCAGATCGAGCGGCGGATAATCCAGCACCTGATAAACGACCGCGAACTCGCGCCGCGCCCTCGCCAGCAGGCACAGCCCCGCCGCCAGGTTGCCGCCCGCGCTGTGCCCGCCCACGGCGATCCGGCCGGCGTCCACGCCCAGCCCGGCCGCGTTGGCGCACAGCCATTTCACCACGGCATAGCATTCCTCCAGCGCCACCGGGAACTTGTGCTCCGGCGCCAGCCGGTAATCGACGCTCGCCACCGCGCAGCCCACATTGTCGGCGATCTCCCGGCACCACCGGTCGTCGTCGTCCGCGCTGCCCATCACGAACCCGCCGCCATGCATGCTCACGAACACCGGCAGGCCCTCGCCGGCCCCGCTCCGCGGCTTATAAAAAAGCACCCGCGTGGCTCCCGCGCCGGTCGGCACCGAAAATTGCGACACCCCGCTCGGCGGGGCGCCCTTCCCCGGGCGGGCCGGGTTTTCCGCCGCCCTTATTCTTGTCTTGATCGCCGCCTTGGCGAGCGCCACCATATCCAGATTCATCGCCATACTCTCCCGAAGCCGCGCCTCAGCGCGCGAAGAAATACCAGTACGACACCGCCGCCAGCACGAAACGGTAATAGGCGAACGACGCCAGCGTCGACCGGTTCAGGAACCGCAGGAACCACACGATCGAAAGATAAGCGACCGCGAACGACACCACGAAGCCGATGGCGATCATCGTCAGATCGTTGCCGTCGAGCTTATCGAGGATCTTCAGCAGATCGTAAATGCAGGCCATCAGCATCAGCGGCACGGCGATTATGAACGAGAACTCCGCCGCCGCCGTGCGGTTCATGCCGAACAGCAGGCCGCCGGCAATCGTCGAGCCGGAGCGGGAAAAGCCCGGCCACAGCGACAGAATCTGGAACAGGCCCACGAAAAACGCCTGCTTGATCGTCATATCCTCCACGTCGCGCGTCACCGGCCGGGTGGCGACCTTCTCGGCCACCAGCATCACGATCGCCCCCAGCACCAGGCCGATGATGACCGTATACGTCGAAAACAGATACGCCTTGATCGGCTTGTGAAGCAGGAAACCCACGGCCGCCACCGGCACGATGCCGGCCGCCACGTGCCAGGCCGACAATCCCGCGGTGCTCGTGATCCGCCGCAGATCCAGCATGCGGAAGAACTTGTCGCGGTACAGGATGAAAACCGACAGGATGGCCCCCAACTGGATGAACACCTCGAAAACGCTGGCCTTCTCGCCCTCGTAGCCCAGCAGCGACCCGGCCAGGATCATGTGCCCGGTGGAAGAAATGGGCAAAAACTCCGTCAAGCCCTCGACGACGCCTATTATTACTGCGATTGCATATTCATTCAATGCTGCTTGCCTCCCGCCGTTAAGACACACTAATATACATTATATACCACCGCTGGTCGAATGCAAGCCTTTCAGCATGCCGATCACCGTCGCGTCCGTCGGAAAGGCCAGCGGCGGCGGCGCGTCCAGCGGGAAATACCCCACCGCGTCCAGATCGTCCCCGGCCGCCGGCACCCCGCCCGTCACCCTGGCTCTGAACCAGATGCCCACCGTATGCGCCTCGGAGTTGTGCCAATTCGACAGCACCGTGAACACCCCCTCCAGCGCGACCGTCAGCCCCGTCTCCTCGCGGAACTCCCGCCCGATGGCCGCGTACACATCCTCATCATATTCCACATACCCGCACGGTATGCACCACAGCCCGGGGTAGGTCGACCACCCCGCCCGGCGGCCGAGCAGTATCCGCCCCTCCCCGTCCTGCACGATCGCCGCCACGCCCACCACCGGGTTCTCGTACATAACATAGCCGCACGCCGTGCACACCAGCCGTTCCCGTTCCCGGCGGTGCTTCAGGGCGAGCGGGCCGCCGCACTTCGGGCAAAAATTGAACCGCTGCTTGCCTGTCAAAATAAGTCACCTCTCCCCTCCCTTCGCCGCCCGCCCCCCGAACTCCTCCGCTCAGTGCAGGAAAGAACCGTTCTCCGCCACATCCTCGCGGATAACGTGCAACTGCCCCTCCCGGTCCATCAGGGCCACGAACACATCCCCCAGCCGCGCGCCGTACCGGCCGCGGAACTCCTCGATCTGATCCGCGGAAAACCCCATCTTCGCCAGCGTCTCCTCCTGCAGCTCCCCCTCCAGCACCACTGGCACCAGCACCCGGTTCGGCGTCACTTTCTGGCCCAGCCGGCTGGCGGTCACCGGCAGATGCTCCGCCTTCTTCAGCACGCTCAGCCTGCCCGTCGGCTCCAGGATCGCCAACTCCACCTCGGTGATGTCGAAAACGTCCTTCTCGCGCAGCAGTTGCAGCAGCATCTCGGCCGTCAGCCGCGCGCCGCGCAGGTTGGCCTTGATGATCTGCCCATCCTCCACCACCACCGTCGGCGCATAGTTGAGCCGCGTGTACACGCCCCGGAACTTGATGCTTATCCAGCTGACCGCGATCTGGAGCACGCCGAGCATCGCCAGGGCGACCAGCACGTGGCCCAGGCCGATGTCCGGGTCGGCGATGCTCGCGCCGGCCACCGTTCCGGCGGTAATCGACAGCGCGAAGTCCACCGGCGTAAGATCGGCCATCTGCCGCTTCCCGGCCGCCAGCCAGACGGCGACAAGCACCGCCAGCGTCGCCACGACGGTGAACGCGATCGAACCGAGCTCCTCCACGGCAACACCTCCTGAAAAATAGTGTAACCGCCCCCCGAAGCGTTATGACAAACGAAAAGAGGACGCCTCTTGTCGTCCTCTTTCACTCGCTTCATTCCGAAGGCTAAAGGCTGTTCAGAATGCCTCAGATGCAAGGCGCACCGAGGACGCGCAGCGACGCGTACTCGGAACGTACGCTAGCAAGCGCCCGCAGGGGCAACACAGCAGATGAGGCATTATCAACAGCCGAGAACTATAGGGTCCGGTCACCGGGGTGCCAGTCTATCGGGCACAACCCCCCGCTCTGCAGCGCCTGCAGTACCCGCAGCGTCTCTTCCACGCTGCGGCCGACGTTGAGATCGCTCACCACCGAATAGCGCAGCACCCCTTCGGGGTCGATGATGAACAGGCCGCGCAGGGCGATCCCCTCCTCCTCGACCAGCACCCCGTAGCGGCGGGCCACTCCCTTGGTGATATCGGAGGCCAGCGGATAATCGAGACCGCCCAGGCCGCCGTCCGCCGGCGAACTGCGCACCCACGCGCGGTGGCTGTAGACGCTGTCCACGCTCACCCCGAGGATCTCCGCCCCCGCGGCCTTGAACTCGGCCAGGCGGGAGTTGAAGCCGCGAATCTCGGTCGGGCACACGAAGGTAAAATCGAGCGGATAGAAGAACAGCACCAGCCACTTGCCCTGATAATCGGTCAACGTGGCGACGTGGTCGAGCTCATCGAGATTCTTGGTTGTCGGCATGGCGAAATCGGGGGCTTTCTGTCCTACTTTGGCTGACATTATGTATCACTCCTTAATTGATAATTAATATTACTTGATATTTATTATATTATACGTCGGTTAAAAAATTCCTTCTCGTCCCCAAAAAAAATTTTTGTCGCCCCGAAAAAAATAACCGCCGGCTGTCGTACGGACAGCCGGCGGATGACAGACGTAATGTCAGGGTATTTGCCAGGCATTATGTCAGCGATTGTCAGGGCATTTGTCAGGGCGCTCAGCCGATCTCGACGACCCTCAACTCGGCCGCCGGGTAGCGTTTCGGCTCCGGCAGCCCCGCCTCCATGTAGGCCAGCTTGCTATCGGCGTATTCTCCCGGCCACGCCGCCACGATGCTGTGCTTCTTGCCCAGCTGGCGCAGCAATTCCAGGGGGTTCAGGTTCAAAATCGGCGTAAAAAGCACCTGGACGTTGTCGAGCAGGATGACGTCGGCGCGCTCGCGCTCCAGCAGCTTGTCCATGATATGGGGAGCTTCCTTCGGCCGCGCCTTGGGCACGAGCTCCAGCAGCTCGTCGGTCACCAGCTCGCGGCAATCGACATACCGCCAGCCCCGGTTGAGGCCCAGTTCGCGCATGATCTTGCTCTTGCCGCTGCCCGGTCTGCCGACGATCAGTACGAGCCGCTCCTGTTTGTCCTTCAGTTCCTGGACGTAGTCTACGACCATCTGGATTGCTACCGGCATGGCACGGCTCCTCTCTAATCCGCGGAATTCGCACTAACTTATTCGGCAAGGTATGCCAAAATCCTGCCCCGAACGACAAAATTTACCGGGCGGCGGAAATGATCGCCCGCGCGTTGACCCCGCCGGGCTGGGGCCGGTGGTCGATCAGCAGCTCCCGGCAGCCGAGAACGAACTTCATCACAAAAGTGTCGCCGCGATAACAGAAGAACTCGTCGGGCACGATATACACGAGAAGGTCGATATCGTCGACGGCGCAGGCGCCGCCCGCGAATTCCACCGTCAGGTCGTGGGGCGCCCTGAAGACGAGCCGTGACCCGACCCGCTGGTTGGCGATGATCTCCGGCGTCACCGCGGCCACAGCGGCGGCATCCCCGGCCGGCGTCTTGATGATAAATTCCATTATATCCCTTCCCCCATTATCATAACCAAAAAATGCTACGGCGATAAGATTCTCCTATGCGTACGGCGGCGGAATGTCGGCCCGCGGCCGGACGCCCGTCCGGCTGGTGTGTTATAATCAATGTGGCCATATTTGACCGAAGGGAGCGGCATCCGATGAAAAAATTCACCTGCGGCTGCGGACGGTCCGTCCGCGACGTCTATTTCAAAAACGGCGGGTTCATGTGCGGCAAGTGCTTCTGGCAGAACACCGAAAGCCCTTACGACTACCTCATCAACCTGCTGGCGGCCAAGGGCCTCGTCATCACCTACCGGAACACCCCCGTGCTTGTACTGAAACAGTTCAGCGCCGACGACGACCAAGAAGCGGCCATCCGCCCGGACGAAAACTGGGTGGTGGTGGAAGGCGACGACTTCTGGCTCAACTACTCCGGCTCGCCCGAAAACCTCCGCGCCTACATCAGCGAATACGGCCTCAAACAGGACAGCGGCTGCGAATCCAAAGAGGACTGATTATCGGCAACCGAGAGAAAAAAACGACACCGTCTGGTGTCGTTTTTTGGTCTCAATCATCCATCGCGTCCAGGTCGTCCAGCTCGCCCTGCAGGTCCTTGTTCAGGTTGGCCAGCCCCTTGTACATGCTGCCGACTTCGCTGTCGTCGGCGCGGTTGTCAAGGTAGCGTTCCAGCTTGCGTTTGACCCGCTGCAGCGCATTGTCGATCGACTTGACGTGCCGGTCGAGCTCCACGGCGATCTCCTGGTAGGATTTGCCGTCGAGATACGACATGAGCACTTTCCATTCGAGGTCGCTGAGGATTTCCCCCATCTTCTCCTCGATATCGACGAATTCCTCGCGGCTGATGACCAGCTCCTCGGGGTCGGATATCTTCGACCCGGACAGGACGTCGAGCAGCGTGCGGTCGGAATCCTCGTCGTAAATGGGCTTGTTGAGGGACACGTATGAGTTCAGCGGAATATGCTTCTGCCTGGTGGCCGTTTTGATGGCGGTGATGATCTGGCGGGTTACGCACAGCTCGGCAAAAGCGCGGAACGAGGACAGCTTGTCGTTGCGGAAGTCCCTGATCGCTTTGTAAAGGCCGATCATGCCTTCCTGGATGATGTCCTCCCGGTCGGCGCCGATGAGGAAGTACGACCTGGCCTTGGCACGGACGAAATTGCGGTACTTATTGATCAAATACTCCAGTGCGACCGTGTTGTCGTTGTCTTTTGCGTCGATTACGATTTCTTCATCTGTCATATTTTCGAAACAACCGTACAGATCGCGTTGGGTATTAGCCCGCATCACATCGCCCCCACTCTTCAACTTGCCGGCTGTAAAAAGAAAACGCACTAATGACTTAGTGCCACAATCGATTGTACATGCCCACTTTCAAACCAAATTATAACCCACGCCCGCCACTTAGTCAAGCTATTCTTGGGGGCCGCAAGCCCTCAGAGGCCGCGGCGCAGCGCGTCCAGCCGCTTCCTGGCCTCCTCCCCGACCCGGCCGTCGAGCTCGTGGCGGCGGTGGTGCCGGTCGGCCTCGGCGTACCCCTGGCGGACCTCCTTCTCGGCGGCCAGCACGTCGAGCCTGAGCTCGCGGGCCGATATCCGCCAGGCCCCCGCGCCGAGGACGGTAAACTGCTCGGCCCGGTCGGAGGTGACGACATAAACCCCCTGGCCGGAATGGGCGAGCTGGTAGGCCAGCCGCTCGATATAGCTGTCCGCCGTTTCCCCTTCGGCGGTGTAGACCACCTCCGGGCCGTCGGGCAGCGTCTCCGCCCTGGCGGCGGCCCCGGAGACGGCATGGGCGTCAAAGACGATGACAACCCTATAATCTTTATATGCGCCATAGCCCGCAAGAATGTCCGTTAATTTGTCCCGGGCGTGTTCGAGGCTGTCCTCTTTTACCGCCGCGAGCTCCGGCCAGGCGCCGAGCACGTTGTAGCCGTCCACCAGCAAGATGTCCGCCAAGCGCTGTCCCCTCCGCGAATTTACTTTTTCCCCTGGACCTGCCCGGCCTGTTCCTGGGCGAACGGCGGCAGCCTGGTCCCCACCTTGACGACCGTATTCTCCGGCTGGTAGCGGTCCTTGGCCAGCACTTCCCGCTTGAGCTCCCGGCCGCCGGCGCGCACCACCCTCAGGGTGGTCACCTCGTAGCCCGGCTTGCCCTGCTTGTCCACCTTCGTCTCGCCCAGGTACAGCTCCGGGTCCGTCTTTTTCACGACCGCGGGCGGGATCACCTGCCGGTCGGCCGAGAGCAGCTCCACCGCCACCGCCAGCGGCTCGCGGCCGACGATGCCGACGGTCAGCTTGTTCTTGGCCGTCTCGGCCATGACCACGACCGGCGCGCCGGTGTCGTTGACAAACTTGAAATCCAGCGCCCCGAACGCCACCGTGGCGTCGCGGCCGAGGCCGACGTAGCCGAGCGGCTTGGAGTGGTTGGTCCGTTCGGCGATCGGCAGGTTGGCGAGCAGCACGGCGTTGTACAGGGTGGAAGACACCTGGCAGACGCCGCCGCCGATGCCGGGCACGAACTCCCCGTCCACGATCTCCAAAGCCTCCTTGAAACCGTGCTCGCGGTCGCGCGGCCCCACCACCTGATTGAAGGAAAAGAGCTGGCCGGGGTAGACGATATGGCCGTTGATGCGGCGGGCCGACAGGCGGATGTTGGCGGTGCGGTTGGCGTCGGCGGAATCGAAGGCGGTCGTGAACGACGACCACAGCGTGCTGATGCCCGTCTGGCGGAGATCGGCCACGGTCACGTCGGGATAAAGCGGCGTCACCGGCAGCGGCAGATTGGTCGCCTCGCCGCCGTGCAACGCCTTGAGGACGAGCGGCTTCACCGCCGCCACGTCGAGCTGCCGGCCCTGCTCCTGGGGCACGATGCCGCCCTCCGCGAGGCTGAGGGCGGCGTTGCGCGGCGGCCGGTCGATGGCCTCGCGCCACGCTTCGAGCAGCGCGGCCAGTTTAGTCTCATTATACCTGACCCTGACCGGAAGGCGATAGCCCTCCCGGCGGGCGGCGGCGATATTTTTCAGCCGCTCCCGCCATGAGCCGCGGCGGCCGTAGGCGAGCGCCTCGTCGACCGTCGCCTCGACGTCGAGATCGTAGTCGATGGTAGCCGCGTCCAGCCGGAAAGCGGTGTCGCCGTAATAAACGACGATGTGGCGGCCATGGTATTCCTGCCGCCACGCCGCCAGAAGCTGCCCGAGCTCCTCCCGGGCCATCCCGCCGACGGCCACGCCTTCCACCGCCACGCCGTCGTAAACGCCGTCGCGGGCAAGCGGGTACGCCAGCCCGGCGGCCAGGGCGAAAATGACGATAACGGCTGCGGCAATTGACCAGGCTTTCCGTGTCACTCAGCTCAAGACTCCCTTTGTCGATAGACTTCGTATAGCAATAGCGAACACGCCACAGACGCGTTTAAAGACGTAATCTGCCCTTTCATCGGGATGCGCACGAGGAAATCGCACGCCTCCTTGGCCAGCCGGCTCAGGCCGCGGCCCTCGCCGCCCACCACCACCAGCACCGGGCCTTTGAGGTCGGCCTCGTAGTAGGGCCGGTCGCCGTCCATATCCGCCCCCACCACCCACAGGCCCTCCTTCTTGAGCGCCTCGATGGCCTGGACGACGTTGCCGATCCTGGCGACCGGCACGTACTCGACCGCCCCGGCCGACGTCTTGGCGACAACCGCCGACAGAGGGGCGCTGCGCCGCTTGGGGATAAGCACGCCGTGGGCGCCGGCCGCGTCGCAGGTGCGGAGGATGGCGCCGAGATTGTGGGGGTCCTCAAGCTCGTCGAGCAGGACGATGAAAGGCGGCTCGCCCAAGGAGCGGGCCTTGGCGAGGATGTCCTCGACCTCGGCGTACGCCACCGGCGGCACCATGGCGACCACCCCCTGGTGGCGCAGGCCGCCGGTCAGGTCGGTCAGCTTGGCGGCGTCGACCTCCTGAACGATCAGCCCCCTGGTCTTCGCCTGGCCGACGATCTCCCGCAGCGAGCCCTGCCGCTCACCCTTGGCCACCAGCACCTTGTTGACCGGCCGGCCGCTTTTCAGCGCCTCGAGGACGCTGTTGCGCCCGGCGATAAATTCCTGTTCTTCGCTCATTTCCTCAGACCCCCCGGCCGCAAAAGGCGGCCTTATATTATTTGCCCGAACGGGCGGGTGTTATGAGTGGTTTGGTACAATACTGAGCCCCGTGCGAAGGACGCAGGCTATGCGCCGGAGCTCCGGCCGAACGCGCCGTATGGCTCAGGCCGACACAGCCGTACCGTCGCCAACTGTCATCCGTGACAGGTGGCTCCTCGCCCGTCCGTCCATGGACGGGCGTACGTTCGTGTTACCGACCTGTTGCGCCAACGGCGCGTAACAAAGCGACCACATCGCCGCTGAAGCGTCGTGTGTCTGCTTTTCCGCAACGGCGCAGTACGCCTGCGTTCTCCGCCGCCTTCGGCGCGGCGTTCCCGGCATTGGGTCACCCACCGTGTCAGAGCGAGGACGGCGGCCGCTACTTAGCGAAGGAGCCGCGAACGACACCGCGCGAGCCGCCATGGACGGCGGCGAGAACCGCCGCTTAGCCGGATGCGATTCGGACGGTGGCGCGGTGGAGTCGGCGACGAGCTTAGCAGCGAGCCAAAACGCCAAGTGAAACGTCGGGCGTTTTGTGCGAGTCGCTAGAAGGGCAACAGCGAACCGAAAGTTCACTTTCGAGTGAGTCGTTGCCCTTCTAGTAAGGCTGCCGCCCGCAGCGTGTGGATGACCCAATGCCGGGAACACCCACTACGGATATAAAGCGGCCGAAAACAAGCCTGCGTATAAAGAAACCGGGGGTACCCCCGGTTATCCTTTTTTCTGCAGCGCCGCCAAACGGCCGCAGGACAAATCGCCCTCTTCGCACACGCCCCTCGTCACGCACATCGGCCCCGCCTTGCTGAACAAGTGCGGCGCGACCTTGCGGACCTCGGCCAGCATCGCCTCCGCCAGACGACGGATCTCCCACTGGGCGCGCGTGCAGCAGCGCAGCTCGAAGAAATGCAACAGCGAGCGGGCGTTCATCGTGACGACGATCTTGGTCTCGGTGGCGTTGGCCAGCACGTAGCGGGCGTCCTCCTGGTGGACGCCGAGGGCGGTGAGCTCGTCGTACGTCGCCCTGACCTGGTCCATGAGGGCGGCGAACTTGGCCGCCGCCTGCGGATTGGCCGCCACGGCCGGCGGCACTATGTATTCGAAGTCGTGCTCCTTGACGTAGCGCTGCGACTGCTGCGAATAAGACGCGATACGGTGCCTGACGAGCTGGTGGGTAAGCACCCGCGACACGCCCTCGACCGCGAAGGTGAAGCTGGCGTGCTCGAAGGTGGACAGGTGTCCCATCTCGACGATCTTGTCGACCAGCTTGGCCACCTGCTCGGCCGACAGCTTCTCGACCAGCTGCTCGGCGCCCACCGCCGAGTAGCACAGGCGGGCCGACATGGCCACGGTGCGTTCGGGGTCGGGAGTGTGACAAATAAGCTTAACCTTCATTTTTCTTCTCCATCTCCGTCCGGATTCGATAATTTCCGGGAAATAACGACAAATGCCTCGCTCGCGAGCGCCGTCAGCCGGGCCTCGTCGCCGCTCAGGTAGAGGTACCCGAGCAGAGCCTCGAACCCGGTGCTGGCGCGGTAGTCGCCCACCGAAGCACTCTTGGGCACCGTCGATTTGGCGTTGCGGCCCCGCCGGACGATGGCGAGCTCGTCCTCGCTCAGGCCGCCCTCCAGCGCCCGCAGGGCATGGGCCTGCAGCGTCGCCGACACCATCCGCGCCCCGTGGCCGTGCAGCACCCGCACGCGGCTCTGCTCGAAGGCCAGCAGCCTGGTGCGCACGTAGAGGTTGAAGTAGGCGTCGCCGATGTAGGCCAGCACCAGCGGGTGAAGGGTCCGGGCGTCGGCCGCCCCGAAACGGGCGACGGGCGCGCCGTCCGCGCCGCGGTCGCCGAACGTCCTGGCGGCCAGCAGCTCAAACTGGTCAAACTTCACGTTTCTTCCACCTTGCTCCCTGGGGGGAATCCTCGATGACGTAGCCGAGCTCGCCCAGCCGGTCGCGGATGCGGTCGGCGGTGGCCCAGTCCTTCTGCTTGCGCGCCTCCTGGCGGATCTCGACGATCAGGTCGAGGAGGGAGGCGGCGTCCGCGCTGCCCTCGGGAGCGGCGCCGACGACGTCGGCGGCGCCCATCCGCTCGGCGACCAGCAGGCCGAGGATGTCGGCCAGCTCGTAGTAAGCGGCCTGTACTGAGGCTATTGCTTCGCCGGCGACGGGGGCTTTCCCTGCCATGACGGCGCTGTAGTAGATGTTGATCTCCTTGGCCAGGCCGTGCATGACGCTGATCGCCAGGGAGGTGTTGAAATCGTCGTCCATGGCGGCGTCGAAATCGGCCCGCGCCTGGGCGGCGGCCGCCAGCAGGGCCTGGGAGGCATCGCTCGCCCCGCGGGCGACGGTGGTGCTGGCGAGGTATTTCATGTTGTCGACGGCGGTGCGCAGGCGGTCGAGGCCGCGGCCCGCCTCGGCCAGCTGTTCGTCGCTGAAATTGAGCGGGCTGCGGTAGTGGGTGGAGAGGATGAAAAAGCGCAGCACCTCGGGCGGGTAGTGGGCGAGGATATCCTTGACGAGGAAGAAGTTGCCCAGCGACTTGGACATCTTCTCCTCGTTGACGGTGATAAAGCCGTTATGCAGCCAGTAGCGAACGAAGGGACCCGCGCCGGCGTAGGCCTCGGACTGGGCGATTTCGTTCTCGTGGTGGGGGAAGACGAGGTCGCTGCCGCCGCCGTGGAAATCGAAGCCGTGGCCGAGGTACTTGGCCGACATCGCCGAGCACTCGATGTGCCAGCCCGGCCGTCCGGGGCCCCACGGGCTGGGCCACGAGGGCTCGCCGGGCTTGGCGCTCTTCCACAGGGCGAAATCCATCGGGTGGGTCTTGCGCTCGTCCACGTCGACCCGCGCCCCGGCCTTCATGTCGTCGAGGCTGCGGCCGGACAGCTTGCCGTAATCGGCGAACTTCTCGACGCTGTAGTAGACGTCGCCGTCGACGACGTACGCGTAGCCCTTGGCGATCAGCGTCCCGACCATGGCGACGATGTCGGCCATGTGGCCAGACACGGTCGGGTAAAGGTGGGCGCGGCGGATGTTGAGCTTATCCATGACCTCGAAGTAGGCTTTTATATAGCGGTCGGCGATCACGTCCCAGGTCACGCCCTCGGCGTTGGCGGCGTTGATGATTTTGTCGTCGACGTCGGTGAAATTCTGGATATGGTAGACGTTGTACTCCTTGTGCTCCAGGTAGCGGCGGATGACGTCCCAGGTGACGAATGGGCGGGCGTTGCCGATGTGGGGATGGTTGTAAGGCGTCACACCGCAGACGTACATCTTCACCTTGCCCGGCTCCACCGGGACGAAGTCCTCCTTCTTCTTGGTCAGGCTGTTATACACTCTCAGGGTCACGGTTCTTCAGCTCCTCTTCTAACTGAACCACCCGCTCTTCCAGCCGGATCAGGTGCCGGTGGAGGCAGAGCAGCATCTCGCCCTCGGGGTCGGGGAGGTTGTCGTGGTTCAGGTCTATATTCGCCGCCGCGTCCGACAATACCTTGTTGCCGTCCTTGACGACCACCTTGCCGGGGATGCCGACGACGGTCGAATTGGGCGGCACGGCGCTCAGCACCACCGAGCCGGCGCCGATCTTCGAATTCGCGCCGACGGTGAACGAACCGAGCACCTTGGCGCCGGTGGCGACGACGACATTGTCGCCGACGGTCGGGTGGCGTTTGCCCTTCTCCTTGCCGGTGCCGCCGAGGGTCACCCCCTGGTAGAGGGTGACGTTGTTGCCGACCTCGGCCGTTTCGCCGATGACCACCCCCATGCCGTGGTCGATGAACAGCCCCTCGCCGATCGTGGCGCCGGGGTGAATCTCGATGCCGGTGAAGAAGCGGGCGAGGTTCGAAATGAAGCGCGGCAGCACCACCCAGCCGCGCACGAACAGCCAGTGGGCCAGACGGTAGGCCCAGATGGCATGGAGGCCGGGGTAGCAGAGGACGACCTCAAGCACACTCTTGGCGGCCGGGTCGCGGTCAAAAACAGCCTGGATATCCTTTTTCAGGCGTACGAACATATTGTTCCCCTCTCTTGCATCAGGATTGCACGATAATAACTGCCCTATTATTTTGCACTAACGGAAGGCCGCCGACCCAGAATGGATACAAAAAACCACCGTCTCCGCAGAGACGGTGGTTCCGTGGTTCCACTCTGTTTCGGGCGCGCGGCGCCCCTCTCATGCCGGTAACGGCGGCGGCCGGGACGGCATACTGTCTTTCCGCCGTCCTGCTCACGGGGGCATTTCGGCCGCGCCGCTCCCGGTACCGCTCGCAGCCTGTGACGGTACCTCTCTGCCGGGTGGTGTGCGCCTACTTCTCCCGATCATCGCAATTCTGATTATTATGATTGGTTTTATTATGATTCGCTATCCCCATTATAGAGGGGGACAAGAATCGTTGTCAATGGCGTCTTATACCGACTTCAGGGTGTTCGCCAGCCGCGACAATACCCGTTCTCTGCCCAAAAGCACGATCAGCCTGATAAGGTCGGGGCCGTGGACCTGGCCGGTGAGGGCAACGCGGACGGGCATATACACCTTGTTGCCGCCCAGCTTGAAGTCCTTGACGATCCCCTTGAGCACGCCCTTGACAGCGGCGTCGTCGACGGCCGGCAGAGCGGTCAGGCGTTCGCGGAAGGCGGCCATGACCCGCGGAATGTCGGCGTCGCGGAGGATTTCCCGCGCTTCGTCGCTTTCCGGCGTCACCGCGTCGTTGAAGAAAACGGCGAGGTATTCGGCCGCCTGGGCGGCATAGCTGATGTGCTCCTGGACGACGGCCACCGCCTGCTCCAGCCACGCCCGCCGTTCGTCCGTCAGCGGCAGGGTGATGTAGCCGGCCGCCTCCAGGTGTGGCAGGGCGAGCTCGGTGATGACGGCCGGGCCGGCCTGACGAAGGTAGTGGGCGTTCAGCCAGTTGAGCTTGTCGACGTCGAACACGGCCGGGTTCTTGGCCACCCGGTCGAGCGAGAATTTTTCGATGAGCTCCTCGCGGCTAAAGATCTCCTCCTCCCCTTCCGGCGCCCAGCCGAGCAGGGCGAGGAAGTTGACGAGCGCCCCGGGCAGGTAGCCGAGGCTCTTGTACTGCTCCACCGAGGTGGCGCCGTGGCGCTTGCTCATCTTGGTGCGGTCCTTGCCGAGGATGAGGGAGATGTGGCCGAACGCGGGCAGGGGCAGGCCGAGGGCTTGGTAGATGAGGATCTGGCGCGGCGTATTGGAGAGGTGCTCCTCGGCGCGGATGACATGGGTGATGCGCATGAGGGCGTCGTCGAGCACGACGGCGTAATTGTAAACGGGAATGCCGTCCGACTTGACGATGACGAAGTCGCCGATGCCGACCGAGTCGAAACTGACGGTGCCGCGGACGAGATCGTTGAAAACGATCGCCCGGCCTTCCGGCACCCGGAAGCGCACGGTGGCCTTGCGGCCCTCGGCGGCCAGCCGCTCGCGGTCGGCGGCGGTCAGCGACCGGCAATGCCCGCCGTAACGGGGCGTCTCGCCTTTGGCGAGCTGCTCCTGGCGTTCGGCCTCCAACTTGTCCTCGCTGCAGTAGCAGTGGTAGGCGTGGCCTGCGGCCAGCAGCTTGTCGGTGTATTCGCGGTAGAGGCCGAGCCGCTCGGTCTGGCGGTAGGGACCGTGGGGGCCGCCCACGTCCACGCCCTCGTCCCAGTCGATGCCGAGCCAGCGCAGCGCCGCCTTGATGTTTTCCTCCGAGGCTCTCGTCGACCGCTCCAGGTCGGTATCCTCGATACGGAGGACGAATTTGCCGCCCTCCTTGCGGGCCAGCAGCCAGTTGAACAGGGCCGAGCGGGCGCCGCCGATATGGAAGGGGCCGGTCGGGCTGGGGGCGAACCGCACCCTTAGTTGCTTGTCCATATGTAATCCCTCCAGAGTCGCACTTATCTTTTAGTATTTTAATCCATAACGGCACAATACGCAAACCAAAGTTGGCGAAAGAAACGGAAAGGCACCTGCGGGTGCAGGTGCTTGCATTTCGTAATACGCCGCGGCCGCTCAGAAGTGCCCAGATGCAAGGCGGACCGAGGACGCGCCGCGACGGCCCCGGATGGGCCTAGTGCCGAGCGTGCCATGGATGGCGTAACGCTCGGCCGCCGCGTACTCGGGTCGTACGCAAGCAAGCGCCCGCCGGAACAACGACGCAAATGGGGTCTATCAACGGCCTGCAAAGGTTACTGGTTATAGACTTTGAGCAGGAACATCCCGCTCTCCACCTCCGGCGCCACCACCATCGTCCCGCTCGCCGACGGGCCCGATACCGGCTGGGCGTCGTCGCTGGCGAGCTTTATGCGCCACACCACCCGGTCGTTGTACCACAGTTCGCCGGTGGTCGTGCCGTCGTCCTGGCGGCTGACGGCGATATTGAAGCTGAACTCGGCGGCGCTGGCGGTCGCCGGCGCGAGCAGAGCAAGCAGCAGGAGAACGGCGCATACGAATCTGGCCATATTTCACACCTCCGCTAACCGTATATGCGCGGGAACCACGGATTGTGCATAGTATGCGCCGATTCGCCGTTTTTATCCGTCCGTTACCCGGCCGGCTCGATCGCGGCGACGGCCTGGGCGGCGATGCCCTCGCGGCGGCCGGTGAAGCCCAGCCCCTCGGTGGTCGTGGCCTTGACGTTGACGCAGTCGGCGTCGATGCCGAGGGCGGCGGCGATGTTGGCGTTCATCGCCGGGATGTGGGGGGCGAGCTTGGGCTTTTCGGCGATGACGACGGCGTCGATGTTGGCGGCCCGCCAGCCGGCGGCGGCCAGCTTTTCGCCCACGGCCGCCAGCAGCCTGAGGCTGGAGGCGCCCTTGTAAGCGGGATCGGTATCGGGAAAGTGGCGGCCGATGTCGCCCAAGGCCGCCGCCCCGAGGAGTGCGTCCTTGATGGCATGGAGGAGAACGTCGGCGTCGGAGTGGCCTTCGAGGCCCTTTTCCCAGGGGACGTCCACCCCGCCGAGGATGAGCGGGCGGCCCGCCACCAGGCGGTGCACGTCATAGCCGATGCCGATTCTTCGCATATTCCCAGCCTCGCTTCCCAATAGCGCCCGGGCGACCGTCATGTCTTCCGGGGTCGTAATCTTGATGTTGGCATAGCTGCCCGGCACGATGCGGACCTTGTGGCCCAGCCGCTCCACGAGGGCGGCGTCGTCGGTGGCGAGCACGCCGTCGGCGGCGGCCTGCGCGTACGCCCGGCGCAGCAGGCCGGCGGCGAACGCCTGGGGGGTCTGGATGGCCCACAGGGTGCGGCGGTCGGGGGTGGCGGATATGCAGCCGCTGTCGTCCACCGCCTTGATCGTATCCTTAACCGGCACCGCGACGCCGGCCGCGCCGCACTCGCGGGCCGCGGCGATGGCGGCGCCGACGGTGGCGGCGTCGACGAGCGGCCGGGCGCCGTCGTGGATGAGGATGAGGTCGGCGTCGGCCGGCACGGCGGCCAGCGCGTTGGCGACCGATAGCTGCCGTTCGGCGCCGCCGGCCACCACTCGCCACGGTTTGATGAGATTCAGCGGGGCCAGCAGCCCTTCGGCCCGTGCCTCCTCCCCGGGGGCAACGACGACGACGAGGCTGTCCACCTCCGGGCAGGCCGCCATGGCCGCCGCGCTGCGGGCCAAAATCGCCCGTCCGGCCAGCGGCAGAAACACCTTGTTCACTTCCCGCCCCATCCGCCGGCCGCTGCCGGCGGCGGCGACAATCGCCGTCACCACTGTCCTCGTCCTCCTCCGGTATCTGCGAAACGCCTGCCTCCACCAGCCGGCGCCCGCTATTATCTTCACTTGCGCGGACGATTATTCGCCCTGCCAGCGCGTTCCTGCAAACCGGCCGGCGGCCGCCTCGCCGCTCCGCCGCCCGACGTGGGCGAGGAAGGCGTCGAGGACGGCCGGGTCGAACATGCTCCCCCGGCCTTCGCGCATTATTCTCTCCGCTTCCGGAACACTCATCGCCGGCCGGTAAATCCGGTCGGCCGTTATGGCCTCGTACACGTCGGCGACGCACAGGATGCGCGCCGCGAGGGGGATTTCCTCCCCCCGCCTGCCGTGCGGATAGCCGCTGCCGTCGAACCGTTCGTGGTGGGCCAATATGTACGCCGCGATCTTGGCCAGCGGCTTGACGACCGCCAGCGTATTATGGCCGATCTCCGCATGCCGGCGGATGACGGCATATTCCTCTTCCGTCAGGCGGCCCGGCTTGTTGAGGATGTCTTCGGGCACGCCGATCTTGCCGATATCGTGCAGCAGGGCGGCGATGGAAATCTCCTCGAGAACGTCGGCCGGCAGGCTCAGCTCGCGGCCGATGCCGAGGGCGATATCCCTCACCGCCACCGAATGCCGCCCGGTGGCGGTGTCGCGGCTGTCGATCAAGTTGGCGAGGGCCTCCACCGTCTGGACGAACATCGCGCGGTTTTCCCGCTCAAGCGTCGTCTTGCGGGTGGCGTCGAAGACGATCTCCAGCACTTGCCGGATATCGCCGTCTTCGCTGACCATCGGGATGGCCGTCTGCTCGATGAACAGCTCCCGGCCGTCGGCCGTCTTTTCCTGCTTAACGTTCTGCTGCACCCGGCCGGTCGCCAGGGCGCGCTCCACCGGGCAGCCGTCGCACACCCGGCCGGGGCCGAACAGCGTGAAGCATTTGTGGTCAAGCACCGCTTCGGTGGCGAAGCCGGTCATGAGCGCCACCTGACTGTTGACCCGCCGGACAGTGAATGTGTGGTCGATGGCCGCCACCGAACACGGCAACTGTTCGAGCAGCCGCTGCAGGGCGGCATCGCTCTCCCGGGCCCGCGCCACGGCGGCCTCCCGCTGGCGCCGGTACTCGCGCCGCTCGCCCACCGCCCGCCAGGCCGCCACGCCCAGCCCGCCGAGAGCGGCAAGGTTGACGACCGTCACGGCAAGACTGCCGTCATGGATACGCAACTCGTGAACGACATTGAATACGGCTGCAACGAAAGCCAGAACGCCTGTGAGCAAATACACGGGTGCGATATCCTCCCTGAGGGGCCGAATGTTGTTAAATTCGGCCCCCCGGGGCCTTTTCCCTCCAACGGCCGGCCTTATCGCGCCATTTCCCGGCCCGCGGACACAAAAAAACCGCAAACCGGAATACGGTTTGCGGACTTTTTACAGCGCTTTCGGTTTGGCGAAGATCATGCGGCCGGCGGCCGTCTGCAGCACCGACGTGACCAGCACGCCGATCGTTTCGCCGATGTGGCGCTTGCCGCCGTCAACGACGATCATCGTGCCGTCGTCGAGGTAGGCCACGCCCTGGCCGAACTCCTTGCCGTCCTTGACTACATGGACGACCATCTCCTCGCCGGGCAGCACCACCGGCTTGACCGCGTTGGCCAGCTCGTTGATGTTGAGGACCGGCACGCCCTGCAGCTCGGAGACCTTGTTGAGATTGTAATCATTTGTGATGATTTTGCCCTTGATCACCTGGCCGAGTTTGACCAGCTTGGAATCCACCTCGGCGATATCCTCGAAATCGCGGCTGTCGATCTGGACATACATGCCCAGCTCCTTCTGGATGCGGTTGAGGATATCAAGGCCGCGGCGGCCGCGGTTGCGCTTCAGCAGGTCGGAAGAATCGGCGATGTGTTGCAGTTCCTCGAGGACAAAGCCCGGAATGAGCAGCGTGCCTTCGATGAAGCCGCTCTTGCAAATATCGGCGATCCGCCCGTCGATGATGACGCTGGTGTCGAGAATCTTGTACTGGGCGATATTCGTCGCCTTATCCTTCACTTTGTCTTTGGCCAGCCACGGAACCATGGAAAACAGGCTGAACAGTTCCTCGCGCTTGCGAATGGCGACGTTAATGCCGATATATCCGAGGACAATGCTGATGATACCGGGAACGTACTTGCCCACGATGGGAATCGGCAAAAACGCGGAACCTAACAAATTAGAAATTATAAGTCCGACGGCTAAACCCAGGGAACCGGCAATCACATCATACACCGGCATCTTGTTGAGCCTGGCTTCCACCCAGTAGGTAAACTGCCACAGCCGTTTGATGATCAGGGGCGAGAGCAGGTACCCGATGAAGCCGCCCGCCACAGCCCCGAAGGCGAAGGACAGGATGGTTGCCATGGTGATGCCGAAGATGCCGTAGCGCAGGAATTCCGGGCTGAGGAACGCGGTCAGGATCGGGATGATGCGATCGGCCAGAACCAGTCCGGCGACGGCTGCAAGGACCGTTATCACGAATTTTAGTGCTTTATCAAGCAATATTTCACCTCCTTACCGGTCACTATTAAATTATATAGGACATACCGGCTTACGGCAAGATACAAAAATACATAAATTGGAAATTATCATTAGTTTATCCCGTGTTCACAAAAAAATACGTCAGTTGCCTGGCGTATTTTCGTGGAACAGCCCGTCGATCCATGCTTCCACGCTGCACAGATCCTTGTTGCAGGCCAGCACAAGTTCGCTGACAAGGATCTGCCTGGCTGTGTCCAGAAGGCGTCGTTCGCCGGTGGACAACTTCTTGATTTTATCCTGGAGCATGAGGTTGCGAACCACCTCCGCCACCTCGAAGATGTTGCCGCTTTTGATTTTCGACAGGTTGGCGTTGAACCGCCGGTTCCAGTTGGCGTTGCTCTGGGCCGGCGCGGTGCGGAGGACGTCGATAACCTTGGGAATCTCCGGCTCGCCGATTACGCCCCTAAGGCCGACGCTGTCGGCGTTTTTCATCGGGATCATAACCCGCATGCCGCCGTACGGCATGGTCAGGATATAGTAGAATTGCCGCTGTCCGAGGACTTCGTGCTCTTCGACTGCTTCGATCACCCCGGCCCCGTGCATAGGGTAGACTACTTTGTCGCCTATCATCAACATTGCGGCACCTCCACTAGCGTATGCGTATAGTATATCACAAAAATCCCACCTCTGTCAAAATTAAATATTTTATCACAGCCCTCCGTTTCTTGTCAATGAGCGTTTTTGAAGAAATTTACCACCAATATACTCTCGCCCGCTGACGGCGAAAGCGGCCCATTCCGTCCGCCGGCAAGATGCACTTTGTGGCCGCGGATAGCGGGGCAGCCATTGACAACGGTGGAAGGGTATTTATATAATAAGCCTAAAGCGAGGTGTTGGCCGAGTGGATGACAAATGCTGCGCAGACTTCCAGGCTGCGGTGGACGAATACCTGATCCGCCACCGCAGCGTCCTCGATGTTCTCACCAAATACCAGGAAGCTTCGGCCCGGGTCAACCGCGCGCTGGCCAAAGCCGTAACCGAGTGCGGTTGCGTGGAAATCAAGGCCGGACGCCAGTCGGCCCCCGCGGAAGTTCAGTACAGCGACCTCAAGAACTTCGTCTCCTCCCACGTCTCCGGCGAACCCTGCGAGCATTGCAAAGAGATCCTCACCAAAGAGCTGGGGCGCAGCCTCTTCTACACCGCGGCCCTGTGCAACCTCGCCGGCCTCAGCCTCCACGACGTCCTCCGCCGGGAACACAAAAACATCGCCACCCTGGGAATATTCCACCTATCCTGACACGGCTTGCCTTAAGACCGCCGCGGATTCTCCGCGGCGGTCTTTTCATTACGGCCGTTGATACCCCTTTCCACATAAATAATCAATTGCCAGGTTAACCTAAATCCATGATTCCCTTATTGCGAGGTGCCCCAATGGACCGCGTAGCGTTAATCCTGGCACTCTGCCTCTGCCTGGCGTCGCCGGTGGCGTCGGGAGCCTGGCCGGACGGCCACGAGCTCACCGAAGGCTATATGACCGTCCTCGACGAACAGGGCCTTATCCTCCTGGAAACCGGCCTGGTGGTGCGGCCGGGCGACATGTTCATCAACGAGGCCAACCGCCTGTACGAAATAACCGTGGTCGACGGAACGCTGGCCAGAGCGCGGTTCATCGGCGAAGAGCCCCCGGCCGCGGCGGCGAGCGTCCCCGTCCAGGCTCCCGCGCCGCCGCCGGGCGGACCCGTGCCGGCGGCGCCGACCGAGCCGGCGGCCCCGGACACCATCCATGCGCCCGCCCCCGCCCCGCCCCAGCAGCTTATCGCCCTTTACTACACCCACAACGACGAATCCTATATCCCCACCGACGGCAAGGCAACCATCCCGGGCAACGGCGGCATCTATAACGTCGGCGGCGCCCTGGCCCAGCGGCTCATCGAGCTGGGCTACGCGGTCGAAAACGACCAGACGCGCCACGACCCGCACGACGCCAACGCCTACCAGCGTTCGCGCCGCACCTTCAAACGCCTGCTCGAACAAGGGCCGGCCGCGTCGTTCGACATCCACCGCGACAGCGCGCCGCTGAGCGCCTACCAGATCACCATCAACGGCCAACCGGCGGCCAAAATGCTGCTGGTGGTCGGCCGCCAGAACCAGAACCGCACCGCCACCATGGACTACGCCAAACAGATCAAGGCCGCCGCCGACGCCAAATACAAGGGCCTGGTCCGCGGCATCTTCATCGCCCACGGCAACTACAACCAGGACCTCAGTCCGCGCACCATGCTGGTGGAGATCGGCACCGAGTACAACTCCCGGGAAGCGGCCGAACGCACCGCCGCCCTGTTCGCCGACATCGTGCCCGCCTTCCTCGCGCCGGCGGCCCCGGGACCGGCCGCGGCCACCGCCCCCGCCCCGCCCGCCGGCGGAAATCCCCCCGCGGGCGGCGGCTACCTGCGCGACATCTTCAACATCGTGGGCGTGCTGGCCGCCGGCATCGCCGGCTTCCTGTTCATCAGCACCGGCAGCTGGCGGGAGGCCAAACGCAAGCTGGCCCGCTTCCGTCGCTTCGAATTCGTCAATTTTCTCGGCAAAAAGCGCAAGGACTAGACAAGGGGAGAACCGCCGTGGTTGCCAAAAGGCACCTGTTCATCGTCGTCGCCGCCCTCCTGGCCGTCGGCATCGCCGCCTGGCTGCTGATCACCTATCTGCCGCTCAACCTGCTGCCCATCCAGCAGAAACCGGAACAGCCGCCGCAGAAGGTCTACGACCACTACATCATCTACGAAGACGAAACCGACCGCGTGCTGATGTACGTACCCCTGACGGTCAGCATCGGCGACGAGCTCATCACCGAGGAAAACAAGCGCTACGAAGTCGTCAGGATAGAGGAAAACCGGGCCTACGCCCGGTTTGTGGAAAACGTCGTGCTGCCGAAAGACTCGCAGCCAGAGAAGAAAAAGTAAATAAGTTCCGATAATTACGAGTGGCGGTCGAGGAGAGCCTGTTCCCGCAGGCGCTTCAGACCGTCTCTTATTGTTTTCGCCCGCACCTCGCCGATGCCCTCCACCTCGTCGAGGTCCTCGATGGTGGCGGTAAAAACCCGCTTGAGGGTCTTGAAATGGCTGACAAGGTTCTCGACAACCGGCATCGGCAGCCGGGGGATGCGATTCAGCAGCCTGAAGCCCCGCGGCACCACCGGCACGTCGATGGCGTTCGGGGTGACGCCGTAGCCGAGGATGCGGCAGACGTTGTAAGGGTCAAGGATATCCTCCGGCAGGGCGGCCAGCTGCTCGCGCACCGCCTCGTGGGTCTTGACGTCGGCGGTCACGCAGTAATCGCGGATAAGCAGCAGCACCTCGTCTTCCTCCGGGGTCAGCTCCTCCAGCTGCATGCTGATGAGGCGCCCCTCGCTGCCGAGCTCGATGATGTTGCGCTGGATCTCGGTGGCGATGCGGCTGACGTGCTCGGCGCGGATGATCACCGCCGCCACGTCGCTGAGGGTCACGAGGTCCTCGAATTCGAGCGCGCTCAGCGTGATCAGCCCGCCGGTGAGCACCGACTTGTACTTCTCCAGCGTCTGCAGCGCCTGGTTGGCGCGGCTGAGAATCACGGTGATGTCCTTGAGGGTGTAGCGGAGGTTGCCGAGATACACGGTGATAATGTTGCGGCGCTGGGAAATGGCAATCACCAGCGCCCCCGTCTGGCGGGCGACCCGCTCGGCGGTGCGGTGGCGGGTGCCGGTCTCGGTGGTGGGCACCGCGGCGTCGGGCACCAGCTGGGCGTTGCCGATCATGATCCGCTTGGCGTCGCCCGAGAGCACCAGTGCGCCGTCCATCTTCGCCAGCTCGTAGAAACCCGCCGGCGTGAAGTCGCAATTGATGGCGAAGCCGCCGTCCACCACCGCCATCACCTTCGGGCCGTCGCCGACGACGACCAGCGCCCCCATCTTGGCGCGGAGCACGTTTTCCAGCCCATCGCGCAGCATCGTGCCTGGCGACAGGTACTTCAGCGTTTTAACGAATCTTGCGTCCCACAGTTGCTCTTCCCGATCCTGGGTCATGTCATAACCGCCTCCATCGCCTCCACAACATTACTTGCACCGATTATCTCCAGTCCCTTGGGACGAATTTTCAGGCCCGCGAGGTTGCCGGCGGGAATGACGACCCGTTTGAAGCCCAGCGCCGCCGCCTCCCGCACCCTGAGGTCGACGCGGGAAATCATCCTCACCTCGCCGGTCAGGCCCACCTCGCCCATCACCGCCGTCCCCGGATCGATGACGAGGTTGCGGAAGCTGGCTGCCAGCGCCAGGCACACCGCCAGGTCGGCGGCCGGCTCGTCGGTGCGGATGCCGCCGACGGCGTTGACGTAAGCGTCCTGGTTGCCGAGGGCCAGGCCGACCCGTTTCTCCAGCACCGCCATCAGCAGGATGAGGCGGTTATAATCGAACCCCGCCGCCATGCGGCGCGGCATGCCGAAGCAGGTGGTGCTCACCAGCGCCTGAATCTCGATTAAGAGCGGCCGCGCCCCTTCCAGGCAGGCCAGCACGACCGAGCCGGAAACGCTCTGCGGCCTCTCGGCCAGCAGCAGCGCGGAAGGATTCTCCACCTGAACGAGGCCGGTCTCCTCCATGCTGAACAGGCCGCTTTCCGTCGTCGCCCCGAAGCGGTTCTTCATCGCCCTGAGCACCCGGAAAGCGTAGCTGCGCTCCCCTTCGAAATAAAGAACGACGTCGACCATGTGCTCGAGGAGGCGCGGCCCGGCGATATTGCCGTCCTTGGTCACGTGGCCGATGATGACCACCGGGATGCCGCTCTCCTTGGCGAAGCGCAGCAGGCGGCCGGTCGATTCCCGCACCTGGCCAACGCTGCCCGGCGCCGACGGCAGATCGGGGCTGAACATCGTCTGGATGGAATCCACCACCACCATCGCGGGAGTGATGGCGTCCGCCTGGGCGACTATTTCGTCGAGGTTAGTTTCTGTCATAACGAGCAGATTATCACTCAATTTGCCGAGGCGTTCGGCCCTGAGGCGCGTCTGGGCGGCCGACTCCTCGCCGGAAACGTACAGCACCGGGCCGCCGGCGGAGCCGATGCCGCCGGCCACCTGGAGAAGGAGCGTCGATTTGCCGATCCCGGGATCGCCGCCCAGCAGAACGAGCGACCCGGGCACGATGCCGCCCCCCAGCACGCGGTCGAATTCCTCCAGCCCCGTCCTGATGCGGGGCAGGGACGCGGTGTCCACGGCGGTGATCGGCAGCGGCCGGGCGGGGGGCAGGGAGCGGGCGGCCGCCTTCGCCGCCGGCTGCCTGGCCACGACCTCCTCGACCATGCTGTTCCAGGCGCCGCAGCCGGGGCAGCGGCCCAGCCACTTGGGCGAATCGTGGCCGCACTCCTGGCAAACGAAGCGGATTTTCGTCTTGGACACCTATAGTGACCCCTTTCCGTAGGGAAAAACTTAGCTTTTCAAAACTGCTTTGCGGAGAACGCAGGTTTGCGCCGGAGCTCCGGCCTAAGCAGGCACACGCCGCTTCAGCGGCGATGTGGTCGCTTATACCCGCAGGGTGACCCGCAGGGTGGAACGCGCCGTATGGCTCGGGCCGACACAGCCATACCGTCGCCGTAGCGGGGGGCAAACCCAAGGCCGGGGTATCGTCGCAAGCACATTGTTTCTAGTCTTGCGCAAAACACGTCGGGATTTGCAAGAAAAAAGGCACTCAGACTGCTCTGAGTACCTTTTTCGTTATATTTCGCGGTTTTCCTGCCTAATCAGCTTTTTTTGCTGAAAGTGAGCTTGCCGGCGTCGTCGGCGTCCACCACCACGGTGTCGCCGGCCGCCGCCTCCCGCTTCAGCAGCATTTCGGCGATCGAGTCCTCGACCAGCTTCTGGATGGCCCGGCGCAGCGGCCGCGCCCCGTAGGCGTAGTCCTTGCCCTCGGTCAGCAGGCGGGTCTTGGCCTTGTCGCCCACCTCCAGGCTGAGGCCGTTTTCCTTGAGCCGCTTGGCCACGCCCTGCAGCATGATATCCACGATCTCCTTCAACTGGTCGTCGCTGAGGCCGGTGAAGACGATTATCTCGTCGACCCTGTTGAGGAACTCCGGCCGGAAGGTGCGGCGCACCTCCTCCATGACCCGGTTCTTGGCGCCCTCGTTATCCTCGGCGCCGGTATCGGCCAGGAAGCCGACCGTGCCGCTGTCCTTCTTGAGGTGCTTGGCCCCGGCGTTCGAGGTCATGATGATGACGGTGTTCTTGAAATCGACCACCCGGCCGTGGCTGTCGGTCAGCCGGCCGTCCTCGAGGATCTGCAGGAGGATGTTGAACACGTCGTAATGGGCCTTCTCGATCTCGTCGAAGAGGATGACCGAAAAGGGCTTGCGGCGGACGGCGTCCGTCAGCTGGCCGCCCTCGTCGTAGCCGACATACCCAGGAGGGGCGCCGACCAGGCGGGACACGGTGTGCTTCTCCATATACTCCGACATATCCAGGCGGATCATGGCGTTCTCGTCGCCGAACAGCGCCTCGGCCAGCGCCCTGGCCAGCTCGGTCTTGCCGACGCCGGTGGGCCCGAGGAAGATGAAGGAGCCGATGGGGCGTTTGGGGTCCTTGAGCCCGGAACGGGCGCGCCTTACGGCGCGGGCCACGGCCTGGACGGCCTCGTCCTGGCCGACGACGCGCTGGTGGAGCACTTCCTCCAGCTTCAGCAGGCGCTCGCTCTCCTCCTCGGCCAGCTTCTTGACCGGGATGCCCGTCCAGCTCGCCACCACCTGGGCGATATCCTCGCCGCTCACGGTGGTGCGCTCGCCGCCGGCCTGCTTCCATTCCTTCTGCTTATTCTCCAGCTCTTCCTGGATCTGCTTCTCGTCGTCGCGGAGGTGGGCCGCCCGCTCGTATTCCTGGCCGGCGATCGCCGCCTCCTTCTCGGTGCGGACCTTGGCCAGCCGCTGCTCGATCTCCTTGACGTCGGGCGGCGGCACGAACGCCTTCAGCCTCACCCTTGAGGCGGCCTCGTCCATGAGGTCGATGGCCTTGTCGGGCAGGAAGCGGTCGGAGATATAGCGGTGCGACAGCTTGACGGCCGCCTCGATGGCCTCGTCGGTGATCTGGGCGCGGTGGAAGGCCTCGTACTTGTCGCGCAGGCCCTTGAGGATGCCGATCGCCTCCTCTTCGCTGGGCTCGCCGACGATGATCGGCTGGAAGCGGCGCTCCAGGGCGGCGTCCTTCTCGATATGCTTCTTGTATTCGTTTAGAGTGGTGGCCCCGATGGCCTGCAGCTCGCCGCGGGCCAGGGCGGGTTTGAGGATGTTGGCGGCGTCGATGGCGCCTTCGGCGGCGCCGGCGCCGATGAGGGTGTGCAGCTCGTCGATGAACAGGACGATGTTGCCGGCGCGGCGGATCTCATCCATCACCTTTTTCAGGCGCTCCTCGAACTCGCCGCGGTACTTGGTGCCGGCGACCATCGAGCCCATGTTCAGCGATACCACCCGCTTGTCGCGCAGCGTCTCCGGCACCTTGCCGTCGATGATCCGCTGGGCGAGCCCCTCGGCGATGGCCGTCTTGCCGACGCCGGGTTCGCCGATCAGCGCCGGGTTGTTCTTGGTGCGGCGGCTCAGGATCTGGATGACCCGCTCGATCTCGTTCTCGCGGCCGATGACCGGGTCGATCTTGCCCTCGGTGGCCAGCTTGTTGATATCGCGGCCGAACTCGTCGAGGGTGGGGGTATTGGTGGCCTGCTGCTTGCCGGCGGCCTTGGGAGCGGCGCCATGCTGATGGGGCTGGGGAGCCGGGCCCTGCAGAGCGTAGCCGCCTAAGAGTTCGATCACCCGCTGGCGGGTATGGTCGATGTCGACCCCCATGCCTGTGAGCACCTGGGCCGCCACCCCTTCGCCCTCGCGGACGAGGCCGAGGAGGAGGTGTTCGGTGCCGATGTAGTTGTGGCCGAGGCTCTGCGCCTCTTCCACCGACAGCTCGATGACCTTCTTGGCCCGCGGCGTGTAGGCCAGTTCGCCGCCCGCCTGCAGCTCGCCGCGGCCGATGGTGTTCTCCACCTGGGCGCGGACGGAGTCGAGGTTTATGTTCAGCGTGCCGAGCGCTTTGGCGGCAACGCCCTCGCCTTCGGCGAGCAATCCCAGCAGCAGGTGTTCGGTGCCGATATAGTTGTGTCCCAGGCGGCCGGCCTCGTGCTGGGCGAGAGCCAGCACCTTGCGGGCGCGGTCGGTGAATCTGTTAAGCATTGGGTTTTCCCTCCTTCAATTTTTCGCGGATCAATTGGGCCCGCAATTTGTCGCGCTCGCCGGGGTCGATTTCCTCCCGGCCGGCGATCTTCTGCAGAAAATTAGGGCGGGTGGTGACGAGCAGTTCGTTGAACACCGCCGCGTCCACCCCGGTAATAAGCTTGAGGTCGATGCCCAGGCGCACCTCGCTGAGCAGGCTCATGGCCTCCTGGCCGGAAACGCTCCGCGCGTAGCGGAGGACGCCGTAGGCCCGCCACACCCTATCGGCCAGCGCGTCCGGCGACGATTCCGTCAGAGCCTTCCTGGCGGCGCGCTCCTGCTCGACCACCTGCCTGGCGATACCCTGCAGGTTGTCGATGATCTCCTGCTCGCTGCGGCCGAGGGTAATCTGGTTGGATATCTGGAAGATGTTGCCCGTCGCCTCGGAGCCTTCGCCGTACAGGCCCCGCACCGCCAGGCCGAGCTGGGTGGCGGCGGCCATGATCCTGTTGATCTGGCGGGTAAGGACGAGCGCCGGCAGGTGCACCATCACCGACGCCCTCATACCGGTGCCCACGTTGGTGGGGCAGGCGGTCAGGTACCCGGCCCGCTCGCTGAAGGCGAAGGTGTGCTTGGCCTCCAGCAGGTCGTCGACGCGGTTGGCGAGCGCGAACGCCTCCTGGAGATCGAGGCCCGGCACCAGGCACTGGATGCGCAGGTGGTCCTCCTCGTTGACCATGATGCTCACCGCGGCGTCGTCGCGCACCACCAGGGCGCGGTGGCCGCGCTCATCGGCGTGGTTGGGGCTGATGATGTGCTTCTCCACCAGCACGTTGCGCTCCAGCGGCGGCAGTTTATCCATTTCCATGAACATATATACGTGCTTGTCGGCGGCGCCGAGGTCGCCCACCGACCGGCGGATCTCGTCAGCCACGGCGGCCAGCGCCTTGCCGTCGGCGCGACCCGGGAAGGGCACGCCTTCGAGGTTGCGGGCCAGGCGGATGCGGCTGGAAAGGACGATGTCCCCTTCCGGCCCGCCGCCCTTCATCCAGGGGCTGAGCGGCTTATCGAGCAAATTGTCGATCGTCATGGCGTTCACCCCTTCTCCCCGTTGATCTGCCCTTCAAGGGCCTTGATCTCGTCCCGCACCTTGGCGGCCTGCTCGTATTCCTCGTTGCTCACATGCCGCTCAAGGTCGCTTTTCAGTTGGCGGAGCCGCTGGCGGAGAGCCAGCTTGCCGCCGCCCCGCCGCGGGACCTTGCCCGTATGGCTGCCGGTGCCGTGAATGCGGCGCAGCAGCGGTTCGAGACGGTCGCCGTAGGCGGTGTAGCACTCGCCGCAGCCGATCTTGCCGCTGCGGCCGAAATCGCTGTAAGTCAGGCCGCAATTGGGGCAGGCGGCCTCGTTCCTCTGCTGGGGCAGGCCGGCCGGGCTGCCGCCCATCATCCCCTTCAGGAAATCCTGAAAGACGAAGTTGGCGTCGGTGGCGAAGGTCAACTCGCCCGCCTTCTCGGCGCAGGCCTCGCAGAGGTGCTTTTCCGTCTTCTGGTTATTGTTGATCTTGGTGATATGGACGCTGGCCGGTCTTTCCTGGCAATCGTCGCACAGCATTATCTTTCCCTCCTGTTCTGTAAGAACGCATTTCGTCGCGCTCAGGGTTCGAAATCCGTCAGCCTTCTCAGGAGCGAGCGCAGGATGCGGGCCCGCTCGGCCGCATTAAGCTGCTCGCCGGCCGTCTGGAAGAAGTGCTGCATGATGCCCGCCTCGCGGTCGCTCAGCATGCCGTACAGCCGCAGCCGCTCGATCGTCTGCTCGACCTCGTCGGCCCGGGCGTCCTCGCCGACCTGGCGGGCGGCATCCTCGTAAATAATCCGCCGCACCGGGATGCGGACGATGCGGACGAAGCCGCCCGAACCGCGCCGCGACTCGACGATGTAGCCCCGTTCGACCGTGAAGCGCGTGCTGAGCACATAGCTGATCTGCGACGGGGCGCAGTTGAGCTCGTCGGCCATCTCATTGCGCTTGAGGACGGCGACCTGCTTCTCCTCGTCCGCCAGGCGGCTTAAAATGAAGTTCTCGATGATGTCGGCCAAATTTCCCATGCTACCATCTCCCGGTTTGACTATCTGACTTTTTGATATTTTGACCTTTGACTTTATTGTATCTGACTTTTTGACCTTTTGCAAGAGGAAGATGAAAAAAAATTACAACCCCTACTGGGTAGCCCGGTAGGGGTTGTAATTACCGTCTTTTATCGTTCCTAAACCCTTAGACTGCGTAGAAAGCTCCAGATGCAAGGCGCACCGGAGGCTGACACCACCGTTTCCTCTGCGACAACGTTTATAGATGTTGTTTGCACAGGATGGGGTCAACGGCATCGCGCGTACACGTACGTACGCTGCACCCGTAAAGGGTAGGCCGCAGTTCTAAGCGCTAAAGCGCTAAGAACTTGCGCACAGGATGGCAGCCGAGGAGCAACGCTGCAGATGGACTTTCTACACAGTCTCACAATACCTCTAAGACCAAGAACTTGAGATAATTCGTTTCCGGCGCGGCCGGCAGAATCGGATGATCCTTCGCCTGCGTCCGGTACTCCACCTGGCGCACCGTCCGCCGGGCGTCGCGGGCGGCGTCGAGAACAACGGCGGCGAAAAATTCGCGGTCCATGTGATAAGAGCACGAGCAGGTGACGAGAAAGCCGCCCGGCTTCACCAGCTTCAGGCCGCGCAGGTTGATCTCCTTGTAGCCGCGGGCCGCGCCCTCAAGGCCGCCGCGGTTTTTGGTGAACGCCGGCGGGTCAAGGATGACGACGTCATACTGCCGGCGCTCGTCGGACTGGGCGCGCAGCACGTCGAAGGCGTTGGCCACCTGGAAGTCGCAGCGGTCCGCCACCCCGTTCAGGGCGGCGTTTCTGGCGGCCAGCTCCACGGCCGGGGCGGAAATGTCGACGGCGCTGACGTGCTCGGCCCCGTAGCGGAGGGCGTGGACGGTGAACGAGCCGGTATGGCAGAAGCAGTCGAGGACGCGGGCGCCGGTGACGAAGTCCTTAAGCACGGTGCGGTTCTCCCGCTGGTCGTAGAAAAAGCCCGTCTTCTGGCCGTTCTCGATATCGGCGTAAAAGGGGAGGCCGTTTTCGCGCACCTCGATGAGGGTGGGGAACTCGCCCCGCAGGAAGCCCTTGCGCTGCTCCAGCCCCTCGAGCTCGCGCACCGGCACGTCGTTGCGCTCGTATATGCCGGCGGGGCTGAACATCTCCTCCAGGATGCCGACGATCGTTTCCTTATATATGTCGATGCCGAGGGCCAGCGTCTGGATGACGAGATACGGGCCGAACTTGTCGACGATCAGGGCGGGGAGGAAATCGGCCTCGCCGAACACCAGCCGGCAGTATTCCGGCTCGGCCACGAACCGCTGCCGCCATTGCCAGGCGGCGGCGAGGCGGCGCCGGAAGAAGTCGCGGTCGATGGACTCCTGGTCGCGGCTCAGGATGCGGACGATGATCTGGGAGCGGGGGTTGATGTAGCCGCGGCCGATGAAGCGACGGCGGAAGTTGTACACGTCGACGATGTCGCCGGGGGCGAAATCGCCCTCCACGTCGTCGAGCTCGGTCTGGTAGACCCAGGGGTGGCCCGCCTCCACGCGGTGCTGCGCCCCTTTGCGCAGGATTATCTTGGCGGTCGCGTCCATTGTCAGTTCCTCTCTCTCCGCTTTCTCCACCAGTGGTAGAGCAAATAGCACGCCGTCAGGCCGATCAGCGTGCCATTGACGAGTTTGAATTCGCGCGCGAAATAGGACGGCTCCCAGTAGGATACCGGGCTGTGCACCGCCATCAGCGACAGGGGGTAAAGGTAGAAGTTGGCGTGGGCGGCGTGGGTGAGGCCGTCGAGCAGCAGGTGGGTGCCCCAACCGACGACAAACGCCTGGGCGCGGTTGAAAACCGGCAGCAGCGCCAGCGCGAAGGCCGCGCTCCAGAAGACGACCGAATGGCCGGCGAGATCGATGTGCAGCGCCCAGGGGTACTGCGGCAGATAGGCCATGAAAGTCATCGGCGACAGGCGGATAAGCTCCCGCCAGCCGAATTCGCCCCGCGCCATGAGAAGGATGATGAGCAGCAGATAAATATAATCCGGCAGCATCGACCCGGCGACAAACTGCCACATCTGGGGATGGCGCCGGGTAAGGAAATATAGCCAGAAGCCGTGGTGTAAAGTGAACATCCGCCACCTCGCCGCCTGTTTACCGTTATTGTGGCACGGCGGCGGGCCTGGTATGCTCGGCCTATTTCACCAGGCCGGGAGCCCCGGCCAGCACGCGGCCGGCTTCGGCGACGATCGCCGCGATGATATCCCTCACCGGCTCGGTCTTCTTGAGCAGCAGCAGGCTCTGCCCCGCCTGCACCATGCCGTTTTCGATATCGCCGTCGACTGCGGCCAGGCGGTTGGTGCCGGCGGCCAGGCGGTTGAGCTCCTCCTCCGGGGTGCCGCTGCGTTCCAGGGCGAGGAACTTCTCGGTAAACTTGTTCTTCAGGCCGCGCACCCCAAGGCCGAGAGTCGCGCCGGTGACGACGGTGTCGGTGTCGACCGCGGCGATCAGCTTCTCCTTGAAGCGGGGGTGCACCGGGCATTCCTCCGCCACCATGAACCGCGTACCGATCTGCACGCCGGCCGCGCCCATCACCAGCGCCGCCGCCAGGCCCCGCCCGTCGGCGAACCCGCCGGCCGCCACCACGGGGAGGTTTACCAGCGGTATCACCTGCGTCATCAGAGCCATCGTCGTCAGCACGCCGATATGGCCGCCGGCCTCCATGCCCTCGATGACGATGGCGTCCGCGCCGCTGGCTTCGACGCGCTGGGCCAGCCTCGCGTTGGGTACGATCGGGATCTTCTTGATGCCCGCCTGGTCGAAAAGCGGGAAATAGGGCACCGAGTTGCCGGCGCCGATGGTCACGAACGCCACCTTCTCCTCGCAGATGACCTCGATAACCTCGTCCTTGGTCGGCGCCATCAGCGTCACGTTGGCGCCGAACGGCCTGGCGGTAAGCGACTTGGCCAGGCGGATCTGCTCGCGCACCCACGCCCCGTCCCGCCCCCCGGTGGCGATAATGCCGGCCCCGCCGGCCGCGGACACGGCGGCGGCCATCCGGGCGTCGGAAACCCAGGCCATCGCCCCCTGCAGAATGGGATATTCGATTCCCAGCAAAGACGTCAGTTTTGTCTGCATGGCTATTCTCCTTCTAGCGTTTGTCGTTGCTTTATGGCAAGATTTTACTATGCATCCACGCTTCTTGCAAGATAGTATCCCCCCGCGCCCGCCCCAAAAGCGGCGGCGGCGAAAATTTTTTCGGGGATTTTGTAAATTGCTCTTTACATTCATGTCCAAGAGACTTATAATGAAAAACTGTATAAAGCATATAATATGGGAGGAAGACAGCAATTCCTTCTGCAGAATGCCGCTTTTCATCAAAAACTTCCGGATTTTCGGCCGTTTTTGCGGAAAGGATGTATAACCGAGGGTCGTAATACCTGGCAAAGGGGCGATGTATTATGAAAGTGATTGGCAAACATATCACGGTCGACATGTACGGCTGCAGCTTCGAACGCCTCGATGATCTCGAATTCGTCAAAACGGCCATGCATACCGCGGTACGCGAAGCCAACATGACTCTCCTTGACTTCTCCTACTACAAATTCGAGCCGCAGGGTTTGACAGCCCTGGCCCTGTTGGCCGAAAGCCATATGAGTATCCATACATACCCCGAACTGGGGTATGCGGCCGTCGACGTCTTCACCTGCGGCGACCACAGCCGCCCCGACAAAGCCGTCTCCATCCTCAAGGGCTTCCTCAAACCCGAGAAAACGAAAATCACCAACATCAAGCGCGGCGACTTCGGCTCGGAAAGCGACATGAAGCCCAAAGTCAACATCTCCATGACCCCCCTTCGGCGCGTGCGCACCACCGGCGCCAGGGTTCTCAGCTTCCTGTCCCGCGCGAAATAACAAATCCACCAGCGGCCCGGCATCAGCCGGGCCGTTTTTTCGCTTGCCCATGATGCCCCGGCCGCTTACCGCCCGCAAGGGGCCGGCCCCGTTTCAGGCGCTGAAATTCCCCAGGCTCGTCCACCTGCGCCGGAAGGAATAAAATCGGCTGCCAAGGATAAAAATACTCATGGAAAATATGGTAAAAAGTACTTGACAAGGCGGAGTAAATAGATAATAATATCTACTAGATAATAATTATCGATTAATGGAGGGATTATTGATGACCACCGACAAAAACCTCGCCGCCGCGTTCGCCGGAGAATCCCAGGCCAACCGCAAATACCTCGCCTTCGCCAAACAGGCCGACCAGGAGGGCTTCCCCCAGATCGCCAAGCTGTTCCGGGCCACCGCCGAAGCCGAAACCATTCACGCCCACGCCCACCTGAAAGCCATGGGCGGCATCAAATCGACCGCCGAAAACCTCAAAGCCGCCATGTCGGGCGAAATCTACGAATTCGAAGAAATGTACCCGCCCTTCATCAAAGAGGCCGAAGGCGAAAACAACGCCGCCGCCGTCCGCACCTTCAAACTTGCCAACGAGGCCGAAAAGGTCCACGCCGATCTGTACAAAAAGGCGCTCGCCAGCCTCGAGAAAAAAGAAGCCTACGACGTCTACCTCTGCCCCGTCTGCGGCCATATAGCCGAAGGCTCCCTGCCCGACACCTGTCCCATCTGCGGCGCCAAGGCTGCCGCCTACAAGAAAATCGACTGACGCGCCCCCTCGCAGCCGCGGTTTATGCCGCGGCTTTTTTATTTGTAAATTCTTACCATAGTGTATTATAATATCACTATGCAAGCATCTCATGTAAGGGGGGTAAAAAATGAACAGGCTATTTTTCGTAAAACGTATGGCCTGGCTGCTGTGCGGGGCGTTCCTGCTGGCGGCGCTGAGTCTGCCGCAAACCGCCCTGGCGGCCGAGACCGGCGGCCTGCGCTACACCGTCACCGTGACGAAGTTCGAAAATAGAGCCGGCTGGCATGGCCAATGGGACATTGGCGACGCCTGGGGACTGGTGATGACCGACATTCTCAACCAAAGCGGCCGGTTCATCGTCCTCGGCGAAAAGGACATGCGCAATGAAGCCATGCGCGAGCAGGATCTCGCCAGTTCGGGCCGCACCGCCCAGGGAGCCAAAGCCCCGGTCACCGGCCAGCTTACTCCCGCCCAGCTGCTCGTAAAAGGCGCCATAACCCACGTCCAGGAAACCGGCCGCAGCGGCGGCGGCATCTCCATCGGCGGCGTCTCGGTCGGCGGCGGCGGCGGCAAAGCGGAAATCAACGCCACCATATATATCGTAGATTCGACCACCGGCATGGTGCTCGCCTCCACCAGCGTCGTCGGCAAATCCACCAGCAGCAGGGCCTCGATAAGCTACTCCGGCCCCGGCTGGTCGGGCGGCTACAGCAACTTCCAGAAGAGCAACATGGGCAAAGCGGTCGAGGATGCCGTCGCCCAGGGCGTGCAATGGATGATCGGCCAGCTGCCCAAAGTCCCCTGGCGGGGCGAGGTCGTCCTGGTTCAGGACGGCGCCGTGTACGTAAACCGCGGCGCGCGCGAGGGCGTCACTCCCGGACAGGTGTTCCTCGTCGGCACCGCCAACGTCATCCGCGACCCCAGCACCGGCGAAGTGCTCGACGAAAGCGTCAGCGAGATTGCCCGCCTGCAGGTGACGACCGTCAAAGAAAAACTGTCGGTCTGCGAGGTCATAAACGGCGATATCGGGGCGATCAGCAAGGGCATGATGATCCAGAGACAATAACAGCAAAGCGGCTGCTAAGCAGCCGCTTTTTCTGTTATTTCTCCTCGGCGTTTTTCTCCGCCGGCTTGTTCTTCTTCAGTCCTTCCAGCACCTCCGGCACCAGCTCGATCAGCCGGTCCAGCGGCGCGGCGTTCTTCAGCTTCATCACCTGCACCTGGCCCTCGCGCACCACGATAACCGCGGACGCCGAGATCTTCGCTCCCGCGCCGCCGCCCCCGCCCTCGCCGCGCTCCGCCTTGTCCGGGCACGCGCCGCCGGCCGAGCCGGCCCCGAAAGTTATATCCACCACCGGGATCAAGGTCACGTCGCCGACCGCCACCGGGTCGCCGAAAACCGTCTTCGCCTGCAACATCTTCTCGAGATGCTCGAACAGCACCTTCATCGGGTCGGTTATGTTTGCACCAGCCATTTGCTTCTGCCTCCCGTCCATTTTTTTCGTATGCGCCGGGTCATGATCGTCAATAAACACCCTGCCGCCGGGCCCAACAGCGCGTACGGCCTTACCGTCAGCACCGCCGCCACCCGCCCCGACCAGCCCGCGGCCGCGAAATCGGCCTCGGCCTCCAGACCGGCCAGCGCCCCCGTGCCACGGACCGCGCACAGGAACGCGTGCAGCCAGGCGGTCACGGCCGGGTCCTCAAACCCGTAGCGGAGTCTGCCCTGCGCGGACAACTCCACGGCTCCCCAGAGTTTACCCAGCAGCCGTGCCAGAGCCCGCCGCTCGCCGGCATCGAACCGTCGCCATTTCTCCGTCAGCGACCGGCCCCGTTCCGCCGGCGAAGCCGCTGCGGCCTGCTTGGCCGCCCGCGGCGCCAGAACGCGGCGCCAACCGCCGCACGCCCAATAGCCGCCGTCGCCGTCGCGGCCCACCCGCACCAAGCCGCCCAATAAGGCAGCTTCGGCGAACCAGCGCGTCCGGCCGTCGCCCGCCAGCCCCGCGCGCAGGCGGAGCGGCAGAACCAAAACCGCCGCTATTACCGCCGCAACCGCCATCAGCACCCACATCATGGCAACGCCTCCCGCTATTCCTGGTTAATCATTCGCTGTCGCCCACCGCTCCCCCTCTAATTCCGGTTCTGCGGCAGCAGGCGGATTATCCAGGCCGGCGTAACCGATCGCACGAACCTGTCCAACTCCGCCTGCCTGCGATGGTAAAACCAGCCTGCATAAACCACCGCTAGGCCCACCAGCGTCAAAGCGAACGGGAAAAGCAGCGAATCGCGGAAGACCGTCCAGGCGAGATGGCCGATGTAGCCGAATGTGCCGATCCCGCCCAGTACCAGGAAAACCTTGCGCTCCAGCAGCACGCCGCCAAACATCAGGACCACGTTGATCGCGCAATATATCGCCTTCGAGAGCTCCGAGCCGCTCTGCAGCATCGACAGCCCGCCCCAGAAAGCCAGCGCCCCGAAGATATACAGCCACTTGGCGTAATCCACCTCCCGCCGCCGGTCGATGACGAACGCCGCCGCAGTCATAACCACCCCGAAAGCGATCGAGACATACTTGTGGTAAGTCCAGTAACGGTCGGCGCCAAACAAGATCGGCGTGACATCCATCGACATATACCAGAGCGTGAACGCCACCGGTGCCGTCGCGAAAGGTATCCGGGCGAACCTCATCCCGATGAGGCCCGCCGCCAGCGTCGCGACCTCCATCGTAAACCAACCGCTTTTAACCCAGATGTGGAAATCGCGGTAGACGCCCGGGTAACCCTTCGGCCAGAGCCCCAGCCATTTCTGCAGACCGTATACGCCCAGCGGCGTCATGCAGACCGCCATAACAATCAGCAGGCCGCTCAGCACCGCGGATTTATCCCGGAAATGGCGGGCGACGATAATAAACGCAAGCGCGTAAGCCGCGGCGATGGCCACCAGGCCCGCCCCGCCGAATATCTCCCAGGCCGAATTCATAAACCAGCCCATCGCCCCGATCACGATCAGCGCCCCCAGGTAATAGAGGAACTTGCTCAAGGTAGAGCTCTCCTCCGCCCCCCGTTGCCCTGCGAGCGACCGCCAAAGCTCGTCCGCCTGCTCCTGGGTGATTATCCCTCTATCAACTGCATCCGCCAAATCTTCCCGTTCGATGGTGACCTTCATCTTCTCACCTCACAGGGAAAGATTCGCCACCAATCGGCAAAGCTCCTACAAACAGCAAAAACCCGCTCGCTAAAAGAGCGGGTTTAATAGAAGCTTAGTTGCATCTTCACTCCACAATAATCCTCAGCAGGCAGAAGGTGTCGCCGGCAAAATGCGGCTGGGCCAGCGTCATCGTCGTCTCCCCGGGCTTCTTGGCGGTAATCAGCGTGTTGCCGTCGATAGCCTCCATTTCGATAACCGAAGTCGTATCGTTGTAAAAACAGCTGACATTGATTTCTTCGGCCGTAGCCGCGTCCCTTCTCAGCAGCAGCCGCTCCCCCGGCCGCAGGCGCACCTCGCTCACGTCGGCGCCGTCGGCGTACATCCGCACCCTGCTTTTATAAGGCACCGGGAGATTGAAAAGTACGACCTTATCGGCTGTCGGCGGCTCGCCCGGATAAGAAACCCTCACCGGCTCCGTCGCCGTCATTTTCTCCGTTTTCTCGTCCCAGGCAACATTTATCCGGTAACGCGTCCACAGACCGAACGGGCTGAATTCCAGTCCCACCCGGCCGTCCAGCTCAACCAGCCTTGTCCGCGACTGCCAGCCCTTTATCAGGCTGCGATCAGCCAGAATGCCAAAGGCTCCGTCGGCTTTCACCCCCACGATCAGAAATTCGTTTAACGCATCGGCGCTCCCGGCCGATAAGAGCACAACTAAGTCGGTCCTGCCCTCCCGCAGGCTGGCCAGCGCCATCGGGCCGTAAACGCCCGGCGTGACTTTCGTTTCGAAAACCTGTACCGCGCCCTCGTAAATTCTCAAGACAGGGATCAGCCCTGTCCGGTCCAGAGCCACGGTATGGATGCAGCCGGGAACAAACTCGACCTCGCGCTTTCCCCCGGCCCATATCTCTTCCGCCCCAGCACCGGCAGTACTGCCGAGGCACATCACCACCAAAAGGCAAATCAGGGTCGCCAATAGCTTTCTGCTCATCACTCGGCCTCCCTTAGCCCCAAATCACTCACCTGATTCTTCCTTATTTTACAGAATCCTTCTCGTTCCTACAAACATACAAAACCCGCTCGCGTCTGCGAGCGGGTTTTTGAGTCAATCAGCGGCTACCTATCCTCCCGGGCCGTTACCAGCCAAGTACTTTCGGCGTATAGGGGCTTAACTGCCGTGTTCGGTATGGGAACGGGTGGATCCCCCCAGCTATCGCCACTGAATCATTGAGGTAAGCATCTCTTTAG
>JARKNV010000029.1 GCA_029976065.1 Selenomonadales bacterium
GATCATGTTCTTGACGTAGTCGGCGTGGCCGGGGCAGTCGACGTGCGCGTAGTGGCGCTTCGCCGTCTCATATTCCACGTGGGCGGTGTTGATCGTGATGCCGCGCTCGCGCTCTTCCGGCGCCTTATCGATCTGGTCGTAAGCCACGAACTCGGCGCCGCCCGACTTCGACAGCAGCAGCGTGATGGCCGCGGTCAGCGAGGTCTTGCCGTGGTCCACGTGACCGATCGTGCCGATGTTTACGTGCGGTTTGGTCCTCTCAAACTTCTTCTTTGCCATTTCACTAAACCTCCTAAATGATGCTTTTTGAAAACTAACTGGTGCCGGACCTGCCGGCCCGGCCGGAAGTACAACTTGCTATTAAGCTCCCTTGACCTTCGCGACGATCGCCTCGGAAATACTCTTCGGCACATCCTCGTAATGGTCGAACTCCATCGAATACACGCCGCGCCCCTGGGTCCGCGAACGGAGATCGGTCGCGTAGCCGAACATCTCGGCCAGCGGCACGAACGCCCGGATCACCTGCGCCCCGGCGCGGGACTCCATCCCCTCGATGCGGCCGCGGCGGGAGTTCAGGTCGCCGATAACGTCGCCCATGTACTCCTCCGGAACCGTAACCTCGACCTTCATATAAGGCTCGAGCAGGGTGGGATCGGCCTTGGCGGCGCCGGCCTTGAAGCCTATAGAACCGGCGATCTTGAAGGCCATCTCCGACGAGTCGACATCGTGGTAAGAGCCGTCGTAGACCGTCACCTTCACGTCCACCATCGGATAGCCGGCGAGCACGCCGCTCTCCATCGCCTCTTTCACGCCCGCCTCGACGGGGCCGATGTACTCCTTGGGAATAACGCCGCCGACGATCTTGTTCTCGAACGCGAACCCGGCGCCCGGCTCCTGCGGCTCGAGCTCCAGCCAGCAATGGCCGTACTGGCCGCGGCCGCCGGACTGGCGGATGAACCTGCCCTCCGCCTTGACCGTCTTCCTGATCGTCTCGCGGTAAGCCACCTGCGGCTTGCCCACCGTACAGTCCACCTTGAACTCGCGGAGCATGCGGTCGACGATGATCTCCAGATGGAGCTCGCCCATCCCCTCGATGATCGTCTGTCCCGTCTCGGGATCGGTGTGCATCCGGAAAGTGGGGTCCTCCTCCGCCAGGCGGACGAGCGCCACGCTCATCTTATCCTGGTCGGCCTTCGTCTTGGGCTCCACCGCCACCGAAATAACCGGCTCGGGGAAAACCATCGACTCGAGGATGATCGGGTTCTTCTCGTCGCACAGCGTGTCGCCGGTGGTCGTATCCTTGAAACCGACCGCGGCCGCGATATCGCCGGTGTAAACCGTATCGATCTCCTCGCGGTGGTTGGCGTGCATCTGGAGGATGCGGCCGACCCGCTCCTTCTTGCCCTTGGTCGAATTGAAAACATACGAACCGGATGCCAGCACGCCGGAATAAACCCGGAAGAACGTCAGCTTGCCGACATAAGGGTCGGCCATGATCTTGAAAGCCAGGGCCGAGAACGGCTTGTCGTCGCCGGCCGGGCGCTCGTCCTCCTCGCCGCTGTCGGGGTTGACCCCCTTGATGGCGGGGATGTCGGTCGGAGCCGGCATGAAATCGACGACCGCGTCCAGAAGAGGCTGCACGCCCTTGTTCTTGTAAGACGAGCCGCACAGCACGGGCGTCATCTTGCAGGCGATCGTCGCCTTGCGGATGCCGTCCCTGATCTCCTCCACCGTCAGCTCTTCGCCTTCGAGGTACTTCATCATCAGGTCGTCGTCGCTTTCGGCGACGGCGTCCAGGAGGTTCTGGCGGTACAGTTCCGCCTGTTCCCTCAAATCGTCGGGAATCTCGGCTTCCTCGCTAACCTTGCCGAGATCGTCGGTATAAACGATCGCCTTCATCTCGATGAGATCGATGATACCCTTATAGGTATCCTCAAAGCCGATCGGCAGCTGGATGGGAACCGCGTTGGCCCCCAGCCTGATCTTCATCATATCGACAACCCGGTAAAAATCGGCGCCGATGATATCCATCTTGTTGACATACGCCATGCGGGGAACACCATATTTGTCGGCCTGCCGCCAAACCGTCTCGGACTGGGGTTCGACCCCGCCCTTTGCACAGAAAACGGCAACCGAACCGTCAAGCACCCTCAGGGAACGCTCCACCTCAACGGTAAAGTCCACGTGTCCTGGTGTGTCGATAATGTTTATACGATGTCCGTTCCATTGGCAAGTCGTAGCAGCGGAGGTAATGGTTATGCCTCTTTCCTGCTCCTGCACCATCCAGTCCATCGTAGCCGCGCCATCGTGCACTTCACCGATCTTGTGAACTCTGCCTGTATAGAATAAGATGCGTTCAGTTGTAGTAGTCTTGCCGGCGTCGATATGAGCCATGATGCCGATGTTCCGCGTCTTATCGAGTGGAAACTTTCTGGCCACCATTATCACTCCTTACTCGGACCACGAAGCCCGGCCCGGAATTACCACCGGTAATGGGCGAAAGCCTTGTTAGCCTCAGCCATCTTGTGGGTATCTTCTCTTTTCTTCACGGAAGCGCCGGCATTGTTGGCCGCATCCATAAGCTCGGCGGCCAGCCGTTCGTGCATCGTCTTCTCGCCGCGGGCGCGGGAATAATTCACCAGCCAGCGGATACCGAGCGACAGGCGACGGTCGGCGCGGACCTCCACCGGCACCTGGTAGTTGGCGCCGCCTACCCGGCGGGCACGGACCTCCAGCACCGGCATAACATTTTTGAGCGCCGTCTCGAAAACTTCGAGCGGATCTTTCCCGGTCTTCGACCGGATAATATCGAACGCATCGTAAACGATGCCCTCGGCTACGCCTTTTTTGCCCTTCATCATGATCTTGTTGATGAATCTGGTGACAAGCTTGGAATTGTACACCGGATCCGGCAGCACGTCACGCTTGGGCACAGGACCCTTTCTTGGCATCTTAACCCTCCTTCAACAGAGAACTTGCTTGCTTAAAGCCTACTTCTTGGGGCGCTTGGCGCCGTATTTCGACCTGGCCTGGCCGCGTTTGGCGACCCCGGCGGTATCGAGCGCGCCACGGATGATGTGATAACGCACGCCCGGCAGGTCCTTGACACGGCCGCCCCGGATCAGCACCACCGAGTGCTCCTGAAGGTTATGGCCGATGCCCGGAATGTAGGCGGTCACTTCGATACTGTTGGTAAGACGCACCCTGGCGACCTTACGCAGTGCGGAATTAGGCTTCTTCGGAGTGGTCGTGTATACCCTCGTGCAAACCCCGCGCTTCTGGGGGCATTCCTTCAAAGCGGGCGCCGTGGACTTCCTCTCCAGTTCTTCTCTGCCTTTGCGTACCAATTGACTGATTGTCGGCATAAATACACCTCCTTCCCTAAAATGAGTTGTAAAATAATTTTGCCCCTTGCGGCTTTTGCAAGGGGCAAAACGGTTAACACCTGTCCCTTACTAAACCTTAATGACGGCGACAGCCGCCGCACCGACCTCGATGCCGCAGGCTTTGCCCAGATCGCCCATACTCGGCGCCATCTCCACCCTCACGCCGGCGCGGGCGCAAGCCTCGCGGAGCGGCGCAATGACCCGCGAATCGGCGTCCTCGGCCAAAAAGACCAGGCTGGCCTGGCCCTTCTCAACCGCTTTCGCCGCCTGCTTGGCACCGACGGCTTTTTTGGCGTCTTTCAAGGTGCCGATGGGCATGGACGGTCACTCCTCAGCATCCGACTGATAGGGTAAAAAAGCCAATAACGCCATGGACACTCTAATATATTAGCATCACAGCCCCGCGGTGTCAAGAGATTTACTGTGGTCTTGGCAACTTTATTATACCCACGCCCCCATGTGTGTCATGCCGATACTTTTGGGATTGCCTAGAAAGTCCATCTGCGGCGTTAGCCCTGCATCTGGAGCTTTCTAGACAATCCCGGCATTACATTTAGATTACGGGGGGTTACTGCTCTATTCGACCTGCGCGGCGGACATCTTCCGCAGCTTGATGTTGCGGTAGCGGCTCATGCCCGTGCCGGCCGGCACCAGCTTGCCGATGATGACGTTCTCCTTCAGGCCGAGCAGCGGGTCGACCTTGCCCTTGATGGCGGCTTCGGTCAGCACGCGGGTCGTCTCCTGGAAGGACGCCGCCGACAGGAAGGAATCGGTCGCCAGCGACGCCTTGGTGATGCCCAGCAGAATGGGCCTCGCCACCGACGGCTCGCCGCCCGACTCGATAACCCGGGCGTTCTCCTCCTCGAAGGTGTTGATATCGATATACTCGCCGGGCAGCAATTCGGTGTCGCCCGGCTCCTCGATCTTCACCTTGTGGAGCATCTGGCGGACCATGACCTCGATATGTTTATCATTGATCTCGACGCCCTGAGACTTATAGACCTTCTGCACCTCGTGCACCAGGTAGCGCTGCGTATCCCTGAGGCCGCTCACCCGCAGGATATCGTGCGGATTGACCGAGCCCTCGGTCACGCGCTCCCCGGCCTTGACAGGCATGCCGTCCTTGACGATGATCCTCGCGCCGTACGGAATCTGGTACACCCGCTCCTCGCCGACCGCCGGCACCACCGTCACCCGGCGGATGCCCTTGACCTCCTTGATGTCGGCCGTGCCGTCCACCTCGGTAATGATCGCCGGCCGTTTCGGCTTGCGGGCCTCGAACAGCTCCTCGACGCGCGGCAGGCCCTGGGTGATGTCCTCGCCGGCCACGCCGCCGGTATGGAACGTGCGCATCGTCAGCTGCGTGCCCGGCTCGCCGATCGACTGGGCGGCGATGATGCCCACCGCCTCGCCCACGTCCACCATGTGGCCGGTAGCCAGATTGCGGCCGTAGCACTTGATGCACACACCGTACTGCGACTTGCAGGTCAGCACCGAGCGGATCAGCACCTGCTCGCGGACCTTGGACACCTTGTCGGCCAGGTCCTCGGTGATCTCCTGGTTCAGGGCGACGATAACCTCGCCGGTCGCCGGATCGACGATCTCCTCGGCCGCCACGCGGCCGACGATCCGGTCCTTCAGGTTCTCGATCACGCCCGTACCCTCGGTGATCGCCTCCACCTCGATGCCCTTGATATTATTGTTGCGTACCTTGACCTCGCGCACATCGCCGGCGATAATCGCCTCGATAAGCTCCTCGGTCAGCGACGTATCGGCGGCGATTATTTCGTCGCCGGCCACATTCCGCACCGGCTCGACGGTATCCTTGCCCAGCATCTCCCGCAGCATCGACTCACGGAGAATCTCCCGTTGCCGCTCCTCCGGCTCGCCCAGCTGAATGGTCTCCACGCCGGCGGACTGGCTGACGTCCTCTTCGGTCTCCGTCCCCAGGCCGTACAGCATCAGGAAAGGCACGCCGTGCTCGCCGAAAATCTGCAGATACTCGTCGTCGAGCGGCGTATCGCGCAACGCGATGATCTGCCCGGTATGCGGGCTGATGACATCCTCGGCCAGCACGCGGCCCAGCAGGGTATCGCGCAGGAAGGCGATCGCGGTCGCGCTACTTTGCGCCAGGCGCGCCTTCTCGCGCACCAGGTTGACGCCGACGATATCGCAATCCTCCTCGCGGACGATCACGTCCTGGGCCACGTCCACCAGGCGGCGGGTCAGATAACCCGAGTCCGCCGTGCGGAGCGCCGTGTCGGCCAGGCCCTTGCGGGCGCCGTGCGTGGAAATGAAGTATTCCAGAACGGTCAGGCCCTCGCGGAAATTCGCCTTGATCGGCAGGTCGATGATCCGGCCCGAAGGATCGGCCATCAGGCCGCGCATCCCGGCGAGCTGGCGGATCTGCTGGATATTGCCGCGGGCGCCGGACGTCGCCATCATATACACCGGGTTGAACCGGTCGAGCGAATCCATCAGCGCCGTCGTCACATCGTCGGTCGCCTTGCTCCACAGATCGATGATCTTCTTGTAGCGCTCGTCCTCGGTAATCAGGCCGCGGCGGTACTGTTTGTCGATCATGTCGACCTGGGTCTCGGTCTTGGCGAGAATATCCTTCTTATCCTCAGGAATCTTGATATCGGAAATGGCGATCGTGATCCCCGCCCGGCAGGCGAACGAGAAGCCCAGCTTCTTCACGCCGTCGAGCACGGCGGCCGTCTTGCCCGTGCCGTAGCGGCGGTAGCACTCCGCCACCAGCTTGCCGAGCGACTTCTTATCCATCAACACGCCCAGATGCCACTGGCCGTCCTTCTGGTGGAAAGACCGCAGCTCGGGCGGCAGCGCCTCGCTGAAAATAATGCGGCCCACGGTCGTGTTGACCAGCCCGTGCCCGGGGAACCGCACCTTGACCTTCGCCTGAAGATCGAGCTCCTTATGGTAATAAGCCAGCTGCGCCTCGTTGGGGTTGGCGAAAATCCGCCCCTCGCCGAGGCCGCCCTCCTTCTCGATCGTCAGGTAATACGAACCGAGAACCATATCCTGCGTCGGCGTGGCCACCGGTTTGCCGTCCTTGGTCGACAGGATGTTGTGCGCGCTCAGCATCAAGAGGCGCGCCTCGGCCTGGGCCTCGGCCGACAACGGCACGTGGACCGCCATCTGGTCGCCGTCGAAGTCGGCGTTGTAGGCCGTACAAACCAGCGGGTGAATCTTGATCGCCCGGCCCTCGGACAGCACCGGCTCGAACGCCTGGATGCCGAGGCGGTGCAGCGTCGGGGCGCGGTTCAGCAGCACCGGATGCTCCTTGATAACCTCCTCCAGGACGTCCCACACCTCCGGCCTCACCCGCTCCACCATGCGCTTGGCGCTCTTGATGTTATGGGCGTGGCCGGCGTTCACCAGCTTCTTCATCACGAACGGCTTGAACAGCTCCAGCGCCATCTCCTTCGGCAGGCCGCACTGGTGCAGCTTCAGCTCGGGGCCGACCACGATAACCGACCGGCCCGAATAGTCGACGCGTTTGCCGAGCAGGTTCTGGCGGAACCGGCCCTGCTTGCCCTTCAGCATATCGGACAGCGACTTCAGCGGGCGGTTGCCCGGCCCCGTCACCGGCCGGCCGCGGCGGCCGTTGTCGATCAGCGCGTCCACCGCCTCCTGCAGCATGCGTTTCTCGTTGCGCACGATGATATCGGGCGCGCCGAGATCCAAAAGCCTCTTCAGGCGGTTGTTGCGGTTGATGACCCGGCGATACAGGTCGTTGAGGTCGGACGTCGCGAAACGGCCGCCGTCCAGCTGGACCATCGGCCGCAGCTCGGGCGGAATTACCGGCACCACATCGAGAATCATCCACGACGGATCGTTGCCCGACTTGCGGAACGCCTCCACCACCTCCAGGCGGCGGATCGCCCGCACCTTGCGCTGGCCGCTGACCTCGCGCAGCTCCTGGCGGAGCTCGCGGCTCAGCTTCTCGAGATCGAGCTCATCCAAAAGCTTCTTGATCGCCTCGGCGCCCATGCCCACCTTGAAGGCATGGCCGTACTTCTCGCGGTAATCACGGTACTCGTTCTCGGTCAACAGCTGCTTCTTCATCAGCGGCGTATCGCCGGGATCGAGCACGAGATACGAAGCAAAGTAAAGCACCTTCTCCAGCGCGCGGGGCGAAATATCGAGAATAAGCCCCATGCGGCTGGGAATGCCTTTGAAATACCAGATATGCGACACCGGCGCGGCCAGTTCGATATGGCCCATCCGGTCGCGGCGCACCTTGGAGCGGGTTACCTCCACGCCGCAGCGGTCGCAGACGATGCCTTTATAGCGGATGCGCTTGTACTTCCCGCAATGGCACTCCCAGTCGCGGGTCGGCCCGAAGATTTTCTCGCAGAAAAGGCCTTCGCGCTCGGGTTTAAGGGTGCGGTAGTTAATCGTCTCCGGCTTCTTGACCTCGCCATGGGACCACGCCCGGATCTGATCGGGCGAAGCCAACCCTATGCGCATGGAATCGAAGTTATTGACATCCAACAAGGGCTTATCGCTCCCTTCACTCTTCAAGCCTAGCTTACCGCGTCAACCGACGCCGCCGGCCTTGGCCGGCATGACGGACACCCGCCTCGCGGTTACTCGTTGTCCTCCCCGTCGTCGATTTCGTCCAGATACTCGCGGGGAGAGACCTTTTTCTCCTTCTTGACGGTCGCCGCCTTCTTGACGCCGGCCTTGCGGAGCGGCGACTCGAAGTCGTCCTCGATCTCGCGCGGGCTGACGGCCGGCTGCATCTCGCCCAGTTCGGCGATGATGTCCAGCTCCTCCTCGATCGGCTCGATATCGTCGGAAGCCTCCAGCTCATCGACCATATCGGGCTCGAAATCGCTCATCTTGCGTTCGTGCGGCAACACGCGGCCGCCGCCCTCGTCGCCGATGGAAAGTTCCAGTTCCTTGGCCGTCTCGTGAATATCCTCGTCCGACTCGCGGATGAGAATCTCCTGCGCGTCCTCCGACAGCACCTTCACATCCAGGCCGATGCTCTGCAGCTCCTTGATCAGCACCTTGAACGACTCGGGCACGCCCGGCTCGGGCACGTTCTCGCCCTTCACGATCGCCTCGTATGTCTTCACGCGGCCGACCACGTCGTCGGACTTCACCGTCAGCAGCTCCTGCAGCGTATAAGCCGCGCCGTACGCCTCCAGCGCCCACACCTCCATCTCGCCGAAGCGCTGGCCGCCGAACTGGGCCTTGCCGCCCAGCGGCTGCTGCGTCACGAGCGAGTACGGGCCGGTGGAACGGGCGTGGATCTTGTCGTCCACCAGGTGAGCCAGCTTAAGCATATAAACATAACCGACGGTCACCGGATTATCGAACGGCTCGCCCGTGCGGCCGTCATACAGCCTCGTCTTGCCGTCGTCCGGCAAGCCGGCCATATGCAGCGTCCGGAAAACCTCCTCCTCGGTCGCGCCGTCGAAAACGGGCGTCGCCATATGGACCCCGGCCTCATCCGGCCTGAGGCCGCCGTGCTTGTCGTAATTGTAGCCCACGGCGCGCAGCCGGTCGGCCAGGCCTTCGTCCAGCTTCTCGACCTGCATGCCCAGCGTCGCCGCCGCCCAGCCGAGGTGCGTCTCCAGCACCTGGCCGATATTCATGCGGGACGGAACCCCCAGCGGATTCAGCACGATCTGGATCGGCGTGCCGTCAGGCAGGAAAGGCATATCCTCCTCGGGCAGAATGCGGGACACGACCCCCTTGTTGCCGTGGCGGCCGGCCATCTTGTCGCCCTCGGAAATCTTGCGCTTCGGGGCGATATACACCCGCACCAGCTGATTGACGCCGGGCGGCAGCTCATCGCCGTTCTCGCGGCTGAACACCTTCACATCCACGATCTTGCCCGCCTCGCCGTGGGGCACCCTGAGCGAAGTATCCCGCACCTCGCGGGCCTTCTCGCCGAAAATCGCCCTGAGCAGGCGCTCCTCGGCCGTCAGCTCGGTCTCGCCCTTGGGAGTGACCTTGCCGACCAGGATATCGCCGGGACGCACCTCGGCGCCCACACGGATAATGCCGCGGTCGTCCAGGTCGCGCAGCACCTCTTCGGCCACGTTGGGGATATCGCGGGTGATCTCCTCCGGCCCCAGCTTGGTGTCGCGGGCATCGCACTCGTATTCCTCTATATGAATGGAAGTGAACACATCGTCCTTGACCAGCTTCTCGGACAGCAGGATGGCGTCCTCGTAATTGTAGCCCTCCCACGGCATAAACGCCACCAGCACATTATAGCCCAAAGCCAGCTCGCCGTAATCGGTCGACGGGCCGTCGGCCAGCACCTGGCCCTTCTCCACCTTCTCGCCGTAGACCACCACCGGCTTCTGGTTCATGCACGTCCCCTGGTTGGAACGGATATACTTCAGCAGCTTGTAAGTATCAAGCCCGCCGCTCTCGGCGCGGACCTGGATATTGTTCGCCGTGACCCGCTCGACAACGCCGGCGTTCTTCGCCAGCACGACGACCCCCGAATCGCGGGCCGCCTTGTACTCCATCCCCGTGCCCACCAGCGGCGCCTGCGTCTTCAGCAGCGGCACCGCCTGGCGCTGCATGTTCGCGCCCATCAGGGCCCGGTTGGCGTCGTCGTTCTCCAGGAACGGGATCATCGCCGTCGCGATCGACACGACCTGCTTCGGCGAAACGTCCATAAGGTCCACGTTCTCGGCCGGCACCACGAGGATATCGTGCTTATAGCGCACCGACACGCGCGGCTCGACGAACCAGCCGTCCTCGCCCAACACCTCGTTCGCCTGGGCGACGATCATCTCGTCCTCCTCGTCGGCCGTCAGGTAATGCACCTCCTCGGTGACCTTGCGCGCATCCTTGTCGACCCGGCGGTACGGCGTCTCGATAAAGCCGAACTCGTTGATGCGGGCGAACGTCGACAGCGACCCGATCAGGCCGATGTTCGGGCCCTCAGGCGTCTCGATCGGGCACATCCGGCCATAGTGGGAGTGGTGGACGTCGCGGACCTCGAACCCGGCGCGCTCGCGGCTCAGGCCGCCGGGGCCGAGAGCCGACAGGCGGCGCTTGTGGGTCAGCTCGGCCAGCGGATTCGTCTGGTCCATGAACTGCGACAACTGGCTCGACCCGAAGAACTCCTTGATCGCCGCCACCACCGGGCGGATATTGATCAGCGCCTGCGGCGTGATAACATCGATATCCTGGATCGTCATCCGCTCCTTGACCACCCGCTCCATGCGGGACAGGCCGATGCGGAACTGGTTCTGCAGCAGCTCGCCCACCGAACGCAGGCGGCGGTTGCCCAAATGGTCGATATCGTCCACGTTGCCGTTGCCATCCATCAAATTCAGCAGATAGCTCACCGCGGCAATGATGTCTTCCCGCGTAATCGTCCGGTGGGTATAAGGCAGCGCCGGATTGGCCAGCACCTTGATAACCGAGCCGTCCTTCTGGCGGACCTTCGCCTCGATCAGCTGCTCGCCGTTCCAAATGCCGCTCTTCTCGATGCGGGCGATAACCTTCTCGTCGATGACCGTGCCGGCCTCGACGACAATCTCGCCGCTCTCCTTGTCGACCAGCGGCGCCTCTAGCGTCTTGCCCATCAGGCGGCGGCGCCAGCCCAGCTTCTTCGTCAGCTTGTAGCGGCCGACCGCGGCCAGATCGTAACGCTTGGGATCGAAAAACAGCGTCTCCAGCAGCTGGGTGGCATTCTCCACCGTCGGCGGCTCGCCGGGGCGCAGCCGCTTGTAAATCTCGACCAGCGCCTCCTCGCGGGAATCGGTGTTATCGCGCTCCAGCGTCGCGCGGACGCGGACATCCTCGCCGAAAAGCTCGAGAATCGACGCGCTCGAAGCCCAGCCGAGCGCGCGCACCAGCACCGTCACCGGCAGCTTGCGCGTGCGGTCCACCCGCACCGACACAACCTCGTTGGCGTCCGTCTCCAGCTCCAGCCACGCGCCGCGGTTCGGGATGACCGTCGCGTTATAAAGCTTCTTGCCGCTCGTATCGATCGACTCGCCGTAATACACGCCCGGCGAACGGACCAGCTGACTGACGATGACCCGCTCGGCCCCGTTGATGATAAAAGTGCCGTTGTCGGTCATGAGCGGGAAATCGCCCATGAACACTTCCTGCTCCTTGATCTCGCCCGTCTCGCGGTTAATCAGCCGCACGCTGACGCGGAGCGGCGCCGAATAAGTAACGTCGCGCTCCTTGCACTCCTCGACCGCGTACTTCGGTTCCCCCAACGTGAAGTTCTCGAACGACAGCACCAGGTTGCCGGTAAAATCTTGAATCGGCGAAATATCGTGGAATATCTCCTGCAAGCCTTCCTTCAAGAACCAGTTGTAGGAATTCTTCTGAATCTCGATGAGATTGGGCATATCCAATACTTCGTCGATCTTGGCATAGCTGTACCTCATCCTATTGCCCACGGGAACAGGATTGAACATTAAAGCCTTCACCCCTTAGCCCATTTTCACGGCAGCCGACGCAGCAACACATGGCAGGAAACGATAAAATGCGAAAAAGAAGCAAGGTTTATCGCGCTTGCATAACCTTGCTCTTTTAAGCTGATGAAAAAATCCATCCTCCACTATATTACTATTTCCTGCCAAACAGCAAACTATACCGGCCGCAGCCGATAAAATTCATCCAGCAGGAAAATACGTACCGCATTTTAAGATGTTATCACATGGTCCTCGCCTTGTCAAGTAACAATTACCCAAAAATGAGAAAACTATCCTGAAAAAATAACGGAGGGCATCCAAGAATGCCCTCCGTCCGTAAAATCCCTTACTTCACTTCGACGGAAGCGCCGGCTTCGGTCAGCTTGGCTTTGAGAGCCTCGGCGTCGGCCTTGGAAATCTTCTCTTTTACGGGCTTGGGAGCGCCGTCGACCAGGTCTTTGGCTTCCTTCAGGCCCAGGCCGGTTACTTCGCGGACAACCTTGATAACGTTGATCTTGGCAGCGCCGGCGCTGGTCAGGATAACGTCGAACTCGGTCTGCTCCTCGGCGGCCGGAGCGGCGGCGGCGGCGCCGGCGGCGGGGGCGGCGGCCACGGCCACGGGGGCGGCGGCGCTCACGCCGAATTTCTCTTCAAGGGCCTTGATAAGCTCGGCCAGTTCGAGAACGGTCATCTTCTCGATGGCTTCCATGATTTGCTCTTTGTTCATTATGAATACCTCCAATTTCTTTCTTAAAAGTTGATTTAAATCGGGTTATCAGGCACTAGCCTCTTTTTGTTTGCGGATCGCTTCCAGAGCGTAAACCAGATTGCTCGGCACACCGTTAAGCACCCGGACGAAGCCGGCGATCGGCGCCTGCATCGTGCCAAGCAGCGTGGCGACCAGCACCTCGCGCGGCGGCAGGGTGGCCAGCGCCTTAACGCCGCCGACGTCGATAACCTTGCCTTCCACCAGGCCGGCCTTGATCTCCAGCGCCTGCAGCTTGTTCTCGCGGATGAAATCCGAAAGCACCTTGGCCGGAGCCACCGGATCGGTCTCGGACAACGCGATCGCCGTCGGACCCTCCAGATACTTGTCGAGCCCTTCGATGCCGGCGTCCTTGGCCGCGAAGCGGGTCATAGTATTCTTGACGACCCGGTACTCGATGCCGGCCTCGCGCAGCTTGCGGCGCATCTTGGTATCCATCGCCACGGTCAGGCCGCGGTAATTGGTCAGCACGGCGCCCTTGGTCGCGAGCAGCTTATCCTTCAGCTCGCTGACAACCGCTTTCTTTTCGGTCAATACTGCCTTTTCCTGTTCCATTGAAACACCTCCTCGCTGATAAAGCATCAAAACTAAAAGGCGACCTGCCGGCGTAAACACCGGAGGTCGCCATGGCAATGCCACAAGCGCGGGGCTCCGGCCTCGGCAGGCGGGTTCTCACCCGTTACGCATCTCTGCACCTGCTGTCTACAGCCTAGCAATACGGCTGATGCTGCCATCAGCCTAAGTTTTTTAAAGTCAGCCTCTTATTTATACTACACTTTCGAGGGTTTGTCTACTCTTTTTTCGCGCTCTGCGCCTTCAGCGGGTTGACCTTCACGCCGGGGCCCATCGTCGTCGACAGCGTAATGCCCTTCAGATACTGGCCCTTCGCCGCCGCCGGCTTGACCTTGATCAGCGTGTCGAGCAGGGTGTAGAAGTTGCCGGCCAGCTTGTCGGCGTCGAACGACACCTTGCCGATCGGGGCGTGGATGTTGCCCGCCTTATCGGTGCGGTACTCGATCTTACCGGCCTTGATCTCGCTCATGGCGCGGGTGATATCCATCGTCACCGTGCCCACCTTCGGGTTCGGCATCAGGCCCTTGGGGCCGAGAATCTTGCCCAGCTTGCCGACCATGCCCATCATATCGGGCGTGGCGACCGCCACGTCGAAATCCGTCCAGCCGCCCTGGATCTTCTCCACCATATCCTCGGCGCCGACGAAATCGGCACCGGCCGCTTCCGCCTCCTTAGCCTTCTCGCCCTTGGCGAACACCAGCACCTTTACCGTTTTGCCGGTGCCGTGGGGCAGCACCACCGCGCCGCGGACCTGCTGGTCGGCGTGCTTGGGGTCGACCCCGAGGCGGACCGCCGCCTCGACCGTCTCGTCGAACTTGGCGCTGGCGGTCTTCTTGATCAGCTCGACGGCCTCTTCGGGATCGTAGAGCTTATTCTTTTCGATCAGCTTAAAAGCCTCGGCATATTTTTTACCGTGTTTCGGCATTGGTAAATCCTCCTAGCAAAATAATGTGGTGATAGCGGTTATACCTCCCACATTGCTACGAGCGTTTATTACCGGCCATCTACTGCGTACCCGCAAGGGGTAGGCCGCAATTCTAAGCGCTAACGCGCTAAGAATTTGCGCACTTGCCGTTGTGGGTGCTTGCTAGCGTACGTTTCGAGTACGCGTCGCTGCACATCCTCGCGGCGCCTTGTATCTGGCCGCTCCTAAACGCTCTAAGCTGGGCGGCACCGTCGACTAATCGACGATGTCGATGCCCATCGAACGCGCCGTGCCTTCGATCATCCGCATAGCGGCTTCCACGCTGGCGGCGTTCAGATCTTGCATCTTGGTCTCGGCGATTTCGCGCACCTTAGCCCGCGAAACCTTGGCGACCTTCTTCTTGTTCGGCTCGCCCGAAGCCGTCTCGATACCGGCGGCCTTCTTCAGCAGAATCGCAGCCGGGGGCGTCTTGGTGATAAACGTGAACGACCTGTCCTCGAACACGGTAATCTCTACCGGGATGATCAGACCGGCCTGAGCCGCCGTCCTCTCGTTGAACTCCTTGACAAAAGCCATGATATTGACACCGGCTTGACCGAGGGCGGGACCGACGGGCGGCGCCGGGGTGGCTTTACCGGCGGGGACCTGCAGTTTTACAAGCTTAACAACCTTTTTCGCCATGGTTACACCTCCTTACCCTAAAATGTGGTGATGGCGGGCCGGAGCCCTCCCACTATTGAACCGCCGCGAGGCGGCAGTGCAACCGACTTATAGTTTGTCTATCTGGGTATAATCCAATTCGACCGGCGTCTCCCGCCCGAACATGTTGACAAGCACCTTGAGCTTGCCGCGGTCGGGGTAAACGTCGGTGACGGTCGCGGTCCAGTTCTCGAACGCCCCGGAAGTAATGCGGATAACCTCCTGGGCCTTGACGTCGATCTTCTTCGCCTTGATCTCTTCCATACCCATCGACTTGAGAATATTCTTCGCTTCGGACTGCGTCAGAGGGATCGGTTTCGAGCCTGAGCCCACGAAACCGGTAACGCCCGGGGTATTGCGCACGACATACCATGATCTGTCGTTCACCGTCATCTCGACAAGCACATACCCGGGAAAGACCTTCTTTTTCGAGATCTTCTTCTTGCCGTCCTTATACTCCACCTCGTCCTCCATTGGAACGAGCACACGGAAAATCTCGTTTTCCATGCCCATGGAATGGACCTTCTTCTCGAGATTGGCCTTCACCTTATTCTCGTAGCCCGAGTAGGTGTGAATGACATACCACTTCTTATCGGATTCCATCGCACAAGGGCCGCGCAGCGCGGACCCCCACCCCCTTAGCCGCTCTCGCTATTTCAACAGAAGCTTCAGTGACTCGGCAAACCCGGTATCCATCACCCAAATGACCAAGGCGGCGATAATAACGGAAATAAAAACAACCCCCGTGTAGGCGGAGAGTTCTTTCTTATCCGGCCATGACACTTTTTTGAGTTCGGCTTTGACCTCCCGCAAAAAGCGTTTCAGGCCGGAGGTCTTCGATTTGATGGCTGTTTCCTGGGCAGTCACTTTCTCACATCCCTCTCAATACTGCCGGACACATGCAAAAACCGTGTGGCAGGGGCAGTAGGACTTGAACCCACAACCAACGGTTTTGGAGACCGCTACTCTACCAATTGAGCTATGCCCCTACTTATGTTAATGCAGATTAATTATAGATTACTTCGTTTCTTTGTGTAAAGTCGTTTTTTTGCAGAACTTGCAGTATTTGTTAAACTCCAGACGATCCGGGTCATTCTTCTTGTTCTTGTTCGTCTGATAGTTGCGCTGCTTGCACTCGGTACAGGCAACGGTGATCGCCACTCGCATCGCTTCCACCTCACTTGCTAGTCATAAATATCGCTAATATAGAGTATCACAACAGTTACGGACATGTCAATAGTTTAGCACTCGATCCGCGTGTACGGCTGCCGATAACCGCGCCGGCGGCCGAAGAAAATGCCGAAGAAAATAAAGAAACCAAAGGGCAGGGTTCCCCCCTGCCCAATAATTATTCCTAATATAGTGGGCTTTTATACCTTCTTGATGAACGTCAGCAGATAGCCGTCGAGGTCGCGGACGGTGAACTGGCGCATCCCGTACTCGGTTGTGAAGATCGGCCTTGCCACCTCGGCCCCCGCGGCCGTCACCCGGCCGTAATAGCCGTCGAGGTCGCCGTCCAGCGTCACATTGAGATCCACGCCCCGGCCCCGCGGCCAGACCGCCGCCTCCATCCCGAACTTCGCCGCGAACCCTGTCGCCGCCTCGAGCATCAGCCGCGCCCCGTCGCGCCCGACGGTCGCGAACGCCGGCGCCTCGGCGGGATAAACGAACTCGCGGACAAACCCCAGCCTCGTCTCGTAAAACTCCACCGCCGCCCGCACATCATCGACCGCCAGCAGCGGAACGACCGCCGCCACCCTACTCGCTGATCGCGGTAACGACGCCGGCGCCGACGGTGCGGCCGCCCTCGCGGATCGCGAACCGCAGGCCCTCTTCGATAGCAATCGGCGTGATCAGGGCGATGTTCATCTGGATGTTGTCGCCAGGCATTACCATCTCCACGCCCTCCGGCAGCGTCACCACGCCGGTTACGTCCGTCGTCCGGAAGTAGAACTGCGGACGGTAGCCGTTGAAGAACGGCGTG
>JARKNV010000030.1 GCA_029976065.1 Selenomonadales bacterium
CACCACCCTCCGGGAACCCGGCATCTTTCAGCACCGCATCATCCGCCGCGACGGGTCCGTCCGCACCGTCAGGGTATGGCGCGGCGTCATTAACCGCGATGCCGCCGGCAACCCGGAAAAAATCTTCGGCGGCAACCAGGACATCACCGACGAAATCCTCGCCAAAAACGCCCTCCGGGAAAGCGAGGAACGTCAGAACGCCACCCTCGGCGCCCTGCCGGACCTGCTGCTGCGCCTCGATGACGACGGCAAGCTGCTCGACTACCGCATCCCCGAACAATACGCCGCCTACCTCATAACCGCCGCCGCCTACGACACCGTCGACGCCCTGCTGCCCGCCCCGCTCGCGCAGACCGTCAAAGACCTTGCCGGCTCCGCGCTGCTCCAGGGAAAAACCAAAACCGCCAACTACTCCGGCCAACTGGGCGGCGCGGCCTGCGCCTTCGAAATCCGCACCGCGCCCGTCGGCGACAACCAGGCCCTCGTCCTCCTCCGCGACCAGACGGAACTCTACCGCGCCCAGCGGGAAGTCCAGCGCCTCGACAGCCTCAACCTCCTCGGCGAAATGGCCGCCAGCATCGGCCACGAAATAAGAAACCCCCTCACCACCGTCCGCGGCTACCTCCAGTTTCTCTCCGCCAAAGAACCCTTCAACACCCGCGACAGCATGTTCCGGATCATGATCGCCGAACTCGACCGCACCAACGCCATCATCTCCCAATTCCTCGCCCTGGCGAAAAACAAAGCCGTCAACATGGAAACAAAAAACCTCAACACCGTCATCGCCGCCATCTACCCGCTGCTCGAAGTCGACGCCGCCGCCGCCAACAAAACCGTAATCCTCGACCTCGAACCCGAGCTGCCGGACACCAGCCTCGACGAAAGCGAATTCCGGCAGCTGCTCATCAACCTCGTGCGCAACGGCCTCGAAGCCATGGCCGACAACGGCTGCCTCAAAATCTCCACCGCCGGCGACGGCGACCACGTCATCCTCGCCATCCGCGACCAAGGCCCGGGAATACCGGACAGCGTCGTCGCCCAGATCGGCACCCCCTTCGTCACCACCAAAGAAAACGGCACCGGCCTCGGCCTGTCCGTCTGCTACAGCATCGCCGCCCGCCACGGCGCCCTCATCGACTTCGTCACCGGCGCCGACGGCACCGAATTCGTCGTCCGCTTCCAAGCCTGCCGGCCCCGCTAGCCGCCCGGGCGCCGATATCCCCTACAAACAACAGAAAACCCGCGTACTGCGCGGGCTTTTTCCTCGAGCGCGATCACCCCGGAGGCGGTGTTGGTCAGTTTGCCCCAGTTAGCGAAACTGTATATTGTGCCGCTGTTGGTCAGCTCGCGAAGAGAAAGGCGCGGGCGGCGCGGATGACGGCCGGCCGCTGCCCGGTGAGGTAGACGGCGGTCATGAGGACCAGCGGGATGACGGCCAGGGCGCTCAGCTGGTGGATGACGGCCCAGCGGAGCTTGTCGGCCGGGGCCGGGCTGAAGGTTATCATGACCAGCGCGACCAGCCAGACGACCCTGGCGAACGTGCTGAGGGCGAGGCACGTTCGCCAGGTGTATACGGTCAGCGCCAGCAGCACCGCCGCCGACAGGAGATATACCCATATGTCGTTGATCGGATGGTAGATCAGCGCCTGCAGCGCCGGCCCGCCGGCCAATGGAGAAAACACGTTCATAAGAAAGCCTTTCGCGCCTGCCGCTCCCCGAAAGGGGCGTTTTATTTGTCATTATTCGGCAAATAACATCTTTTTCCTACTTTTTCCTCGCATCCTTCACGGAGCGTAGTCAACCACCGGCCCGCAGCCCCTCCGGGGTGCCCCTCTGATTAAACAATAATTATTAAACGAAAATAATTATTGACAAAATGGCGGGAAAATGGTAAAAATAAAGCAAAGATATCTATGGAGATGATTACCGTGAAACCCGTGAAAGCAGTTAAACCGACCTTTTCACGGCAGCCGGATGAACAGGCCAAGTTCAATTATCTCATCCACCTGCTCGTGCGGGTCAAAGGGAAAACCGGCCGTCCCTCGGGCGAAATCGTCAGCGCCCTCCTCACGCGGGGCAAGGACGAAATCAACTGGAACAGGGCGAAGTGCCTGTAAGCCGCATACATATGCAGAAATCCCCGGTCTATAAAGGCCGGGGATTTCTGTGTCGTCTTGCCCGGCGGGGGCGGCCTCCTCCGGCGTTCGAACGGCATTTTCCTCGAACCTGCCGGCCATGAATTAGCTAATTTTGGCGGCGAGAGCATTGACAGGAGCGGCAAAATAGTCTAAAATTAATTCGACGGTTATCGAAGTATGATATGACGGAAATAGAGGTAGCAAAAGTGGATACAAAGAGAATGGCCAAGGTATTCAAGGCGCTCTCCCATCCCCACCGGTTGGAGCTGTACCTGAAAATCGCCCAAGCGCACGAAGCCAGCTTTGAAAGCGGCTGCGAATGCTTTGTCACCGATATAATCGCCTCTTTGCCGATCGGCGCTCCGACCATCTCGCACCATATCAAGGAACTGGCGAACGCCGACCTGATCAGTACGGAAAGGAAAGGAAAATATCTGATCTGCAGGGTGAATGAGGAGTTGGTCGAGGAGGTCGGCCGGCTGCTGGCCCTACAGCATAAATAGTCCGGCCCGCCCTTTAAATCGCCTTAAAATTCGATAGTTATAAAAATATTGAAACATACGGAGGGCACCCCGCCTAGCGGGTAGGGAATAAATGCCGATCAACAAAAACATAAAGGTGGGATTGATATGCTGTACAGAAAGTATGGCAAGACCGGTGAAAAGGTTTCTGTTCTGGGATTTGGCTGCATGCGGCTGCCGATAATCGGCAAAGATCCGACGAATATCGACGAGGGCCAGGCAATCGGCATGCTCCGCTATGCCATCGACGCCGGCGTCAATTACGTCGACACCGCGTACCCGTATCACGGCGCCGGCTTCACCCAGGGCGGGGCCAGCGAGCCGCTTGTCGCCAAGGCCTTGAAAGACGGCTACCGGGAAAAAGTCAACCTCGCCACCAAGCTGCCGAGCTGGTTGGTGAAAACCAGGGCCGACATGGACAAATACCTCAACGAGCAGTTGGCGCGTCTGGAAACGGATGTAATCGACTTTTACCTGGTCCATAACCTGAACCAAGGTGTCTGGCCTGCGCTGAAAGCAGCCGGCATCGCCGAATTTCTCGATCAGGCGATTAAGGACGGGCGAATCCGCCACGCCGGATTTTCCTTCCATGACCAGGTCGGCTTGTTTAAGGAAATCGTCGATTATTATGACTGGTCTTTTTGCCAGATCCAGTATAATTACCTGGACGAAAAGTTCCAGGCCGGCAGGGAAGGGCTGGAGTATGCGGCCCGGAAAGGGTTGGGCATTGCGGTCATGGAGCCCCTGAAAGGCGGCAATCTGGTCCGCCTGCCCGCGGAAGTCAAAGCGATCTTCGCGCGGGCAGGCGTCGAAAGAACGCCGGCGGAATGGGCTCTCAGATGGGTGTGGAATCATCCGGAAGTATCCGTGGTATTGAGCGGCATGACGGCTATGGAACATGTCGTCGAGAATATCCGCGTGGCCCGTGAAGGCGCGGCGAACTCCCTGACGGCGGAAGAAACGGCAACTATCGATGCAGTGAAGACGCTGTTCAGGGAAAGAATAAAAATAAATTGTACCGCGTGCGCCTATTGTATGCCTTGCCCCGCCGGCATCAACATTCCCGGCTGCTTTGCCGCCTACAACGACCATTGGGTTTTTGAAGGCAGTCCCGAAGCGCGGAACGTGTACGGAATTTTAGCGAAGATCGCCGCGCCGGCGTCCAAATGCCTGGCGTGCGGCAAGTGCGAAAGCCACTGCCCGCAGGCGATCGGGATTCGCGAAGAACTGAAAAAAGTAACAGCGCTGTTCGAATAACGCCGGCCTGGCAGGCGGCGGCTTCAGCGGAGCGGCGCGACCACAGAAATCCCCGGCCTATAAAGGCCGGGGATTTTCTCCGTTATCTTGCCTTCCTGATATCCACCAGGCAGGTTTTGGCTGTCGGCGTGCCGGCCGTCGGATCGGCGGCGGCGCTCGTGACGGCGTTCGCGCCCAGCGCCGATGCCGCCCGGCCGAGCGGCATCGCCACCGTGTGGACGGTCCGCCCGCCGGCCGTCAGCGGCCGCAGCGCGCCGCTCACCCGCACCGTGGCATGCGTCTCGCCGCGGGCCGACGCCACCGCCGCCTTATCGCCGTCCGCCAGCCCCAGTTCGTCCGCCAGCGCCGCCGACACCTCCACCGTCACGGCCGTCTCGTCGCCGGCCGGAGCGGCATAGGTCGTCAGCACATAGGGGAAAACGGCTTTTCCGCCTGTGGCCGGCGCCCGCAACAGGGGGGTGGCGTTGACCGCCGGGTGGAGGGCGTTGGCCAGCGGGCTCTCCGCCGGCTCGTAGTGTTCCGGCAAAGGGCCGTCCAGGCACACGGCCGCCACCCTCGCCGGCGCCGCTTCCCCCTTGCGCCGGCTGGCGTACGGGGCCGCGAACAGGCGGGCCGTCCCCTCGGCGGTGGCGAAAACGCCGTCCTCGTACAATATCGATTGATTATGCGGCCAGGCGAAGGTCCTTCCCGCCGCCAGCGCCTCGGCCGCCCCGGCATACAGCCGGCAGGCGCGGCCGATTTCCGCCAGCACCTTTTTCGCGTCCGCCGGCCGGCCGTAATCCCACCGCGCCGCCAGCAAAGGCGCGTCCTGCGCCGCCCGGCTGGCCGCGTACAGCGAGCGCACCGCCCGGAAGAGCCGGTCGATTATCGCCAGATCGGGCCTTGCCAGTCCCGCCGGGCGGAGGAGCTGCTGCTGCCGTTGGACGAGGCGGCTGCCGCTGGTCAGCGAACCGTCCTTCTCGTAAAAGTGGGCCGCCGGCAAAAACAGCACCTCCGTCTTGACCGCTGCCGGCCGCACGCCGGGCAGCCGCCAGAACTCGGCCGTCTCCGACGGGAAGAGATCAACCACCGCCAGCGTGTCGAGCGCCGCCAGCGCCTGGGTCGCCAGGCGGTTGTCGGGGGTGCCGGTCAGCGGGTTGATGCCCACCGCCAGCGCCGCCTTGAATTGCCCGGCCGCCATGGCCGCCAGCATCGGCAGATAGGTGGCCGGCTTGTCCGCCCCCCGGCGCGGCAGCCAGCGGTAGCACTCGTCCGGACTCCCCGCGAACCACGCCGCCAGCAGCGCCGCGAGGTCGCCGGCCGCTTCCGTGCCGTGGCGGGCCGCGTAGTCCGTGAGCGTCTCCTCCCCGTGCGCCGGCGCCGGCAGATAGCCGGGCAGGCTGGTGGCGAGGCCGCCGAGGTCGGTCGACCCCTGCACGTTCGCCTCGCCCCTGAGCGCGTTCACCCCGCCGCCCGCCACCCCAACGGCCCCCAGGAGCAGCGACAGGATGGCGTAGCAGCGGATCGTCTGCACCGCCGTCGTATGCTGCGTTATGCCCAAAGCGTACAGGATGGCCAGCGGCCGCCGTCCCGCCACCGCGGCCGCCAGCTCCTCGATGGTCGCCGCCGGCACGCCGGTTATGTCCGCCGCCGTCGCCGCCTCGTAGCGGCTGAAGTGCCCCCGCAGGTGGCTGAAAACCGTTCCCGGCGCGTCGATATCCGCCGCCATGGCCGGGCGGCCCCCGCCGTCGAGCCGATAAGCCCAGCGGGAAATGTCATAGCTCCCGGCGGCGGCGTCATAGCCCGCGAACAGCCCATCCGTGAAGTCGTAGCCGGGATTCACCGCATAGCGGGCGTTCGTGCGCCGCGTTACATACTCGCGGTCGAACAATTCTTTTTTCAGGATAATGTTTATCACCGCCCCCAGCAGGGCGATGTCGCTGCCGGGGCGGAGCTGGGCGAAAACGTCGGCCTGGGCGGCGGTTGCGGTGCGGCGGGGGTCGACGACCACCACCTTCGCCCCGGCCGCCCGCGCGGCCAGCACCTGCCGCATCGCCGCCGGATGGTTGTCGGCCGCGTTGGCCCCGGCGATCAGCACCGTTCCGGCCTTGTCCAGATCGGCCCACGAATTTGTCGTCGCCCCGTACCCGAATGTCGATGACAGACCTGCCACCGTGGGGGCGTGTCAGACGCGGGCCTGGTGCTCGATATACGGCGACCCCAGCAGGCGGCTGAACTTGGCGAGCAGATAGCTTTCCTCGTTCGTTATCGCCGCCGAGCCGAACACCGCGATGCCGTCGGTGCGGGCGTCGTCATGGACCCAGCCCGCGTCGCGCGCCTCCTTCAGCCGCGCAGCAAGCCGGGCGATCGCCTGCCGCCAGGTGATTTCCCGCCACTCGCCGGCGCCCGCCGGGCGCCACAGTGGCCGGGTGACGCGGCCCGGCTGGCCGCGGTGGCAGTCCGGACCGGCCTTGGGGCACAGGGCACCCTGGCTGACGGGGTGGGCGGGGTCGCCCCGGACGGCGACGATTTCATTCTTGTTTACCGTAAACAGGGCGCCGCAGCCCCCGGAGCAAAAACGGCAAATTCCTGGAATTGTCGGCATACTAAAGTCAATACCTCCCGGTCGGGCATGTTGTCAGAGCGGACGTCAGGGTAAAAGACAGGCAAAAGTCAGTGCTTTTGTCAGGGAAAATGTCAGGGTTTTTGTCAGCGTTTGTCAGAGCCGGTCCATACCTCTCATTGTAGTAAATTTATCTCCCCGTGGCAACTTCCCCCGCCCGGTTCTACTGGGCGGACAGGCATCATAGACTGTCAGTGAACGATACTGACAGGAGGACGATGCTTTGCAGATAGCGATTATCGGCGCAACCTTTTTAGCCTTGCTGGCCGGGCCTCTACCGGCCGCGGCCGCCCTGCCGGCCGTCGTCGACCGGGTGCCGGCCGCAAAAACGGTGGCCCTGACGGTGGAGGACGCCGACGGCGCGGCCGAGTTCGCGGCGGTGCTCAAGCTGTGCCGGGACGAGAAGATAAAAGTCACCTTCTTCATCAAGGGCGAGGCCCTGGCGGCGTTGCCGGTGAAACAGGCGGCGGCGGACGGCCACGAATTCGGCAACCACGGCTGGCGCCACGAATACTGGGCCGAGTTCAGCGACGAGGCGATCGCCGCCGACCTCGCGGCCGGGGCCAGGGCGGCGCAGGCGGCCGCAGGCGTGGCGCCGCGCGTAATAAGGCCGCCTTATAATTATTACGGCGACAATTTCCGCCGGGCGGCGGCCGGGCTGACGCCGGCGGCGGCCGTGGTCCGGGGCGTTGACACAGGCGACTGGCTGGTGGATTCGCCGGCGGCGGTGGTCGAGCAGCTCCGCGGGGCGGTGAGCGACGGGGCGATCATCAACGTGAACATGAAGGCGAAGGCGGCTGCCGAGGCGCTGCCGGCGATCGTCCGCGACCTCAAGGAGCGGGGCTTCGCGCTGGCGACGGTAAGCGAACTGCTACGCAAGGGTCAGCCGGTCGCGCCGGCCCCGCCGGCAGCAGCGCCGCAGGCGGGAAGCCCTCTCACGGTACTGCGGCGGAGCGAGAGCGGCCGGCCGTGTGTGGCGCTGACCTTCGATGACGGCGGTCCTGAGTGGCGGGTGAACGAAATCCTCGATGTGCTCAAGGAGGCGGGGGTGAAGGGCACTTTTTTCCTGTTGGGCGAGTGGGTGAGAGCCAACCCGGAGGCGGTGCGCCGCATGGCGGCCGAAGGGCATGAGCTGGCGAACCATTCCTATTCCCATCCCCGCTTCAGCTGGCTGGATGCGGCGGCGATGAGGGGGGAAATCCTCGCCGCCCGCGCCGCCCTGCGGGAGGTGGCGGGCCGGGACGGGGCGCTGTTCTTCCGGCCGCCGTACGGGGCGTACAACGGCACGCTGACAAGCCTGCTGGCCGAGCTCGGTTACCGGGCGCTGGTGATGTGGGACGTGGACAGCCGTGACTGGTCCGGACTGGCCGCGGCGACGATCGCCCGCCAGGTGACCGAGGAGGCGTCGGCGGGGTCGGTCGTGCTTTTCCACCTGCACGGCGCGCACACCGCCGAGGCGCTGCGCGAGATCATTCCAAGCCTGCGGGCCAAGGGTTACGGGCTGACGACGGTTGGCGGCCTGTTCGGCGGCGACGGTGGATATTAACGGGATAAAAAAATATAATATTACAGACAGAGGAGTTTCGGAGGCAGGCGGGCAGGAAATCGTTACCTATGGGGCTAAGTATATAGGATAAATTGCTGCGTGAGGTGGATGTTATCATGGATAAGGTTTTCGAGTTTGGATTCGGTGACCAGAAGCTTAAGCTCGCCCTGCCGGAAGAGCAGGTAATAGAGGTTATCAAAGGGCGGGAGTATCCGCCGGTGACCGATGTTGCCGCGGCGGTCAAGGAAGCGCTGAACAACCCCATCGGCACTCCGCCCCTGAAGGATATCGTAAAGCCGGGCGAGAAGGTCGGCATCGTCGTCAGCGACATCACCCGGGCCTGGGTCAAGTTCAATTTCTTCCTGCCGGTGCTGCTCGACGAGCTGAACGCCTGCGGAATTCCCGACAGCGACATGTTTATCGTCATCGGTCTCGGCGCCCACCGCGCCCACAACGCGGACGAGGACGTCCTGGTGTGCGGCCAGGATGTCTGCCACCGGGTGCCCATTTACCAGCACGACTGCCATAACAAGGACGAGCTCACGTATGTGGGCAAGACTAAGCGCGGCGTCGAGACTTACATCAACAAGCGCCTGGCCGAGGCGGACCGGATGATTATCACCGGCGGCATCGTGTATCATTTCATGGCCGGCTTCGGCGGCGGCCGCAAGTCGATCATGCCGGCGATCAGCGGCTTCCGCACCATCCAGGGCAACCACCTGTTCTGCATGAACAAGGAGGTGGGCAAGGGCCTGAACCCGCTGTGCGCCTCGGGGTCGCTGGAGACGAACGACATGCATCACGATATGTGCGACATGGCCGAGCTCGCCAAGCCCGATTTCCTGCTGAACGCCGTCTTCACGCCCGAGGGCAAGTTCGCCAAGTTTTTCGCCGGCCACTGGTACAAGGCGTGGGAGGCGGGCGCCAAGCTGGTGGAGGAGATTTACGGCGTGCCGATCAAGGCCCAGGCCGACCTGGTAATTGCCTCTTCGGGCGGTTTCCCGAAGGATATCAACCTCTACCAGGGCTCGAAGACGATCGACAACGCCTTTATGGCCTGCAAGCCCGGCGGGGCGATCATCTGCATCATGGAGTGCCGCGATATTTACGAGCCGCGGGAATTCAGCGACTGGTTCAAGTATAAGGATATGCTGGAGTTCGAGATGGCCATCCGCAACCATTTCACCATCCCGGGCTTCGTGGCGTACAAGTGCGCCGACATCGCCAAGAAGCACCCGCTGATCGTGGTGACCAAGCCCGAGAATGTCGATTTCGTCAACGGCACGGGCATGATCGCCGTGACCAGCCTGGACGAAGCTTACCGCATCGCCAAGGAGAAGCTCGGCAGGAAGGATTTCACCATCACCGTCATGCCGGGAGCGGCGAACACGGTGCCTGTGCTGCAAGGGTAGCAAGATACGGAGAAGCCCCCCGGCGGAAGCCGGGGGGCTTTTTATCGGTGGCTAGGAGACAGGGGTGTTGACGAAGGAATCGTCGCGGCCGGGGTCGTCGTCTTCATCCGGATACTGGATAAAATGGGTGTACACGTCGTCGGATTCAGAGCTGCGCACCTTCCACAATTCGCCGTCGAAACTTACGCTGACGAGCGTGACCAGCAGGACCGGCAGGACGGAGATCTTGCCGTTTTCAAGCCTGCCCAGATAGATTACGTCGCCCGCGCTGTACCCCTTTCTGGCCATGATCGACCTCCATTCAGAGCGACTGAGTTTATATAATTAGTTTACCACCGGCTATACGTATTGTCACTTGCCGTTTGCAGAATCAAAATAAAAGTGAAATGTGAAATAATTGTTGGCTATTTCAGCCATATAAGCTAAATTATAGGTAAAAACGGAAAGACGCTTGGGGACAGGGATAGTTATTCCTCATTGGAAACACAAATGAGGAGGCAGCCATGAGAAGGAACCAAAACGAGCTGCAGAAAATTCAAAAGCTGGTAGGCGACATTAAGGAGAGCGATCTCCGCAATGTCGACTGCTATGTTGGCGGGAAGCTCGCCCTATTTATTCCCAGCGTGGGTTTTTGTGGTTATGCGGTCAAACCCCGGCATATTCATCCGGCATATTCCTTTGCCTTGTTTTTTTCCAAAAACCAAAGCATTTTCCCGGTACATATCGACGTTCCGGCTGATCATTATTTGGTGACCTTTATCCCGCCCGGCGTGCCGCACGAAGAAGAAATAAAAGACAGTTTCGTACGTTACATCGCCATCTTTATCGCCAGAGATTATTATGAGCGGGAACTTGCTTTTTATAACCGCCGGTCCTCCGGGACAGGCGGCTGGCAACAGTTTCTCGTCGACGCCGGCATTATGGTTTATCTAAAGAGATTCATGGCCGAATACGAGGGTAACCTTCCGGGGTGCGAGAAAGTTCTCGGCGGCCTGGGGAGCGTCATCACCCATGAACTGATAAGAAATTTGCTGGCGATAGACGCTCCGCCGGTTTTTGCCGCCGACCGGCTCGACATTGAACGGGTGGCGGAACACATGCAGCAGCATTATGGCGAAAAAAGTTCCGTCGCCGGCCTGGCAAAGCTGGTCAATATGTCCGAGTCGAATCTGATCCGGCTTTTCAATAAGGAAAAGGGCGTTGCCCCAATGGAATATTTGATCAGGCTCCGCGTGGACAAAGCCAGGAAGCTTCTTATGAACCCGGACAACAGAATAACCGAGATATCGCTGCAGTGCGGATTTAACAGCGCGTCGCACTTTTCGGCGTGTTTCGCCAAACGCTTTGGGATAACACCGCGGCAATACCGTAATATGTTCGCGAAGCGGCCGAAATGAACAGATTCCTAAAATAAATGCCGGCATTTTGCAAGTTTTCCTTTCCCCATCCATCGTATGATATAAAAAAGCGGTGAGGGGAGGTGAACTTTCATGGCCTTTCGATGCCTCGATAACCGGATTTTCGAAAGGGTTGCCCGGCGAAAGGGGGGCGGAGGGGGAACGCCGGCACCGCCATTATGAAACGGCCCGAGCCTTTGCAAAAAGAGGGTTCGGGCATTTTCCATGCTTTTTCGGCGTGAAGATGGGAACCTTTGGAGAAAACGCTAGGGAGGCACAAAACCGTGAGAAAAATAATCGTTTTGAGTCTGCTTGCCTTCATTTTATCTTTAAGCTGCTATGCGTTTGTTTTCGCTGCAGCCCGGCAAGGCAATGCGCCGCCTGCCAGGCAGGAGAGCGCCATTTTTCAATTATCAACCTGGGGCTCAATATTCCGCGGCGTTTACGACGGCGCCATCACCTGCGGGGAGTTAAAACAGCGGGGCAATTTCGGCATCGGGACTTTTGACAGCCTGGACGGCGAGATGGTCGTTGTGGACGGCGAGATATTTCAGGTTAAGGGCGACGGGAATGTTCTCGCGGCGGACGACAAGCTTTTGACGCCGTTCGCGATGGTGACATTCTTTGCCCCCGACCAGAAGTTTTCCCAGGAGGATATCGCCAGCCTCGAAGAACTGCAGCAGAACCTGGAGCCGTTCTTTCCGAGCCGCAACATATTCTACGCCATCCGCATCGACGGCACATTCAACTACGTCAAAACCCGCAGCGTCCCCAGACAGGAGCGGCCTTACCGTCCGGTAGTCCAAAGCGAATTTGAGGCCCGCGATATCACGGGCACGATAATTGGCTTCTGGTGCCCCGGCTATGCCCAAGGCATTCTTGCCCCCGGATTCCATTTTCATTTTATAAGCGCTGACCGAAAAATGGGCGGCCATTTGCTCGATTGCCGCTTTGCCAAGGGAGATGTTCAGATACAATACCATGCGAAGCTTGAAACGGTGCTGCCGGCGACGGAGGCATTCAGGAAAGCGGATTTGTCAAGAAGGTAGGATGGAGCGCAAGGGCGTATAGCGCTGATGGCTGGAGCCAAAAAGGAGGCGAATGATGAAACTCGGAAAGCTGGCGGTCTTATTCTTGTTTTTGACCGGTACCCTGATGCCTTGTTTTCCGGCTGCGGCGACGGAGCCAGCCAAAACTATGAAAGTGCATGTTACGAATTATCCTGTTGTCGTTACGTTGCTCCCTGCCGGGGATGAAGATGGCCATGTTCTCGGCACGGCGCGACGGGAGGGCCAGGCAGTGATCGACGATGGGGAAACCGCCAAGTATTCTACCGTTTTCGGGTTCGACACCCACAGGGGTAAGGGCGGCTCGTCGCAAGGATATACGCGCTTCGAATTCGCGGACGGATCGCGGATAATTATCTCCTGGACAGCCACGGTTATCTTCGATAAGACTGGCGCATCCTCTTCCGAGGGGCAGGGAACCATTGCGGCGGGAATAGGCAGGTTCGAAGGCGTCAAAGGGGCCTGCACCTTTACCGCCAAAGAGGAGAAAACAGGCGCTATCGTTGCCGACGCGACAGTTACGTATACTCATTAACCCCAAAGAAAAACCCAGTAACGGCGGAGGTCCGGGCCGGTACTGGGTTTTTCTTTGGCGGGGTGGGCCAGGGGGATTATTTGTTGGACAGGGGGAAGGTGCGCTCTAGTTCGCCGATCCAGGCGCCGGTTTTGTGGTTGAAGGTTTTTACGGTTACTTTGTCGGCATACAGGTAGAGCGAGTTTGTCCAGATGCCCTCGCGGTCGAGGTCGGTGTTGTGGATGTTGGTCACTCGTCCGGCGTACAGGTTGAGGTCCGCGGCGAAGCTGGGATTGTCGGCCGGCGTGTGGGTGTGCCCCGATACCCACAGCATTATCTGCGGGTTGGCGGCTATTATGGTGGCGATGGCCTCCTCCGGCTGGGCAATGGAATTGGGGGTATTGACCGATTTGTTGTAGCTGGCCAGCGTGCCGCTCAGGGGGGCATGGAAAAAGATGATCGTCGGCGCGGCGGGATTGTTTTTCAGTTCCTGCCGCAGCCACTTGAGTTGATTGTCGGATAGCTGCGCCAGGTACGGGGAGTCGAGCGAATCGACGGACAGGAATATGAGCAGGTAGTTGCCGATTTTTTGGCTGCGGTAGAGGGCCGGCAGGTGGAACGTTTTTTGGAAGCGCTGCAGCTTGTCGCGGCGGGAGTCGGCGTCGCCCTTGGCGTTGCGGCCGTTCGGCCCCGGCTCGTCCCGATAGAGGTAGTCGTGGTTGCCGGTGATGAATACGCACGGTCTGGCGAATTTGGCGAAATAGTCGACGGCATAGGCGTATTCGGCCGCCGTCCCGCGGTCGGCGGCGATGTCGCCCAGAACGACGATTTCGCCGACGTCGTTCCAGGCGTTGACGTCCGCGATCAGCTTGTTTTTGGCGGCGATGATCCTGTTCTGTTTCGCGGGGTCGCCTATTTTGGCCTTGAAGGGCAGGTGCGTGTCGGACAGCAGCACGATGCGGTAGTAGCCGGCGGGATGGGGAGCGGCGAAGGAGGGGGCGGCGAGGAGGCAAAGGGCCAAGAGTACCGCCGCGGCGATCAGGAAGGGTTTGGCGGGGGAGAAAAAACGGCGCATCAGGGAAGCTTCCTTTCTGTATGGTCATAGCGAAGACATGGCCGGCCGGATTAAAGGCGGGCGCGGCGGTTAGGGGTTGGGGGCGGGAGGAGTGCCGGCCGGCGGGTTCTGCGCCGGTTTCGGCGTGTGATCGGGGGCGGGCCTGTCCCATTCTTCCCAGGCGGCGTGTTTGTTGAGCCAGTCGAGCAGGGTCTCCCGTTTGTGGTTTTTCAGTGCGATGTTTTTATCTCTGATGGCGAGCAGCTTGTCGACAGCCGGGAAGATGATGTCCTTGAACAGGAGGACGGCGGTGTCTACCGGAAGCGATTTCGGTCCCCCCAGGTGACCGGGCGGCCCGGACGGAGCGTCGGCCTGATGCATGGTCAGGAGCGGGTTGCGGACATAGTCGTCGGCTGCTTTGGCGAAGATGGCGTGGGAGGCGAGCGCTTTGGCGCCGATGCCGGTATAATATACGTCGTTCACGGGAATTTTGGCGTCGTTGATAACAGCGAGCTCCATGACGGCCCGCCAGCCTTCGAAATCGGCGGCGGCTTGCTGATAGGCGAGCTTGACGTTGAGGTATGCCGCTATTCTCTTTTTAAGGGCTGCCAGATCGGCGGCGGTGAGATTGTCGTGGGCCTTCTCGTAGGCATTTTTCTCTTCAAGGTATTGTTCTTTCACGGCGGCGGCGTAGCTGGCGGCATGCGTTTTGGCCTGCACGTACGCGCTGAGGCTTGCGGCGATTTGGTCCGCGTCGGCGGCCGTACAGGTGGCGGAAAAGGCGAATATGGCGAACAGGACACCGATAAAAAGCTTCGCGGCATGCATTTGCCCAATCATCCCTTTCGTAGCGGCTGATTTTCCGGTGTTGCGCGGGAATTTTCGCCCGGCGACTATAGCTTCGACAGGGCGGGCCAATGTCCTTCCATTAGCTGGAAATAATGGCGCGGCAACGAAGTTTGTTGTCGGCAAATAATTATTCCTGAGGCTGAGAGGGCTGGGTGGATATGGGGGCAGGGGTAAGGGGATCAGGATTGCTTTATGGACGGACAGGATTGATTTTCAGCGGGCCGGGCGGGGAGCGGTTTTTTCAGCAGGGCGTCGAGGTAGCTTTCGACGCCGCGGATGTAGGCTTCGGCGGGGATGAAGGGCTGGGCCAGCTTTTCGCGGGTCTGGGCCGATATTTCGAGGCCGGCGGCGATTTCCCGGCCGGCGGTTTCGACCGACCGGAGGAAGCCGGCGACGGCGGGCCGCAGTTCTTCGGCCGGGTCGCGGAGGAGGGCACCCTCGGAGGCGTAGATTTCGCCGGCGACCGCGACACCGAGGTTGCGGGCGTGGCGGGCGAGCCAGTGGGAGAGGACCTGGAAGTGGGAGCGCTCGGGGTAGCCGCAGTTGGCGATCAGCATGAGCCTGGTGGGCGCCAGGGAGGTATGGTGGCGGCATTCGCCGGCCTCGTCCCGCGTCCAGCCGGGGCTGCCGAAGACCATGAGGCGGTCGATGAAGGTTTTGAGCATGGAGGAGACGTTGTCGAAGTAGAGCGGGGTGGCCCAGACCCAGAGGTCGGCGCCGGTGAGGGCCTGCGCTATGCCGGACATGTCGTCAGCCAGGACGCACCGTCCCGGGGTGGCGAACCAGCAGGCCTTGCAGGCCCGGCAGTGGCCGATTTCCTTCTCCGCCAGGCAGATGTCGATTGTTTCCGCGCCGGCGAGCCGCGCCCCCCGCAAAAAGGCGTCGACCATTATGGCGGTGTTGCCGGCGCGGCCCCGGTGGCTGCCGTTGACGGCGACGAGCTTCATAGAGCATCATCCTTTTCTCGTGGAATCTCAGTAAATTGTAGCAGCTTCATCCAGCGATTTACAGCCTTAAAATGGGGCGGGATTTCTGGTATAATATTCATAGAAAATGGACGGAAAATGGCCCCCGGCGTGAGCCGGGGGCTTGTTTGTTTTATCTGCGACCGATGCGGCATGGATGTGATGGGGGAGGGGATGAACCATATTGGGTTGCGCGCGTACAAAGCGGGGGTGATGCGCGGCGGGGGGGGGGGCTCCGGCTTTGCGCCAGACATGGTAGCTGAGCAAAGGGGGTATGATCGCAATAATGATTAAAAATGGCGTCTGCAAAACTGATATAATTAATTGGGTCATTTACCGGATGTGTGCTGTTTCAAAGCCGGAGCCAGGAGGCACCATGAGAAATCTTGCGACGGTGATAGCGGCGATTCAATATATTGAAAGCCATCTGGCGGCCGCGAGGATGGACCTGGATATAGTTGCCGCGGCGGTGCACTATTCGAAATATCACCTGCACCGCATCTTCACCGCGGCGGTGGGGCTTACTATTCATGATTACGCGCAACGCAGGCAGTTGACGGAAGCTGCCAAGCTGTTGGTTTTTTCCAATAAGCCGATTATGGATATCGCCCTTCTGGCGGGTTACGACAGCCAGCAGGCTTTCGGCAGCGTGTTCAAGGCGATATATAAGCAGTCTCCCCGCCAATTCCGGAACAATGAGGTGTTCTATCCGTTGCAGCTCGAATACAATTTCAGGGACCAGCGCGAGGCGCTGGAAAGGGCGCAGAAAAAATCCCCGCGGGAGATTCGCTTTGCCGAGGAAGCCGATATTCCGGCCTGGATGGAGTTGGTGAGCCTGGCGGTCGACGGGTTTCCCCATCTGGAGGAAAATGAGCATTTAGCGGTTCTGAGACGCTATATCACCGGCAAAGGGGCGCTGATCGCGACGGGGGGCGGCGTTTGCCTCGGCGGCATGATGATTGATTACGAAACAGGCAGCATCGGTTTCCTGGCGGTACATCCGCTTTACCGGAACAGGGGCGTTTCTCAAGACCTCCTGAATGTGGCGCTGACCGAGCTGTTGAAGGATAGGGAGATCAGCATCACCACCTTCCGCGAGGGCGACAGGGCGGATACGGGATATCGCAAAGCGCTCAAGGAGCTGGGCTTTGCCGAGGCGGAGCTACTGACGGAATTTGGTTATCCGACGCAAAAGATGGTGTTGGCCAAGGGGGATGAAAATGACTGATGCGCGGCAAGCGGGCGGGCGCGCCCTGGATGTGCCTGCCCGTAGCAGGGAAAGCGACAAGAAAGCAGGAGATGGGGCGCCGGCTTTTCCCGATGAAATTGCCCATCTTGAATATATTAAGGGCGAGCTTGCGGAGGCCATAAAGCAGGCGGATGATTCGGTCGAGAAATTCGATAAGGAATATATGGATGCCAAACGGTATATGGTGGAGCATCGCGGGGAAATCGACCCGCACGAGATGTTCCAGAATGAACTGGCTTTAAACCGGATCGACAATCTGGGGGCTTTTGCGTCCGAGATCCGCGATCGAATCGCCAAGTTGCTGGATTCGCCTTACTTTGCCCGGATCGACTTCCGGGAAGTATCGAAAGAAACGCCTGCCACCCTTTATATCGGCAGATTCGGTTTAAGCCGCGATCATGAGTTGTTGATCGTCGATTGGCGCGCCCCGGTGGCGAGCATGTTTTATGATTGCGAGGTCGGGCCGGCGGGCTACGACGCTCCGGATGGACGGATCGACGGCGAGCTGACGCGGAAGCGGCAGTTCAAAATCAGGAACGGCGAGCTGGAGTATGCGCTGGAGAGCTCGGTCAATGTCCAGGATGATATTCTGCAGCGCGAACTGAGTCATACCTCGGACGATAAGATGAAGTCCATTATCGCCACGATTCAAAAGGAGCAGAACCTGATTATCCGCAACGAGAAGGCGGAGACTCTTCTTATTCAAGGGGTCGCGGGTTCCGGCAAGACGTCAATTGCGCTGCACCGCATCGCCTATTTGCTTTACCGCTTCAAAGACGAGTTAGCGGCGAAGAACGTGGCCATTTTGTCGCCCAACAAGGTGTTTGGGGATTATATAGCCAATGTCCTGCCCGAATTGGGCGAGGAGCCGATCGACGGGGCGAGCTTTGCGGATGTTGCCGCGGCTCAGCTTAAGGGCATCATCTCTTTCGAGGCCGACAATGATCCTTTTGAAACGGCTGATCCCGAGTGGGCGGAGCGGATACGCTTCAAATCTACGCTGCGCTTTTTACGAATGATGGACGAGTATCTGGCTGGCATGCCGGAAACCGTCTTTACGCCGTCGGATTACGTTTTCGGGCGATTCACCGCCAAAAGCAAATGGATACAAAGCCGCTACGCCGCTTATCACAAGTACCCGGTCAAAAGGCGGCTGCAGATGATCGCGGAGGATATCAACGACCGCTTCGAAACCGATAACTTCACCGGGAAACCTGTGCCGAAGGCTAAGGCTATCTTTAAGGGTCTGGCGGCGATGCTGAAAGTGAAGAATACGCTGGCGCTTTATCGGGATTTTTATCAGTGCATGAATATTGCCGACAAGTTTGTGATGCCGGCGAAGAATACCCTCGAATGGGCCGATGTATATCCGTTTATGTATTTTCACGCCGCGCTTGAGGGTTTGCGGGAGAACGGAGCCATACGCCATCTGGTTATCGACGAAATGCAGGATTACACGCCGGCGCAATACGCGGTGATGAATATCCTGTTTAAGTGCCAGAAAACGATCCTGGGCGACTTCGGCCAGGTTATCAATCCGAATCATTTGCATACGCTCGGCGATTTGCGCCGGCTGTATGATGGCGCGGAACTGGTGGCGCTGAATAAGAGCTACCGCTCGACCTACGAGATTATCACCTTCGCCAGGCGCATCCAAAAGGTTGCCTCGCTCGAGGCGATCGAGCGCCATGGCGACGCTCCCGGGCTCATATATTGCCGCGACGGGCAGGACGAGCTGGCGCGGATAAAGGAAGAAATCGCCGCCTTTCAGGGCGGCGGGTATGTGACCCTGGGAATTATTCTGAAAACGGACGGCGCGGCTAAAGCGCTTTATGACGTGCTAGCGCAAAGCTGCGAGGCGCATTTGCTTTCACCGGAGAGCGAGGCTTTTACGGAGGGGGTGTCGATCACTTCGGTTAAAATGTCGAAAGGGCTGGAATTTGACGCGGTCGTCATCCCGTCGGCCAATAACGAGACCTACGTCGGCGAATACGACCGCAGCCTGCTTTACATTGCCTGCACTCGGGCGATGCACCGGTTGACGCTGACATATACCGGCGCGCTGACCCGGTTGGTCGGCGCGTAAGGCGGCGAGCCGGAGTTCTTTTCTGTGAATAAACCCCCGGAGCGCAATGCCCCGGGGGTTTTTGGCGGTTTTACTTGGCTGCTTCCGGCGTTTCGTTTTGGGCTCGACGCCCGGCGGGGGCGAGGGAGAAGACGACGAGCGCCGCCCAGATGAAGGCGAAGGAGAGGAGGTGGCTGGCGGAAAATGGTTCGTGGTAGATGGAGACGCCGACGAGGAGGGCGAGGATGGGGGGGAGGAGGAGGGTTTCGAGGGTGAGGCCGGTTATCGCCCCGAGGTTGAGCATTTTTTTGCAGAGGCCGTAGAGGCCGAAGCTGACGGCCAAGGAGAGGGATACCCAGGGGAGGCCGCCGACGTTGACGGCCCGGAGCGTTCCCGCCGGAGAACGGGAGCCGAACGCTTGTCTTCCGCCGGAAAAGGGCACAAGCAAAGCGGGCCTAAAAGATCAGCCCCCGGGACGCCGGGGGCTGATCTTTTGAAAAGAAATAACCTACGCTTGGTCAAAGCGTAGGTTATTTACGAGGCAGGCTATTCTAAAGAGCAGATGGCGCTCGGCCGCCGGATGAGAAGCGCTGCGGTTTCCAGGACTCTGAACAGATGGTTCATTTTTTCAGCGCCAAGATAGCCGGCGGTAAAGTCCTGGCCGATGGCCAAGCTGAGGTTTTTCGCCCCTACTTCAACCAGCACCGCTTTTTGCCCGCCGATTGCATTAGAGTAATATATGCCGCCGGTTACGAGCGCCTTGATCTGGTCAAGTTCAAGCGTACCGGTATTGCCGTATATCCGGATAAGTTTGCCGAATTGCACCGGGCTCATAACCATGGCATAGGGCCCGTAATGCCCGGCACCGGCGAGCTGGTTGACCGCTTTTACGGCATCCGCCAAGCCGCTGCCCGGCTCGTCCCAGTTGCCGATCTTGACGGTGGAGCGTCCTGCGGCCGTGAACAAGCCTTCCAGCCCCAGTTCTTTGCTGCCGTTAAAAATCAGCGCGTCTTCCTGCATCGCCACCGAGCCCGCCGCAATAGAGGCAGCGCTGACATCGAGCGGCAGGCCCATTTGCCTGTCGGTTTCAACGTCGCGCCAGGTAATTTTAAAATCGGTATAGAGTTGCGGCAAAGACACCGTTTTCCGGTTACTAGCCTCGACCACGGAGCTTTCCCCTTCCCCGGTCATATCGACGCCGGCAACCATTTTCCCTTTATAGACCGCGAAAGGGATGTTATATGCCCCGGCCCCCAGAGGGCCAAGCACTTCGACCACGCGACGGCCAACCAGCGTAGTCCGCGCGGAGGATATTATCGCCTCGTCGATTCTGTTCCATTCAGCCTCAGAGATGGGTGCGGTCGCCCGATCCAAATAATCCATCGTCTTTACCTCCTTTTACTATCAGCTTATTTTTGCCCAAGCAAATTTCCCACCGTGAAGGTGGGCTTGTCGGCTTGGGCGGTTGCCGTGTCTTGAACGGAGCCGCCGGCAGACAAAGATTCCTTCAGTTCCGCCACTTCCTGCTCACCCTGCTGATACCAGGCTTCTTCATCGGGCGCCAATGTTTTCAGCAAAGCCAGGAATTCACCGGCATGAACTTTTTCCTCATCGGCTATGTCTGTCAGCACGGCCTGAGCCAAGGGGTCATCGACCGATTCCGCCAACTGGACATAAAGCTGCACCGCCTCATATTCGGCAGCGATGAGAAATCGGATGGCGCGGATTATTTCCGGCTTCGTCAGTTTTCGATCCGCAGCCATCCCGGCAAAGGGGTTCCCAAAATCAGGCATTGTTCATTCCTCCCGGCATATTGTATTTGCACCCTCGTCAGGACGGTGTCGGCGGCAACACTTCAACAACACATTTGCCGGCAACAGCGTCCTTTATCAGGGTTAACGAATAATTATTATCTATAGAAAATAATACCACGAAGAGGAAGATGAGGCAATAGTTTAGTAGCGTTAAAATCCATATACGACAAATTTATTATATTTTAAACCTTAAAGAATTATCAATAGATTGCTAATGAGGTCTGACAGGTCAGCTATGTGACGGGTTTTCTCCCGGCCGTCCGGGAGGCTCGCCGCGGAGAAGGCTCCGGGGGGCGTGCTGGGGCGTCGTCAGCAATCCCATTCGATTTCGACCGAGCCGACGGGCTGGTGGTGGTCGTTGCGGATTTCGGGGGGGAAGTGCTGGAGGAGGGCGGCTTGTTCCGCGGCGGTTATCCAGTCGAGGCGGCGGAGGATATGGATGCCGAAGTGATCGAGGGCGCGCCGGCCGCCGTCGACGATTTTGAAGACGAGCCCCTGGCCGGCGGGGCAGGAGCCGATGCAGAGGGAGGCCTCGGCCCCGAGCTTGGCGATCAGCCGGCCGCCGGTGACTTCCATGAGGACGGTTTCGAAGCGGCCGCGGCCGCCGATGCAGTCAGGGTGGGCGCGCATGGCGTCGCGGACGCGGGCGGCGTCGGCATGACGGCCCTGCCAGTCTTCGTCGGTGGGGTCGCTTAGGCGGGCGTAGGCGAGAGCCATGTTGTAGAGGGGCAGGGAGAAGGTGGGGACGCCGCAGCCGTCGACGCCTTCGTCCATGTCGTTTTCGGCCAGGCCGGCCGCGCGGGCGACCGCGGAGCGCATCAGCCGCTGGACCTGGTGGCCGGGGGCGGTGTAGCCGGCGAGGGGCGCGCCGGTGAGGAGGGCGAGGCCGAGCATGGCGGAGTGTTTGCCCGAGCAGTCGTTGTGGAGGGCGGTATAGGGGCGGTCTTCTTTGTAGAGTTGCCGGGCGATGGCCGGGTCGAGCGGCTCGGATACGCCGCAGGCCAGGTTTTCGGGGCTCAGTCCCATGTTGCTCAGGATTGCCTGCACCAGTTGGAGATGGAATTGGTCGCCGCTGTGCGAGGAGACCATGACGGCCAGTTGCCGCTCGGTGAGGGCGAATTTCTCCATGCCGCCGTGGGCGAGGAAGGGGAGTATCTGAAAGGATTTGGCCCCGGAGCGCCAGAAGGTGCGGTAGTGGGGACGGTCTTTGGCGAGCACCAGCCGGCCGGCCCGGTCGACGACGACGGCTTCTATCCGGTGGCTGCTTTCGATGAAGTTGCCGCGTTTGAAATGTACTTGAGGCATATGTTCAGTCCTTTCGCGGGGTGTGGTCCACAGGAACATTGTACCATTACATGGCCCGCGCCGCCACCGGATTGACGGGAAGCCCGGGTGCCCGCCATGCTTTGACGGGGCGGCCGTTTATGTTCGTAATGCGGTTACGGGCGCGGCCAATGCGAGAATCGACGCGATGACCGGCGGTTTGGGCGGCAGGCTTGTGCTGCTGGGCTTTCGGGGAGCAAGAACTGCTGCGGCTAGTCGCCGAAGCGGTTTCAGCGGGTACGGCAAGGAGCAGTGTTTTACTATCACCCCTCGGAGCAATTCGCTCCGGGGGTGATTATTGGCAACTATTCCGCGGCGTCGGCGGCCCGGCTGGGGGCGGGCCGTTTGGCGGGGGCGAGGGAGAAGACGACGAGCGCGGCCCAGATGAAGGCGAAGGAGAGGAGGTGGGAGGCGGAAAAGGGTTCGTGGTAGATGAAGACGCCGACGAGGAGGGCGAGGGTGGGCGAGAGGTACTGGATGAAGCCGAGAGCGGTGAGGGAGATGCGGTTGGCGGCGTTGGCGAAGAGGAGGAGCGGTACGGAGGTGACGATGCCGGTGCCGAGGAGGAGGGCGGCGATGGCGGGCTGGCCGGGGGTGAGGGCGCCGTGGCCCTGGCTGTGCAGCCAGGCGAGGTAGAGGAGGGAGGGGGGCGAGAGGAGGAGGGTTTCGAGGGTGAGGCCGGTTATCGCCCCGAGGTTGAGCATTTTTTTGCAAAGGCCGTAGAGGCCGAAGCTGAGGGCTAAAGAGAGGGATACCCAGGGGAGGCCGCCGACGTTGACGGCCTGGTTGAGGACGCCGAGGGCGGCCAGACCGACGGCGGCGGCCTGGCGGAGGGAGAGGCGCTCCTTGAGGACGATGATGCCGAGGAGGACGCTGACGAGGGGGTTTATGTAGTAGCCGAGGCTGGTTTCGAGGATGCGGCTGTCGTTGACGGCCCAGATGTACACCAGCCAGTTTACGGCGATGAGGACGGTGGCGGCGAACACGCCGGCGAGCTTTTTCCGGTCGGCGAGGACGGCGGCCGTTTCCCGGCGGGCGGAGGCGAGCTTGCCGGTGACGGCGAGGAGGGCGACGAGGAAGACGAAGGACCAGATGATGCGGTGGGCGAGGATTTCCAGGGCGGGGACGGTGTCGATGAATTTCCAGTAGATGGGCAGGACGCCCCACAGTATGTAGCAGAGGGCGGCGGAGGCGATGCCGGAGCTGATTTGGGGCGTGCGGTCGGGCATGGTTTTTACCTCGGCGGATTAGTGTCGGGACGAGCGTGATGTATTTATTTTACTACGTATCCGGCCGATTTGCAGCAGTATTTATTAGCGTGGGGTGCGGGGCGGTTGCCCGCGGGTGTGGGCGCCGGGGCCGACGAGGACGGGCCAGGCATAGGGCGGCGCTTTTGCGGGCGGCGTTGGGGGCTTTACAACCTGCTTCACTTGGGTTATGATAAGGGCCTGGATTGGGCAGCGGCGGGGGCGGGGCGGCCGGGGAACGACGACGCAGATGGGCGCTTTCCCGTGCCTCTGGGCACGGATAGCTCGACTAGGGCTCGGGCCAATCGCCCGCGCCAAGTTTCGCTTATCAACGGCCTCATTTACCAGTATTTACGCTGTTGACATTGCCAGCCCGTCCGGCTATAATATACGAGTGGACAGCGATGAGCCGTCCGGCGATATGACTCCGTAGCTCAGCTGGATAGAGCGTTTGACTACGAATCAAAAGGTCGCAGGTTCGAATCCTGCCGGGGTCGCCATTTGAGATGCAAGGCTTTGCGTATTTACGCAGAGCCTTTTTTTTCTTGCCGAAATCAGTTGTTGACCCAATATCTGACCAATTTATAGAAAGATGATTGGGTAAATCCAGCTAATGGCCTGTTATCATAATAGATAACAGGCCATTCTTTGCAGCTTCGAGAAATTCGGATAAGGGTTCGAACAGGCGATTGAAAACCTTGCGAATCCCTCGCAAATTGGCACGCTCACAAGCCTTTCCGGCAGGGAATCCGGCGTGCGATCTCACACCGCCTGTCCCCATCATCTTTGGCTTGGCTACTGGACCTGCGACCGAATGGCCGTATAATGCCGGATGATAACTATATATAATGGCCAGTCATTGGGCTCGCCGCCCAGATGGGCGAGCCCAATATCCATGTGAGAAGCATGTCATGGCTCATCTTGTTTATCGCGGCGAACTGGGAACCTAGAGCACCGGCCACTCGTCCAGCAAAGATCGACTACCTCCTGTTTTCTCGCGTCCTCTGGAACAAATAAAAATTGTCGGCACTGGGTGGCGCGGTATATACGCGCCCAACATAGACCTGATGTTTGGCACCGTTACAGTAATGTTGTTTTTTGTGTTTACCTACCGAAAACAAGTTCTAAATACTGTTACCATTTCCACACCAGACTTTGACCCTTCCGTACTCCTGTTAAAATATATTATTGATTATTATTCAACATTATGATATGATTTTCGCATAATAATATTCAAAATAATAAAGGTGGTGAATAGGCATGCCGATCGGAAACCGTGTTTTTCTGAAACGCAAAATGCCTGATCCCAAGATCGTGGAGCGGCTTGGTATGCTCCCCACAGCTAATATTGCTGATACCATGGGTCGTTCCTGCGCCTTAAATCCGCGTGTTTATCTTGTTTCCCAGCCCAAACGGGAGATCACGGCCGGTCCTGCTTTGACTGTAAAAGCACGGGCTGGCGACAATTTACTCATTCACAAAGCGTTGGATATTGCCCATGAGGGGGATGTCATCGTCGTCTCCAATGAAGGGGAGTCTTCGCGCGCCTTAATGGGGGCAATTATGTTTAATTACGCTAAGTTCAAAAAGGTCGGCGCCCTGGTCCTCGACGGCCCCATCCGGGATGTCGGCGAGGCGAAGCATATGGATTTCCCCATCTACGCGACGGGAAGCACTCCGGGCGGCCCGTATAAGGAAGGGCCTGGCGAAGTCAATGTACCTATTTCCTGCGGTGAAGTCAGCGTGAATCCCGGCGATGTTATCGTTATGGATGAAGACGGGGTTATCGTTATCCCCCGTCAGGACGCAGATGGCGTCCTTGCCGTCGCCGAACCTTTTTCCCGTCAGGACGCAGATAAGGTTCTTGCCGCCGCCACCGGGAAGGCAAAACGCGATTGGGTCGACAAGCAGCTCCGGGAAAAGGGGATTGAAGTTATCGATGAATGCTGCGAATAAGGAGAAACGACGCATGGACAAGCAAGAAAAGATTGATTTTCTGGCACAATACCTGCCCAGCATCAAACAGATTTCCAATACCGACACCGCCGCAGCCGTGGCCGATGTCTGGCTGGAAATGCTGCGCCTCAGTCCCTGGGACAGCGTCGATCAGGCGAAGTTCAAGGAAGGAATGGACGTCAGCCTGATCTCGCACGTCAATTCCACGGTCGAGGCCGCTCTCGCTGTCAGCAGGATTATCACAAGGTACCATAAGGTGACCTTCGACGAAGAAAAGATTATCATTCTCGGCCTGCTGCACGATGTGGATAAGATCATTGAATATCTGCCCGACGCAAACGGCGACCTCGTCGTTTCCGATGTGGGGCAGAAGATCCAGCACGGTGTAATGACCGCCATTCTCGCCTATCAGGCCGGGTTTGATACGGATATGCTCCATATGATTCTGACGCATACTTCAACGCAAAATATGAAGACGATTTTTCGGGAAGGGCTTTTATTCGAGCATATCGATATTTGCGACTGGGAAATGGTCGTCAAGTTTTACGGCTCATGAACTCAAGCCTTTTAGCGAAAGGTGGACGAGTTACCGAAAGGAGGATAGCTAGTTCCCCGGCCAATTCAATAAAAAAGGAGTAGACAAAATGAACTTTTGGACAAAAAGGCCATTGTATTTTAAGATTTTCGTGATGATGATTATAGGTTGTATCGTCGGCTGGATCGTTGGTCCCGGTATAAAAGTTATTTCCCCGATCGGCGATGCCTTTATCCTATTGCTGAAAATGCTGGTTGTGCCCCTTGTCTTTTTCTCCATCATGTCCGGCGTAACTAAACTGGGCAGCCCGAAGGAATTCCGCGACATCGGCGGTTCAGTCATTCTCTACTATGTCATTAGTTCGATCGTTGCCGTCTGCTTCGGCACCCTGCTCGGCCTGCTGATCAAGCCTGGTCTCGACGCGCAGGGCCTGCTGGGCTTGGCTAATAAAGTTTCCTATAAACAATACTCCGCTGTGGATACCATCCTGGCCTGGATCCCATCCAATCTCGTAGGCTCCATGGCGAGTATGGATATGATCCCGGTGATCTTCTTTGCCGTCTTTTTCGGCGTTTGCCTCATCATAATCGGCGACAAGGGCAAACCCGTGGTAGCCGTAATCGACGCCGCCAATGAGGCGATGCTGAAAATGACCGAGCTGGTCACGGATCTGGCGCCTTACGGCATCTTTGCCCTTTCCGCCGTCATGGTCGGCACTCTGGGCAGTAAGATGCTTGCGGTGGCCGCCAAATTTGTCCTGGCCGATTACCTGGGCCTGCTTGGCATCCTCCTGATCGGCTATCCGTTGCTGCTCATATTCTTCGGAAAAATCTCGCCGATCCAGTTCTATAAGAATATCTTCCCGGCGATGATTGTGGCCGCCAGCACTACTTCCAGCAATGCCACGCTGCCCATGAGCATGAAGTGTGCCAGAGAACGCGTCGGCCTGCCGGAAAAGCTCTATGCTTTTTCTTTGCCCCTGGGAGCTACCGTTAATATGGACGGCTTTGCCTGCTCGCTGGGTATTATAAGCTTGATGGCTCTCCAAGTATATGATATTTCCATTACCGCAATACTGGTCATCCAGATCGTATATATGGGCTTGATGCTCTCCATCGGCGCCGCTGGCGTAAAGGGCACCGCGGTTGTGATTTCCGCCGTTCTTTTTGAAGCCTTAAACCTTCCCATGGGCCTGCTTCCCTTAATCGCTGCCATTTGGCCCATAGTTGATATCGGCCATACTACCGTCAATGTCACGGGCGATCTTGTCGGCTCAACCATAGTAGGTTCCAGAAAAGACCTTCTTGATCTGGAAATTTTCCATAACAAGAACGCCAAATAAGATACCCAGTCTGTTAGAAGTCCCGAGACATTAAAAAATATGATAACAGAGACTCGTTATTTTAGGAGAGGTAGTATGTTTAGCGATAGAGCAATAAACTTGACGCCGTCAGCTACGGTTGAATTGAATGCAAAGGTCGCGCAACTTAAGAAAGATGGCATCGACATCATAAAACTTAATATCGGCGAGCCGGATTTCGGCACACCGGAAAACATCAAGAGGGCCGCCAAACAAGCGATCGATGAAGAATTTACCAAGTATACTCCCGTACCGGGAATACCCGAATTACGCCAGGCTATTTGCCATAAGTTAAAAGCGGAAAATGGGATAGACTATCAACCGAACGAGATCTGCGTATCCACCGGCGCCAAGCAAGCTCTGATCAACGCCGTGCTGGTGATTGCCCAGGCGGGCGACGAGGTCATCATTCCCACGCCGTGTTGGGTAAGCTATGAAGAGATGGTGCGGATCGCTGGTGCTGAGCCGGTGCTTGTCCCTGTTTCGCAACAGCCCGGCCGGGAATTCGATCTGGATATTGCTGCGATCGAGAAAGCGGTCACACCCCGTACCCGGGCCATCATTATCAACACGCCTAACAATCCGACGGGTGCAGTTTATCTGAAAGAAACTCTGGAACAGTTAGTCGAGTTGGCCGTTCGTTATGAGCTATATATCATTACAGACGAAGTCTACGAAAAGCTGCTATATAACGGCGCGGTCCATGTGAGCGTTGCCTCGCTGTCCCCGGAAGCTCGAAAAATCAGTATTACGGTAAATGGTTTATCGAAAAGCTATGCCATGACGGGCTGGCGCATAGGTTATGTGGCGGCGGACCGCCCAATCGTGGCCGCGATCAGTGGCATCCAGGGGCATATGACGTCTTGCGCAAGCTCAATCGCCCAAAGGGCCGCGCTGGAGGCTTTGACTGGCCCGCAGAAGTCCGTGGAAGTCATGCGGGAAGAGTTCTCGCGTCGACGGAATATGATGTATAGCCGACTTAAAACCATGCCTGGCATCACATGCTCTGACGCGAACGGCGCGTTTTATTTGCTGCCAGATATATCGGCTTATTACGGCAAACGATATGGCAGTACGATTATTCGGGATTCGTGCGATATGGCGAATTTTCTGCTTGATCAGGCGCACATCGCCGTTGTCCCCGGTGCCAGTTTCCGGGCGCCTGACTGTCTGCGGCTATCTTATTCCAACTCGATGGAGAATTTACAAAAAGGTCTTGACCGCTTTGAAGAAGCTTTGTCGTATCTAAAGTAAAGTCTGGCACATTCCGATCCGTAGAGGGGGTTTTACCCCTCTACGGCCTTATTTTTCTGTAGTATGTTTTTCTTTTACATTATGGTATAATCTTGGCAGAAACACAATGTCTGGAAAAGGAATGAGTCTAATAGACGCCTTACTGCAACAAATCAAACAAACACCTTTGACTAAAACGGAAAAGAAAATCGCCGATTATATAGTGGATAACATTAATACTATCGGCCTGCAGACCGTGACCAGCCTGGCCTACGAGATCGGCGTGAGCGATACCTCGATCATTCGCTTAGTCCGTAAACTCGGTTTTCACAGTTATGCAGAGTTTAAACGGAATATGAGTACACGCATGATCCAGCAATACAACGAAGCGCTTTTGCCTAGCGAGAAATACATTAAGACCCGCGAAACGCTGGATAAGTCCAACCTGATCTCCGACGTGGTCAATCGCACTATCGAGAACCTTCGCAAAAGCTGCGATATCTTGGATCTGCAAACTATAGAACGGATCGCCGCCATTCTTATCCGCAGCAATCACAAGTACATCGTCGGATTCCGCTCCACGGCCAGTTGCGCAACCTACATGTCCAGCAAGCTGCTGTATTTCGTGCCTAACGTGATTTGTTGCAACCAGGCGGAAAGCATGGCTATCGAGCATATCGTGGATATAAAACAGGACGACTGCTTGTTGCTCTACAGTTTTCCCCGTTATTCCGAGGTCAATCTTTCCTTGCTGGAGATTGCCAAACGACAGGGCGCAGCGACCATATTGATTACGGACCGGATTACTTCCCCCCTGGCAACGCTGGCGGATTTTGTGTTACCCGCGGCTATTGACGGCCTCGGCTTTACCAATTCCTACATCGTGCCGATTTGTATTTCCGAGATAATCCTTTTTGCCGTTAACGGCCAAACGAATAATGCCAACAACGAGCGTGTCTATCTACTCGACGATTATCTTGGCCACCATCACTTGTATTGACCCCTATTCCGCAAGTTAGAATTCTTATTTTATAGGGATTTTAGAGACTAATATAGTCCAATACAATGGCAATAGTTGCCCGCGAATCAAAAGGTCGCAGGTTCGAATCCCGCCGGGGTCGCCATATTGAACATAAAAACCGCGAGGCATTGAGCTTTGCGGTTTTTGTTCTGCCGTATTACGGGAATCCCGCCGGGGGCGTCATGGGAAAATAAGTCCGGGCGGCGGATTATTTTTTGTTCTCCACCTTTTGGCTGTTGTTGGGGTGCAAAACTTTGTAATATATTAGATGCAGCCGGTGTTAACGAAGAATAATTTTTATTGAAGGTGAATATCGTGCGTGTTTTGGTGCTGGAGGATTCGGATATTATGCGGAAGATCATCATAAAGCATCTGTTGTCGCTGGGCCTCCAGGAAAGCGAGGTTTTCGAGGCCAACAACGGGGCGGAGGCTTTGCGCAAGCTGCATACGCAGGCTTTTGATCTTCTTGTCCTGGATATTGTTATGGAGGGGATCGACGGCATCGCCGTTTTCAAGGAGGCCAAGGAGATTCAGCCCCAGGCGCGGATCGTGATGTGCAGCAGCTACAGCGAGCCTGGCGCGGTGATCGAGCTGGTCAATATGGGGATTGACGATTTTATCGTGAAGCCGTTTTCCGAGGAAAGGTTTGTCGAAACGCTTTCCCGCAATCTGGCGGCGGCCAGCGTCGGGCAGAAACGCAAAAAGTAAGGTGACCGGGCAGCAACGATCGGAGGAGAGGGCAATGAAAAAGTGGCTTTGCAAGGTTTGCGGTTATGTGCATGAGGGGGACAGCCCCCCGGAGACGTGCCCGGTGTGCGGCGTCGGCCCGGAGGAGTTCGTGCTGCAGGCCGAGCCGTCGCCGGCGGCAGCGGCGCCCAAACGCTGGAAATGCAAGGTGTGCGACTATATCCATGACGGCGACGAGCCGCCGGCGGTTTGCCCCGTTTGCGGCGTGGGCAGGGAGGAGTTCATCCTGCTGGCCGGCGAGGTGGCCGAGCTTACGGCGGAGGCCATGCTGGCGACGGATGAGGGGACGATCAACGCCGCCCTGGATGCGGTGAGCTACGGTTTGTATGTCGTTTCCGCGGTGAAGGACGGCAGGATAAACGGCCAGACGGCGAACGCCGTTTTTCAGGTCACGGCCAGCCCGCCGCAGATCGCCATTTGTCTCAACAAAAACAATCTGACGACCGAGTTTGTTTTGGCGAGCGGCAAGTTCGCGGTGTCCATCCTCGCCCAGGACCAGGGCGACGTGGTGAGGACGTTCGGCTATCAGTCGGGCCGCACGGCCGACAAGTTTGCCGCGGTGCGGCATCTTGCCGGGAAAAACGGCTGCCCGGTGTTGAAAAACTGCCTCGGCTACCTGGAGGCGGAGGTGCTGGCGGACAAGACCGTCGATGTCGGCACCCATATGCTTTTTGTGGCGAGGGTTACCGCCGGGAAGCTGGCGGGCAAGAGCGACGCGCTTACTTACGCTTTTTTCCGCAGGCGGAAATAGGCTGATGCCTCGAAAAAAGAGACCTCCTTCCCCGCAAGGGGAGGGAGGTCTTTGTGGTTGGCGGCTTATTTTTCTTTGGTGGCGGCCGCTTCGGCGATGGCCTCGTCGAAGGATTTGGCCAGTCGTTTGTAGCTGTCCAGCCTTTCGGCGGCGTCTTTGGCCGTTTTGGCGAACAGCTCGTCGGCGATGTCGGGGAATTCCTGCTTGAGGGCGGCGTAACGGACTTCGCCCATGAGGAATTCCTTGAAGTCGGCGGTCGGCGCCTTGGAGTCGAGGCTGAAGGGGTTCTTGCCCTGCTCCTTGAGGGCCGGGTTGTAGCGGTAGTTCGCCCAGTAGCCGGCTTCGACGGCGCGTTTGCATTCGAGCTGGCTGTTGCCCATGCCGAGCTTGAGGCCGTGGTTGATGCAGGGCGAGTAGCCGATGATGAGCGACGGGCCGGGATAGGCTTCGGCTTCGGCGATGGCTTTGAGGGTCTGGGCGCGGTCGGCGCCCATGCAGACTTGGGCGACGTAGACGTAGCCGTAGCTCATGGCCATCATGCCGAGGTCTTTTTTCTTGGTGCGCTTGCCGCTGGCCGCGAATTGGGCGATGGCCGCGGTGGGCGTGGCTTTGGAGGACTGGCCGCCGGTGTTGGAGTAGACTTCGGTGTCGAAGACGAAGACGTTGACGTCTTCGCCGGAGGCGAGGACGTGGTCGAGGCCGCCGTAACCGATGTCGTAGGCCCAGCCGTCGCCGCCGAAGATCCACTGCGAGCGTTTGAGGAAGAAGTCTTTGTATTCGAGGAGCTCGGCGCAGGTGGAGCAGGCGCCTTTATTGGCTTCGAGGGTGGCGGTGAGCTTTTCGGCGCGCTCGCGGCTGCCGGCGCCGATGTCCCGCTTGTCGTACCAGTCCTGGAGGACGGCTTTGGCTTCGGGGTTGGCGGCGGTTTTAAGGACGTCGGCGACTTTGGCGATCAGCCGCGCGCGGATCTGCTTGACGGCGGTGTACATGCCGAGGCCGTATTCGGCGTTGTCCTCGAAGAGGGAGTTGGACCAGGCCGGGCCGAAGCCGCGCTTGTCGGCGCAGTAGGGCATGGACGGCGCGGACGCGCCCCAGATGGAGGAGCAGCCGGTGGCGTTGGCGATCATCATGCGGTCGCCAAACAGCTGGGTGACGAGCCGGGCGTAGGCGGTCTCAAGGCAGCCGGCGCAGGCGCCGGAGAACTGGAGGTACGGGGTTTCGAACTGGCTGCCTTTGACGGTTTCCTTGTTCATGGGGTTGGGCTTGGCCGGCAGGCTCATGGCGTAGTCCCACAGGTCCTGCTGGGGCAGCTGGCTGTCGAGCGGCTTCATGACGAGGGCTTTTTCCTTGGCGGGGCAGACCTGGACGCAGTTGCCGCAGCCGGTGCAGTCGAGCGGCGAGACGGCCATGCGGAATTGGAGGCCGGCGGCGCCGACGGCCGGTTTAGCGGCGAAGCCCGCAGGGGCCTTCTTGACTTCGTCGTCGCTGGCGAGGACCGGACGGATGCAGGCGTGCGGACAGACGAAGGCGCACTGGTTGCACTGGATGCATTTGTCGAGCTGCCATTCGGGAACATCGACGGCGATGCCGCGTTTTTCGAAGGCCGAGGTACCGACCGGGAAGGTGCCGTCGGTCATGCCCATTTCCTTGATGACGCCGACGGACAGTTGGTCGCCTTCGGTGCGGTTCATGGGGACGACGACTTTCTTGATGAATTCGGGGACGGCTTTTTCGGCGACGGCGGCGTCCTTGGCGTCTTTCCAGGCGGCCGGGACGTTGATTTTGACCATGGCGCTCGTGCCCTGCTCGATGGCGGCGAAGTTCATGTTGACGACTTTGTCGCCCTTGCTGCCGTATTCGTCGGTGACCGAGTCCTTGAGGTATTTGACGGCGTCGTCGACGGGGATGATGTCGGCGAGTTTGAAGAAGGCGGACTGCATGATCATGTTGATGCGGCCGCCGAGGCCGATTTCCCGGGCGATTTTGACGGCGTTGATGGTGTAGAAGTTGATGTTGTTTTTGGCGAGGTATTGTTTCATGGCCGCCGGCAGCTGGGCGTCGAGCTCGTTTTCGTCCCAGATGCAGTTGAGGAGGAAGGTGCCGCTGGGCTTCAGGCCGTCGAGGACGTCGTATTTGGCGACATAGGACTGGTTGTGGCAGGCGACGAAGTCGGCCTTGTTGATGAGGTAGGGGGATTTGATCGGTTTTTTGCCGAACCGCAGGTGGGAGACGGTGATGCCGCCCGATTTTTTGGAATCGTAGGCGAAGTAGCCCTGGGCGTAGAGGTCGGTTTTGTCGCCGATGATCTTGATGGCCATTTTGTTGGCGCCGACGGTGCCGTCGGAGCCGAGGCCCCAGAATTTGCAGGCGCGGGTGCCGGCCGGGGTGGTGTCGATGTCGGCGCCGAGCGGCAGCGAGGTGTTGGTGACGTCGTCGACGATGCCGATGGTGAAGCCGTCTTTCGGCTGGGCGGCTTTGAGGTTTTCGTATACGGCGACGATCTGCGCCGGGACGACGTCCTTGGAGCCGAGGCCGTAGCGGCCGCCGACGATGACGGGCTGCCAGGCTTTGCCGTAGAAGGCGTTCTTGACGTCGAGGTAGAGGGGTTCGCCGGCGCTGCCCGGTTCCTTGGTGCGGTCGAGGACGGCGATTTTCTTGACGGTCTGGGGGATGTATTTCAGGAAGTGCTCGATGGAGAACGGCCGGTAGAGGTGGACGGTGAGCAGGCCGATCTTTTCGCCCTGGGCCATGAGTTTGTCGATGGTTTCTTCGATGGTTTCGCAGGCCGAGCCCATGGCGACGATCATGCGGTCGGCGTCGGGGGCGCCGTAGTAGTCGAACAGGTGGTATTCGCGGCCGGTGATTTCCTTGACTTTGGCCATGTATTTCTCGACGATGGCCGGCAGGGCCTGGTAGTATTCGTTGGCCGATTCGCGGCCCTGGAAGTAGATGTCAGGGTTCTGGGCGGTGCCGCGGATACAGGGGTGGTTGGGGTTGAGGGCCCGCGCGCGGAAGCCGGCCAGGGCGTCGCGGTCGATGAGCTTGGCGAGGTCGTCGTAGTCCCAGGTTTCGACCTTCTGGATTTCGTGCGAGGTGCGGAAGCCGTCGAAGAAGTTGACGAACGGGACGCGGCCTTCGATGGCGGCCAGGTGGGCGACGGCGGCCAGGTCCATGACCTGCTGGACGCCGCTTTCGGCCAGGAGGGCGAAGCCGGTCTGCCGGGTGGCCATGACGTCCTGGTGGTCGCCGAAGATGCTGAGAGAGGAGGCGGCGACGGCGCGGGCGCTGACGTGCAGGACGCCAGGCAGGAGTTCGCCGGCCATTTTGTACATGTTGGGGACCATGAGCAGGAGGCCCTGGGAGGCGGTGAAGGTGGTGGTGAGGGCGCCGCCCTGGAGCGAGCCGTGGGTAGCGCCGGCAGCGCCGGCTTCGGACTGCATCTCGACGACCTTTACGGTCTGCCCGAAGATGTTTTTCCGGCCTTCCGCAGCCCAGCTGTCGACGTATTCGGCCATTGTGGAGGACGGGGTGATCGGATAGATTGTGGCGACTTCAGTGAAGGCATAGGCTACGTGAGCTGCCGCACAGTTTCCATCCATCGTTTTCATTTTGGCCAATAGATATTCCCTTCTTTCCGTGATTTTTTTCACTTAAAGCCGTACGGCTCTAAATAAGCGGGTACATAAAACTATAAATTTGTGTATACAAGATACACTACAAATAGTAGTTCCTTCCGTATTGCCATTATCCTTCAAGGGGAAAAATGTTTTATTGTTCAGAAAAGAACGAGAAATTACGCCGGCTATTCCCCCGGGCGGGTGGCGGAGAAATCGGCTTGTCCGTTTGCAAAGGAAAAACTTTTCCTATCGGAGCGGAGAGTAATGCTGGTATAATATAAGTGACGTGCCTGTGGGCAGACAGGGTCGCCGGAGGATGAGCGATGCCGCCGAAAAAGCCGCTGTGCCTTCTGTGCCGGCATTATTACGTGACATGGGACAAGGCTTTCCCCCATGGCTGCAGGGCGATGGGGTTCAAGAGCAGGACCGCGCCGTGCCTGGTGACGCAGGATGCTTCGGGGCTGGAGTGTTTATCGTTCGCCGCCAAGGGTGCGAAGGGCGGCGGGAATTTGACGGAGCGAGGTAAAGGCGATGTTCAGAGTTAGGCACGAGTGCGGGGGAATAGCCCATCTGGTGGGCAAGCAGCCGGTCCGGGGCTGGAATCTTTACTGCTGCGACCGCTGCGGCGAGGCTTATTACCGCTGGGTGACGCAGGCGATGCTCGAGCTGGCGGCCAAGCAGGGCGGCTGACAAAAGGAAAATTTTTAAAATTATATGGAAGTTTTTGGAAAAATGTAATATAATAACCCCGTGAAGTCGATGCTGAGCGGGGGGAGATTTTTGGCCGCGGATTTTGTGCAGGGTGAGCTGGCGTATTTTTTTGCCGCGAATCCCGAGGCCCGGCAGGCCGATGAGACGGAACTGCTGGAGCTGTGGCGCCGCTGGATCGCGGAGCGGGTGCCGAACCTGGCGCTGGCCCATATGACCATCGGACAGGTGATGAGGTACCGTGACGGCGGAGGCGAGCCGGCGAATTGAATACCGCAAACGAAAAAGCTTCGCGCCGGCGAAGCTTTTTGTGTGGGGGGCTTTAAGGAAAGCCAAAGGCCGTTCAGAAGCGCCTAGATGCAAGGCGCACCGGAGAAGCGCGCCGCGACGCGTACTTGGAACGTACGCTAGCAAGCGCTTTGAGGAGCAACGCCGCAGATGGGTGCTTCTGGGCGGCCGCTTTATTTGATGAGGCGGAAGACGGCGAGGAATACGAGCAGCGCGCCCGGCAGGTAGAGGAGGCGTTTTTCCGGCCCGGGGGCGAAGGCGACGGCGAGCAGCAGGCCGAGGCGCACGAGAGCCATTTGGATGAGGGCCATGACGAGCGGGGTGTAGAGGGGGAGGATGCCTATCAGGCAGGCGCCGAAGATGGCGGCCATGTTGTCGAGCCCGAGGGCGATGCCCAGGTAGACGGCTTCGTGGGGGCTGATGGTTTTCGACCGGTCGAAGTCGGCGTATTCGGGGTCGGACATGATGGAGACGATTATCCTCCCGAGGCGGAAGGTGAGCCGGTCGGCGGCGCCGGCAGGCGGGAAGGCGAGTCTTTTGAGCAGGTAGTCCTGAAGGATGTTCCAGACGCCGAGGGTGAAGAGCAGGGCCGAGCCGACCCAGACGGCGACGGCGGGGTCGACGGCGGAGCCGACGAAGCCGCTTACCGCCATGGGGACGGCGGAGCAGACGGCGGTTACGAGGCCCACGACGGCCAGCGAGGCGGCCGGGATGCGGATGGCGCCGGCGCCGTAGGTCACGCCGGCGAAGAAGGAGTCGAGGCTTACCGCCAGGGCGAGGATGACGACATAGAGCAGGTCCAACGGTTTATCCCTCCCAAAAGCGCTTCGGGGTATTGTATGCCGCCGGGAAGCGGGGTGTGTAGCGGCAGACGAAAAAAAGCCCCGCTTGCGCGGGGCGAGTGGTGGGCTGTATCAGTAGAAGGCCAAGGCCGTTAATAGTATTCAATCTCCTGGGTGAACGTCTGCGCCGCCGCCTGCCCGTTCGCGTCGCGGCGGGTCATGATGAGCCGGGTCCAGTTGCCGTGCTTGTCGTATTCGCCCTGGATGGCGAGGGTGACGGAGGCGGGGGGCTTGTCGGCCTGGAAGAAGGCGTCGGTGAGGTGGCCGCGCAGGTCGTAGCGGTATTCGAGCTTGTTCTGAGTTTCGGCGGTGGCCGGGCCGTCCGGCTGGGCCGAGCCGACGAGGAGGCGGCTTAAGATGCGGCCGTTGGCGTCGTAGGCGCGTTCGACGTTCAGCGTGCCGTGCTTGGTCATGCGCGAGGCTTCCCGGATGAGGAGGCCGGCGGGGTTGTATTCGTAGATGGCTTCGTAGAGGACGCCTTCGGGGTAGCGGACGGTTTTGGCGATGACCCGGCCGTTGGCGTCAAGCGTGCCGCCGCCCAGTTCCGCGGTTTGGCCGCCCAGGGCCGGGGCGACGACTCTGAAGGCGCGGCCTGAGGCGTCGTATTGGACGAAGAGGGCGGACTGCTTGCCGGCGGGGATGTTTTCCAGCCGCTTGACGGGGCGGCCGGCTTCGTATATGATTTCTTCGTTGGTGAGTCCGGGGATGAACTGTTCACGGCTCAGAGGCTTGCCGTCGTGGTCGAAGGATGCCGACCAGCGGGATTCGCCGGTTTTGACGGTGACTTTTTTAACCGGGCCGAGCAGGGGGCCCTGGAGTTCGTCGCTGAGGTAGAGGTTGAAGATGCCGGCGGGGAAGCGCTGGGTACTTTTCTCGGCGGCGAGGACGGCGCCGGGCAGGATGACGAGGGCCGCCAGCAGAAGAGCCAGAATGCGGGCGTATGAGGGTTTTTTCATGGGGTTGCAAGCCTCCCGTGATAATGTTTTAGCAAATATTTACATTCGAGTAAAAATTTACAAATCCTGCCAGCGGCAAAAATATTTCGTCGTAAAGCGGGAAAAACTTCCTGCAAAAGACCCCGGTAATTCCACTTATTTTCAGCCCATGACCTTATTGACATAAGGGTACCCCCATGGTAGAATATATTCTGTCGCAGGCGCTGCCTGCTTTTATGGTGGCTGTGGTGAAGCGGTTAACACGGCGGATTGTGGATCCGTTATGCGAGGGTTCGAACCCCTCCAGTCACCCCACTCAAATCAATACACAGGGGCGTAGCCAAGGCGGTAAGGCAACGGACTTTGACTCCGTCATGCGTTGGTTCGAGTCCAGCCGCCCCTGCCACACATGTGACCCACTAGCTCAGTCGGTAGAGCACCTGACTTTTAATCAGGGTGTCGATGGTTCGAGTCCATCGTGGGTCACCATTTTCTATGTTTGTAACCTGCGGGCGTGGCGGAACTGGCAGACGCGACGGACTTAGGATCCGTTGGGTAAAACCGTGGGGGTTCAAGTCCCTTCGCCCGCACCAAATGACAGCAGCGAGACCTTCGCCAGGCAGGCGGGGGTCTCGTTTTTTTATGCGGGGGCGTGAGCGGCAGGAAAGGGAGCGGCGGAGAAAAAGGGCGCGCTATGACAAAATATTACAAGTGTAAGGCCTTCGGTTAATTCCGGAGGCCTTTTCGGAAGTATTTTTGCTGTAGGCTATATTTTTTGCAGGAGATAGGGAATTTTTGTCGAAGAAGGAAGAAAAGGGAGAAGCCGGATAAGGTGACGGGGGAACGGCGAAGTTTTGCGAACTGGGGCGTCAGGCCGCGGTGAAGGAGGAGAGAAGGATTTGACCGAGGAGAAGAAGCGCGCCGGTAAGAAGGCGGGCAAGGAAGAGAAGGCCAAGAACGTCGAGAAGCTGACGGACGAGAAGCTTGCCGGGGTGGCGGGCGGGATTATGTGCCGGCCGGACGGCTCCTGCCAGCCGGACAGGGTGCAGTGCGCGCCGCCGCCGCCGCCACCGACGCGCGAGAAGTGCCGGCCGGAATGCGCGGTGATACAGGCCCGCTGAGGAGAACAGGATCGGAAGGGTGGCAGGATGACGGGCAATAATAAAGGCTCCGGCAAAAAGGAGAAGGCCGGGAATGTGGAGCAGCTTACGGACGAAAGCCTGGACAAGGTGTCCGGCGGGAAGAAGATTTGCGTGCTCTGCCAGCCCCAGTACAAGGACAAGGATAAGGCGGATTCCGGAGAACAGCCGCTGTGCCGGCCGCAGCTGGAGGGGCCCGAGTCCCGGCCCTGCTTGCCGCGTGGCTATTGAGGGACGGGGCGGAGGCCATGCGAATACGCCAACCTGATTAACGGAGGAAATGTGATGACTTGCAGCAAGAAGGGCGCCGGCAAAGCGGAGCGGGAAAGCGGCATCGAAAAGCTGACGGACGAGAGCCTGGACAAGGTGTCGGGGGGAGCGGTGGACAAATGCGCGCCCGACAGCTGCTTTCCGACGATGGTCGAGTGCGACCCGCAGCATGTGCCGCACTGTAAACCGCTGACGCCGCCATGGGAGAAGAAGTGAACGGAACGATCAATGAAAATGAAGGGAGAGAAAGAAGATGACGTGCAACAAGAAGGGTCCGTGCAAAGAGGAGAAGGCCAAGAGTGTGGAAAAGCTGACGGACGAGAGCCTGGACAAGGTGTCGGGGGGCAAAGTGGGCTGCGCGCCTACGTCGACGCCGTGCGAGCCGAAACGGAAAGTGGACGGCGGGCCGTCGCCCTGCAAGCCCGGTCGCTGCGGGCCGGCCATATAAGGCAGGGAACGAACGACAGCGTTTAGCGATTACATATAAAGGAGGGAAAAGAAGATGACTTGCAATAAGAAGGGTCCTTGCAAAGAGGAGAAGGCCAAGAGCGTGGAAAAGCTGACGGACGAGAGCCTGGACAAGGTGTCGGGGGGCAAAGTGGGCTGCGCGCCTACGTCGACGCCGTGCGAACCGAAACGGAAAGTGGGCTGCGGGCCGACGACCTGACGACAAGGCCCGGAGAAGACGGGGCGGGATTAACGCGCCGCAAAACGATAAAATGGTTCGCTAATAAAACCTCCGGCTAATGCCGGGGGATATTTTTTGAGAAAAAATTTACCGTGAGTTATATTTTTGGCAGGATATCGGGATATTTTGTCGAAGAAGGAAGAAAAAGGTTTACTAAGCCGCGACAAAGATTGAAGGGGGCGCGGTTACGGGTCAGCGACAGGGGAAGGGAAATGGCCGAGGGGAAGAAGACCGCCGCCGATAAGGCGGGCGGGAATGAGAGGGAGAAGCATGTCGAGCGGCCGACGGACGAGAAGCTGGAGGGTGTGACGGGGGCGAGGGGTGGAAGCCGCGGTGCGGGCCGGTGGCTTGCCTGCCTTACGACCCCGAGTGCTACCCGCGGACGCAATATTGCCAGCCGAACTGCATTCCGGGCAGGTGCAAGCCGCTGGCGCCGTGAAAGAACGAGACCGCCGGAAAGACAGACGAAAGATAAGGGGGGATTGTGATGAGTAGTAATAAGAAGGATGGCAAGGAAGAGAAGGGCCGGAACGTCGAGAAGCTGACCAGAGAAGAGCTTGACAAGGTTTCAGGGGGGAAGGTCTGCCTGATCTGCCAGCCCCAGCACGAGAACCAGACCGAGGGGAAGGTGGGCTGCAAGCCGTCGTGGCCGCCGCAGGGCGAGCCGCATGAGGCGACGCCGCAGATTCACTGGTGCGGGCCGACCGGCGGCTGCAAACCCAAGCAGGATTAGGGACCCCGGCGGCGCCGGCGTGAAACGACCCGTAAATAGCGCGACGGGGGATGGAGAACCGGTGACCGGCGAGGAGGGTCCCGGCAAGGAAGAGAAAGAAAAGCATGTCGAGCGGCTGACGGACGAGAAACTGGATAAGGTGTCGGGAGGGACGCCGATCATTTGTACCCCGAAGACGCCGTGCACGCCGTATGATCCGTGCAAGCCGAAACTGGAGACAGGGTGGCCGTGCGATCCGGCTTCCTGCAACCCGCAGGCGTATCTCTGAGGCCCCATTTGGGGGAACAAAAAATAAGGAGGAGAAGGAAAATGACCTGCAATAAAAAGAGCCCCTGCAAAGAGGAGAAGGCCAAGAGCGTCGAAAAGCTGACGGACGAGAGCCTGGACAAGGTGTCGGGCGGGAAAAATATCGGCTGCCAGCCGTCGTGGTCGCCGTGCGAGCCGAAGGGTAAGGTGGGCTGCGGGCCGACCTCGACGCCGTGCGAGCCGAAGAAGAATGCCAACTACTGCGCGCCGGTTGATATGTGAAACGGGACGCCGTGGTGAAACGGCCGGGCGGCGAGCCGACGTAGTCGCCGTGCCGGCCGAAAAGCGAGGCCTAAGGACGGATATCGGCAGAGGATTTAACAGAGGATTAATTTATGGCGGGTGAACAGCGGATGAGGAAGACGGTCGCCCTCAGCAAGGATTTGCTGCTGGTGAAGGGCGCGCACAAGCATTGCATTTACGACCTGGCCGGCGGCAAACTGTACCGGGTATCGGCGGCGGCCGGGGCGGTGGCGGAGAAGCATGCGCGGGGCGCGGTCCTCGACGCGGAAGAGGAAGCGGTGAGGGACGAGCTGGCGGCGGCCGGCATCCTCGGCCCGGCGGGCCAGGGACCGGTGCGCAAGCGGACGGGTCCGGCGGCGCAGCCGAGCTTCGCCTGGCTGGTGATAACCGACCGCTGCAATCTGCGGTGCCTGCACTGCTACGAGGACGCGAAGGCCGCCGGGGGGCGCGACATGAGTTTCGCGGATTTCGAGCGGGCGGTGGCCGAGGTGCAGGCGGCGGGGATAAGGAAGGCGCAACTGATCGGCGGCGAGCCGATGGCGCACCCTGATTTCCGGAGGATGGTGGAGCACGCCGCCAGGCGGTTCAAGTTCCTGGAGGTGTTCACGAACGGGACGCTGATCGACGCGGCGTGGTGCGAGTTTTTCAAGACCCACGGGGTGCATATCGCGGTGTCGGTGTATTCGTACGACGCGGCGGAGCACGACAAGGTGACGAAGGGCGCGGGCTCGCACGCGCGGACGACGACGGCGGTGGCGCTGCTGAAGGAGCACGGGGTGCCTTGCCGGACGGCCTGCATCCGCATGGCGGGGATCGCGCTGGGCGAGAAGAATACCGACGCCTACAACCTCGACGAGGGGAGCGACGTCGTGCGCCTGACGGGGCGCGGCAACCTCGGCCTGCTGGACGCGGCGCTTGTGAAGCAGCGGCTGACGACGAAGGAGATGTTCCGCTGGCCGCTGGTGAGGAAGACGGTGGAGCGGGCGCTGGCGCGCCACAATTGCTTCGGCCGCGATGTGTGCATTTCGCCGACGCTGGAGGTTTATCCGTGCATCATGGAGCGGCGGATCAGCCACGGCAACCTGCGGGAGACGGGGCTGAAGGCGCTGATGAAGCGGGAGCTTTGCGGGCTGAACAAGGACAAGGTGGAGGGCTGCCGGGACTGTGAGTTCCGCTACGCCTGCCACGATTGCCGCCCGGACGCGCTGGACGGCGATTTGACCGCGAAGCCGTGGTACTGCACGTATGACCCGTACAGCGGGGAGTGGGAGGATGCCGACGCCGCGGTGCAAAGGATACTGGGATAGGAAGGGAAAGTTGCGAAGCCCTCCGGCGCAGGCCGGGGGGCTTCTTGTCGGGCTTTAGCAGCCCGTTGTCCGCTTATTCGTCGTCGTCGGGGCGGCCGTTCAGCACCGCCAAGGCGTCCGCTACGGCTTCGGCGAAGGCGATGGGGTCGCCGACGTTTTCGAAGTGGACGTACATGAGGCGCGGGCGGTCGAACAGCCAGTGGGTGTGGAGGGCGGATACGAGGAGGCCGGCGTCGCGCAGGGCGTCGATGAAGGGGTTGACTTCGCGCTGGCGGACGGGAACTTCGCCGGTGTTGAGGGTGTTGCCGTTGATGTCGGGGGACTGGTAGTCGAACATGGCGGCCGCCTGGTAGGGCCAGCCGAGGATGGCGGTGGAGAGCTCGGGCCGCGGGCGGCTGACAAGGCAGGAGGCTTCGGTGGAGTCGAGGACGTTGCCGCCGAGGATGCGGCCGAACTGGCGGCAGACGCTGGTGTTGTTGGCGATTTCGCCGGCGACGTAGACGGCGGCGTTGGTTTTGTTTTTGGGCAAGCTTATCATCTCCCGTAACGGTTTTCGATATATATTATGGGAAATCTGGATGTTATGTGAACGCGGGAGATGCCTGGGCCGGGAGGGCGGAGGGCGCAGGCTTTGGCTGGCCCAATGCCGGGTGACAGCCATGCATGAAGGAATTGGCAAAGAAACGGGCCGGGCAATGCCGGTTGCGTTGAGAGGAACATTTATGTTACTCTGAAAAAAAGGCCTTATTTATCGACAGGGGCCGACACCTTGGGAGGATGCTATGGCCGGCGAGAACGAACTTATCAATTCCATCGACCGGGCGCTCGACGTGCTGCTGCTGCTCCAGCAGGAGGGCAAGGAGATGGGGGTTACCCAGATCGCTGCGGCTCTCGGCATTTACAAGAGCACGGTGCACCGGACGCTGACGACGCTGGAGGCCAAGGGCTTCGTGCAGCAGAACCCGGACAACGGCAAGTACTGGCTGGGCATCCGCCTGTATTCGCTGGGGATGCTGATCCGCGAGCGGCTGCCGCTGAAGAATATCGCCTACCCGTTCGCCAAGGAGCTGTCGGAGAAATTCGACGAGGTGGTGCATATTTCCATCCTCGACAAGAGCGCGCTTACGTATCCCAAGCATATCATCATCGATAAAATCCAGGGCCGGCAGCAGGTGCTGAGCCTGACGCCGCCGGTGGGGTCGAGCGCCGCCTGTCACAGCGCGGCGGTGGGCAAGTGCCTGTTGGCGTTCAGCCCCCGCAGTTTTCTGGACAGGTTCGTGGGCAACCCGCTGCCGACGTTCACCGAGAAGACGATCTGTTCGTGGGAGGAGCTGCTGGCGGAGCTGGAGGCGATCAGGCGGCGGGGCTACGCCGTCGACGACGAGGAGCTGGAGCTCGGCCTGACGTGCGTCGCCGGGCCGATTATGGGCCGCCACGCCGGCATCATCGCCGCGTTGAGCCTGTCGGGGCCGACGACGCGGGTGCGGGCGAGGTTCGGGGAGATCGCGGCAGAGGTGATGAGGACGGCGCGGGCGATTTCGGACAGCTTAGGATAGTTACGGTCGTTCAGCAGCCCCAATCTGCGGCGTTGCTCCTCAGCGACTTGCATCTGGGGACTTCTGAGCGACCTAAGCCAAAAGAGAAAAGAAACCAGCCCTTCTTGACGGAGGGCTGGTTTTTATTTGCCGGCAGGATACTATGGGGGAAGGAAATTTACACTTTCCATTGAATTAGGATGGAAATGTGCTCGCCGGGGATGGACAATTTCAGTACGGCGTTCCTTCTGGCGGAACGGAAAGTGGGGGTGCAGGGTATGGATAAGGCAGTCGCGGCAGCGGTGAAGGACATCGTCGGGGCGGAGCACGTGCTGGAGAAGTACGAGGACAGGTATTGTTACACTTACGATGCGTCGGCGGTGACGGCGGGCAAGGAGGGGACGCCGGCGCTGGTGGTTTATCCGGGCAGCGCCGCCGAGGTTTCCGCGCTGCTGAAGCTGGCGAACGAGCATGGGTTTCCGGTGATTCCCCGCGGGGCGGGGTCGAACGTGAGCGGCGGCAGTATCCCCCGCGCCGATGCGATGGTGATGGTGCTGACGAGAATGAACAGGATAGTGGCCATCGACCGCAAGAATATGGTGGCCGAAGTGGAGGCGGGGGTGATTACCGCCGATTTCCAGGCCGAGGTGGAGAAGCTGGGGCTTTTTTATCCCCCCGACCCGGCGAGCCGGGCGTTTTCGACGATGGGCGGCAACGTGGCGGAGTGCGCCGGCGGGCCGCGCGGGGCGAAGTACGGCGTGACGCGGGATTATGTGCTCGGCCTGGAGGTGGTGCTGCCGACGGGCGAGATCATCAGGACGGGGGCGCGGACGATGAAGTGCGTGGCCGGGTACGACCTGACCCGGCTGATGACCGGCTCGGAGGGGACGCTGGGGGTGGTGACGAAGGCGATCGTGAAGCTGCTGCCGCTGCCTGAGGCGAAGAAGACGATGCTGGCGATTTTCGACGATATCGACAGGGCGGCGGAGACGGTGGCCCAGGTGTTCATGGCCGGGGTGATTCCGACGACGCTGGAGCTGTTGGACAATATTTATATCCGCAATATCGAGGCGGCGGTGAATATCGGCCTGCCGACGGAGGCGGAGGCGGTGCTGCTGATCGAGGTGGACGGCGACAGCGCGGTGCTGGACAAGCAGGTCGGCGTCATCGCCGGCATTTGCCGCGAGCAGGGGGCGACGGCGGTGAAGGTGGCGCAGGACGCCAGGGAGGCGGACGAGCTGTGGGTGGCCCGCCGCGCGGCGTTTGCGGCCGTTTCCCGGGTGCGGCCGACGATCATCGGCGAGGACTGTACGGTGCCGCGCGACAAGATTCCGGAGATGGTGCGTACGATCCGCGCGATCGGCGAGAAATACGATATTATCATCGCGGTGCTGGGCCACGCGGGCGACGGCAATCTGCACGCCACCATCCTGACCGACGAGCGGGACAAGGAGGAGATGGCGCGGGTGGAGAAGGCGGCGGAGGAGATTTTCGCCGCGACGCTGGCGGTGGAGGGCACGCTGACGGGCGAGCACGGCATCGGCCTGGTGAAGAAGAAGTATTTGCCGCTGGAGCTGGGCGAGGGCGGCATGATGGCGATGCGGGCCATCAAGAAGGCGCTTGATCCGAATAACATCCTCAACCCCGAGCTGGTTTAGGGGGTAGGGGCATGCAGTGGAGCGAGCTGGAGAAGGAAGTAATACGGTGCATAAAGTGCGGGGCCTGCCAGTCGGTGTGCCCGGTGTTCCGGGAGCTGCGGGCGGAGTCGACGGTGGCCCGCGGCAAGATAAACCTGATCAAGGCGGTGATCCGCGGCGAGGTGGACGCGGGCGGCGCGGCGTTCGCGGAGCGGATGTCGTGGTGCCTGATGTGCAAGGCGTGCCAGGAGAGCTGCCCGAGCGGCGTGCGGCTGGACCAGCTGATGCTGGCGGCGCGGCGGAAGCTGGTCGAGGATAAGGGCCTGCCGCTCTTGAAGAAGCTGATTTTCCGCCTGGGGCTGAGGAACCGCCGGGTGTTCGACCTGGGGATGAGCCTGGGGGCGGTGTTCCAGGGGCTGCTGCTGCGGCCGGCGCCGGGCGGCGGAGGGATGCTGCCCAGGCTGCCGATGGGGCTGGACAAACGGCGGCTGGTGTCGCCGGTGGACGCGAAGCCGTTCCGGAGCCGCGTGCCCGCGGTGGTGGCGGTGGACAAGCCGCGCCGGACGGTGGCGTTTTTCACCGGCTGCATGATAAATTACGTTTATCCGCGGATCGGCGAGGCGGTGGTGGATGTCCTGACCCGCAACGGCATTGCGGTGGTCATCCCCGCGAACCAGCACTGCTGCGGCACGCCGGTGTACGTGAGCGGCGACGTGCCGACGGCGGTGGAGCTGGCGCGGGCGACGGTGGACACGTTCGCCGGCCTGGAGGTGGACGCGGTCGTCACCGGCTGCGGGTCGTGCGGGGCGGCGCTGCGCAAGGAGTATGCGGCGCTGCTGGCCAACGAGCCGGGCTACGCGGACAAGGCCGCGCAATTGGCGGCCAGGACGAAGGATTTCGCCGAGTTTCTGGCCGAGGTCGGCCTGACGGCCGGGATGAAGGGGCTGGCGGCGACGGCGACTTATCACGATTCCTGCCACCTGGCCCGTTCGCAGGGGGTGCGCCGGCAGCCGCGGGCGCTGCTCGCCGCCGTCCCGGGGCTGGTTTTCAGGGAGCTGCAGGCGCCGGCCCGCTGCTGCGGGGCGGCCGGCAGCTTCAGCCTCAGCCATTACGGGCTGTCGCGCAAAATCAACGACCATAAGGTGGACGACATCGCCGCCAGCGGGGCGGAGGTCGTGGCGACCGGCTGCCCGATGTGCGTGATGCATATCCGCGACGGCCTGAACCAGCGGGGCATGGCCGGCGAGGTGCTGGTGCTGCACACCGCCGAGCTGCTGGCGCGGGCCTATGGTACTGCGGAACAAAAGAATGGCCAGGTTTAGTAAGGCAGAACCGCAAACTCGCCGGCGACTTTGCGGAGGCTGACTACGCGCCGTTAACGAAGGACGCCGTGAACGACACCGCACGAGCGGCCATGGACGGCCGCGAGAGTCGACAAACGAACATGGATGTGATTTTGGGGGCGGTGCGGCGGAGTCGGCGCGAGTTTACGGCGCGTTCAGCCGGAGAACGGAGCCGGCGTTTGACGGTTCTGCCTGAACAGACATTGCCTGTTGAAAGTGAGGTTGGCCAATGGCTCAATACTCTGTCCACTACGGCAAACGTGAAGAGGTTTTCGATATCCCGGATAATTACCGGGTGAATGTCATCCGCGCCAATCCGGTCGCGCCGGTGGCCGATATGAAGGCCGGGGTGCTGGCCGCGCTGGCCGCGCCCATCGGCTCGCCGCCCTTCCGGGAGGTGTTCGGCCGCGGCGACAGGGTGGTCATCGTGGTGAGCGACGTGACCCGCCTGTGGGTGCGGAGCGACGTGCTCGTGACCATCCTCCTCGACGAGCTGAACGCGGTGGGGGTGCCGGACGACGACGTGTCCATCGTGTTTGCGACCGGCGACCACCGCGACCAGACGGCCGAGGAACACCGCCTTATCGTCGGCGACGCGGTGCTGCGGCGGGTGAGGGTGTACGACCACGACTGCCACGCCGCCGACCTGGTGGACCTGGGCAGGAGCAGCCGGGGCACGGCCATCCTGCTCAACCGGAGGGTGTGCGAGGCGCCGAAGCTCATCCTGACCGGCGGCATATCCTATCATCTGCTGGCCGGCTTCGGCGGCGGCCGCAAGAGCGTCGCCCCCGGCACGGCCGGGTACGCGACCATCCAGGGCAACCACGGCCTGGCCCTGAAGGCGGGGCCGGAGGAAATCGGGTCCGGCATCCTGGCCGGCAATCCGGTGGCCGCCGAT
>JARKNV010000036.1 GCA_029976065.1 Selenomonadales bacterium
GTCGGCGCTCATGACGACGAGGGCGGCCGCGCCGTCGTTGATGCCGGAGGCGTTGCCGGCGGTGACGGTGCCGTCTTTCTTGAAGGCCGGCTTGAGGCCGCAGAGCGTCTGGACGGTGGTGCCGGCTTTGGGGTATTCGTCGGTGTCGAAGATTACGTCGCCTTTTTTGCCTTTAATTGTGACGGGGACGATTTCTTTCTTGAAAGCGCCGCTCTGGATGGCTTTGACGGCTTTGTCCTGGGATTCGTAGGCGAGCTGGTCCTGCATTTCGCGGCTGATGGCGAATTTTTCGGATACGTTTTCGGCGGTGATGCCCATGTGGTAGTCGTTGAAGGCGCACCACAGGCCGTCCTGGATCATGACGTCGATGATCTTGTCGTGGCCCATGCGGTAGCCCCAGCGGGCTTTGCTGCTGAGGAGGTACGGGGCCTGGGACATGCGTTCCATGCCGCCGGCGAGGACGATGTCGGCGTCGTCGCACATGATGGCCTGGGCGGCGAGGTTGACGGTTTTGAGGCCGGAGCCGCAGACCTTGTTGACGGTCATGGAGGGGATTTCGTAGGGCAGGCCGGCTTTGATGGCCGCCTGGCGGGCGGGGTTCTGGCCGAGGCCGGCCTGGAGGACGTTGCCGAAGATTAGTTCGTCGACGTTCTCGGCTTTGACGCCGGCGCGGGCGAGCGCTTCCTTGATGACGATGGCGCCCATTTCGGGGGCGGAGAGGGGGGCCAGCGCGCCGTTGAAGGTGCCGATCGCCGTACGGACGGCGCTGACGATTACCACTTCCTTCAACCTGATCATCTCCTTTTTTGGTGTATTCGTTTATTCCGTATGCGGACTATTTAAACTAATTCTATCACTTTTTACCATTGGCAGGCAACATGTCCTTGAGACCAATTTTCGCATCTTTGAAGATACGGGCGTCCATGGTTTTGAGGTTGGGGGAAACGATGGGTTTGAAGTCCATCAGGGCGAGGACGTCTTTTTCGAGGTCGACGCCGGGGGCGATTTCGATGAGGGCCATGCCCTGCGGGGTGAGTTCGAATACGGCCCGCTCGGTGATGTAGAGGACGGGCTGCTTGACTTTTTTGGCGTAGTCGCCGCTGAAGGTGATCTGCTCGACATGGTCGAGGAATTTGCGGGCGCGGCCTTCGGCGACGATTTTGAGTTGGCCGTCCTTGACCTCGACCTTAAGGCCGCCGGCGGTGAAGGTGCCGCAGAAGACGACGCGCTTGGAGTTCTGGGTGATGTTGATGAAGCCGCCGCAGCCGGCTACGCGGCCTTTGAATTTGCTGACGTTGATGTTGCCGTGTTTGTCGGTCTCGGCCAGGCCGAGATAGGCGAGGTCGAGGCCGCCGCCGTCGTAGTAGTCGAACTGGTAGGGCTGGTCGACGAAGCAGTCGGCGTTGCTGACGGCGCCGAAGCTGAGGCCGCCGGCGGGAACGCCGCCCCAGCCGCCGGGCTCGACGGTGAGGGTCATGGTGTCGCCGACGCCTTCTTCGTTGGCGACCATGGCGACGCCTTCGGGCATGCCGATGCCGAGGTTGACGATGGCGCCAGGGATGAGTTCCATGGCGGCGCGGCGGGCGATGACCTTGCGGTCGTCGAGTTCCATGGGGGGGATGGCGGACAGCGGGATGCGGACTTCGCCGGAGTAGGCGGGGTTGTATTGCTCGGCGAAGGTCTGGGCGTGGCGGGCGGGCTCGGCGACGACGATGTAGTCGACGAGCCGGCCGGGGATTTTGACGTCCTTGGGTTTGAGGGTGCCTGCCTGCACGACCCGCTCGACCTGGCAGATGACGATGCCGCCGCAGTTTTGCGCGGCCTGGGCGATGGGGAGGATTTCGAGGGCGAGGGCTTCGTGCTCGATGCTGATGTTGCCGTTTTCGTCGGCGGTGGTGCCGCGTATGAGGCCGACGGTGATCGGGAAGGGTTTGTACCACAGCCATTCTTCGCCGCCGAGCTGGAGGACTTCGACAAGGTCTTCCTTGGTGGCGGTGTTGATTTTGCCGCCTTCGACGCGGGGGTCGCAGAAGGTGTTGAGGCCGACCTTGGTGATCATGCCGGGCTTGTTGCCGGCGACGCTACGGAACCATTGGGCGATGGTGCCTTGCGGGAAGTTGTAGGCGTCGATTTTGTTTTCGACCGCCAGCTTGCCGAGTTTCGGCGCCAGGTTCCAGTGGCCGCCGACGACGCGCTTGACCATGCCTTCGAAGCCGAAGTGGTTGAGGCCGCGGTCTTTGCCGTCGCCTTGGCCGGCGCAGTATACGAGGGTCAGGTCGCGGGGTTTGGCTTCGCTGAGAAATCTTTCCTCACAGGCGGCCGTGATGGCCTCAGGATGACCAATGCCGACGAAACCGCTGGTGGCGACAGTCGAACCGTCTTTAATGATATTGGCTGCTTCGAGAGCGGTGATGAATTTTGCCATGGGCGCTTCACTCCCCATTAATGATTTCGGAGTACAATTATGCAAATAGTATGCCAATCCACGGTTTACGGGCTTTTCAGCGGCCGGCCGGCCTCCTCCTCCCTCCTCTTCAGCTTATTGTGTACATATATCGGGACACTATTAGGCCGCGGCGGCAATAATGTTTTGTACAGCGGGCGGCGGATGTTTTTTTCGTACCGCCGGTAATAATAAGGAGGAAGCCGGCTGGTCGGCTAGTGTACATGTTTTTATACAAAGTTGTCGTCGTTTATGTACAGTATGTCGTCCAAAGCCACCCGCCGGGGCCGCGGCCCGTACGAGGGCCTGTCCGCCGGACGCCCGCCGCAATTGGCTACCCGCAGGCAGCGGCCGCTGCGTGGCATAGGAATTGCATGTGGCTAAGGGGTCCCTTCGACAGGTCACGCAAAGGAGGTAACGCCGGCCGAATATCCGCTTTTCCGCACTGTTCACAGCTTCTTCGCAGCAAGTAGACGCACTAAAGGAGGATGCAAAAAATATGGAAGTAATCGGTATTATTCTCAGCCTGTTTTTGTTAATGTTCTTCGCTTACCGCGGGTTTTCGGTCATCCTGTTCGCACCCGTGTTCGCCCTGCTGGCGGCGTCTCTGTCCGGCCTGGCCCTTATGCCTGCTTATACCGAGCTGTTCATGGCCAAAGGGGTGACTTATATCAAGGTTTACTTCCCGGTGTTCCTGCTGGGGGCGGTGTTCGGCAAGGTTATGGAGGACACCGGCCTGGCCAAGGGGATCGCGCGGGCGATCATCCAGGGCCTGGGCAGGGAGCGGGCCATTTTGTCGGTGGTGCTGGCCGGCGCGGTGCTGACCTACGGCGGGGTGAGCCTGTTCGTGGTGGTGTTCGCGGTTTATCCGTTCGCGGCCGCGCTGTTCCGCGAGGCCGACATCCCCAAGCGGCTGATCCCCGGGGCGGTGGCGCTCGGCGCGTTCACGTTCACGATGGATTCCTTCCCCGGCACGCCGCAGATCCAGAATATCATCCCGACCAACTTTTTCGGGACGACGGTGTATTCGGCCCCGGTGAGCGGCCTCTTGGGCGGTCTGGGCATCCTGCTGCTCGGCCTCACCTGGCTTGAGCGGCGGCGCAAGGCGGCGGCGGCCAAGGGCGAGGGCTACGGGACGCATACGCTGAACGAGCCGGAGACGCAGGGAGCCAATGTGGAGCTGCCGTCGTGGATGGTCGGCGTGCTGCCGCTGCTGACGGTGCTGGTGGTCAATTTCGTGGTGACCCGTTACGTGAACTGGGACCCGAATCTGCTGGCCCAGTTCCAGGCGATGAAGCTGCCGCTGGTGGCGGCGTCGGTGAAGTCGGTGCTGAGCATCTGGGCGCTGATTATCGCGCTGGTGTGCGGCATCGTGCTGGCCGTTCTCCTCGGCACGGCCCGGCTGCCCAAGGGCGGGCTGGCCAAATCGCTGAACGCGGGGGCGATCGGGTCGCTGCTGGCGATCATGAATACGGCGTCCGAGGTGGGCTATGGCAACGTTATCGCGTCGCTGCCCGGCTTCCAGGCGATTTCCGCGGCGCTGATGGGCATCAAGATCGGCGGAACGCCGCTTGTTTCCGAGGCGGTGACGGTGAATGTGCTGGCCGGCATCACCGGTTCGGCGTCGGGCGGGATGTCGATCGCCCTCGACTTGATGTCGAAGGACTGGCTGGCGTGGGCGAATTCGATCGGCATGTCGCCGGAGATTCTTCACCGGGTGGCGTCGATGGCGTCGGGCGGGATGGACACTCTCCCCCACAACGGGGCGGTGATCACGCTGCTGGCGGTGTGCGGCCTGACCCACCGCGATTCGTACGGCGATATTTTCGCGATGACGGTTATCAAGACGACGATGGTTTTCCTTGTGATCATTTTCCATACCCTGACCGGCATTCTGTAACAACGGGATAAAAGCGGGCGGCGGCAACCCTTTCCGGGCTGCCGCCGCCCGTTTTTATCCCGGCGGGGATGGTGGTATAATGGTAGGGAAGTAGCAACGGTAAAGGAGCCTGTCATGAATTTCTGGCGACGCTGGCGCAGGATGATCATATTGGGGGTCGCGTTCGTTTTTCTGGCGGTGGAGCTGCCGATCGTGGCCGGGGGGTATCTGGCTAAGCCGGCGCCGGCGGATGTGATGATCGTGCTGGGGTCGCGGGTGTTCGGCACCGAGCCGGGGCCGATGCTGCGCCTCCGCCTGGAGGAGGCGGTGCGGTTGTACCGGCAAGGGCTGGCGCCGGCGATCATCGTGAGCGGCGCCCGCGGCGAGGACGAGGAGGTGGCGGAGGCGTTCGCGATGCGCGCTTATCTGGTGCGCGAGGGAGTGCCGGAGGACCGCATCCACACCGAGGACGGGTCGTACAACACGTATCAGAATCTGGCCAATTCACAGGCGGTGATGGCGGCGCAGGGGTACCGGCGGGCGATCATCGTTTCGAATGCTTCGCATGTGCACCGCACGCTGGTGCTGGCCCGCGATCTGGGGCTGGAGGCGAGCGCGGCGCCGGCGCCGATGCCGGACAGCCTGCCGCTGAAGGTGCGCAATTATCTGCGCGAGGGGGCGGCGATGGCGGCGATGGCGCTGCGGCGGTAGGAGTAATGAGAAGGAGCAGAGAACGTAGGCTATGCACCGGAATTTGCCGCTTTTCCCGGCTTGGCGTAGCGGAGAACGCAGGCGAGGCGGCGGTCGCTACTTAGCGAGAGAGCTGGAACGACACCGCGCGAGCCGCCATGGACGGCGGTGAGAACCGACAACGAACACGGACGTTCGTTTGGCGGTGGCGCGGCGGAGTCGGCGACGAGGTTAGCAGCGAGCCAAAACGCCCGCCGGCGTTTTGTGAGAGTCGCTATGCAGGGCAACAGCGAACCGAAAGTTTACTTTCGCGTGAGTCGTTGCCCTGCTAGTAAGACCGTCGCCGTAGCGGGGGGCAAGACCAAAGCAGGGATAAGCCGTGTTCATGGAAAAGGCCCGCCTTAATCGGCGGGCTTTCTTAGTTTACTTGCACTGTCCCGGGGCCTAAGATTTCTTCCAGTTCCTTCAGCGCTTCGGGGGTGGGGTCGAGCCAGTACTGGCGGTCGGTGCGGACGATGCGGCGGCTGGCGGTAAAGTGGAGGTAGACGACAGCCTGGCCGCGATGGCGGGCGAAGACGCCTTTGAGGAGGTCGAAGACGGCGTCGTTTTCCTGGCCGTCGCCGAGGCGGAGGCGGACTTCGCCGCTTTTTTTGCCGCTGGCGAGCTGGGCGCCGGCTTCGAGGGGGGCGATGTCTTCGGCGATGACTTTGACGGTTTCTTCGCCGACGTTGAGCCGGCCGCTTACGGCGACGGCGGCGTCGGGCAGGACGAAGCGGCCGACGCGTTCGAACAGGCGGGGGAAGACGACGACTTCGACCTGGCCGGTGAAGTCTTCGAGGGCGACGAAGCACATCATGTCGCCGCTTTTGGTGGTGATGCGCTTGGCGCCGGCGACGAGGCCGGCGACTTTTACGGGCTGGCCGTCGCCGTATTCGCCTTCGGAGAGCAGGCCGACGGCGGTGTAGCTTTTCATAATTTCGCGGTATTTATCGAGGGGATGGCCGGTGACGTAGAAGCCGGTCATTTCTTTTTCCATGGCGAGGAGTTCTTCGTGGGGCAGTTCGTCGAGGCGCGGCGGGGTGATGTCGTCGGCGCCGGCGGCGCTGTCGTCGCCGAAGAGGCCGAGCTGGCCGCTGTCGCGGTCGCGCTGGCGGGCGGCGGCGACTTCGGCGGCCTGGTCGAGGGCGGCGAGGAGCTGGGCGCGTTTCCAGCCGAAGGAGTCGAAGGCGCCGCATTTGATGAGGCTTTCCAGCATGCGTTTGTTGACGAGCCGCATGTCGATGCGGGAGCAGAAGTCGACGAGGGAGGCGAAGCGCCCGCCTTCGGCGCGGACGGCGAGGATGCCGGCGATGGCGTTGTCGCCGACGTTTTTGACGCCGGCGAGGCCGAAGCGGATGGCGGCGCCGTCGACGGTGAAGCCGGCGGCGCTGGCGTTGATGTCGGGGGGCAGGACTTTCAGGCCCATGCGGCGGCATTCTTCGATGTAGAAGCCGACTTTGTCGTTGGCGCCCATGACGCTGGTGAGGAGGGCGGCCATGAATTCCTGGGGGTAGTTGGCTTTGAGCCAGGCGGTCTGGTAGGCGACGAGGGCGTAGGCGGCGCTGTGGGATTTATTGACGCCGTAGTCGGCGAAGTGGGCGATGAGGTTGAAGATTTCTTCGGCGAGTTTGGGGCTGATGTTGCGTTCGGCGGCCCCTTTCATGAAGTTTTCGCGCTGGGCGGCGATGACTTCGGGCTTTTTCTTGCCCATGGCGCGGCGGAGGAGGTCGGCCTGGCCGAGGGTGAAGCCGGCGAGGACGGAGGCGATTTGCATGACCTGCTCCTGGTAGAGGATGACGCCGAAGGTGTCTTTGAGGATGGGCTCTAACAGGGGGTGGAGGTAGGTGACTTTTTTGCGGCCGTGGCGGCCGTTGATGAAGTCGGTGACCATGCCGCTGCCCAGGGGGCCCGGCCGGAAGAGGGCGACGAGGGGGATGAGGTCTTCGAAGCGTTCGGGCTTGAGTTCTTTGACGAGGTTGGTCATGCCGCTGGATTCCATCTGGAAGACGCCGGCGGTGTCGCCGGCGGCGAGCATGGCGCAGGTTTTGGCGTCGTCCAAAGGAATGGCGTCGATGTCGATGTCGAGGTCGCGGTCTTCTTTGATGAGGGCGAGGGCGTCGCCGATGACGGTGAGTGTCCTGAGGCCGAGGAGGTCCATTTTGAGGAGGCCGAGTTCTTCGATGCGGTCTTTGTCGTACTGGGTGGTGATGAAGCCTTCGGAGGAGTTCTGGAGGGGGACGTAGTGGGTGAGGGGTTCGTTGGCGATGACGACGCCGGCGGCGTGGGTGGAGGCGTGGCGGGGCAGGCCCTCGACGCTCATGGCGAGGTCGAGGAGTTTTTTGATTTCCGGGTCGGACTGGTAGAGGGTTTTTAGTTCGCTGCTGGTTTCGAGGGCCCGGTGGAGGGTGATGCCGAGTTCGCCGGGGACGAGTTTGGCGATGCGGTCGACGTCGCCGTAGGGCATGTTGAGGGCGCGGCCGACGTCGCGGATGGCGGCTTTGGCGGCCATGGTGCCGAAGGTGATGATCTGGGCGACGCGGTCGGCGCCGTAGCGCTCGACGACGTATTCGATGATTTTGCTCCGCCGGACGTAGCAGAAGTCGATGTCGATATCGGGCATGGTTACGCGCTCGGGGTTGAGGAAGCGCTCGAAGAGGAGGTCGTATTTGAGGGGGTCGATGTTGGTGATGCCGAGGAGGTAGGAGACGATGCTGCCGGCGGCCGAGCCGCGGCCGGGGCCGACGGCGATGCCTTGCTGGCGGGCGTAGTTGACGAAGTCCCAGACGATGAGGAAGTAGCTGGCGAAGCCCATCTGGCTGATGACGGACAGTTCGTAGTCGAGCCGGTCGGTTTCGGTCTGATCGGCGGCGGGGTAGCGGACCGGCAATTTTTCGAGGCAGAGGTCGCGGAGGTATTGTTCGGGGGTGAGGCCGCCGGGGATGGGGAATTCGGGCAGGAGGAGCTTGCCGAATTCGAGGCTGAGGTCGCAGCGGTCGGCGATGGCGACGGTGTTGGCGAGGGCTTCGGGGTAGGCGGCGAACAGGGCGGCCATTTCTTCGCCGCTTTTGAGGTAGAATTCGTTGCTGTCGAAGCGCATGCGGCCGGCGTCGTCGACGGTTTTGCCTGTCTGGATGCAGAGGAGGACGTCGTGGCTTTCGGCGTCCTGGCGGTCGATGTAGTGGATGTCATTTGTAGCGACGAGGCCGACGCCGATTTTGGCGGCCAGGGCGGCGAGCAGGGGGTTGACCTGTTTTTGCTCGGGGAGGCCGTGGTCCTGGAGTTCGATGAAGAAGTTGTCGCGGCCGAAGATGTCGATGTATTCGCGGGCGATGGCCTCGGCGCCGGCGCTGTCGCCGCGGAGGAGCAGGGCGGGGAGTTCGCCGGCCAGGCAGGCGCTGAGGGCGATGAGGCCTTCGTGGTATTCGCGGAGGAGTTCTTTGTCGACGCGGGGTTTGTAGTAGAAGCCTTCGGTGTGGGCGCGGGAGGCGAGCTCCATGAGGTTGCGGTAGCCAGCGGCGTTTTCGGCGAGGAGGACAAGGTGGTAGTAGGCTTCGCCTTCGACGGTGGTTTTCTCGAGCCTGGAGCGCGGCGCGACGTAGACTTCGCAGCCGATGACCGGTTTGATGCCGGTTTTGACGGCGTGTTTGTAGAAGTCGACGACGCCGCTCATGGTGCCGTGGTCGGTGATGGCGACGGCCGGCATGCCGAGCTCTTTGGCGCGGGCGACGAGCCGCCCGACGCGGCTGGCGCCGTCGAGGAGGCTGAATTCGGTGTGGTTGTGGAGGTGGACGAAGTTGCTCATAGACGGGTTGTCCTTTCGAGGTGTGGCGCGCCGCCGGCGAAACGGGACCGGAGGCAAAAACGGATTACTTGCCGAGCACGGCCAGTACTTCGTCGATGTCGGGCAGTTGGGGGATGTCGTAGATTTTGACCCAGAGAACTTTGCCGTTTTCGTCGAGGATGACGTTGGCCCGCTGGGAGAAGCCTTCGACTTCGCGGAAGAGGCCGTAGTCAGCCGCTACTTTGCCGTGCGGCCAGAAGTCGGCGAGCAGTTTGACGGTGGCGATTTTTAGTTCTTTGGCCCAGGCGTTTTTCGAGGGGTAGGAGTCGACGCTGAGCCCGAGCGGCACGGTATTGAGGCGGTCGAAGTCGGCGAGATGGTCTTCGAGGGCTTTCATCTGGTCGGCGCAGACTTTCGTCCAGGCGAGGGGATGCCAGGAGAGGAGCACTTTTTTGCCACGGTAGGCGTTGAGTTCGATGAGGTCGCCCCGGTTGTCCTTGAGGGCGAAGCCGGGGGCGAAGGTGCCGACGGCGATGGGTTTCATGGTTGTTTCCTCCTTTGATGGGTTTTGGGCTGCGGTATCGGCTGTCCGGTGTCGGGGCGGCCGGATCGCGGCCGGTATTCCCGTTGTTCGTATGGCATATATTTTCGGTAGACGAAGCGTTAATTCCTCTGAACGATGCGTTTTTGATAATAAGGGGTTTGACGGGAGGGTTCGGCATGCGCCATATCGGCATCCTGCAGTTGACCCAGCATCTGGACGACGCCGTCCGGGGCTTTAAGGCGGGTTTGGCGGCCGACGGAACGGCGGCGAGGTTCACGTACCTGAACGCCGACGGCGACGCGGCGCTGCTGCCGGCGCTGGCGGCGGAGCTGGCCGGGCGGGGGGCGGAGCTGATTTTCGCCTGCTCGACGCCGGCGGCGCGGGCGGCGGTGGGGCTGGCGGCGGCTATCCCGGTGGTGTTCACGCCGGTGTTCGATCCGGCGGGGGCCGGCCTGCTGGCGGGCGGCAAGGCGACGGGGATGGCGGGGAGGGTGCCGGCGGCGGCGAAGGTGGCGTTTATGCGCCGGCTGTTGCCGGCGGCGGGCGCGGTGGGGCTGCTGTACGACGGCGGCGACGCGAACGCGGTGCTGGAGGCGGCGAATTTTCGCGCGGCGGCGGCGGGCCTGTACGAGATTATCGATTTAGCCGTGTCCCGGCCGGAGCAGTTGTCGGCGCTCGACGAACGGCTGACGGCGCGGCGGCCGGAGGTCCTCTTCCTCCCTGTCGGCCGGCTGGTGGAGGATAATTTCGCGACCGTTGTTTATTATACCGACCTGGCCGGCGTGCCGGTGGTGGCCTCCAGCCCTGCGAGCGTGGCGGCCGGCGCCCTGGGGGCGCTGGCGGCCGACCACTATAAGCTGGGCTGGGCGTGCGCCGGGCAGGCGGCCCGCATTTTCGCGGGCGCTGATCCGGGCAACGTGCCGGCGGGCGCGGCGGACGACCCGGATGTGTACCTGAACGCGGCCGCGGCGCGCCGGCTGGGGGTGGAACTGGCGGCGGAGCTGGTGGCGGAGGCGAGGGAGATATATGAGTAAGGTGGAATTACTAGCGCCTGCAGGAACCTGGGAGGTGCTGGAGGCGGCGGTCGACGCCGGGGCGGATGCGGTTTATCTCGGCGGCAAGCGGTTCAATATGCGGCTGCACCGCCGGGAGGCGAATTTCGACGATGCGGCGCTGGCGCGGGCGGTGGCGTTCGCCCATGCGCACGGGGTGCGGCTGTATGTGACGGTGAACAATCTGATCAGCGAGGCGGAGCTGCCGGGGCTGCGGGCTTATCTGGCTTTTCTGCAGGACATCGGGCCGGATGCGCTGCTCGTCCAGGACCCCTGCGTGCTGGAGCTTGTCCGCGAGCAGGGGCTGACGCTGCCGCTCCATGCGTCGGTGATGATGAATGTGCACAATGAGGCGACGGTGCGCGTGCTGCAGGAGTACGGGGTGACGCGGGTGGTGTTCGGCCGCGAGCTGGCGCTGGACCAGTTGACGCTTATCGGCGAGCGGACGGGGATCGAGCTGGAGTATTTCGTCCACGGCGATATGTGCGTGGCTCACAGCGGCCAGTGCCTGCATTCGGGGGTGGTGTTCGGCCAGAGTTCGAACCGCGGGCGCTGCCTGAAGCCGTGCCGCTGGCCGTACGGGTTCGAGGCCGGCGGGACGCCGCTGGCGGCGGACCGCGATCCCGGCCCGCACAAGCTGGCGATGAAGGATATGTGCCTGTATCTTCACCTGCCGCAGCTTATCCAGGCGGGGGTGACGGCGTTCAAGATCGAGGGGCGGATGCGGACGGCCGCTTCCGTGGGCCGTGTGACGGGGCTGTACCGCCGAGCGATCGACCGTTATTTGGCCGATCCGGCCGGCTACGCCGCCGACCGCGACGAATGGCGGGAGCTTTGCGCGCGGCGGGTGCGCGATTTTTCTACCTGCTATGCGTTCGGCAACCCCGGGGACAAGGCGGTGGGGTTCGGCGGCGAGCGGGAGCCGCGCTTTTTCAGCCAGGCGGTGAAGGAGGCGTCGGCAACGGCGCCGGCGGCCGGGCTGCCGGCGGGCGGGATGGCGGCCGGCGCCGCCCGGCCGCTGCTGACGGTGAGGGTGGCGGATATGGCGGGACTGGCGGCGGCGCTGGACAACGGCGCCGATGTGGTTTACGCCGGCGGCGAGGCGTTCAGGCCGGCCAGGCCGTGGACGCTGGCGGAGCTGGCGGCGGCGACGGCGGCGGCCGAGGCCTGCGGCGCGGCGCTGGTGGTAACGACGCCGCGGATAACGGCGGGGCGGGAATGCGGCGAGCTGGCGACGCTGTTCCGGGCGCTGGCGGCGATCAGGCCGCACGGGGTGATGGTGAGCAACGCGGGGGCGCTGCGGCTGGCGGGCGAGCTGACTACCCTCCCCCTCTACGCCGATTTTTCGTTCAATGTGTTCAATTCACTGACCGCCCGCTGGCTGCAGCGGCTGGGGGCGCGGCAGGCGACGGCGTCGCTGGAGGCTGCCGGGGGCGAGATCGCGGCGCTGGCGGCGGCCAGCCCGCTGCCGCTGGAGGTGGTGGTGCACGGGCCGCTGACGGCAATGGTGGCGGATTATTGCCTGCCGCGGGCGCTGCTGGCGGGCGGTACGCCGGCCGGGCTGTGCCGGGAGGTGTGCGCGGCGGGGGATTTCGCGCTGACGGACAGCGCCGGCGAGCGCCACGCGGTGAAGATCGACCAGTTCTGCCGCAACCATATCCTGTTCGCGCGCGATCTGTGCCTGGCTGGCCGGCTGGCGCCGCTGGCGGCCGCGGGCGTACGGGCGCTGCGCATCGAGGGCCAGCACTACGGCCCGGCCCACGTGGGGGCGGTGGTGGCCGCGTACCGACGGGAGCTGGACGGGGCGGCGGACGGCGAGGGGACGGCGCTGGCGGCGGGCGGGCCGCGGCCGGTGGGGGTGGGCGTGTTCCGCTACGAGGCGTCGCGATGAGGAGGGACGTTATGAAGGGTTATGCGGGGCCGGAGGAGCTGCTGCGCAAGAAGCGCCGCTATCTCATTCCGTGCGTTTATCATTTTTACGCCGCGCCGCTGCAGCTCGTGCGCGGCGAGATGCAGTACCTGTACGATCACGCCGGCCGGCGCTATTGCGATTTTTTCGCCGGCGTGGCGGTGGTGAATTGCGGCCATTGCCACCCGGCGATCGTGAAGGCGGTGTGCGAGCAGGCGGCGACGCTGCAGCACACGACGACGCTTTACCTGACGCAGCCGGTGATCGAGCTGGCCGAGCGCCTGGCGGCGGTGGCCCCCGGCCGGCTGGGCAAGTCGTTTTTCTGCGCCAGCGGCAGCGAGGCGAACGAGGGGGCGGCGCTGCTGGCTTCGCTAGCCACCGGCCGCAGCGAGTTCATCAGCCTGCGCTACGCTCTCCACGGACGCACCAAGCTGGCGATGAGCCTGACGGGACTGGCGATGTGGCGGGCGGACGCCAGCCCGGTGGGGGGCGTGAGTTTCGCGCCCAGCCCGTACTGCTACCGCTGTCCGCTGGGCAGCCGGGAGGGCGCGTGTGATCTGGCGTGCGCCGACGCGGTGGAGACGATAATAAAGACCACCACCTCGGGCAAGGTGGCGGCCATGTTTGCCGAGCCCGTCCAGGGGAACGGCGGCATTATCACGCCGCCTGCCGGCTATTTCCAAAGGGTGCGGGAGATTCTCGCCCGCTACGGCGCGCTGCTGGTTGTCGACGAGGTGCAGACCGGCTTCGGGCGCACGGGCAAAATGTTCGGCATCGAGCATTACGGGGTGGAGCCCGATGTGATGACGCTGGCCAAGGCATTGGCGAACGGCACGCCGGTGGGGGCGTTCATCACCACCGACGAGCTGGCCGCGACTTTCACCCGCCCCAGCGCTTCGACGCTGGGCGGCAATCCGGTGACGGCGGCGGCGGCTCTTGCGACGCTGGACGTGATCGCCAGGGAGGAGCTGGCGAGCCGGGCCGCCGCGCTCGGCGCCCGCCTGAAGGCGGGGCTGGCGGCGCTGATGGCGCGCCACCCGGTGATCGGCGACGTGCGCGGCCTGGGGCTGATGCTGGGGGCGGAGCTGGTCCGCCCGGACAAGTCGCCGGCGACGCATGAGACCGATGTCGTGCTCGAGGGGCTGAAGGACAGGGGCTTCCTGGTCGGCAAGAACGGGCTGTACCGCAACGTTCTGGCTTTCCAGCCGCCGCTGGTGGTGGGCGCCGGGGATATCGACGCCCTCCTCGCGGCGCTGGACGACGTGCTCGGCAGGTTATGATGGTCAGCCCCGCAGCAGGCGCACGGCCGGCTGCTTTTCTTTTTGCGGCCGGGGCCCGCGTCCGGCGGCCAGGCCCGGCAGGCGCACGCGCCGGGGCTGCGCCGCCAGGCGGCGGGCGTGGGCGAGGAAGATGACGAGCGCCAGGATGGCCCAGGCGGCGGCGAACAGCCGGCCGGCGGCGGAGGCCAGGAATTCCGGCAGGGAGAGGGAAAACACGGCCAGCATCGCGGTGACGGCGATGAGGCTGATGAGGGACCCGAAGCTGCTTACCCGTTCTTTGAACAAGGCGGCCATAAACAACACCCTTTCCGAGGAGATGTTAGATTATATGCCGGAACGGGGCTTGTAAGAATATGCCGCCGCTGCCATCCTTCGGCGCGGCGGGAACTTCCAGTAATAAAAAGGGGGCCGACCATAATACTAGCTAATGTGAGGGTCGCGACCGCGCTTCCGGTTCCTGATTGTTTATGTCAAGATGGGAGGAAGCCATGTCTATTACTGTCGGCATTCCGCGGGCGCTGCTTTATCACGAGTTCGGCGAATTGTGGCAGAATTTCTTCACTAATCTCGGGGTGCCGGTAAACGTATCCGGCGCGACGACGAAAACAGTGCTGGACCGCGGCACGTTTCTGGCTGTCGACGATTCATGCCTGCCGCTCAAGCTCTACCTCGGCCACGCCGAAGCGCTCATCGACGGCTCATCCCGCCTGTTCGTGCCCCGCATCGCCTGCTATCATCCCGGCCATTTCATGTGCGCCAAGTTTGCCGGCCTGCCCGATATCGTGCGCAATACCTTCGGCTTGGAGGACAGACAGGTGATCGCCCCCGAGGTTGACGGGCGACGGCTTTTCTGGCGTTGGCGGGCGATCCGGGCTGCCGCCGGCGGGGTGGGCCGCTCCGCTATTGCCGGTCTGGCGAGCTTCCGCCGGGCGGCGGCGGCGTGGCGCGAACGGCCGGTGGCTGACGGTACGGATACAGCGCAGGTGGCGGTCATCGGCCACAGTTATATTCTCAACGACCCTTTTCTGGGGGGGGACGTCATCGCGCTGCTGGCGGCGAGGGGCGTGGCGACGGTTACGCCTGACGAGGTGCCCGGCAGGGAGCTGTACGGGGAGGCCCGCCGGTTCGACCCCGCCGTCCACTGGCAGCTTTCGGCCAAACTGGCCGGGGCAACCCGCTATTTCGCCCGCCGTCCCGATATTGCCGGCCTCGTCCTGGTGTCGTGCTTCGGCTGCGGCCCGGATTCGCTGGTGAACGAGTATCTGGAGGCGCGGGTGCTCAAAGGCTGCGGCAAGCCTTATGTGGTGATCAATCTGGACGAGCATACAGGCCGGGCGGGCGTGGCGACGAGGGTCGAGGCCTTCTGGGACCTGGTGGGATGGAGGCGGCGGCCATGAAGATTACTTACCCGGGCATGGGTTATTTGAGCCCCCCTGTCCGGCATATGCTGGAGAGCCTGGCGATCGAGGTGGCGGAGGCGCCGCCGATCAGCAAGCGGACGGTCGAGCTGGGCACTCTTCATTCGCCGGAGGGGGTATGCCTGCCTTACAAGATCAGCATGGGCAATTTCCTCGAGGGCCTGGAGCGCGGCGCCGACACGATCGTGACGATGTGCGGGGCCGGCAAGTGCCGGTTCGGGTTCTTCGGCGAGGTGCAGCGGACCGCCCTGGCCCACGGCCGGGAGATCGCGTTCTGGTCGCTCAACACCGAACGGCTGCTGGCCGATCTGTACCGTTTCCTCCTCAGGGCCGCCCCGGGCGCGGGTTGTATCGCCGTGGCGAGAAGCATCTCCCTGGCGGTCAAAAAGCTGCGGGCCATCGACGCCCTGAGCGAAGCCAGGAACTATTACGGCCCCCGCGCCGCCGCGCCCGGGCGGATCATCGATCTGTGCGAGTATGGCGCCGGCGAGATCGCTCTCGGCGGCAGTTTTGCCGAGATAAACTACAGTCGCGACCTTATCGTCGACATCATGGCCTCGCTTGCCCGCGCCGACGCCCCCGAGCCTCCCAGGGTGGCGCTGGTGGGCGAGTTCTACGTGCTGCTGGAGCCGTACGCCAACCGCTGGATAGAGAACGCTTTGATCCGCCAGGGCGTGGAGGTGAAAACGTTTGTCCACACCGGCGGCTGGGCGTACGCTAAGACGCTGCTGCAGGCTTTCGGCCTGTATAATGAGGAGCGCGAATATCTCGCCCAGGCCCGGCCTTATTTCTCCGGTCACGTGGGCGGCGACGGGCTCAAGTCGGTGGGCACGTCGCTGCAGTGCGCCCGTCAGGGCTACGACGGCATCATCCACGCCTTCCCGTTCGGCTGCATGCCCGAGATCGTCGCCCAGTACGCGCTGAAGAACATCGCCGCCGATTACGGCCTGCCGCTCTTGACGCTGAGCGTCGACGAACACGCCAGCGATGTGGGGATGACAACCAGGATAGAGGCGTTCGTGGATTGCATCAAACGCAAGAAAGGGGGAAGCCGTCTATAAGGTCCATCTGCGGTGTTGAGCATCCGGTGCGCCCCGCACACTGTTCGTACCGACTATCGCCGCCAGGTATAATGCGCTGACAAGGCCGGCGAAATCAGGACGTGCATCTGGAGCCTTCTAGACGGCTTCCGGCAATACGGAGGGCTCCCCTCCCTATTTTTTTGTTATACTATTTGTCCACTTGCCGCAGCGATCCCCCCATCTCGCGATAACTTGCTCGTTCAATTTAATCTCTACGACTTCGCAGCCGTTGGGGCAGCCGTCGCATTCGAAGCCGGCGGTCAGGAAACGGTAGTCGACGAGGTCGAAGCCGCGGAAGGCGGTGCCGCGCGCGCCGGTTTCCTCCCGGGCGAGCAGGGCGGCGCCGATGGCTCCCATGACGCCGTAGTGCTCGGGCACGACGACCGGGCAGCCGAGCGCCTCCTCGAAGGCGCGCACCATGCCGGCGTTGGCGGCCACCCCGCCCTGAAAGAGGACGGGGCCGGCGATATGTTTGCCTTTGCCGACGTTGTTGAGGAAGTTGCGCACAAGGGCCTGGCAGAGGCCGCCGAGGATGTCGGGTATGCGGTGGCCGGCCTGCTGCTTGTGGATCATGTCCGATTCGGCGAAGACGGCGCAGCGCCCGGCGACCCGCACCGGCGCGGCGGCTTCGAGGGCGCGGCGGCCGAAGTCTTCGATGGGGATGCCGAGCCGGGCGGCCTGCTGGTCGAGGAAGGAGCCGGTGCCGGCGGCGCAGACGGTGTTCATGGCGAAGTCGGTGACGACGCCGTCTCTGATGATGATGATTTTGGAGTCCTGGCCGCCGATTTCGAGGACGGTTTTGACGCCGGGCAGGATGTGCATGGCGGCGACGGCGTGGGCGGTGATTTCGTTTTTGACGCTGTCGGCGCCGAGGACCACGCCGGCGAGGTGGCGGCCGCTGCCGGTCGTGCCCGCGCCGGCGACGGCGAGGCCGGGGTGCAGTTCCTGCGTCCGGCGCAGGGCCTCCTGGATGGCGGCTATCGGCTTGCCCTGGGTTCTGAGGTAGACGGTGTCGAGGACGGCGCCGGCGTCGTCGAGGACGGCGACGTTGGTGCTGACGGAGCCCACGTCGACGCCGAGGTATGCTTGCAAAAGAGAACACCTCCTGAGGTTGACACCTTGTTAACTTTTCCCTTTTCCCGCAAAGATATGCGAAGATTAGAAACCTTGGCGTCGCCGCGCAGGCGAAGCCATAGTTGCACTTATGTCTATCAGAAAGTTTATACTTTCTGATAGACCAAAAAAAGCGCCCTGATGGGCGCTCTTTTTAAAAGCGAATTATGCGCAGGCCGTTCAGGACCTCCAGATGCAAGGCACGTCGAGGACGCGCAGCGACGCGTACTCGGGGCGTACGCTAGCAAGCGCCCGCAGACGTAAGTGCGCAAGTTCTTGGCGCGACAGCGCCTAGAACTGCGGCCTGCCCTTGTCTTGTCAGGGAAGTTCGGGGGCGTTGTCGTCCGGTTCCCGGTACGGCACGATCATAACCGGGCAGGGGGCTTCCTGCAGCACGCCGTAGCTGGTGGTGCCGAGAAAGGCGCCGATGATGGGGTTTAGGCCGCGGGAGCCCATGACGATGAGGCGGACCCCCTCCTCCCCTTCTTTGGCGGCTTCCTGGAGGATGATGTCCTTGGGGATGCCGATCTTGAGGCGGACGTCGAAGGCGACGCCGCTTTCCTTGAGGATTTGGACGGCGGGGGCGGCCGTTTCGCGGCACAGCTGGATTTGATATTCGTGGATGTCTTGTTCGCCGAAGAAGATTTTGGTGTGGACGGTGTGGAAGGTGGGCTGGACGTTGAGCAAAATGACTTTCTCGTTCAGGGCCTTGGCAAGGAAGATCGCCTCGCGCAGGGCGTCGATGGCGTTGGTTGACCCATCGAAGGGCGCCAGGATGTTTTTCTTCACGTTATCGCCTCCTGTCGTCGACATATATTGTTTATTTCCCCGCCGGGAGCTGATTTTCCTCTCGGGCGCGGCCGCCGGGGGCGAGGAACATTTTGCCCGCTTCGCCGGCGAAGAGGGGCAGCACGGCGAAGGCGGCGATTATCGGCCATTCGTTCGCACCGGCGGGGACGGTTTTCAGGGCCGCGCCGAGCGGGCTGTAGAGCGAGAGCAGGAGGAGGGCGAAGGAGGCGGCGATGCCGGCGTTGAGATATTTGTTGCCGAAGACGCCGATGGCGAGCAGCGAGTAACGCTCCGACCGGGTGGAGAGGGAGCGCAGCAGTTCGCTGAGGATGAGGGTGGCGAAAGCCACGGTGCGGGCGGCGTCGAGCTCCAGGCCGGCTTTCAGGGCGTATTGGAAGGCGCCGAGGACGGCGACGGTCATGACGGTGCTCTGGAGGGCGATCATGAGCCGCAGGCTGCGGTTGATGATTGATTCGCGGGGGTCGCGGGGGGCGATTTTCATGACGTCGGGTTCTTTGTTTTCCATGCCGAGGGCGAAGGCGGGGAAGGCGTCGGTGACGAGGTTGAGCCACAGCAGGTGGATGGGCAGGAGCGGGATGGGCCAGCCGAATAGGATGGCGAAGAAGATTATCATGATTTCGGCGAGGTTGCAGGAGAGCAGGAAGAAGACGCATTTCCTGATGTTGGCGAAGATGACGCGGCCTTCTTCGACGGCGGCGACGATGCTGGCGAAGTTGTCGTCGGTGAGGACCATGTCGGCCGTTCCTTTGGTGACGTCGGTGCCGGTGATGCCCATGGCGACGCCGATGTCGGCCCGCTTGAGGGCGGGGGCGTCGTTGACGCCGTCGCCGGTCATGGCGGCGATTTCGCCGTTGGCCCGGAGGGCGTCGACGATGGCGACTTTGTTTGCGGGAGAGACGCGGGCATAGACGTTGACGGTTTTGACGGTTGCGCGGAGTTCTTCCCCGCCGAGGGCGTCGAGCTGGCTGCCGGTGAGCACGGCGCCGCCGGCGTCGGTGATGCCGAGTTCGCGGGCGACGGCGAGGGCGGTGGCCGGGTTGTCGCCGGTTATCATGACGGGGCGGATGCCGGCGGCTTTGCAGACGCCCACGGCGTCGCGGGCTTCGGGGCGGGGCGGGTCGATCATGCCGAGGAGGCCGACGAAGGTGAGGTCGCGTTCGATGGCGTCGGGGGAGATTTCGGCCGGCAGGGCGGCGAAGGTGCGGTAGGCGACGGCGAGGACGCGGAGGGCCTGGACGGCCATTTCGCCGGTGGCGGCGGCCGCGGCGGCGGCATCGGCGGCGGTCATTTCGCGCTCTTGGCCGTTTTCGAGGATGCGGACGGTTTTGGTGAGGAGGATGTCGGGCGCGCCTTTGACGAAGGCGATGACCTTGCCGCCGTCGGCGTGGAGGGTGGTCATGAGTTTGCGGTCGGAGTCGAAGGGTATTTCCTGCAGGCGGGGGTGGGCGGCGACGGCGTCGTCCCTGCCGAAGCCTCCTTTGGCGGCGGCGACGACGAGGGCGCCTTCGGTGGGGTCGCCGACGATGGCGTGGACGCCGTCGTCCTGTGTGCGGAGGCGGGCGTCGCTGGCGAGGAGGCCGCCTTTGAGGAGCATAGCGAGGTCGGCGTCTTCGCGGGGGGCGACGGCGCGGCCGGCCAGCAGGAAGGCGCCTTGAGGGTCGTAGCCGGCGCCGCTGACGGTGAAGAGGCGCCCGGCGGTGTATATGCCGGTGACGGTCATCTGGTTCTGGGTGAGGGTGCCGGTTTTGTCGGAGCAGATGACGGTGGTGCTGCCGAGGGTTTCGACGGCGTGCAGTTTGCGGACGAGGGCATTCTTTTTGACCATCCGCTGCATGCCGAGAGCGAGGACGACGGTGACGATGGCCGGCAGGCCTTCGGGAATGGCCGCCACGGCCAGGCTTACGGCGGTCATGAGGAGGAGGCGGATTGCGTCGAAGGTGAGGCCGCCGTCGCGATAGCCGTTGTAGACGCCGAGGGCGAAGATGACGATGCAGACGGCCAGGCAGAGCCCGCCGAGGAGGCGGCCGAAGCGGGCGAGGTTTTTTTGCAGGGGGGTCTGCTCTTCGTCGTAGTCTTCGAGGAGGCGGGCGATTGTGCCGATTTCGGTGTCCATGCCGGTGGCGGCGACGATGCCGCGGCCGCGGCCGTAGGTTACGGTGGTGCCCATGTAGGCCATGTTGCGCCGTTCGGCGAGGACGGCGTCGGCCGGCAGGACGGCGTCGGTCTTGTCGACCGGCACGGATTCGCCGGTCAGGGAGGCTTCGTCGATTTTGAGGTTGACGGCTTCGCTGAGCCTGAGGTCGGCCGGCACGAAGTCGCCGGCTTCGAGGAGGACGATGTCGCCGGGAACGAGCTGGCGCGAGGGGATGGCGAGGACGGCGCCGTCTCTGATGGCCTTGGAGGTGGGGGCGGCCATTTTCCTGAGGGCGTCGAGGGCCTGTTCGGCTTTGCTTTCCTGAACGACGCCAAGGATGGCGTTGAGGATGACGATGGCGAGGATGACCCCGGCGTCGGCGAGTTCGCCGATGAGCAGCGAGAAAAGGCTGGCGCCGAGGAGGATGAGGACGAGAAAGTCCTTGAACTGGCCGGCGAGCTTTTGCAGGAGCGTGTCGCGGCGACGCTCGGCGAGCTGGTTATCGCCGTGTTTTTTTAGGCGGGCGGCGGCTTCGCCGGCTTCGAGGCCGCGCCGGAGGTCGGCGCCGAGGCCGGCGGCGGCGGCGGCGATGTCTTCGCGGTACCAGTCGCGGGTCATTGTTTCCCTCCCGAATGCTTAAGGTTGCGGTGTGGCGCTTATTACCGTTTTCGCGGCGCGACCGGCCAATACCTCCTGTATATAAAGGGCGGCCGGCAATGCATAATAGTTATGTAAGTTTGGAGAAGGAGGGACGACAATGCTGCGGTTTTTGCTCGGCGTCGCGGTTGGCGCGACGCTTGCGACGCTGGCCGGCCACGCTTACCGGGAACGGGAGAAGCAACATCTTGTCGATGAGATCGCCAAACTGCACGCGGATAACGGCAGCGACCGGGACGGCGTCTGAGCGGTGCGCCGCCTGAGGGGGTGAGAGGGTTAAAGCTTTAACTCCGGATGACAGGTTGATGCTGGAGCTGCAGGAGAAGATGACCGACCTCGATATCGCATCCTGGCTGGAGCATGACTTCCTGAGCCCCGAATGGTGGTTGCAGCTGGCGATGTTTATCATCCCCTGGCTGATTTTCGCACGGCTGGCGAAGCGGGAGCAACTGCCGGAGTTGGCGTTGTACGGTTCCTGGGTGCTGATCTTGGCCGAGTCGCTGGATCACATCGGTTACGAGCTGGGCTTCTGGTATTATCCGGCCGAACTCGCGCCGCTGTTCCCGCGGTTCGAGGAGGTGAACCTCTCCGCCCTGCCGGTGATTTATATGCTTGTTTATCAGTATTTCCCCGCCTGGAAGCAATTTGCGATTGCGATTACCGTCACCGCCGTGCTGTTTACGCTGGCGGCCGAACCGGCTCTCGTCGGCCTGGGGCTTTATGTCCCGCTGCACTGGAAGTTTTACTACGGTTTGCCTATTTATGTCGTTATCGGCATACTGCTAAAATGGTTCGTCGCGCAGCTTTTCAGGCTGGCCGGCCGAAGGGCCGGGGCCTGAGCGGCACGCAGAGGGAGCAGGCTTTAGACCTGCTCCCCCGTTTTTTTGCGGTTACAGTATGTTGCGCTTGCGGAGGCCTTCGACGTCTGCGGGCGTGAGGCCGAGGATTTCGCCGAGGATCTCCGCCGAGTGCTGCCCGAGCATGGGCGCCGGCGTGTCGACGCTGCCCGGAGTGGCGGACATTTTGATGGGCACGCCGGCCATCTTGACCGGACCGGCTACGGGGTGGCTGGTTTCGACGATCATTTCGCGGGAGAGGATTTGCGGGTCGGTGACGACTTTGTCGATGGGGTTGATTGGGCCGCAGGGGATGCCGGCGGCTTCGAGGTCGACGATCCATTCGGCCGTGGCCTTGTCCTGGAAGGCGCTGTTGAGGTAGGTGTAAAGGTCCTTGAAGTTCTGGGTGCGGAGCGCGTTGCTTTTGAAGCGTTCGTCGGCCTTGAGCTCGGGGCGGCCGATGATGTCGCAGAGTTTTTCCCACAGGCGGTCGTTGCCGGCGCCGACGATGATGGCGCCGTCTTTGGATTTGAAGGCGTCGAAGGGGGTGATGGAGGGGTGGCGGGTGCCGAGGGGCTTGGGAGCGACGCCGTTGACGAAGTAGCGGGCGATGGCGTTTTCGAGGATGGCTACCTGGCAGTCGAGCATGGAGACGTCGATTTTCTGCCCTTCGCCGGTCAGGGTGCGGTGGTGGAGGGCCATGAGGACGCCGATGGTGGTGAAGAGGCCGGCGATGATGTCGCCGATGGAGGCGCCGACCCTGACCGGCTCGCCGTCTTCGGGGCCGGTAATGCTCATGATGCCGCCCATGGCCTGGGCAAGTATGTCATAGCCGGGCTTCTGGCTGTACGGGCCGGTGTGGCCGAAGCCGGAGCAGGCGCCGTAGATGATTTGGGGGTTGAGTTTTTTTAGTTCGTCGTAGCCGAGGCCGAATTTCTCCATCGTGCCGGGGCGGTAGTTTTCGAGGACGATGTCGGCTTTGGCGACCATTTTTTTGAAGAGTTCGCGGGCCTCCTGCTCCTTGAGGTTGAGGGTCATGGAGCGTTTGTTGCGGTTGAGGCTCATGAAGTAGGCGCTTTCTTTGCCGACGAAGGGCCCGAAGGCCCGGGAGTCGTCGCCTTCGCCCGGGGATTCGATTTTGATGACGTTGCAGCCGTAGTCGGCGAGGACCATGCCGCAATAAGGGCCGGCGAGGACGCGCGTGAGATCGAGTACGACGATGTCTTTAAGCGGTTTCATTTATTCTCCCCCTTAATATATGACTGGTTGGCCAGGGCAATAATGCGGCGTCAGCTGGCGGTGGCGTCCCGGTTGTCGTAGCGCCGGTCGGGCAGCACTGGGATGGTGAGGCGCGCCTGCTGCACCTCGATGTGGCTGGCGTAGCGGTTGTACAAGGCGCGGATGGCGGAGATGAGGGCCCGCAGGCTGCTGTCCTGGAAGACGGTGGCCAGCTGGGCGAGCAGTTTTTCCTGGTCGCGGGCGAGCGATTGGCCGATGAGGATTTCGGCGACGAGTTTGCGGGCCACGCCGGTGGGCAGGGTGCATTCGGCGTCGAGGATGCGGCCGTCGTCGTCCATGTCCACGACGACTACGACGCCGATGATTTTGATGACCTCGGCGCCACAGGTGCCGTCAGGCAGCCGGGCGTAGCCGGAAAATAGGACTTTGTTCCTTTTCTCTCTCCCCACTGAGCATCCCTCCTGCTATATTTTGCGGATGGGATTTCTGCCGGAATATTTCTTTTATTATAGGTTGCCCCACCGACCTTTGTCTTAAAAGCTGGACTAAGATACCATATTTCCGGTCTGACAGCCCGCGCCGGGAGCCGGCGCTAAAGGTGCATGTGGAGGTTGAAGTCGCGGACGTAGTGGCGGGCGACCGGAATATCGCGCACGGGACAGTCCTGGAGGACGAGCAGGTAGGTGTTGTTGAACCAGGGTACGACTTCTTCGATGAGTTCGGCGTTGACGAGGTAGCTTTTGTGGGTGCGGACGAAGTTGGCCCGGCTGAGCCGGACTTCGAGTTCGCGCAGGGTGGTGCTGGTGGAGAATTGGCCTTTGCGGGCGACGATGAGGGTGTTTCTTTTGCCGGCGGCTTTGGCGAAGAAGATGTCGGCGGTGTTCAGGAGGACGAGCCGGCCGTTGGCCCACACGGGCAGCTTGCCGCCGGTCTCGACGCCCACCGGCGGCAGGCCGGCGGGTTTTGCGCCGCCGCCGTAGAAGTCCCGGACTTTGCGGATGGCCATTTCGAGCCGGTCTTGGGCGTAGGGCTTGACGAGGTAGTCGCTGGCTTCGAGTTCGAAGGCTTTGACGGCGTGTTCGCTGAAGCCGGTGGTGAAGATGACGCGGGGACGGTCGGGAAGGGCCAGGATTTCCCTGGCGGCCGCGAGCCCGTCCATGGTCGGCATCCGGATGTCGAGGAAAACGACGTCGACGGGCCGTTCCCGCAGGAATTCGAGAGCTTCTTCCCCGTCTTCGCAGGTGCCGACTACCGCCACGGCGCCTGTTTCTTCGAGCATGCAGGCCAGTTCTTCGCGGGCGGGGAATTCGTCGTCAACTATCAGCGCTTTGAGCGGCATCTCTATCAGTCCTCTCGCCGGGAATGGTGATCGTTACGCGGGTCCCCCGGTCGGGGGCGCTTTCTAGCCTGAGGCCGGAGGCGTCGCCGTAGATGCTTTTGAGCCGGCCGTTCACGTTGGCGAGGCCGATGGTCTTGCGGCCGGGGTCGTTTTCGAGCGCCCGGGCGGCGAGGACGGGGTCCATGCCGACGCCGTCGTCTTCGACGGCGAGCAGGACGTTGCCGGCGTCCAGGCGGGCGGATACTTTGACGGTGCCGCCTTTTTTCCTGGGGTAGATGCCGTGGCGGATGGCATTTTCGACGAGGGGCTGGAGGATGAGCGGCGGCAGCAGGCAGCTGCAATCGGGGGGAATGTCGTAGAGGACTTTGAGTTTGCCGTAGAAGCGGGCCATTTCGATGTGGACGTAGGAGTCGACGTGGCGAATTTCCGTTTCCAGGTCGACGAGTTCTTCGAGGCCGCTGATGTTGTTGCGGTAGAATTGGCCGAGGTGCAGGAGCAGTTCGCGGGCCGTTTCGGGCTGTTTGCGGCAGTAGTAGACGATGGTGTTGATGGCGTTGAAGAGGAAGTGGGGGTTTATCTGGGCCTGCAGGGCTTTGATTTCTGCCCGGGCTCTCAGTTCGGCCTCCAGTTCCCCGCCGCTGACTTCGATCTGGGTGGAGACAAGCTGGCCGAGGCCGATGGCGAGTTCGACCTCGAAGGGGGATATGCCGTTTTCGGCTGCTTTGTAGAGTACGAGCGCGCCGGCGACTTCGGCGCGGTAGGTGAGCGGCACGACGACTTTGGAGGCCAGCGGGCATTGGGGATTGGCGCAGCCGATGCCTTCCTTACGCTGGACGACGAGGTATTTCCCCGTCTCGAGAACCTGGCGGGTGCTGGCGGTGATGATGCCGCTGTCCGAGCCGGGAATGTGGTGGTCTTTGCCCAGGCCTTCGAAGGCGAGGATGCGGTCGCGGGAGGTGATGGCGACAGCGGCCATGTTTTCGACGTTGTCGGCGATTATTTTTGTCGTCCGCGTCGCGGAGGCGGCGTTGAGGCCCTTGCGCATGTAGGTGAGGGTTTTGTTGGCGATTTTCAGGGCGAGCTGGGCGGCGGCGCCTTCGACTTTTTCCCGTTCGCGCGAGAGGGTGTCGATGACGGCGAGGAAGGCGGCGACACCGATGGAGTTGATGATGATCATCGGCGGGCCGATGGCTTTGATGATTTCCACTGCCTGTTCTTTGGAGGGCGACAGGAGGAGTATCAGCATGTGGATGAGTTCGAGGGCGGCGGTGAGCAGGAGGGCGTGACGCCAGCGCTCTTTCCGCAGGTTGATTTTCGGCGCGAGCAGGCCGGCGATGAAGCCTTCGAGGACGGTGGAGACGGCGCTGGCGTAGACGGTGGCGCCGCCGAAGAAGAGGCGGTGCACGCCGGCTATGAGGCCGGCGCCGGCGCCGACGAACGGACCGCCGACGAGGCCGCCGACGACGGCGCCTACCGCTCGGGTGTTGGCGATGGCGCCGTCGACGGGCATGCCGGTGTAGGTGCCGAGGATGGCGATGACGCCGAACAGGAGGGTGAGGAGAAGCTTGTCGGCGGACGAGGCTTCCTGTTTGTGCATGATGGAGTTGAAGCCCTTGGTCTTGGCCAGCAGGAAGACCATGAAGAGCAGGACGGTCATTTCCTGGAAGAGGTGTTTGGTTATTGTCAGCAGGTATTCAAGCATTTGCCGCCACTCCGGTCGGTATATTTTATGGGCCGGACAGCCACACTTGTAGATGCGGCGGTTAAGGCCGCATGAGAGTTGTTGGTATTATTCGTTCCGGGCGCCATTTTTTCCTCCGGCCGGACAAGGGGGGTGGGCGATGGCCATACGGCTGGCGGTCTTCCTGGTGGTGATCATGCTGTCGGCGGCTTGCGCGACTACTCCCGCACCCAAGCCCGAACCGGGGCCGCAGGCCGGGAGCGTCCCGGCCGATCCGGCGCAGAGCGTCCGCCTCGAAGTCGGACGATTCGACGGCCAGGCGGGGATTTTCGCCAAGAATCTCGGCGACGGCCGGACGGTGGAGATTAACGGCGACAGGGTTTTTCCGACCGCGTCGACCCATAAGCTGGTGGTGGCGCTGGCGGTGTACCGGTATCTCTACGCCGATGCCTCGCCCGGGCAAAAACGCGCGTACGACCGGAGCATCGAGGCGATGATGGTGACGAGCGATAATCCCGCTTTTTACCGCCTCCTCGATGATATCGCCGCCCGTCGGCCGGATGCTTTGACGAGGGTTCTGGCCGATCTCCGCCTCACGCAGACGCGGATTCACAGCGGCGAGGCTTTCCGCCGCTACGGCTACCATAGCGTGACGACGCCCCGCGAGATGGCGGCGGTGTTCGAGGCGATCTATAACGAAACCTACCTGGGCAAGGAGCTGTCGGCGATTCTGAAGGAGGAACTGGCCAATACCGTTTTCCGCGAGGAGCTTCCCCGCTTCATGCAGAAGAGCAGGGTGATGCACAAGGTGGGGTCACTGCCCGGCCTGTTGTGCGATGTGGGCATCGTGGACGACGGCCGGGACAGGATTCTTATCAGCGTTTTTGCCGCATCGGGCCGTCCGGAGGCATACGCCAGCAATTTCATCGCCCACGTTTCCGCGGCTTCGTATAACGCACTGCGGACAAAATAGCGCCCCTGATCAAGCGAAAGGCAACCCACAGTTGGCGGGTTGCCTTTTATTGCTGCCGTTCGCGAGGGCTAGCGGTTGTTGTAAAGCGAGGCGGCTACCTGGGTGAGTTCGCTGGCGAGGGCGGCGAGCGCCTGGGAGGCTTTGGCCATTTCCTGGACGGAGGCGGCCTGGGAGTTGATGTTGCCGTCGATGGTGCCGCTCTTTTCGGCGAGGGCGTTGACGGAGGTCTGGATGGTTTTGAGGGCGCTGGTGATTTCTTTGACCGATTCGGAGCTGGCGTTGGCGAGTTTGCGGACTTCTTCGGCGACTACCCCGAAGCCGCGCCCCAGTTCGCCCACCCGGGCCGCTTCGATGGCGGCGTTGAGGCCGAGCAGGTTGGTCTGGTCGGCGATGTTTTTGATGAAGGCGACGATGTCGTCGGTCTGTTTGGCGGCGACGGCGAGTTCCTGCCCTAGTTTGCCGAGGTCGTGGCTGGCGGAGGCGACGGTCTGAGCGCCGGCCGCAAGCTCTTCCATGCCGGCGGTGAGTTCTTGGGCGGAGGACGCCAGTTCGCCGGCCGCGGCCTGGATTTTTTCCTGCTTGTCGACGGTTTGGGTGGTGGTGACGCAGCCGACCACTTTGTCGCCGTCTTTGATCGGCAGGGCGCAGGCGGCATAGGGAACGCCGTAGGCGGATTTTTCCCGCGATACGATTTCCGAGAGGGTTGCGCCGGTTTCCAGGCATCTTTTGCTCACTTTGCCCTTGACCGGATCGCCGACTTTGTTGCCGAGATTCAAGGAATCGGCCGGGACGTAGGCGATATATACCCCGTCCTTGATGACCGATACGCCGATGTCGCCGGCGACGGCGTTGTTGAGGTACGGGGCGATTTCAGCGAACATGTCGAGGATTTCCGCCGCCGAGCGGCGTCCGGTTTGTTCTTTCTCTTCTTCAGTCAAGGTTTTAACCTCCCTTTTTAAGTAAGACGATTGCAGGAGACACCCGATGAACGCTCCCAGGGCAGTATGGCGTGAAGATTTCTGCGGTGGGAGATTTTTACTGTTAGTTTGTTTTTTCGACATATGGAATCCAATTCCTGCTGTAGGTTATTTCTGCATATTTTCTGGCGACCGGCGGGGCAGGCAGGGGTTGCCGGACGCGGCGGCGAAGGTATGCGGCGACGTGATTGGACCACCCTGGCAGGGAGGGAAGGTTATGCGCCGCATTACCCTTGTTGTCCTCGCCGGTTTGCTGGTTCTGGCCGCTTGCGCGCCGGCGGTCGCGCCGCCGCCCTTGCCGCCGCAGGGCGACTGGCAGGCGTTTGACGCTTACGCCGCCGCCGTTATCGACAGGGAGATGGCGAGGTACAAACTGGTGGGTGTGAGCGCGGCGGTGGTGGACGGGGATAAGGTCGTCTGGGCGCGGGGCTTCGGGTGGGCCGACGAGGCCGGCGGCGTGCCGGCGGGGCCTGATACCGTTTACCGCGCCGGCTCGGTTTCCAAGCTGCTGAACGCCGCGGCGGTGATGCAGCTGTGCGACCGGGGGGCGCTGGCGCTTGACCGCCCGGTGACGGATTATGTGCCGGAGTTTTCGCTGCGGTCGCGTTTTCCGCCCGGGCCGCCGGTGACGCTCAGGCTGCTGCTGACTCACCATGCGGGCCTGCCGAGCGATATCGTGGGGGGGATGTGGGGGGACGACCCGCCGCCGTTCACGACGATCGTCGCCCGGCTGAGGGAGGAGTATGCGGCGTATCCGCCCGGCTATATGGCCGCTTATTCGAATGTGGGCTCGTGCCTGGCGGGGGTGGCGGTGGAGCGGGCGGCGGGCGAGCCGTATGCCGGCTACCTGGACCGGGAGCTGCTGGCGCCGCTGGGGATGGCCCATTCGTCCTTCGCCCCCCGGCCGGAGGTCGTCGGCTGCCTGGCGAAGGGCTACGACCGGGACGGACGGGAAGGCCGGGACGTCGGCATCCGCGATGTGCCGGCAGGCGGCCTGTACACGAGCGCGGCGGACCTGGGTCGGTTTTTGGCGATGCTGTTCGGCGCGGGCCAGAGCGGCGGACGGCAGGTGCTGTCGCCGGCGGCGGCGCGGGAGCTGCTGCGCGAGCAGCCGGCTTCGCCGCTGGACGGGACTTTCCGCATCGGGCTGGAGTTTTTCCTTGAGTACCCGGAACTTGCTTACGCGGGCCGGATCGCCGGCCACGGCGGGGAGACGTATCTTTTCCGCTGCCATGTGCTGGCCGCCCCCGACCACGGGCTGGGGGTGATCGTGATGACCAATTCGGCCGGCGCCCGCTCGAAGGATGCGGTTGTCGGGCTTATGAAGGCGGCTGTTGCCGTGAAGACGGGGCTTACGCCGGGAACGGACACGGCCGTGAAGGCGCCGCCTCCGCCCGGTGCGCCGGCGGCGGACCCGGGAGGCTGCTACGGCACGGCGGCGGGGCTGGCGAAGGTGACGTCCGGCGCCCGTCCGGAGCTTGAGGCGCGGGGCTGGAGGCTGCGGCTTACGCCGGGGGAGGACGGCTGGCTGACGCCCGCGCTGCTGCTGGGCGGAGCGGTGCCGGTGCCGCTTACGCTGTTCGGCAAGGATGTGGCGGTGGCTTTCCGGACGGTGAACGGCGAGGATGTCGTTTTTCTCCGCGACGGGCCGCGGGTGTCGGCGGTGGGCAAGCGCTGCGCCCCCTCCCCTATCCCGCCGGCCTGGCTGCGGTTTATCGGCGGGTACGAGTTTGTGGGCGGACAAAACCTGCAGTTGCAGTTGGACGAGTTCCGCGTTTTCTTGGAGGACGGGTTCCTGACGGTGGAGCTGGCCGCCGAGGGGGAAAGCGGCCGCTTCGTGCTTCTGCCGGTGGCGGAGAACGAGGCGGTGCTGTACGGGCTGGGCCGGCGGATGATGGAGACGATGACGGCGGCCGGGCCGCCGGGCGGTGAGAGGCTGCACTTCGCCGGCCTGGAATTCCGCAAGCTGCAGGCGGCGTCACTGCTGGGCGACCATTAGGGCATGAGGAAGGCCGGAGGATATCATCCTCCGGCCTTTAGTAGTGCTGTTTACCGGCCTACCCGGGCTGCTGTCTTGGCGCGAATTTCTTCCGGATCGACTTTGACTCTCGCCACGCCTGTTTCGATGGCGGTTTTGGCGACGGCGGCGGCTACGGCCGGGGCGACCCGCGGGT
>JARKNV010000039.1 GCA_029976065.1 Selenomonadales bacterium
CTGGAGGAGCTTCTCGCACAGGAGCAGACCGCCGTCCTTGCCCGACAGCCCCACTGCCTTGCCGCCGTGCTGGTTTATGTACCCCACCACTTCCCGGTTCACCTGGCCGGTGAGCACCATCTCCACCACGCGCATGGTCGCGGCGTCGGTGACCCGCAAGCCGCGCACGAACTCGGAGACGATGCCGTAACGCTTGAGGGTCTCGTTGATCTGGGGGCCGCCCCCATGGACGATGACCGGGTTGATGCCGATGTACTTGAGCAGGATGATGTCCAGCGCGAAGGACCGCTTCAGGGCCTCGTCGGCCATGGCGTGGCCGCCGTACTTGATGACGATGGTCTTGCCGCTGAAGCGCCGGATATAGGGAAGCGCCTCCAGCAGGGTGTTGGCTTTTTCTATGAGTTTTTGCATGGAATGGTTCTCCAGAATAACGGGCGTATCTACCTCTGTAGGGGCGGGGTCATCCCGCCCTCTAGGGCATGACATCAGGAGCATCCAGGGCGGGATGACCCCGCCCCTACGCCACCAGCTCGTACAGCTTGTCCAGCGCCTCGGCCAGCATTTCCGGCTTGCCGCCGCCCGCCTGGGCCAGCTCCGGCTTGCCGCCGCCGCTGCCGCCGACGATGGGGGCGATGCCCTTTATCAGGTCACCGGCCCGGAAGCGGGAGGTCAGGTCTTTCGTTACCGCCACCAGCAGGGTTGCCTTGCCGTCTATCTCCGTTCCGATGGCGATGACCCCGGAACCGAGACGGTCCTTGAGGGTGTCTGACAGTTCGCGGAGCCCTTTCACATCGGCCACGTCAACCTTCACGGCCAGGGTCTTCACGCCGCCGATCTCCCGCGCGCCTGCCAGGAGATCCGCCGAAGCGGAGGCGTTGAGGCGGCTCTGGAGCGTATCAATCTCTCGCTGCATCTCCTTCTGGCGGCTGATGAGGCGGACCACCTTTTCCACTGCGTCGCCCCCTTCGGCCTTGACCAGAGATGAGATTTTCCTGCTGTCTTCCTCCAGGCGCCGGGCATAGTGGAGCGCCCCCAGCCCGGTCAGGGCTTCGATGCGCCGCACACCGGCGGCGATGCCCGACTCCGAAACGATCTTGAACAGGCCGATGTCGCCGGCGGCACGCACATGGGT